>PAHZ01000004.1 GCA_002711005.1 Chloroflexota bacterium
AGCAGCTACTGCGAAACCTAAAGCAAAAGCAGCTACTGCGAAACCTAAAGCAAAAGCAGCTACTGCGAAACCTAAAGCAAAAGCAGCTACTGCGAAACCTAAAGCAAAAAAAACTGACAATTAAAATTAGGAGAAATAAATATGGCTCATAAAAAAGGTGGAGGAAGCACTAAAAACACTCCGAATAGAGGTAATTCTAAGAGATTAGGTGTAAAAGTTTACGATAGTGAATTTGTTACTGCTGGGTCAATTTTAGTAAGACAAAGGGGTTCAAAGATCGCTCCTGGAATTAGTGTTGGGATCGGAAAAGATCATACATTGTTTTCATTAATTGATGGCTATGTAAAATATGAGAATTTAACTAAAGACAAGAAAAAAGCAAGCGTCTACCCGAAATAAGGAATATAAAAATGAAACAAGAAATACATCCAAAATATTTTTCTGAATCAAAGATAGTCTGTTCATGTGGAAAAACATATGTTACAGGATCTACAAAGGAAATGATGCGAATAGAATTGTGTGGTGAGTGCCACCCTTTTTATACAGGAGAGCAAAAAATTGTTGATACTGAAGGTAGAGTGGAAAGATTAAAACGAAGGTATAANTTAAGTTAATCATATAAANTGAACTCANAAAAAAATCACCTAAGACTAGGNGGNCAAGCATTACCAGAAGGCATANTAATCAAAGGACCTATNTTTACTGTAATTGCTTACAGAGAAGGAAATGATATTAATACTGTTTCAATAAAATGGGGATTTAAANTNTTAAATAATCTTAAAAAAATTCCTTTTTTAAGAGGNNTGATNACAATNCTTGAAACTATNGGNCTATCATTGAAATCTATATTTGTAATGGCCGAAGTANCTGATGANGAGATCAATACTGACTCAATTTATTTTAAGATCTTAATAGGAATAATGTTTGTTTTNGTAATGGCATTNACAATTGGATTAGTAGTNTTTTTACCAAAANTATCTTCNAAAGCNATATTAAATTTGGCGAACTTAAATTCAGTATTTGGAACNTGGNTAGAATTATCAATTAGATTTTTATTGTTTTTTTTATATATTTATATGTATAGATTTTTTAGTATTGGTCAAAATATGTTTCAATATCATGCTGCTGAACATATGGCNATTCATACNTATGAAAANAANCANGATTTAACAATTAATAATATTAAGAAATTCAATAAAGAACANCCAAGATGNGGAACTGCNTTTTTAGCATTTGTATTNATTTATGCAAATATAATTTTTCACACTTTAGTTATTGATGTGAATTTTTTGTTTTTAATAAGATTATCTTTATCNCTTTTTGTGATATCNCTTACNTACGAAACGTTACTNCTTGGNTGGAAATCAAACAATTTAATTATTGGTAAAATTATTAATTTACCNGGGTACTTATTGCAAAAAATTACAACTATTAAGCCTAAAGATNGTGATATNGAACTAGCNATAGTTGCAACTAAAAAATGCATAGANTTACATGATTAGTNATTTTTAANTATAATGACGATAATTGTATAGTTTATATTTTTGATTGATATGTATTTCTGAATCTTTTTTTAATNTACTNAGTATNTTATCTTTCGANTGNTCATTNTCAGACAAAATTGATATCCATGTATTGTTATTTAAATTNTTTTCAAATAATTTNACNTTGCTTTTGTAAAGATNCCAATCTGATATNAAAATTCCATCTATTTTATCTTTTANCGAAATTTTNTTACCAGTCAAATTATCTAATTCNACATTTCCTAAATTAATTTTTTTNAGNATTTTTTTAGTTTTATCTATATTTTTTTTGTCAGACTCAAAAACAATAACTTTTCCGTCGAATACAAANTTNCCAAATAAAACAGGAAANAANCCTTCTTCAGCACCAACACATAAAATATTTTGNTATGGCATTATTGGGATAGTNGCTAATATTTTATGNGTATCTATACTANTTATTGATTCATTGCTTTCAATCATTATCTTACCTCTGTNTTGAANNGATTTTANTCTTCATTTTTAGGATCATAATATTTTCGNTCGTTTTCATTTTCNGGAATTCTAGCTAAATAGAATAACAGATCAGACAATCTGTTTATATATTTTATTATATTAGGATTTATNAGTTTTTCATAATTATTTAAATTTGCNAANGCNCTNTCTGCAGATCTAGTTTCTACTCTTGCTAAATCAATNGCTGCTGATTGTATATTGCTACCNGGGAAAATAAATTTAGGCTTTAGNTTGACTTGTTTGTCTATTTTATCAATTAANTTTTCCAATTTTNTAACAGATTTTTCATCTACAAAATTAATTCCCCAATTTGTTTTAGATATTTTNTGATGATCTTTGTTNGAAACNGANACTTCGGTAGAAATAGCAAAAATATCATGNTGTATATCTAGTATTGAATTAGATATAAATTGGTTTTCAGTAATAGCACGGGACATTCCTAAATGTGAATTTACGGAATCNAGCATNCCGTANGCATNACATCTTANATCACTTTTAGACACTTTTTCNCCAAATAANAAGCTAGTATTTCCTTCATCTCCTGATTTTGTGTATATTTTCAAAATTAATCCTTTATATTATTATTAGTCTATAAATTTTAATGAAATNATAATTTATTTTACAGGAGATTCAAATGTCTGAACAGAAGGTTGTTAAATCAAAATGGTTGTTAGATATGGTTAGNGATAAGCCAATTGAAGATGGAGCTGTTATTTTTCAAGACGGAAAAATAAAATTATCTGGTCATTATGAAAAGATTAAAGGTAAAATTCATCCTGATGCAAAAGTATATGATTACAAGGATAAAATAATTATTCCTGGAATGGTAGATTGCCACACTCATCATAATGGATTTGGAGATGGCAGAAGTGGGGACGACGTAGGTTTGATTCCCGATGATGTTTTAACTATCCAATCAGCCAGAAATGCTAAAACAAGTCTTTATTCGGGAGTAACTACTATTCGAGAGAATGGCCCGAAAAATATGACAATGATGAGATTAAGAGATGCGGTTAATAGTGGGTTAGCGATAGCTCCTAGAATGGTACTATGTGGCCGCCCTATTTCAATTATTGGAGGACACATGGGATATTTTGGCGGAGAAGTAACTGGCGAGGATGAAAGCTTAGCATTAGCTAGGCAGCTAATTAAAGAAGGAGTTGATTATTTTAAAATTACTGCCACAGGTGGTTCTACAGCNACTTCATTTCCATTGAGNCCNAGTTTTTCAAAGAGTGAATTATTCGCTGTTACAAACGAAGCAAAAAACTATGATATGTTAACNGCAACTCATTGTCTTTCGACAGAAGGTACTGATTATTCTTTAGATGCAGGTGTCGATATGATTATTCATTGTAATTTTGATCAAGCCAANGGAGAATCAATATTCGATCCNAAATTAGCAGATAAAATNATAGAAAAAGGAGCNTATGTTAATCCTACAATTCATGTTGGAAGAGCTAGGTTNTGGAGCTTNATGGAAGGNAATGACCCTNCCTTNGGAGGTTTTGAAAATAAGAGAATGGGNTCTGTGAGTATTAATAAGGATAGAAAAAANATACTTGATGCNAGATTAGATATGGCTAAATTNGGATTGGAAACAAAATTAGACCANTGTAGAAAAATGATTGANATGGGAGTTAAAGTTATAACTGGCTCAGANTCTTCNTGGGGAGATTACCCNCTTGGCAATACTGTTCATGAAACNGAATTATTAGTTGAGGCAGGATATTCTAATTTGGAAGGATTGAAATCCGTTACAATTAATGCTGCAAAAGCTCTNGGNTTAGACNACGAGGTTGGAAGCCTTGAAAGTGGAAAATCTGCAGATATTGCAATATTAGATAAAAACCCATTAGATGATATAAAAAACTTAAATTCTGTAAGTGAAGTTTTTTTTATGGGGAACTGCATTAACAGAGGATCTGAAGAATCTAATAATTCTTATATTCAAAAATCACCTAAGGTGTAAAGGAGTAAGTATGGATAACAAAGAAAGCAATATGCTGGTAATTCAAGTTGGAGAACTAATTGATGGGATTTCAAATGATACGAAAAAAAACATAAGTATTATTATTAATGGTAATTCTATTGTTGATATTAAACCAACAGGAGAATTGGCTATTCCAACTGGNTTAGATTATAAATTGATTGATTATTCAGATAAAACTATTTTACCTGGTTTGATAGATTCGCATGTTCACTTAACAGGGATAGGCGACGGAAGGTCAGGAGATCAATTAGCACAGTTACCTGACGAAGTTTTATCTATAAATATGGCAAATAATGCAAAAAAACATCTTCATTCTGGCGTAACTACAGTTCGTGATTGTGGTGCGAAGAATGATACCGCTTTTCATTTAAGAACTGCAGCTCAGATGGGTATTATAGAATCACCCAGACTAGTTTTAAGTGGCCGACCTTTAGCTATTATAGGTGGACATTTGAGTTACTTTGGAGAACAAATAACAGGAACAAACGAGTGTCGTGCAGCTGTTAGATATTTAATTAAACAAGGAGCAGATTTTATAAAAGTCACTGCTTCAGGAGGGAGTACTAATACATCTTTCCCATTAAAACCAAGCTTTTCCCAAGAAGAATTAAATGTGATTGTTGAAGAAGCGCACAAATTTGGAAAACATGTAGCCGCTCACTGTCATAACTCTGAATCAATGGTCAGGTCGTTAAAAGCNGGAGTAGATACAATCATTCATGGTGTATTCAAGGAATCTGATGGTACTAATAAATACAGAGAGGATGTTGTTGAATTAATGTTAAAAAATAACACTTTTGTAAATCCAACATTGGCACCAGGAATGATGAGAGTAAAAATTATGGAGAACAAAAAAAATGAAGGTAATTTTTCTGAATCTGATCAAGAAGAGATGGACAAAGTGCTATTTGAGCATGAATANCGAATGGAATGTTTCAATAAAATGTATGAAGCAGGGATTTCTATGTCAGCAGGATCAGATTCTGCGTGGGGTGCTTATGAAATGGGGAATTTCTTTTTAGATATTGAAGGTCATGTCGCAGGAGGGCAAAGCCCAATGGAGGCAATAAAATCTGCTACAAGTGTAGCTTCACAATCATGCTGGATTGACGATTCAATAGGATCTATTGAAATTGGCAAGCTTGCAGATATGATTGTATTAGATGAAAGCCCTGTTAACCAGATAGAAAATTTAAGAACTATTTCAGAAGTTATTAAAGATGGAGAATTTGTAGACAGAAATAATTTGTTATAACCCACAAAAGAATTCGTAATCAATTAATTCTTTTACTGTAGGATTGTTGCCACATAATACACAATCAGGATTTTTTTTGTATGTAATTGTTTTAAATTCCATGTTTAAGGCATCAACTAATAATAGTTTATTAGATAAAGTTTCTCCAATATTAAGTATTAATTTAACTGTTTCAGTAGCCTGTATACTTCCGACTATTCCAGGTAGCATTCCTAGAACACCAGCTTCAGCGCAGCTAGGGACTTCCCCTGGTTTTGGNGGANTGGGAAAAAGGCATCTATAGCATCCTTTTTTAGGAATGTATGTACTTAATTGACCATCAAATAATAGTATGCTTCCGTCAACTAAGGGTTTGTTTGTAAGAAAAGCTGNATCATTNGCTAAATATCTTGCCGGGAAATTGTCTGCTCCATTGACAATGATGTCATAATTTGAAAATATTTCTAGAGCATTATTCGAAGAAAGAGGTTCATCAAAAGTTTCAATAACCAAGTCGCTATTATAAGAAATCAGGGAATTTTTTGCTGATTCTGTTTTTTTAATACCAATATCTTTTTCTGTGTGAAGTATTTGTCTTTGAAGGTTTGAAATTTCTACTGTATCCATGTCAATTATTCCAATCTTTCCTATTCCTGCAAGTGTAAGGTAAATACTTACAGGGGATCCTAACCCTCCTGCTCCAATTATGAGGACTTTAGAGTTCAGCAATCTTCTTTGCCCAATACTGCCTATTTGAGGCATAACAATGTGTCGGCTATATTTTTGAATTTGTTTTGGTGTTAATTTATAATTTANATTATTATTTTTGTTATTTAATTTCATAATTCTTTTGATTAGTAGAAAATTTATTTTTATTATACTTATTATGGCAACTGTTTTAGTATTGTCAATTTTATCTTCTTTCTTTCAAAAAAAAGATAAAGAAATACTTATATTTGCTGCTGTGAGTTTATCAGAACCTCTAGAAGAAATTAAAGATATATTCTATGAGGAAAATAATATTTCATTAATATTAAATTTCGGAGGATCTCAAACTCTTGCATCGCAAATAAACAGAGGAGCTGCTCCTGAGATATTTATTCCTGCTGGGATATCACCTTATAATTTTATAAATGATAAAAACATAAAAGTTGTAGATTTTTATGTTTTACTTTCTAATAAATTAGTGTTTGCTAGTGGAAAGAAGATTGATAATTGGGAGCAAAAAAATATAAAAGAATTGGTGGTATCNGATTATATAAATAGAATTTCAATAGCAGATCCAGAATTAGCTCCTGCTGGAGAATATACTATTCAAGNTTTAAATAATATGGGAGTGATATCAGATATTGAGAAAAAAATTGTAAAAACAAAAAATGTACGAGATGCGGTTAATCATATGAGATTGGGGTTATCTGATGGAGTGTTTGCNTATAATACTGATTTTAATAATTATGAGGGTAATTATAATAAAAAAAATATTTCTGAAAACTTATATAATGAAATTCAATACCCTATTGTAGTTTTAGAAAATTCATANGATGTTAAAGAATTTTTAATTTTTTTAAAAAATGAAAAAATTAAAAATATTTTTACTAAATANGGTTTTAGTAACCCTTAATTTTAATTTATGGTAACTCAATCTCTGNTTTTAACATTAGAAATAGCATTTATTGCTACTTTAATTAATATTCCACTATCATTTGTGTCNTCAGTGGTAATAACTAGATCAAAGCATAAATCATTAAAATTTGTTACTGATATAATTATTTCACTTCCTTTNGTTTTACCCCCAGTTGTCTTGGGATACTTTNTATTAATAATTTTCAGTCCTGCTGGTTTTGTTGGTCAAATATTAGAAGGAATGGGAATAGANATAGTATTTACTAAATTTGCTGCCATATTAGCTTGCGCACTAGTTTCATTTCCACTTATGGCAAGATCATTTATTATAGCTTTAGAGTCAGTTGATAGAGATTTAGAAAAAGTAGCTAGGTCACTTGGATCTAGTAATATTAAGATGTTTTTTACAATAACTTTGAGAGAAAGTTTCTTTGGTATCTCAGGAG
Source organism: Chloroflexota bacterium (assembly GCA_002711005.1). Classification (GTDB taxonomy): domain Bacteria; phylum Chloroflexota; class Dehalococcoidia; order Lucifugimonadales. Next base: position 7,315 of record PAHZ01000004.1, read on the forward strand.
GTATACTGTTAGGTTTTGCAAGAGCATTAGGAGAATTTGGAGCTACAATTATTTTTGCAGGCAATATTGAGGGAGTCTCTCGAACTATTCCTTTGGCTATATTCCAATCAATTCAAACTGGAGATGATCAAAATTTAAGCATATTGATATTATGTTCAGTAGTGCTTGGTATATTTTCTGTAGTAATTAATAATATATTGATTTACAAATCAAAAAAGACATAGATGAGCTTAATGGATATNAAATTTGAGAAAAATTACAATAATTTTGTATTAAATTGTAACTTTGCTGTGGATGAAAAAATTAATGGAATATTTGGCCCTTCTGGATCAGGTAAATCTACTTTGTTAAATTGTATTGCAGGATTTACAAATCCTGACTCAGGTAAAATTTTGATACAAGNTAAGACATTTTATGATTTGAAAAAGAAAATTTTATTACCTCCTGAAAAGCGCAATATTGGTTATGTCACACAGAAACCTAATTTGTTTCCTTCAATGAATATTAATGAAAATATACATTACGGATATAAGGCTGGTAATAAAATAAACATTGAAGATATTATTGACATGATGAATATCAGTGATTTGTTGCCAAAATTNCCAAATCAAATTTCTGGAGGNCAGGCACAAAAAGTTAGNATTGCTAGAGCTTTAGCTAGAAACCCTAATGTTCTTTTAATGGATGAACCATTGTCTGAATTAGATTTGAATTCTAAACTTATGATTTTGAATTACTTAAAAAAAATTAATGCAGAATATAAAATTCCAATAATTTATGTGTCTCATGATGTTTCTGAAATGATAGCTATTTGTAACAATATATTTATAATAAAAAATGGAAATATTAACAAAAAAATTTCATCTTCTGAATTGTCACTTGAAAGTTANGGTGATTCAGATTTNCAAAATATATATTTGACAAAATCCAACTCTTCTAAATCATTAGAAATTAATACTATACCAATTCAAGTTAGTAATAATGTNAGTAATGGTAATTTTGCAATAATGATTCCTTCNTCTTCTGTTGCTATTTCTACNACAAAGCCTGATATTTCTATTGCTGATAACATTATTAAAGGTTATTTGAGTGATTATGTCGATTTGAAATCAAAAATTAGACTTGTTTGCAATGTGGGATTTGAAATTATTGCTGACATTTCAAAAACTTCATTTGAAATTTTAAACTTAAAATTGAATGACCAAATATATGTTATATTTAAATCNATAAGTGTAAAAATATCTACTAAATAATAACGAGGATCAAATTGGAATTTAGTGCAAAACTTGAAAATATTGTTAAAAAGAACTTATCNATNCTTACTGTTGGATTAGATCCTGACAAATCTAGAATGCCAATTGAAGATTTGTTTGATTTTAATAAAAGAATTATTGATAGTACTATAGATCTTGTATGTGCTTATAAGCCTAATTTCGCTTTTTATGAAAGTGAGGGATTAGATGGTATTAAATGTCTTTATAATACAGTTGATTATATNAAGTCTAAAAATTCAAATGTTATAACTATAGCTGACGCAAAACGAGGTGATATAGGGAATACAAACAAGCAATATGCATATTCAATTTTTGATAATATGGGCTTTGATGCAGTTACTGTTAATCCTTACGGAGGAGAAGAATCACTTGAGCCTTTTTTTGAATATAGAGATAAAGGAATATTTGTATGGTGCCGTTCTTCAAACCCACTTTCAGATGAGTTGCAAAAATTAAAATTAGACTCGTCATATGANGTTGAATATTTTTATGAATATTTAGCTATCATGTTAAATCGTTGGNATTCTAAAAATAGAAACGTAGGACTGGTTGCTGGAGCTACAAATATTGATGATATAAAAAGATTGAAAAAGATTTGCGGGGAATTAACTTATTTAATTCCAGGTATAGGAAGCCAGGGAGGAGATATTGGCGAAGTTATCAATTCTTTAGGAAAGATAAATTTGTCATTGAAATTAAAAAATATTCCTTATGTAATTAATTCTTCAAGATCAATAATTTACGCATCAGGTGGAAAAGATTTTNGTGATGCTGCTCGTAAAGCGGCATTAAGTTTTAATAATAAAATCAAAAAATTGGTATTTGTTGATAAATAAAATNTTATAAAATCAACTGATTTTATAACCTGATTTGTAGTATTAAAAATCGTGCGAGAGTTTACTTGTTCATATTAAAAAAATGAAATATACTTATAGAATAATTTACTAATTTAATGTTGGGTATTTAATGTTCGAAATGGTAATAGACAGTATTAGAGTTAGTCTAATGAATTACCAAAGAGTTGTTATTCTTAAGGAAAAACATTCTAAAAGATATCTTCCTATGTGGATCGGAACTAACGAAGCAGAGGCAATTGCTCTTAAACTAGAAGATGTATCTGTACCACGCCCTATGACTCATGATCTTTTATGCAATTCATTTGAATCTCTTGGAGCTAAATTAGACCATGTAGTAGTNTGGGATGTTAATCATGAAGATACATTTATGGCTAAAATANTTATAGACTTCAAAGGAGATTTGATAGAAATAGATTCTAGACCAAGTGATGCTTTAGCATTAGCTGTAAGAACCAATGCTCCAATATATGCTGAAGACAAAGTGCTTGATAAAGCTGGACTTGAATTAGANAAGAATGATGAAGAGTTAAGCTCAACAGAAACTTATGCAGATACAAAAGATAAAAAATCATCCGAACAAAAAGAATTAAAATTGTCTGCTTTTGATGAATTTATGGAAGAATTAGATTTAGACGATTTTTAAAATTGTATTTGTTTGACCGTGTTAAATGGATATGATAGGATTTAAAAGTTTTGAGGAGAGTAATTTGGGGTCTAGGAAGTTGGTTTTGGCTTTTCAATTGATTGGCATAGGATGGTTTGTAGTTGTATGCATAGTTGGAGGGACAATGCTAGGATCTTGGATTGCGAGTTTTTTTTCTTTCTCAAAAGCAGAAGTCTTTTTTTTGGTGGCTGGGTTGCTTTTAGGCATATTTACTGCTGGAGTAGGGACATATAATTTAGTTAATTTGTTATTAAAATCTGATTAAATATAAATGAATAAAATTTTTTCATACTTATCTAAAATTATTTTAAATCCATTTATTTTAGGATCGCTATTTATAGTGTCAATTTTAGGNGGAGGATTAGGNACAGCTCTTGATTTGGGTTTTCTTAGCGCACCCTTTGCTTATATTTCTATTCCTGCTGAAACGTTATATTACTTTAAATCTAAAGGTTTTATATTTGATTTTTTGAATAGCGCTCTAACTAACACTTTACTTATGTCAATGTTTTCTATTGTGGCATTGACAATCATATCCAGAAAAGCAACAAAAGATATGAAAATCATACCCAAAGGAATGCAAAACTTAATAGAATTTGCATTAGAAGCAATGTATAACACCTGTAAAAAAATAGCAGGAGATGAAAAAGGTAAAGTATTTTTTCCTTTAGTAATGACCATTTTTTTATTTGTTGTTGTATCAAATTGGATCGGAGTTTTGCCAGGGACTGGAACTATAGGAAGAATTGAATCTGCTGAAGAATATTGCCATCATCAAGAAGAAAAAGATAACTTGGGTCATAATGTTAAATTCAATGTATATAAAACNAATGGAATACTTGCGTCTACAATGTTTGGTTATGGGAAAACAGATTATTCGATAAAATCATCTGACACATCATTGTTTGCAGATTCACATAACGGGCATTCTAAAGATTCAAAATCAGCAAGTGTAATATGCTCTCATCATTGGCTAGAGCATGAGTTTGCACATGCTAAAGAAATAAAGGCTAAAGAATTAGGAGTAAAGAATTTTGATGATCATTATAAAGTTGGAATTTTAGTTCCGTTTTTTAGAGGAACAAACTCTGANATGAATACAACATTAGCTTTAGCTCTTTGCGCTATGTTCTGTATACACTGGTGGGGATTTAAATATTTAGGATTAACAGGTCATGCAGGCAAATTTATCAATTTTAAAAATGGNCCAATAAATTTCTTTGTAGGAATTTTAGAATTAGTGGGAGAATTTGCCAAGATATTAAGTTTTACTTTTAGATTATTTGGGAATATATTTGCAGGAGAGGTTTTATTATTTGCTATGGCATTTTTACTACCNCTAATCGGAATTATTCCTTTTATAGGACTTGAGTTATTNGTAGGANTAATTCAAGGGCTTATATTTTCAATGTTAACNTTGGTTTTTGCTTCTATTTCAACNGTAGAGCATAATTCAGATGATCATTGATGAAAATTATGATAAATTATTAATTAAAATCTAGTTCTTNTAAGGAGATTGATTATGGAAGGAGATATATTAAANATAGGTGCAGGTATTGCTATTGGCGTTGGTGCTATTGGNCCTGCGATTGGAATTGGCATGCTTGGAGCAAAAGCAATGGAAGCTATAGGNAGAAANCCTGAAGCTGCTGGNCAAATTCAAACAAANATGATTTTNGCTATTGCGTTTGCTGAAGCTATTGCGATTTATGCTTTGGTTGTAGCAATACTTATCAAATTTGTTTGATTCNTTTTTACATTAATAAAATTTAGGAGTTTTTTATGGATGCATTAGGCATTAATTGGCCTGGCCTCTTAACTCAGGTAATNAGNTTTCTTATTCTTTTTATATTGTTAAAGAAGTTTTTGTANGCTCCAGTGGTTAAAATGCTAGAAGANAGATCTGAAAAGATNAAATCAAGCTTNGAAACTGCNGAAAGAGTTAAACAGGAAGCTGAAAAAACCACAGAAGTCAATGAATCGTTGATGATTAAAGCTAGAGAAGAATCTCAAATTTTAATTTCCGAAGCAAGNGACCAAGCTAAAAAGATTAAAGAATCTGAAATGGAAAAAAGTAAAGAGCAAATTGAAAANGAAAGGAAAAGAGCTCTTGATGAAATAAAATCNGAGCAAGAAAAAATTATNAACAATATAAGATCAGAATTTTCNGGGCTTGCTATTTCNGCTGCTGAAAAAATAGTTGAAAGAGAAGTAACAGAAAAAAATCATGATCAAGTGATTGCTTCTTTNCTTGAAAAAGCAAAAAATATTAAAAATTAAGGTGTTATANATTAATGGCAAAAGATTCAAAAACAGCAAAAAGATATGCTAGGGCAATATTTGAATTAGCTTTAGANGAAAATANTTTTGATGATTGGTTAGAAAAATTAAACNTGATTTGNGAATCTGCTAAGAATCGTGAATTCAANATGATTTTAGANTCTTCNAAGNTTACAGTNGAAACTAAATTTAAATTAATTGANCAAGTTTTTGGNTCNTCTTTTGNNAAATTACAACTTAATTTTGTGAAGCTACTNTCNAAAAATCAATCNTTTTTGTTAATCGATGAAATTTATAANCAATTTGAATACGAATACGAAAANCANAATAATAAAGTACGTGTTTTACTTTCATCTCCTTATAAAATNGATGATAACTTAAAGAATAAAATTACTGAAGTAGCTAAAACTATTTCTGGATCTGATCCTCAAATAGAAGAAAAAATAGACAAATCATTAATTGGNGGAATTGTAATTAAAATTGGTGATTCAGTTATAGATGGAAGTTTAAAAAACAAATTGAAACAACTTAAAAGAGAATTAGTTTAACTAAAGGACGGTAGTTATGGCAAATGAAGATATAGCTTCAATAATAAANCAACAAATNAAGCAATTTGGTGANGATTTAAAAGTCGAACAAACAGGAACTGTAACNGAGGCCGGTGACGGNGTAGCTAGAGTGCAAGGATTGTCAAATGTTAAAGCTAATGAAATTGTTCAATTTGAAAACGATGTTTTTGGATTAGCCTTGAACTTNGAAGAAGATACTGTAGGTGTTGTAATCCTTGGTGATTATCTTGGAATNAAAGAAGGAGACGAGGTAAAAAGTACAGGAAGAATAGTAGAAGTTCCNGTTGNNCCTGANATGNTTGGAAGAGTTTTGAATCCATTAGGNCAACCAGTTGATGGNAAAGGNAATATAAATTCTTCTGAAACTATNGAGGTTGAAAAAATAGCNCCNGGTGTTGTTGAACGTGAATCAGTTAANCAGCCTGTTCAATTTGGAGTGAAAGTNGTAGATGGNCTTGTNCCAATTGGAAGAGGGCAAAGAGAATTAGTTATTGGTGATAGAGGNACAGGGAAAACNGCTGTTTGTATTGATGCAATAATTAACCAAAAAGGNGGAGATCTGATATGTATTTATGTTTCGATTGGTCAAAAAGCATCTAAAGTTGCAAACATAGTAAATCAATTAGAANTNAATGGTGCTATGGATCANACTATTGTAGTAACAGCTAATGCNTCTGAATCTGCTGCTCTNCANTATTTAGCTCCTTACTCAGGNTGTGCTATGGGTGAATATTTTATGTCNCAAGGTAAAGATGTCTTAATTGTTTACGATGATCTTACTAAACATGCNTGGGCTTATAGNCAAATGTCATTATTANTAAGAAGACCTCCTGGAAGAGAAGCTTATCCTGGTGATGTNTTTTATTTACATTCTAGGTTACTAGAAAGAGCTGTTAACCTTTCANCNGATTATGGNGGATCTTCTATGACTGCACTNCCNGTAATTGAAACTCANGCAGGNGATGTTTCTGCNTATATTCCTACAAATGTTATTTCAATTACCGACGGGCAGATATACTTNGAACCAGATTTGTTTAACTCNGGTATAAGACCTGCTGTTAATTTNGGACTTTCAGTTACAAGNGTTGGTAGCTCTGCTCAAACNAAAGCNATGAAATCTGTTGCAGCAAGNTTAAAGATTGAAATGGCTCAATTCCGTGAATTAGAAAGCTTTGCTCAATTNGGATCTTCTGANCTAGATGATTCTACTAAGAAACAATTAGANAGAGGNCAAAGAATTTTGGAGTTNTTAAAACAAAATGAAGCTTCTCCTGTAACAATGGAACAACAAGTTTGTTTNTTTTATATGGTTAANGAAGGNGTATTNGANGATATTCCGTTAGATAAAGTAAAAGAATTTGAACTTAGTTGGTATGATTATGCCGAGTCAAATTTGANTAAAGTATTAGACTCAATAAAGTCTTCAGGAGAATTATCTGACGAAGATAAAAAAACAGTAAANGAAGTTAGTTTGAAATACAAAAAATCTATGGGTTATTAATAATATATGGCAAGNACTAAAGAATTACGAACTAGAATTAAATCNATCTCCAACACTGCTAAGGTNACTGGAGCTATGCAAATGATTGCTGCATCTAAATTACGAAAAGCACAAAACTCTGCAGAAGATTTTAATTTGTTTTCNGCTGGATATGATGAAATTAAAAACAGTGTNATGGGNTCTGTTAATTTTGATTTNCTTTCNGAAATNAGNCCTTTATTTANTGNTGGAGAAATNAATTCAGAAGAAAAAATACTATANGTTGTGATTTCTTCNAATCGAGGATTNGCTGGTCCATTATTTGGAAATTTAGTAAAAGTTCTTGAGACTCATAAAATAAACGAAGATTCTGCTAAATTTATTTCTGTNGGGAAAAAAATTGAAAANTATTTAGTATCTCGNAATAAAAATTTAGTAGANTCATATGAAATGAAAGACGAATTTGATTCTGATGAAATTAATAATTTNTCAGAACTTGTTATTAATGAATTTNTTGATAATCAATANTCTTCAGTAAAATTAATCTATACTCATTTTAATAGTGTTGCAAAGCAAACAGCACAAGTAGTTGATNTNCTTCCTTTTACTGAAGATTTAACTGAATCNAGNNGNGAACAAATAGGTAGCCATATATTTGAACCTAATCAAATTGATTTGGTTTTAGACTTTGCNCCNAAATTTGTNTTAACAATAATTTANGGAGCTATNCTNGATTCNCTTGCAAGTGAACATGCNGCAAGAATGGTTGCAATGCAAAATGCCACTGATAATGCTCTTGANCTTGTTGAGGATTTGACTTTAGATTTGAATAAAGCAAGACAGGAAACTATAACATCGGAATTATTAGATTTNGTTGGNGGAATGTCNGCTATCGAAGAAAATTAAATATAAAATATAAAAATAGGAGTTTAATATGTCAAAAGGAAGTATAGTTCANGTAATTGGNACTGTTGTGGATGTAGAATTTCCACCAGANAAATTACCTAATATTTACAATGCNCTNGAAACAGATTTAGATGGTGACAAGTTNGTNTTAGAAGTNGAACAACTTGTTGGAAATAATTGGGCANGATGCTTAGCTTTAGGNTCTACAGACGGATTGGCAAGAGGACAGGAAGTTATTGATACTGGAGCTGCAGTACAAGTTCCTGTTGGAGATNCTTCTTTAGGTAGANTGTTTAACGTGAAAGGTGAAGCNATAGATGACGGNGACCCTATTCCTTCAGATGNGGAGAGATGGCCAATTCATAGACCTGCNCCTTCATTTGATCAACAAAGAAGTACTACTGAAATATTAGAAACNGGNATTAAAGTTATTGATCTTATGACNCCNTTTGCTAAAGGAGGAAAAGTNGGAGCTTACGGCGGTGCTGGNGTNGGNAAAACTGTTATTATTACAGAANTAATNNGAAATATTGCTCAAGAACATTCAGGNGTATCAGTNTTTGCNGGTGTTGGAGAAAGATCAAGAGAAGGNAATGATCTTTGGAATGAAATGAAAGAATATGGTGTGTTGGATTCAACTGCATTGGTTTTTGGTCAAATGAANGAACCTCCTGGAACAAGAGCAAGAATTGCTTTAACAGGNNTAACAATGGCTGAATATTTTAGAGATGTAAGAAAACAAGATGTACTTTTATTCGTAGATAATGTGTANAGATANATTCTTGCNGGNATGGAAGTTTCNGCNTTATTAGGTAGAATGCCTTCTGCTGTTGGATATCAGCCTACATTAAGTACAGAAATNGGAGATTTGGAAGAAAGAATNACATCNACTAATGATGGTTCTATTACTTCTTTCCAAGCNGTATANGTNCCNGCTGATGATTATACAGATCCTGGNATTGTAACTACTTTTGGACATCTAGATGCNAATATNGCTTTAGANCGATCATTAGCTGAACAAGCTTTATTTCCNGCTGTTGATCCACTAGCATCAAACTCNAGGATATTGGAACCTNCAGTAGTTGGNGAAGATCATTANAGAGCGGCTCAAGGTGTTAAGCAGATTTTACAGAGATATAAAGACTTGCAAGATGTAATAGCAATTTTAGGTATTGAAGAATTATCTGAAGAAGANCAAGTAATTGTTTCNNGAGCAAGNAAAATACAGAGATTTTTAACACAACCATTTTTTGTGGGAGAAGTTTTTACAGGAATACCNGGAAAATATGTATCCTTNGAAGAAAATGTNCGAGGATTTCTTGAAATATTAGANGGGAAACATGACGAACTACCNGANCAAGCTTTTTANATGCAAGGAACAATTGATGAAGTTGTTGAGAATTCTAAGAAAAAATAGGNAANNAAATGGCATTTGAAATTAAAATTGTTTCAAAAAANGGANNNGAATTTGAGAGTGAGGTNGATTCTGTAACTTTACCAGCTAAAGATGGTTATATAACTATCTTAAAAAATCATGCAAGTCTNATAACTTCATTAAATCCNGGAACTATTACAGCTAGATTTTCAGGATCGAAGGAAAAAAACATAGATATANAAGGNGGCTTTTCNGAAATNAATGATAATAAGNTAACNGTTTTAATTAATTAANTTATTTATCNAAATAATAGGACATAGATTGAAGAGATAGTACAGGNTCTATGTTCATNCAAGAAACATTTNTAGGTATGATTGGTTTCATNGGAGCATAATTTAAAATACCTTTGATACCACATTGAACAAGTCTATCTATTACTCCTTGNGCATCAGCTGATGGTACTGTTACNATCCCTATTTTAATATCTAGANTNTTTATATATTGANTCATATCCGATATAGATTTTATTTCTACATTATTTATATTTTTTGATTTTGGAATTGATATATCAAAAGCTACNTTGATTAAGTANCCTTCATCCTTGAAGCCCTGATAATTTATNACAGCNTCNCCNAGTTTCCCTACNCCAACTACNCATGAATTCCAAGATTTGTTAAGATTTAAAATTTCTCTTAACTCTTCTAANAAGTAGTCTATATTGTAACCTTTNCCTTGNTTACCAAATTTTCCAAAATGACTAAAGTCTTTTCTTATTTGCGCNGGTGTGGTTTGTANTAAATTTCCTAAATGCTCNGAACTTATNGTTGTTTGGTTTAATNCTTTTAATTCNNTTAATGTTCTTATATANAGAGGTAATCTNTTTATTACNATATCTGGTATGTCTTGTNCNGTGTTATTCATAATTNTAATNATATAAAAATTTTTGTTATATTAACATAGCTNAAATCATTAATATATCAATTATGCTATCATAAAAATATTAAAATTTTGGTAGAATTATATNATTGAGGCTATTGNAAAACAATNCATNAGGAAAAAAAGTGGATGAAGTTAAGATTCATAGAGGATTAAAAGANGTATATCTAGACAGAACTAAATCNAGTTATGTNGATGGTAAAAANGGAAAANTATATTATCGNGGATTTAATATCAATGAATTGGCAAACAACTCCACCTTTGAAGAAGTAAGCTNTTTATTAATATATGGCAAATTACCCAACAAATCTGAGCTGTCTCAAATTACNCAATTNATGNCTGACAAACGAGATATTCCTTCTGAAATGATTGATTTGATAGATTCAATTAAACATNTACATCCTATGGATGTTTTAAGAACTACNATATCTGCATTGGCAGCNTTTGATANCAAATTAGANGATGAAAGTCTNGATGCAAATATTGAAAGAGGANTGTCTGTTACTGCAAAAGCGCCAACNATTGTTGCTGCTCACGTTAGATTANGAAATGGNGATAAGTATATTCCNCCAAATAAAAANCTTTCTCATTCTGCGAATTTTCTCTATATGCTGTTTGGNAATGAACCNAATNATTTNGANGCNAAGCTAATTGATAAAGATTTAATTTTACANGCTGAGCATGGATTGAATGCTTCATCATTTACAGCNAGAGTTGTAGCTTCAACTCAATCAGATATGTANTCAGCTTTAACTGCTGGAGTNGCAGCNCTTAAGGGACCTGCACATGGTGGTGCNGCNGAAGGNGTAATGAAACAAGCGCAAGATATNGGTGATGAGAGTAATACTGTTGANTATGTTAAAAATTTACTTTCAANTGGNGGAAGAATAATGGGCTTTGGTCATAGAGTTTATAAAACTGCGGATCCAAGGGCTTTGATTTTAAAAAAAGATGCTAAGAATTTGAGTGANAGAAAAGGTAACCCNAAATGGTTTGCAATNCTTCAATCTCTAGCAGAGTGCATGGAACCATACGAAAAAAAAGGNATATGTGAAAATGTTGATTTTTGGACTGGTGCTATATATAACNTATTAGAAATTCCNGATGANATATTTGTCTCTATCTTTGCTTTGGCAAGAATTCCAGGNTGGACAGCGCAAGTTACTGAACAATTGAATAATAATATTTTAATNCGTCCTTTNTTAGAATATGTTGGAGANCTCGATATNCCNTATACTGATATCGANNAAAGATGATTAANATCTTTATTTGATATTTAATTTTGNATGACTGATATTTTCACAAANAGATTTAGTTATAATAATTTGTATTCATATGATAGATTTATGGAATACAAATTGTATGATTCTAAANNAGGTTATTATTCAAAATCTAATGANACNNTATGGGAATCTGATTATTANACATCNCCNATGATNCANTCTAGTTTTGCTTATATGTTAGCAAGATATATTTANTCNTCCTGGATTTTAATGAGAAAGCCTAAGAATTTTTATTTGATTGAATTAGGAGGAGGAGGATTATATTTAATTAAAGAAATCATTAACTCATTATCTGTTATTTCNAATGATTTTTTAAAACAATGTAATATTTTAATAATTGATAAAAACTTCAAAAATATATTAAANATTGANCATGAATTAAATTTAGTTATTTCTGATACTTTTTGCNTTAANAATATAANTGGATTTNTTATTTCAAANGANCTCTTTGANGCNTTTCCTTTTAAAAGATTAACNTNTAAAAACAANAAATATCACGAAATNTTATTTAAAATCAATGANGGAATTAATGAAGAATTAAGCGAAGTNGACTATNATCCTTTTGANTCATTTAATGANCCTAATTATATGATAGAAAATAAAATATATACATATTCTCNTTTATANAAAACTATGATAAAAAATATATGGGAAGGANTGTCATCTGGANTGATTCTNTCATTTGACTACGGNTATACTACTAAGCAATTAAGGGATAATAATAAGATAAATACTGATNCTAGAATTATAAANAATAAAAATTTATCTTATGATTTNTACCCNTATGANAAAGCAGATATNAGTGCTTTTATNAACTTTGATTTNTTGAACTACATTCATAATGAAGTNGGATTTAATAATTTATTTTTGGGNAAACAATCAGATTTTTTAANTCAATTNGGTATTAAAAAATATGCTGAAAAGTTTNTTNNCTCAGATGTGGAATTANCAAAAAGAGCAAAAAGTTTAAGAATTATGNAAGATCTAGTTGATGANGAAATCTTTGGNAATTATTTAGTACTTTCAGCTTCTAAAAANATAGAAAATCTNACTCAAAAAAAATTAGTAGANAAAATANANACCTTAGATATCACAATTTAGTCAGATACTAGAGTGTCTCTCCANCTNAGCTTTGGATTTCTNGCAGCNAAAGCTTCATTTAATCTCTTATTNGGAGTGTTATGNGGAGCNTTTAGNAATAGNTCNGGATTTGTTTCAGCTTCTTTTACTATTTGNTTCATTACATCAATAAAATCNTCTAGAGTTTCTTTAGATTCTGTTTCNGTTGGTTCAACAAGAAGAGCTTCATCTACTATTAATGGNAAATACATTGTNGGAGGNTGAATATNATAATCNATTAGCCTTTTTGCAATNTCTAAAGCATTAACTCCATATTTTTCTTTAATCGATTTTGCNGAAAAAACGACCTCGTGACTACAAATNCGATCATATGGTAANTCTAATGTATCATTAAGTTTTGTTCTTAAATAATTTGCATTNATNACAGCATCTTCACTAATGCTACTTATNCCTTCTTTNCCTAAAGTTCTTATNTAAGCNTAGGCTCTTACTAGAGCGCCGAAATTNCCNTGGAATGCNCCCATTTTACCTATTGATTTGATAGGTTTAGTNAAGTTNAANTTACTATTNGTTTTTGTTACTANAGGNTCNGGTAAAAAATCNACNAGTCTTTGACTNACCATTACTGCNCCAGCTCCAGGGCCACCNCCACCATGTGGTTGNGTGAANGTTTTATGTAANTTTGAATGAATAACATCAAATCCAATTTCACCTGGCTTAACTTTNCCTAGTATTGCATTTAAATTTGCNCCGTCTCCGTATATTAANCCGCCNTTTTCATTAATTATTTTCACAATCTCTAATATATTTGTATCAAATAGNCCNATAGTACTTGGTTGNGTAAGCATTAGTCCNGCTGTTGTTTCNTCAACTACACTTTTTAAAGCATCTAAATCTGTATTTCCNTTTTCGTCCGTAGGAATACTTANAACNTCAAATCCAGCCATNACTGCTGATGCAGGATTTGTTCCATGGGCACTGTCNGGGATNATNACTTTTTTTCTTTTAAAATCTTCTTTATTNNTGTGATATGCTCTTATCATTAGCATNCCTGCTANTTCTGCCTCAGCTCCAGCCATTGGAGANAAAGATGTACCNGCCATNCCAGTTATTTCNGCGAGTAAAATTTGNAGATGATGCATAAGTTCNAGAGCGCCTTGAGTTGTTTCTGTATCTTGAAGNGGATGAATTTCATTGAATCCNGGTAGNGCTGCAATNTCATCGTTTAATTTAGGNTTGTACTTCATTGTGCAACTNCCTAGAGGATAAAAATTGTGGTCAATAGAAAAATTCATTTGGCTNATAGAAGAAAAATATCTCACAATTTCATTTTCTGATACTTCTGGCATAGTNATTTCNTCACGTAANTNATCAGAATTTGGTAATTTTTGTTNNGGAATGTCCATAGATGGNAATGTCGTTCCAACNTTACCTTTTATACTTTGGTCAAATAATAATTTTCTTTTACTTATTTTATTCATATTAATTTTTATTTTATTTTTGATAATANATTTATNAAGTTGTCAATTTCTTCTTTTGAATTCATTTCTGTAAANGAAATAAGCATTTNGTTTTGTGATTTGCTTGAAATNTCATATCCTCCAATNATTTTATTTTCATGAAGNTATGAATTTATTTCTTTTACAGGCTTTGGGCAATTAACAGTAAATTCTTTATAAAAATTANTATTTNCTATTTCATACCCATCTAATTGAGATATTTTTTTTGCAGCATAGTGTGCTTTGTGGTAGCAAAGCTCAGATAAATATTTTAATCCCATTTTNCCTTGNAGTGCCATATATACNGTAGACATCAAAGCTATTANTCCTACAGAAGTACATATATTAGAAGTAGCTCTGTCTCTTTTNATNTGCTGTTCTCTAGTTTGAAGTGTTAGTACATATCCTTTCTCATTNTCTTTATCTACCGTTTCTCCAACAATTCTCCCAGGAAGTTGTCTAAGNTATTTCTTNTTACANGCAAACAACCCTGCGTANGGTCCNCCGTATGCTAGAGAAACACCAAATGGTTGTCCNTCAGCAACTACAATATCAGCTCCATAATNATCTGGNGTTTTATACATGCTTANGAACATTGGTTCAGTNATCACTATNAGTAGNGCNTTATTAAGTTTTGAAATTTTTGTTAATTTNTCAAAATCTTCAATCTCTCCTGAAAAATTTGGTTGTTGTANNACATAACATGCAGGAGGTTCNTCNGATCCTGNTAAGACANTGTTTAAATCTTTATGTTCTATATTAATACCAGAAGCTTGNGTGAGNGTTTTAATAACATCAGTNTANAGNGGTGAAACTCCATCAACNATATTTACTGTAAAATTTTTATTTATNCTACAAGCCATAAGCACAGCTTCTGCAGCACTTGTGGCACCGTCNTACATTCCTGCNTTNGCNGCNTCCATTCCTGTAAGTTCNCATACCATACTTTGAAANTCAAAATGAGCTTGNAAAGTTCCTTGCGAAACNTCAGGTTGGTAGGGAGTGTAGGAAGTCATGAACTCACTNCTNGANGTTATTTGTTTAACAACGCTNGGNATGAAATGTCTATAAGCTCCTGCACCNAGNAAAGANCTNAACTCACCNGGGATAGAATTTTTACTNGAAAGTTTATTCATTTCTATTTTCAAATCNAANTCNGATGTAGGAGANGGTAAATCAAGNTTGGGAAATCTGAANTTTTCAGGGACATCTACAAACAATTCTTCGTANGAATCTACTCCTATTTCTTTTAACATTTCATTTTTNATTTCAGNNGTATTAGGAGAATATGTNGATTGGTAGTTTTTNTTCATGATGCTTATNTNNTCCTANAGTTTGATATTTTTNATAATTATANTNNTTTANTATTAAGAAATATTTAAGATTNATTTTGTTTAGTNNCCNCTATTTACAAATTTTTCATAATCTTTAGAACTCATNAGTTTNTCTATTTCNGATGGNTCAGATATTTTAACTTTTATTAACCAACCATNTTCATANGGAGAATTATTTAGTAATTCAGGCTCNGTTTCAAGCTTGTCATTNACTTCNATAATTTCACCNCTTATNGGNGTGTAAATTTCAGAAGCTGCTTTAACNGATTCGACTTCACCAAATGTTGTNAATTGTTGAATTTCTGTCCCTTGTTCNGGGAGTTCAATNAATACTATNTCACCTANGCTTTCTACTGCAAAATCGGTAATNCCGACAGTTGCAATCCCNTTATTTTCAAGCAACCATTCNTGTTCTTCAGAATATTTTAAATTATCAGGATACATTTTTACTCCTNTTATAAAANGGTGTTTTAATTATTTTAGCTATTATATTTTTNGNTCTTATATTTATTTTAACTTCAGAATCGGGGTCTGTAAAACCNTTTTTAACATATGCTAACCCAATACTTTTATTNAATGTGGGAGAAAATGATCCNCTAGTTACTTCTCCAATTACATTGTCNGAAGCATCTAGNATTGTATTATGAGATCTTGCGATATTTCTTCCTTGAATNTCAAATCCAATTAATTTTTTGTTTTGTTCATTAGATTTTATTTTCGTNAGAACATCNTTNACTATATAATTTTTTCTNTCTAATTGGACAAACATGCCTAATTTAGCTTCAAANGGATTNGTTTCTTTTGTAATTTCNTTTCCATGAAGAGGNAGAGCAGCTTCNAGTCTTAGTACATCTCTTGCGCCTAANCCACACTCNGATGCTCCGTTAGTTTTTAGTAAATCCCAAAATTCAACNGCTATNGAATTGTCTAAAATTATTTCNTAACCATCTTCTCCNGTATATCCTGTTCTACAAATNATCATATTTGTNGATTTTAGAGTATGTTCAATAAATCTAAATCTCTTTATTNTNCCTATTTCNGGNATGGANGAAGATAAAATATTTCCTGATTCAGGTCCTTGTAAAGCAATCATAGTTGATTTTGAAGTGATTACTTCTGTTNGNTATTCTAATCCNACAGTATTAATATTGAGCCATTCATGTACGGNGTCTGCATTAGATGCNTTAGGNATTAACANGAATTTAGTNTCAGANATTTTGTANACAATGCAATCATCAATTACTCCTCCGTTTGTATCGCATATCAAGTTNTATTTNCCTTGCCCTATTTNNATTAANNTNGGGTCAACNCTTAAAATTTTATCTAAAGCTAAAGATGCGTCNTTNCCTGTAATCATGAANCTCCCCATGTGAGAAACATCAAAAATCCCNGCTTTATTTCTTACNGCATTACACTCATTNATAATTGATGAGTATTGTATTGGCATTTCCCATCCTGCAAAAGGAACCATTCTAGCNCCNGAGGAAGCATGTATTTCATATAANTGTGTTTTTAGNAGANTATCCATTTNATTTATTTATTACCTCNATTAATGATTCNATAAGCCAATCAATTTCTTTGTCAGAAACCAATCCCANGTGNCCAATTCTNAGAATTTTATCACTTAAGTTTCCTTGCCCTGCTGAAATGATAACATTATGGTCTTTTTCAAGATTGNTTATGATATCTTTTGTGCTTAANCCNNNAGGNATTTTTACAGCTGTCAGAGTATCNGAGGCAAAAGACTCATTTGNTGGGAATAATTCAAAGCCAATTTCAGCTAATTTNGTTCTNATTTTATCTGCCACTTTTTTATGCCTTTCGTAGACTTTGGGCATAGTTTCTTCTAATAANAAATNCAANGCTTTTTCAAGAGAATACATAACTCCTATTGCTGGNGTAAAAGGAGGTTGNCCTTTTTNTANATAGTTTNTNTATTGAGAAATATCGAAATAATATTTTGGNCAATTTGAAGTTTTATGATANTNCCAAGCTTTNTTNCTAACAGAAATAAANGCTAAACCGGGAGGCGTTACCCATCCCTTTTGTGATGCTGAAATTAATACATCAATACCAAGCNTNTCNGTGTCGCANGGGACTGATGCTACACTACTTATTCCATCTACAACAAATAGAATAGGNTNTTTTTTTATAACTTCNGNTATAGATTCNAGATTATTTTGAACTCCGGTTGAAGTNTCGTTATGAGTTACGTATAGTGCTTTAGCNTTNGGGTATGATTTGATNCATTTCTCTAATGATTCAATGTCAATATTCTCACCATGNTTAAAATTTAAATTTCTNACTTTAACATTATATGCATTTGCGATTTCAGAAAATCTNTCGCCAAACCATCCAACTGAAGCNACAATTATTTCGTCACCTGCNGANAAGAAATTTGATATNGAAGCTTCCATNACACCNGTGCCAGANCANGTNGCTATNAATATNTCATNNTTGGTTGAAAAAATNTTTTTTAATTTATCAGTGCAGCTTTCAAGTAGANTCGAATAATCTTTGCCTCTGTGATTAATTAAAGGNTTAGNTTGTTCATNTAGTATATCTGNAGGNACAGGAACAGGTCCTGGCAACCTAAGATTAGTCTCATTTNTATCCGAAAGGTATTTTTGCATTATTTAAATAATTATTTGAATATTTGTTCGTTTACCAATGCTTATTTTGTCATCAGAATTAATNTTTGATATTAATATGTCTTCTGATATTAAACCNCCATTTAATTTTACACCATTTTGTTTAAGTAATCTTTTGAATTCNGAATTACTTGAAACAATATTTTTGTTAATTAATAATTTACTTAATTTTTCATCACTTTTGAANTCATTNATATCAAATTGTATTTTTTCNTAAGTAACATTTTTTTCTTGCACTGATNTTCGGAAATGTTCTTCNGCCATATTTGCATCTTGATTATNGTAGTATTGGCTNACAATGTCATGAGCCAATATTTTTTTATATTCCATTGGGTTACTNTTNGGATCATTNAAGCTATTTTCGAAATCTGAAATNANNNTNTCTTTTATNTCAGTAAGACAAAGCATGTATAACTTTACNAAATNATCGGGNATTGACATTAATTTTCCATAAATTTCNGNNGGNGATTCNGTNACTCCTATATANTTATCNANGCTTTTACTCATTTTNCTTTTNCCGTCAGTTCCNGGAATAATTTGTACTAAGAAGCANTGTTGTGGATTTTGATTTTCTTTTTGTTGNAAATCTCTGCCAACTAATAAGTTGAATTTTTGATCTGTTCCTCCAAATTCAACGTCNGATTTAATTACNACNGAATCATAAGCCTGAAGTATTGGATATAAAAATTCAGTTATNGTTATCGGGTGATTAGATTTAAATCTTTTTGAAAAATCNTCTCGGGCTAAAAATTGTGCTATAGTAAATTTGCTTGTTAAATTAATAATATTTTTCAGNTTGAATTCACCGTACCACTCTGACTGCCATCGTATTTCAGTTTTAGATTTATCAACTATTTTAAAAAACTGTTTTAGATATGTTTCTGCGTTATATTTAACTTCATCATANGTAAGCATAGGTCTNGTNTCTGATCTACCACTTGGGTCACCGATTTGCGCTGTCCAGTCTGCTACAATTAAAACTACAGTATGNCCTAAATCTTGAAGTTGCCTTAATTTTCTTAGTCCNACAGAATGTCCNANATGTATATCAGGCGCACTNGGATCAAANCCCATTTTAAGNCTNAAATTTTTATTCTTTTTTAAATTTTCTATAAATTCTTCTTTAGGTATTATTTCTTCAACACCTCTNGTTAAGATTTTATTNATTAATTCATTCATTTTTAAAATACTCNCGAATATTAACTAAGTCACATTGCATTTGATCNATAAGCGAATCAATATTATTGTACTGTATTTGATCTCTCATATGTTTGTANATTTTAATATTAATTGATTCACNATAAATACTATCTTTAAAATCAATNANNTGAACCTCAACAGTCTTNTNGTTANTTCCAAAAGTAGGATTGTTNCCAATACTTAAAGCNCCTAANTATAATTTTTCTCTAAATTNAACCTTACAGGAATAAATTCCATCTTTTGGGATTATCTTTTTGGAATTATAATCAAGATTTGCGGTTGGCATATTTAATTTTTTCCCCCTTCCTTTTCCACTTATAATTTTACCTTGGATATTATATGGTTTTCCAAGATATGAATTTGCCGAGTCTATTTCACCAGATAAAATCAGTTTTTTTATTTTTGTACTACTTACAATTTCAGAATTTTTTTTATAAGTGTCAACAACTGATAATTCGTAGTCAAATGAGTTTTGATTTTGGGTTAAAAATTTGATATCTCCTATTCTGTCTTTCCCAAATGCAAAATCAGGGCCTACAATTAATCTTTTCATTTTTATATTTGTTTTGAGTATTTTTAAAAATTCAATTGCAGAAGTTTGGTTAATACTGTCATTAAATTCAATTAATATAATTTGATCTAATTNTAGCTGTTTTAAGATAGATGTTTTTTCTTCGATTGTATTGAGATAGGAATTGTTGTCATTTAGGTTTTTAATATGATGATAGGGTGAATTTTGAAAAGTGATTAATGATGATTTCAGGTTTTGTTCAACTCCTTTTTTTATAGCCTGAGAAATTAAACTCTGATGACCTTTGTGAACCCCGTCAAAAACACCAATAGTTACAATATGATTTTTTGTATTAAATATTTTCTTAAAATCATTTACATTTTTTACGTAATGAATTGATTGCATTGTAATTATAGATATTTGAATTATAGTTCGTTATATGCCCATTTTATCAGGTTTTCAGTTTCATCCCATCCTATACACTGATCAGTTATTGACACTCCGTACTTTAAATCTTTTGGATTAGAAGGAATACTTTGGCTTCCTGGATTAAGATGACTTTCTAGCATTAGACCAAAAATAGCATTTTGGCCATTTATTTTTTGCTCTATGATCGATTTAAATACTTTTGATTGATTCTTGTAATCTTTATTCGAATTACCATGAGAGCAATCAATTACTAATTTAGGATCCAATTTATTTTCAATCAAGCTATTTACTGCAGATTCTACAGACTTGCTGTCATAATTAGGACCTGTTTTCCCACCTCTAAGTATTAAATGTCCATATTTATTACCACTTGTTTTTACAACAGATGTTTGTCCTTTTTCATCAATTCCGAGGAATACATGTTGATTTTTAGCAGCTATTATTGCATCAATAGCTATTTGTACAGAACCTCCTGTTCCGTTTTTGAATCCAATCGGCATGCTTAATCCACTAGATAATTGTCTATGAGTTTGGCTTTCTACAGTTCTTGCTCCAATTGCACCCCATGAAATTAAATCACCATAATATTGGGGCATAAATGGATCTAAGAATTCTGTAGCAGTAGGTAATCCTATATGTAATATTTGATTAAGAAAACCTCTAGCTTTTTTTAAGCCTTCATGAACATCAAATGAATCATTTAAATTTGGATCATTTATAAAACCTTTCCATCCAGTTGTGGTTCTAGGTTTCTCAAAGTATGTACGCATTACGATCATAATTTTGTCATTTACTTGGTCAGATAAAGTTTTAAGCTTATGTGCATATTCTAGACAGGCCTGAACATCGTGAATAGAACAAGGCCCAACTAATATTAAAAATTTATCAGAAGTTTCATTAATAATATCGCCTATTTCTTTTCTAGATTGAAAAACAGTATGAATTTGATCCGGCTTTACAGGCACCATATTCATAAACTTTTCAGGGGTATATAAAGGTTTTATATATTCAAGATTTACGTTATGTATATTATCGTTGTATTTATTCATTAGCAGTGATCCAAAGATTTATAATTATTGAATAAAAATTCATAAAAAGATTTTCTATTGTTGTAACAGGAAATATTGTATTATATTTGATGGTTTATTTAATAGACTTTTAGAGTGTAATTTAAGATTTTTTGCAGTTTAGTTACGAAGATTTTTTGCCCCTTCTTGATAAATGTATTTAGGCAATTTGTTATTACTATCTTTATATACTAGTAGTACTCTAATGCAATTTTTGAGTGATCCGTTAATATTAGGTTCTTCAGTGCTAAAAAGAGCTGTGTTGTTCAAATTTAATTTTGTTCTAGCTACAGTTGCAGGATAATAAGATTTGATATCATCGGTGGTTGAGAAAATAATAAATAATATATTGTTTTTGTTAATATTATTTGAATCAATAATTGTATTTAATAAATTTGTAGTTTTATCCTCAACTTCAATTTTTGAATCTGATGAAATTGTAGTAGCTCCTCTAACAGATAAAATGTTCTCACTTTTGAATATACTAATAATATTTTTTATATATTTAATCATTTGGATCCCTTAGGTTATTAACAAAATTATTTATGTAATTATTTAATTTTTCTTTACTGTACTCATTGTCTTTGAATAATGAATTTATTCCATTTATTAGTGCGCTTGCTATTATCACACCATTTGCCCAAGGTTTTATTTGATTTATATGATCTTTATTAGAAATCCCAAATCCAATTAAAATTGGTATTTTAGATATTTTTTTTATTTTATTAATATTTTCAAAATTTTTATCAGATAAAGTTTCCCTTGATCCAGTTACGCCTGTTGAACTTACGTAATATATAAAACCTTTAGCATTTTTACTAATTTCAGATATCGTTTTATCAGAGCTTGTAGGTGTAACCATGTANATGAGATGTATATTATAATTATCAAGTACATTTTTGATGCTATTAGATTCTTCATAAGGCAGATCAGGTATAACTACAGCATCTGCTCCATTTTGCTTAGCTTTGACGGCAAAATTTTCAATTCCGTATTGATATATCAAGTTTAAATAACTCATTAGTATTATAGGTTTTTCGTTGTTAATTTTTCTTAGTGTTTCAATTGTATTAAATGTAAAATCGATAATAGGTTCATTTATTGAATTAATTGCTTTATATGAAGTATTTTGAATTGTTGGNCCATCTGCTATTGGATCACTGAAAGGGATGCCAATTTCCAAAATATCAATATTTGATTTTAATAAGATTTGTGCAATATCATTTGATATCTCTTTATCTGGATATCCTGATGTGAGATACAAAGTTAATATATTTTTATTTGTGTCTAATAATTTATCTAGTCGATTATTCATAATTTTTGTTCCAAGTTATATTCCCACTTAAATTATCTATGTTTGGGTTTTTAGTTTCAAAGATATTATACTCGTTTATTGAATTTTGAATTTGTGTGTCATCACCATGCCCAGGGTGAACAATAGTTTTTATTGGTAAAATTAGTAATTTTGTTTTTATACTATGAATTATATTTTTAAAATCATTATTAGTGATAGTCCTTCCTGGTCCTCCTGGGAATAAAGTGTCACCTGTAAATACATGATTAGCTACTAACATACAAGTTGATCCGTTAGTATGACCAGGGGTTTCGATGAATTTTATTGGTGTTTGATTTAATTTGAAAGGTTCGTAGGTATTATAAGTATTAATATGTTTATCAATTATTTTAAAATCTGATAATTTAATTTTATCTTCTTGCCCTATCCAAACTTTTGGTTTGTTTATTTTATTATAAAAATATTCGATTCCATCAATATGATCATAATGATTGTGTGTTATGAAGATGTTATTTATTTTTAATTTGTTGTTTTTATCAACAATTTTATCAATCATCGAAAAATCAGGAGGCGCATCTATAACTATGGCTTCATGTGTAGATTTGGAGAAGATTAACCAAATATTATTTTGCAAAGGTTTCGCGACATATTTCTTGCAAATTATGTCATCGTTAATTTCAAATTTTGCATCCATGAATTATATCTAATATTTATAGGATATTTGATACTACAGTTAAGAAAATTAGATAACAATACTTTTAATTGAAAAATATTTATTTTTCAATAGGTTCTTCAGTTTCTGATTGTGATAAGTATGTCGATTTTTGATTTAGAGAAATATTCTCTGAGTTAGGTTTAATATAATCAGGAAAAGAAATTATTTGGATATTCTTATCTGATTTGTGAGTTTCTTTTATGTTTACATTTACTTTCTTTTCATTTGTACCGATTACTGTACAAGAATACTTGTTACCCATCTTCATTAATTTTGCAATTCTTTTGGCAATATTGTTGTTAAGTTCATTTAGAAGTGTTTTATTCTTAAATATTGAAATTGTTTCATTATTTGATTTGATTAGGAGTTCATCACCCGGGTTTAGNGATTTAATTGAGGACTTTAATTCAAATTTTATATTTATTGATTTACTGCTGTCATTTACAAGTAATTTTTTGTCAATTACATTTGAGATTTTTTTGTTACTTGGTGATTTTAGCGCAGCAAGATTTTTTTGAGCTATGATGTTGTTTGGAGAAATATAGATTACTTTTTCAAAGCATTTAATTGCATTTTGTTTTTGATCTAATTTTGTATAAGCTATCCCTAGTCGATTTAAAGTTTCAATGTTATTTTTGAGTTGATTTAAAATTGCTAGGTTAATCTGTTTAGCACGTTCCCAATTCTGTTTGGAAGCTTCTTTTATGGCAGATTTTTTTAGTAATGTAAGATCGATTTTAGTTTTTAATTCCATGAAATGTAATATATTTGTAAATTAACCGATCAGATTCTATTCGTTAAGATATTAATATTGCAATAGTTTTTTAGTGTATTTAATTTAAATTTACTTATCTAATCCAAAAACTTCGTGAACTTTTATGATTGCTTTATCTAAATCACTGTTTTTTATTAAACAAGTAATTCTTATATCAGATGTAGTTATCATCTCTATATTTACATTTATACTTGATAAAGTATCAAAAAATTTAGCAGCGTAGCCGGGTGCATTTTGAATTCCAGATCCAATAATGCTAATTTTACCGTAATTTTTGCCTGATACTAGTGATTCAAATTTAATTTCAGTTGATTTTTTATTCATTACATCTATAGTTTTCTCTAGATCATTATTATCTACAGTAAAAGTTAAATCAGTTTTATTTTCATTACTTGCATTTTGCACTATTACATCAACATTAATTCCTGTTGCACTCAAAGGCTCAAATACTTTTGCAGCAATACCTGGCTTGTCAGGGATATTTTTTAAAGTTATTTTTGAAATGTTTCCCTCTGAAGTNACACCAGAGACTTTATTNCTATTTTCTGTGATTTTATTCAATATTAATCCTTTTTGAATTAATTTTTTAATATCTTTTTGATTACATACNAGNGTNCCCTCTTCCTCCNCTAAAGAAGATTTTATCATTANTGGGATATTGTAGTGCATTCCAAGTTCTATTGANCTNGGATGCATTTTTGCTCCNTAATTTGCAAGTTCTAGCATGTCTTCATANGCTAAAAAATTTAATTTTTTAGCNTTTTTAACTATCCTNGGATCNGCAGTGTATATTCCTTTTACATCTGTNTANATTTCACATATAGATGCTTTTATNCTTGCTGCTAAAGCTACTGCAGTTGTNTCNGATCCTCCTCNNCCTAAAGTAGTTATNTCTAAATTTTCATTNAAACCTTGAAANCCNGCAATTACCAATGTATTGTTGTTTTGAATCTCATTCNTTATCCTNGAGTTATTTATGGATTGTATTTCAGCTTGCCCAAANCTTGAGTTTGTATCTATTCCAGCCTGAAACCCTGTTAGTGATTTTGCTTTCACTCCTATTTCTTGNAATGCTATAGACATNAGAGTGCTNGATATTATTTCTCCTGATGACATTAACAGATCCAATTCTCGNCTATCNGGAGAATTAGATATTTGCTTTGCTTGNTCTAANAANTCATCTGTTGATTTACCCATCGCTGAAACTACAAGNAGAATTTTATTATTATTTTGTATATCATTTTTTGTCTTTAGAGCAATTTTTTTNATTTTATCAATTGAATCAACTGATGTGCCCCCGTATTTTCTTACNATNAGTTCCATANTTAATTTTTNATGAATGTACCTTTATTTGTAAAACTTGTTATNAGAAAGTCGCAGATNATNGCTTGNTTNTCACAGTAATCTGCAATTTCATAAAATATACTCATTGGNTCTTTATTTGTGATACCACCAATAGTNGGACCTGATCCNCATANGAAAGCNCCTAGTGCGCCAATTGAATTTATTTTTTTNAGCAAATATCTTAANTTAGGTTGATTTTCNAGTCTTTTNTCTTGATGAAAAANATCTTGAAATGCTATNTGAGATTCANTAATNTCAGGTGATTTNAGATTTTTTATTAACAANCCAAACCTNCTCATGTTATNCACAAAATCTAAAGAAGANATTGATTNNGGNAGAAAAGANCTTGACTTAGAAGTGTTNATACTAAAATTTGGCATGATTAATATTATTTTTANATTATTATCGTAATCAACATTTGACAATAAAACTTCATTTTCNTTTGGTACNCATATTTTAATNCCGCCCATAATACACGGNGATATATTNTCATAATGTTTTTCTANTTCTTGAGATAATTTTATTAGATCNANTTTGGAGAATTGGTCTTTTAAATAATANTTAGCTGCNAAAAGNCCAGCACTTATTGCTGANGAACTNCTCCCTAATCCNCCTTCTAATTTAATATTNTTATTTATTNTCAAANTAATATTTGGAATTTTCAAACCAAGTTTNTTAAACGGGATAGAAAATGCTNGGTANACAAGATTAGANTTGTCTGTTGGTATAATATTAGTNCCTTCTCCATTTNCAACTATTTTTAGAGANGNNGTGTCGAATTCAAATTCAAAATCATTCCANACATCAATTGCNGCTCCTATTGAGTCAAATCCTGGTCCAAGGTTNGCNATNGTAGCAGGGCTAGAAATTTTTATTTTATTGTGAGACATTTTAACTNTAATTATTTAATTGAAAGTGAAATTTTAACACTCNAAAAAAATATAAACCATAACTATGANGTTTATTTTTATAATAAATATAAAAAAACCTTNATATTTNTTATAAAAATATATTGACAGTAATTATGTANTTATGTAATGTATTCGTTTGGTAGATGGATAATTCATTGACTAAACTTCATATTTCAAAAAAAAATCTTTATGTGCTTTGTAAAGGCGATCAAAGTACAATCTAATGCTACNAATTTGCGTTTTAGCCAATATGTATTNAATTAACTTTTTTTCAGAGAGGTATTCCCTATGAGCTTAANATCAAATGGAAAATATAATTTTACAGAACAAAATATAATTCCTAACCTTATTCAGGTACAACTTGATTCTTTTGATTGGTTTAAGCANGAAGGTATCAAAGAATTANTNGATGANATTTCNCCNATTGANGANTCAAGATTTGANCTTTCTTTNATAAGNCATACATTTAAAGAGCCNGAANATTCTGAAGAAGAATGCAGAAAACGTGAAATAACNTATGANGCNGCCTTGTGGTTTACTGCTNTATTAAAAATTAAAGATCCNGAAAATGAAGATGCTGGTGAATATAAGGAGCANGATATTTTTGTTGGGAAATTACCTNTTATGACATCAAATGGTACTTTTATAATTAANGGTGCTGAAAGAGTTGTAGTAAGTCAGTTAGTNAGATCNCCAGGTGTATANTTTAGTGTNAATAATGAACCTATATCAGGCAGNCCACTTGCAAANGCAAAATTAATTCCNTCTAGAGGATCNTGGGTNGAATTTGAAACTAGTAGTAAAAATATTATTTCTGTAAAAATTGACCGTAAAAGAAGAATTCCTGTAAGTATTTTCTTAAGAGCATTAGGCTATGAAGACAATGAAATATTGAACATATTTGCTGATGTAGACTCACCAAGAGTTACCGAAGAAGGATTCATAAAATCTACCATAGATAATGACAGCGAAGAGGTGAAAACAAAGAAAGAATCTCTTATTGAATATTATAAAAGAGTAAGACCAGGGGAACCACCTAACGAATCTAATGCTGAAGAATTAATAAATACCACTTTTTTTAATGAGAAGAGATATAATTTAGGAAATGTAGGTAGATATAAATTAAATAACAGACTTGGAAAGACTAACGATCCGGATACAAAGACACTTGTTAAAGATGATTTTATTGAGATTATAAAAAAAATTATTTTAATTAACAATAGTGAAGAATCTGCAGATGATATTGATCATTTAGGAAACAGAAGAGTAAGGGCAGTAGGTGAGTTAATTCAGAACCAAATGAGAGTAGGGCTTCTTCGTATGGAAAGAGTTGCTAAAGATAGAATGATTACTGCATTAGAACCAAATGAAACAGCACCGCAAGCGTTAATAAACATCAGGCCTGTTGTTGCTGCAGTTAAAGAATTTTTTGGTGGATCTCAATTATCACAATTTATGGATCAAACCAATCCACTTTCAGAATTAACTCATAAAAGAAGATTGTCTGCATTGGGGCCAGGAGGTTTATCTAGAGAAAGAGCAGGATTTGATGTTAGAGACGTTCACTCTTCACACTATGGAAGAATATGCCCTATTGAAACACCAGAAGGACCTAATATTGGTCTTTTGGGATCATTAGCCACATTTTCTAGAACAAATGAACATGGATTTATCGAAACACCATACAGGTTGGTTAAAAATTCTGTAAGTAACAAGGATAAAACTCTTAGCGGAAGAACTGTTAGCGAAGACTTTAAAGTTGGTAAAAAAGTTTTAGTTGAAAAAAACAAGAAAATTACAAGGAAAGTTTTGGAAGAAATTCAAAACTTGCCGAAGCAAGATATTTCTGTTTTGCCTTATGTTTCATTATCGGATGAAGATATAAAATATTTATCTGCAGATATGGAAACAGAATATAATATTGCTCAAGCAAGCTCTCCTATAGATGGTAATGGAGAATTTTTAAACTCTGGAGTAGAAATAAGAAAAGGCGAAGAATTTGTTGTTATTTCACCATATGAAGTTGATTT
The DNA here is from genome assembly GCA_002711005.1 of Chloroflexota bacterium. Lineage (GTDB taxonomy): Bacteria > Chloroflexota > Dehalococcoidia > Lucifugimonadales. Next base: position 35,779 of record PAHZ01000004.1, read on the forward strand.
AATTGATATTTCCCCAATGCAATTAGTAAGTGTTTCTACTTCGTTAATACCATTTTTGGAGCACGATGATGCTAACAGAGCTTTAATGGGTTCAAACATGCAGAGACAAGCAGTTCCCTTAATGTCCCCACAAGCTCCTATTGTCGGAACAGGAATGGAAAAAATTGTAGCAAGAGACAGTGGTCAAGTTCAATTGTCTAAAACTGATGGATTAGTAATTAGTTCGACAGGGCAAGAGATTTCGATCTTAGATGACAACAATGAAATTCATAAGTACTCTCTAAAAAAATATTTCAGAAGCAATCAAGGTACAACTATTTCACAAAGACCCATAGTATCTAAGGGTGATATTGTTGAAAAAAATCAGGTTTTATGTGATAGCTCTTCTACTGAATCGGGTAATTTAGCACTAGGGCAAAATATATTATGTGCTTTTATGAGCTGGGATGGATATAATTTTGAAGATGCCATTATATTAAGTGACAGGTTAGTAAAATGCGATATTTATACTTCAATACATATTGAAAAATTAGAAGTAGAAGCTAGAGATACTAAATTAGGCCCCGAAGAAATAACTGCAGATATTCCAAATATCGGCGAAGAAGCTCTTAAGAATTTAGATGAACATGGAATTGTTAGAATAGGAGCAGAAGTTGGACCTGGCGATATATTGGCTGGGAAAATAACACCTAAGGGAGAAACAGAATTAAGTGCTGAAGAAAAGCTTCTAAGAGCAATTTTTGGTGAGAAAGCTCGAGATGTTAAGGATACATCCTTAAGAGTTCCTCATGGACAAAGAGGTAAAGTGATTGATGTTAAAGTATTAGATTCAAAAGAAGCTAAAGATTTATCTCCTGGTGTAAATAAACAAGTTAGAGTTTGGATAGCTCAAACACGAAAAATTTCTGAAGGTGATAAAATGGCTGGTAGACATGGTAATAAAGGAGTTGTTGCAAAAATATTACCACAAGAAGACATGCCTTATCTAGAAGACGGAACACCAGTTGATATTATACTAAACCCAATTGGAGTTCCTTCAAGAATGAACCTTGGACAGGTACTAGAATTACATTTAGGCTGGGCGGCGAAGGCTCTTGGAATGAAGACAGCAAACAGACCAGTTTTTGAAAGTTTTTCAGATGATGAAATAGAAGAAGCATTATTGAAAGCTTGGGTAATCAGAAAATCTGGAGCTTTAGATAACAGTATTGATGATCATTTAGATTATAAAGATCTTGATATTGATGTACTTTACAAATGGCTTCAAGCTAGAGATAAGGAAGATTTGATTGGTAACTTTGTTGATCATGAGAAATTAAAACCTAAAAAAATTAATATTCAAGAAGAATGTTTGAAAATATGGTTTGAAGAAGAAAGTAATGAAGANATATCTGAATGNANCTATGAAGATTTAAGAAANAAAGTGGAAAATTTAAATCAAGAAAATAAATTTTCTTCACCAAATTTTGGTAAANNTAAACTTTTTGATGGAAGAACAGGAGAAGCTTTTGANCAACCGATTTCTGTTGGATATATGTACATGCTTAAATTGATCCATATGGTTGAAGATAAAATCCATGCAAGATCTACNGGNCCTTACTCCTTAATAACTCANCANCCANTAGGAGGTAAAGCNCAGTTNGGNGGTCAAAGATTTGGAGAGATGGAAGTATGGGCACTNGANGCNTATAGTTCTGCNCATAATCTTCAAGAGATTCTAACTGTAAAATCTGATGATGTTGTTGGACGAGTAAAAACTTACGAATCAATAGTTAAAGGTGANCCTATTACTCANCCNGGTATNCCTGAATCTTTTCATGTTTTGCTTAAAGAATTNCANAGTTTAGGTTTGTCTGTTGACTTACTAAATNATTATGCTAATGAAGNAGATATTGATTTGTCAGGAATAGTAGAAGANGTTGATTTGTTAACTGANGANANTGAAGANATGNTACAAATTGAAGATATTTCTAATATGACAGAAAGNATAAATGATTCTATGGATGAATCTTTATTAAATGANAATTTGGATATTCAAACTGATTNCCAAGAAGAAAANNCTGAAATCACGCTTGATGACATTGAGAANGTGGAAGTGGATGAAGAGNNAGTAGCNCCTGATGATNTACCATTAGAGATTGTCAGNGAAGAATNGTCTGATGAAGACAATGAAGAAAANAAAAATTAGTAAATTATAGTTCCNTTACGTTTATTNAGGAGATACAAAATGACACANTCACCAACAGGTTTTGATTCGTTAAAAATAGGACTAGCCACAACTGATAAGATNAAAATGTGGTCNTATGGAGAAGTAACTAAGCCAGAAACTATAAATTATAGAACTTTAAGGCCAGAAAAAGACGGTCTTTTTTGTGAGAAAATTTTTGGNCCNACAAAAGATTGGGAATGTTATTGTGGAAAATATAAAAAAATCAGATATAGNGGNGTGATTTGTGATCGTTGTGGNGTAGAAGTTGCAAGATCTAAAGTTAGAAGAGAGAGAATGGGAACTATAACTCTAGCAGCACCTGTTGCTCATATTTGGTTTGCCAAAGGTTCTCCAAGTAGNTTAGGAATGATTTTAGATTTGTCACCAAGAAATCTTGAGAGAATATTATACTTNGCTCAATATTTAGTGACAAANGTTAATGATGAATCTAAAGAATCATTAAAAGAAAAAATTGAAGANGAAATCAAAAATTTAAATTTGAATTTAGTAGAAGAAAAAAAAGAANAAAAAAAAGANGAANAAAATAANAAATCAGANCAACCANTAGANACTTCAGATGAAGAAGAAATGGAAGANGATGANCCNATACTTACTAAAGAACAGATTAAAGAAAAAATTGATGANTTAAANGTTATTTTATCTGACCTTAAAACATTAAAATTAGGNTTNCTACTAACAGATCAAAAATATAANTCTATAAGAAANATTTCTATAAGATATCAANTAGATGTTTTCTCAGCAGAAATGGGAGCAGAAGCAGTGACCAAGGTTTTGAAAACTATTAATTTAGATTCTTTGCGAGATGAATTGCAAAAAGAAATAAGAGAAACAACAGGACANCGATTAAAAAAAGCNGTAAAGAGACTNAGNGTTGTNGAAGCATTCAGAAANAGNGGTAATGCTTTGGAATCAATGATTNTAGAAGTTATTCCTGTNCTTCCTCCTGAATTAAGACCAATGGTNCAATTAGANGGAGGTAGATTTGCTGCAAGTGATCTTAATGACTTATANAGAAGGGTAATCAATAGAAATAACAGACTAAAGAGATTATTAGAACTNAGTGCNCCNGANATAATTGTTAGAAATGAAAAACGAATGCTACAAGAATCTGTAGATGCTTTGATCGATAATGGTCGTAGAGGAAGACCTGTTCTAGGTAGTCACAACCATACTTTGAAATCNCTCTCTGATTTNCTNAGAGGTAANCAAGGAAGATTTAGGCAAAATCTNTTGGGTAAAAGAGTAGANTATAGTGCAAGNTCAGTTATCATCGTTGGTCCTGAATTAAAATTAAANCAATGCGGTATTCCAAGAAAAATGGCAATNGAATTATTCAAACCNTTTGTTATGCATAAATTAGTAATTTTGGGATATGCTCACAATATCNGAACNGCAAAAAGGCTAGTAGATAAAGGTAGTCCAGAAGTATGGGAAATACTTCAGGAAGTAGTTNAAGAGAGACCTGTTTTATTAAATAGAGCNCCTACTCTACANAGATTGGGNATACAGGCTTTTGAACCTGTGCTTATAAANGGNAGTGCAGTNAGAGTTCATCCNTTGGTTTGTGCNGCNTTTAATGCAGATTTTGANGGNGATCANATGGCTGTACATTTNCCTCTTTCAAAGACTGCAATTANAGAAAGTAGAAGATTAATGCTTAGCTCTAATAATATGTTAACTCCAAGNTCAGGTGAACCTATTGTGGCACCNACATTGGATATTGTTTTGGGTTGCTTTTACTTAACNGGATTAAGTTCTGANGAATCNAANAANACAACTGTTTATACTAATTTTGATGAAGCTNTACTTGCTTANAATCTTAANTTAATAAAACTTAGAGANACTATCAANGTAAGAAATGANAAATCTTCTAATAACGAAGTGATTTCTACAACTATTGGTAGAATNATATTTAATTCTTTNCTACATGAAAGTTTTGANTTTTATAATCAAACTATAGANAAANGTCTTCTTAAAGANATAACNCTCAAATCTTTCAAAGAATTAGGNAATGAAGAAACTTCNAGATTATTNGATGCTATTAAATCTGCAGGATTTGAATATGCAACCAAATCCGGAATTACTATGGCTATTAATGACATTAAAATTCCAAGCTCAAAATACGATATTGTAAAAAAAGCTGACAATCAGATTGAAGTATTAGAAGANAAATTTAATCAAGGATTTATAACAGAGGATGAGAAATATAGATCAGCAGTTAATATATGGACAGATGCAAACGAGAAAGTCACTTCTGAAATAGAAGATTCGCTTTCAATTTATGGTGGATTGTATTTTATGGCTTCTTCTGGTGCCAAGGGTAATATTGCTCAAATTAAACAAATGGCTGGCATGAGAGGACTTATGTCTGATCCAAAAGGTAAAATCATTGATAGACCTATTAAATCTAACTTCAGAGAAGGATTGACAGTTTTAGAGTACTTTATTTCCACACATGGTGCAAGAAAAGGACTAGCTGATACCGCTTTAAGAACAGCTGATAGTGGATATCTTACCAGAAGATTAATCGATGTCGCTCAAGAAATGACTATAATCGAAGAAGATTGTGGAACAGAAGATTTTCGCTTGATTGAAAAGAGTAATCCAGAAGATCAGTTTAAAAGAACTGTTTTATCTAGAATTAAAGGAAGATATATAGCTAAACCAATAGTGGATTCAAAATCAGGTGAAATACTAGTGGAAAAAAATACTTATGTGGATGATTCAATTCTTTTGAATTTGAATGAAGACAATATCGATTCTGTTGCTGTCTACACATCCCTGAGCTGCACTACAGTAAGAGGACTCTGTGTAAAATGCTATGGTGGCTCTTTGGCGAATTGGGATCCTGTTATGATTGGCGAGGCAGTGGGAATTATTGCAGCGCAAAGTATCGGAGAACCAGGAACACAGTTAACAATGAGAACTTTCCATACTGGAGGAATTGCTTCAGTAGCCGACATTACTAGTGGATTACCTAGAGTTGAAGAATTATTTGAAGCAAGAACTCCAAAAGGACAAGCTATATTGAGCGATATAGATGGGATTGTTGATTTGTTAGAAACATCTGATGGCCTTGTTGTTCAAGTTAGTGATAAAGAAACTATGCAGCAAGAAATTTCTATACCAAAAGGATGGGATGTTAAAGTTAAAGATGGTGACAATGTTATAGTTGGTACTGAATTAGTATCACCAAAAGGTCAATCATTAACTCCTAAAGAAATGAAAAACAACCCAAATAAGATTGTTGAATCAAATTCTGTATATGCTCAAGTTTCTGGAACTTTAAAGGTTACAAAACAGAAAATTGTTATCCATTGGGAAAATGAAGAGACTAGAGAATATTTAATTCCAGCAGCTTCAAATTTAATAGTTGACAGAGGTGATTTTGTAGAAGCAGGATCTCCTCTGACCTCAGGNCCAAAGAGTCCTCAACAAATCTTGGCAATACAAGATATNAACCATGTTCAGCAATATTTAATCGAAGAAGTTCAGAATGTTTACTTNTCTCAAGGTGTTTCAATTAATGATAAACATATTGAAGTGATTGTTTCTCAGATGCTTAGAAAAGTTAGAATAGACACCCAAGGAGATACTGACTACATTCCAGGAGAATTAGTTGTTATCAATGAATTTGAAGACAAAAATGATGAAATTATGGCTGAAGGTGGAGAACCTGCAACGGCTACTCCGGTATTACTGGGTATAACAAGAGCTTCTTTAAATATGGATAGCTTCTTGGCAGCAGCTTCTTTCCAGGAAACTACTAGAGTATTAACTGAGGCAGCTACAAATGGTCAAATTGATGACCTTAGAGGATTAAAGGAAAATGTTATTATCGGAAGGCTTATTCCTGCAAGATTTGATGAAACTGAAGAAGGTAGAAAAAAATTGGGATTAGATGAGCTAACACAAGACTCGGATTTAAATTTGATTGATGCATCAGATGAAATTATTGATTCAGATGTTGAAGAATTAGATAAATCAGAGTAAAATTTCTTTAATTTATAATGCATTGGGCGGTTAGCTCAGTGGTTAGAGTGCTGCGTTGACATCGCAGAGGTCATTGGTTCGAATCCAGTACCGCCCATATAAGGCCCCGTGGTGTAGTGGTCAACACGCCGCCCTGTCAAGGCGGAGATCGCCAGTTCGAACCTGGTCGGGGTCGCCACAACCTTTTATTTATAATGAAAAGACATTACACAGCTACAGCACTAATAGTAGAAAACAATTCAGTTTTACTTCACTTTCATGAGAAAATAAAGTTATGGCTGCCTCCAGGAGGCCATGTAGAACTAAATGAGGATCCTATTCAAGCCGTAACACGAGAAGTATTTGAGGAAACAGGATTAAAAATTGAAGTACTCAATACNTCTAATATGAAACCAACAAAATACAAGGATGTTCAATCTATTATTCCGCCGCATACTATTTTTATTGAACCAATTATCGAATCAAATGGTAACAAACATGAGCATATAGATTTTATTTATGTATGCAAAATATTAGATGGTGCAATAAAAAATGAGAATTGGATATGGTTTACAAAAAAAGATATATTAAAACGATTGGATGAAAGTTATAATTTGTCATCTGACAAACAATTAACGGATGAGTTAATCGATTTATGTGTTAATATTTTCGATTTATTAGGGGATATGAAATGAAAAAAATAGCTGTGATTCCTGGTGATGGGATTGGAGTAGAAGTTACAGAAGGTTCTGTTAGTATTTTAAATACAGCCCAAAACCAAGTATATAATAAAAATATATTTCAATTTGAAAATTTTGATTGGGGCTCAGAATATTATCTTATTAATAATAAGATGATGCCAGCTAATGCATTAGAACAATTATCAAAATTCGACTCAATTTTACTTGGCGCAATTGGACATCCTGATGTTCCTGACCATATAACACTTAATGGATTGTTATTGCCAATAAGACGTAAATTTGATCAATATGTATCTGTCAGGCCTAGTTATTTATGGAAAAATACTACAAGTGTTTTAAGAGAGGCTAAAGAATTAGATTTTGTTGTTATCAGAGAAAACTCCGAAGGTGAATATGCTAATATAGGAGGTTTTTTACACATGGATAATAATTATTCAACTTCTGTACAAACTGCAGTATTTACTAAACATGGATGTACAAGAATAATTAAATATGCTTTTGAATATGCCATGAAAAGAAGAAAAAAATTAAAGGTTACTTCAATAACAAAATCTAATGCTCAAGCATATGGAATGGTTATGTGGGATGAGTGTTTTAAAAATGTATCGAATGACTATCCTGAAATAGAAACAAATTCCTTATTGGTTGATGCAGCATGTATGGATCTTGTTAGAAAACCAGAGACTTTTGATGTTATTGTTGCAAGTAATTTGTTTGGTGATATTTTAAGTGATTTAGGTGCAGGTATTACTGGTGGTATGGGGGTGGCTCCAAGTTCAAATATAAATCCAGATAATAATGNNCCATCTATGTTTGAACCAGTTCATGGNAGTGCTCCTGANATAGCTGGGAAAGGNATATCAAATCCAATAGCATCTATTTTATCANCNGCTATGATGGCTGATTATNTNGGNTATGAAAAAATNAGNNTTTTAATAAGAGAAGCAGTTCAAAAGACTATTGAAAATAAAATTTTNACTCCTGACTTNGGAGGANCAAACTCCACAGAAGAAGTTATAAAAAGTGTAGAATATAATTTGGTAAACTAGTTTATTAGGATATTAATTGAAAGAAATCTATAATCATTCAGAAATAGAATCAAGNTGGCAGGCTAAATGGGANNAAGATGGGATTTANAAGGTTGAAGATTCAAATAGTAAAGAAAATTATTATGCTTTGACTATGTTTCCTTATCCATCTGGGGATTTACATATGGGACATTGGTACGCTTTTGCCCCNGCTGANGCACATGCAAGATTTAAAAGAATGGANGGATANAATGTNATGCATCCNCANGGATTTGATTCNTTTGGTCTCCCNGCTGAAAATGCAGCTATNGAAAGAGGAGAAGATCCTAAAAGATGGACTTATGAAAANATTAATAATTTCAGAAGACAATTTAGAGAGATGGGAACTTCTTATGATTGGGATAGAGAACTTGTAACATCAGATCCNGATTATTATAAATGGAACCAATATTTTTTCTTGCAGTTTTACAAAAATGGATTNGCATATCGAGAGCATGGACAAGCAAATTGGTGCCCAAATTGNCAAACAACTTTAGCNAATGAACAAGTTAGAGATGGNTCATGTGAGAGATGTGAGTCTAATGTTTCGAAAAAAGCTCTTCCTCAATGGTTTTTTGCTATAACNAAATANGCNGANCANTTANTAGAAATGGATGANATTGATTGGCCATCNAAGATTAAAACTATGCAAAAAAATTGGATTGGAAAATCCGAAGGNACAACAGTNTCTTTNAATTTAGANGAGTATATTNANAATNGNGTAATTGAGACATTTACTACTAGAATTGACACAATTTATGGAGTNACATTTGTNGTCTTNGCTCCAGAACATCCAATTGTAGATCAAATTGTNCAACCTGAATTCTTAGATGAGGTTAAAGAATATGTTTATAATGCNAGTAGACAGACAGAGATTGAAAGNACTTCTACNGAGAAAGAAAAAACNGGGGTNTTNACAGGTGCCTATTGCATAAATCCNTTAAGTNAAGAAAGAATACCNATTTTCATTGGAGATTATGTATTNTCTACTTATGGCACAGGNGCTGTNATGGGAGTNCCTGCTCATGACCAAAGAGATTANGATTTTGCAAAAAAATANAATTTAAATATAAAAATTGTTGTNTCACCNAAAAANGTTGACGAAANAAAATTAGATAAAGCTTGGTCAGGNGATGGTANACAAGTCAACTCTGCAGAATTTGANGGACTTAACAANCATAAAGCAAANCAATTAATTAATGATAAAATCCANAAAAATAATTGGGGATATAAATCAGTAACATATCANTTAAGAGACTGGTTAGTTTCAAGNCAAAGATATTGGGGAACACCAATTCCAATTATNTATTGCGAAGATTGTGGNNNTGTTCCGGTTCCNGAATCTGATTTACCTGTATTATTNCCTGACAAAGTAACTTTTGATCAAGACGGAAAATCACCATTNACAAAAATGGATGANTTTCTGAANGTTAATTGNCCTAAGTGTAATAAAATTGGAANAAGAGAAACAGATACTTTGGATACNTTTGTNTGNTCATCTTGGTATCACTTANGATTTGCTAGCCCATACAACTCTTCAGANGATGAGCCTTTTGACAAACAAAAAATATCATCATGGCTTCCTGTGTCTCATTACATGGGTGGNGCTGAGCATGCTGTAATGCATNTNTTATATGCAAGATTTTTTAACAAAGCTTTGCGAGACTTAGGTTATTTAAATTTTGACGAACCATATTTAAAATTAACCAATCAGGGAATGTTAATAAAAGAACATAAGAAAATTTCAAAACGATCTAATCCGTTAACACCTGATCCGATAGTAAAAAAATACGGAGCTGACACTTTGCGATGTTATTTAATGTTTTTAGGTCCTTGGGACCAAGGNGGAGATTGGTCAGACTCAGGAATAAATGGAATCCGAAGATGGTTTATGAAAATATGGGATTTGGTAAACAAAGATACANTTACAATAGAAAACAATGTTTCTACAAATTATGATAAAGAGCTTATAAGACTATCTAATATACTTTCTAAAAAAATTATTTCTGATATGAAATTATCTAAATTTAATACGGCAATAGCATCGTTGATGGAATATGTTACAGAATTATCAAAAGCTTTTAATTCTTCCCAGATCTCTAAATCAGCATGGCTCCACTCTTTAGAAAGACTTCTTTTACATCTTGCGCCTATGGCTCCTCACATTTCAGAAGAATTATGGCAAATTATGGGCAAAGAATACTCTATTCACAATCAAAAGTTACCTACTTTTGATGAGTCATTAACTATTTCCGATACAATTAAATTAGTTTTACAGGTAAATGGAAAACTACGTGACACCGTAGAAATACCTTTAAATTTGAATCAAAATGAAATAGAGAAATTAGCATTAGAATCAGATAATGTAAAAAAACATACTGCAGACAAAGAAATAGTAAAAATAATATATGTTAAAGATAAATTATTAAATTTAGTTGTTAAATAAGGAGCTACATTGAGTTATATAGCAGTTTTACCTGGAGATGGAATTGGACCAGAAGTTATTGAAGAAGCATTAAAAATTATTAAATCAATAGAATCTATAAGTGGTAATAAATACGACATCCAAAGAGGAGAAGTTGGAGGAGGAGCTTACGACAAGCATGGAGATCCATTGCCCGATAATACAATAGATTTAATTGAGAATTGTAACTCAGTTTTGTTTGGAGCCGTTGGAGGGCCAAAATGGGATGATTTAGATTCTGCATTGAGACCTGAAATGGGGATATTGAAAATTCGAAAAAGATTAGATTTGTATGCTAATTTGAGGCCTGTTAAAATTTTTGAAGCATTAAAACANAGCTCGCCTGTCAAGTCAGAAATACTAAGCGATGTCGATATTTTAATTATTAGAGAATTAACGGGAGGCCTGTATTTTGGCGAACCAAAAAAAATAATGAATGTAACTCCTAATAGATCTGCTGTAGATACTATGTTTTATGATGAAAGTGAAATACACAGAATAGTTGAATTAGCATTTAGAATAGCAGAATCAAAAAATGTTAATTTAACTTCAGTTGACAAATCTAATGTTTTAGAAACTTCTAAACTATGGAGAAAAATAGTTGATGAAATTTCAGTAGGATACGAGAGTGTAAAGTATAACCATATGTTAGTTGATAATGCGGCTATGCAATTAATTCTTAATCCTAGTCAATTTAATATTATAGTATCAGAAAACACATTTGGTGATATTTTAACAGATGAAGCGTCTGTACTATCTTCTTCTCTTGGGATGTTACCTTCTGCGTCATTGTCTTTTATCCCAGGTGAGTTTAATAAAGATAAGAAAAGTTTGTATGAGCCAATACATGGTAGTGCTCCGGATATTGCTGGAAAAGGTATAGCTAATCCTATTGGAATGATATTAAGTACTGCCATGATGTTTGAATATTCATTTAATGAAAAAGAAATTTCTGAATTAATTTCTGATTCGGTTGAAAAAATAATTAATGATGGATTAAGAACAAAAGATATATCAGGTTCTGAAAAATTTTGTTCTACTTCTGAAATGGGAGATGCAATCTCAGAAGAGATACTATCGAGAGGATGACATGTTTATAATTAATTCCCATTCTTCATCAGTAACTGGTTGAATTGAAAGTCTAGAATTATTCACTAAAACCATATCATTAAGCAATTTGTTATTTTTGATTGATTTTAAAGTGACAATATTATCTAGTTTTCTTACCGCTTTTATATCAACCATAAACCACCTTGGGTTTTCTTCTGAACTTTTTGGGTCGTAGTATTTATGTGTTTTATCTAAAGCAAAAAAATCCGGATAAGCTTTGGATGTTACTTTAGCAATTCCAACAACATGAGGAGTAGATATCATTGAATGATAAAATAATATTTCATCACCAATTTTTATTTTATCTCTAATAAAATTTCTTGCTTGATAATTTCTAATCCCTTCCCATTCAGTTTCTTTATCATTGATTAAATCTTCAAAAGAATAATCCGAAGGTTCTGATTTAAATAGCCAATAACTCATATAATCACACTTTTTTTTCATATTATATTGTATTTGAATTAATTATATAATTATCTATTGTTCTAATAATTGTAAGTATGTTATAATTTTCACATGTTAAATATTTCACAAGGTTAAATTAAAAATATGGATGCAAATATAGAAGTTAATGCAAGTAATTGTGTATGCTATTGGATTATTGAAGAACCATCTGGGTCTAAAAGTGTAGGAAGATGTAAAAAATGTGGGAAGACAAAAGAATTCTTTAACTATACTGATACTTCCGTTTGGTCTTCAGAATACAACTACGATAACTTATCTGAATAAATCTTTATCTTTTTCTCTTAAAATCTCGTCAGATCCCACTTCTGAGAACTCAAAATTCAAACCTCTAACAATAACAACAGGAACATTAATGGTTTTACCCATAAGAATTTCTGCACCCCCGGCTAACTCATCAACTAGGCATATATTAGTTGAATTTAATTGTTCCCCATAAGCATCTTTTTTGTTAATGTAATTTACGAACGGATTGATTCCATAACTTCCGATTGAAATATTTGTTTGNCCAACTCTCCAAGGTCTTCCAAATGTATCACTTATAATTATTCCTATCTTATTTAATGATAATTTATTTATAAAATCTTCATGTATTCTTTTTGCACTTGCATCAGGGTTTNTTGGTAGTAATGAAGCATTATGTTCACCTTTGATATTCGAAAAATCAATTCCTGAATTTGCACTTATATGCCCGTTATTATTTTCTGTGATAATTATTCCTCGTTTTTTGTCTAATTTAATAATTGATTTACTTTCATTTAAAATCAACTGTATTAGCCTGGCGTCTTTTTTAAGTGATTCAGATAAATTTAATGCTTTTCTATTAGGAGTTATGGATTTTAGATTTATAACACGATTTTCTGATTTTGAAACAATTTTTTGCGTAACAATTAATATGTCATTATCNATTAATTGTTCTTTATTTTTACGTAGGCAGTCAATTATAAGCTCAGGAATATTATCTGATGCTTTGATTTCAGGCATGCCTAATACAGGGATATATATTATATTATTCATATTTTTATTTAATTTAAAAGTTTATACTTAATAATTATTTAATATTTATGTTATAAATAATAGTAATGAAATATAAAAATTTGTTAGATATAGTTGTATTAGCAGCCGGGAAAGGTTCTAGAATGAAATCTAAATCTTTGCCAAAACCATTACATTGTTTGAATGGGATCCCTATGATTAATTATCTACTAAATAATTTGCCACTATCAAATTTTGCTAATAAATATATCGTAGTTCCTGATAAGCATGATGAAATTAAAGATGCAGTTTTAAAATCAGATAATACTTTCAATTATATTAAACAATCAGAGCCTAGAGGAACCGGAGATGCATTGTTACAAACTTTAGGTAGTTTAGAATCTGAAAATATAATTATTGTTAATGCTGATACACCAATGTTAAGAACTGAATCTGTTCTAAATTTAATTAATTCTCATGTTAACCAAAAATCAAAAATATCGATATTAATAGATACTTTTGATGTTGATATTCCTGGTGACTATGGAGCAATAATAAAATCAAAAGACGGTGAAATTACAGGTATCAGTGAAAACAAGAATGTAAACGAAACTAAATTTAGTGAATTCAATGTTGGGCTGTATTGTGTTAATTTAAGTTGGTTAAAAAAATCAATTTCTAAAATCAATTCTCATAATAAGGAATTATATATAACTGATTTAGTAGGTATTTCTGCAGATGAAGGATTTGATGTTAACTATTCATTTCCTCTCACTAAGTATGAATCTATAGGAATCAATGACAAATACCAATTAAGTTTAGCTAATAAAATAGCTTTTAAAAGAAAAAATATTGATTTAATGAGAAAAGGTGTGAATATCATTGATCCTGATAATACTTATGTTGATTATAATTGCGATATCGAGCCTGATTCAACGATACAACCAGGTACTATTGTTAAATCTGGTTCTACCATAAAAACAAACTGTATAATCGGGCCAGATACTGAAATCTCTAATTCCTTGATTGCAGAAAATACAATTATAAAAAAATCAGTTGTAAGTGACTCTAAAATTGGCTCAGAAGTCAAAATTGGCCCATACTCTCATATCAGGCAAGATTCTAATATTAGTAATAAGGTTTACATAGGAACTAACGTTGAAGTTAAAAAATCTAAAATTGAGAGTGGTTCTAAATTAGGACATTTTTGTTATATAGGGGACTCAATGATAGAGAAAAATGTTAATATTGGAGCTGGGACTGTNACTTGTAATTTTGATGGTAAAGAAAAACAAAAAACAAGTATATTAAAAAATGCTTTTATTGGTTCGGGCACTATGATCGTTGCCCCTGTGATAATTGGTCAAAATGCAGTAGTTGGAGCAGGTTCTGTTGTAACAAAAGATGTAGAGAATGATCAATTAGTTTATGGTAATCCTGCAACCAATAAAAAAAGTCTCTAAAATCTTAATTTGATTTTTATTTATCTAATGAGACTAAAAGTGGTGCACTAGCAGATGATCCCTCTCCTCCTGTAGCAAGAGCAGTATAAATACCAGGGCTTAGATCTACAATAGACTCTAAAGTAAAAGCACCAGAATTATTAGCTGCTCCTCCTCCTAGTATTTTAGTGTTATTATTAGTTAACACCACAGCAATAATAAAATTTTCATTTGGCATAAAGCCTGATCCGTATGCAACAGTAGACCCGTTTGGTACTGCAGCAGCAACAATGAGATTTGCATTTGGAGATATCAAATGAGAAGGGGTTATTCTTTCAGGAATAATTTTTATAGCTGCACTAGATTTACTTTGATTTGATCCTTCAGCTAAAAGAGTATAAATTGTACCATTAGTAATTTGTGATTCGATTTTGGCATTATTAGAAAGTGGTTTTGTTTTTAATGAAAATGAACCACTTTCTGTACTTACAATAGTGCCGATAATTATATTTAGCGTATCGGAAAATTGAATTGATATTGTAATGGTTTCTCTTGGATTAAAGCCTGATCCCCAAATTTCTATTGATTCATTAGCCGTGAACTCGTTATCATTAATTGTTATTATAGTTGCTTGAGGCTGCGGAGCATCATTCCCAGATGGCCCTATAGCNCCTGTTGGACCAGGAGGCCCGCTTATTCCTTGGATACCCGGAATACCCGGATCACCTTTTTCACCGATTTTTCCTTGATCTCCTTGAGGACCTTCAGGACCTTGAGGACCTTCGCTTGCACATGCTAATACTAAAATTAAAGATAGTGCTAAAATTGGTGTTAAATATATATATAATTTATTTTTTCTTTTTATCATAAAAATACTGAAAGACTGATAATAATTACATTTTAGGTTTTTATATTGATATATGTAATTTGTTTTAAGTTAATTATTTTAGTATTTTTTAGTTTAATTGATTACTATAAAAAAAAAGAAACAATTGGTGNATNCACCAATTGTTTCTTTTTTAGNTTTAGTTTGAAATTATTCTGCAGCTGCAGTAACTTCTAAAGCAGCAACAGCTGTAGAACCGTTTTCGCCATCAGCAACTAAAGTGTAAACTCCAGCAGGCCAATCAGCAGCGATTCCAACNGTCATTTTTGCAGCACCACTTTCATTAACTGATCCACCGACTAGGAATTTATCCATTCCGCCTTTGGCAGCTATAGCAGTAATNGCAACAGATGATTTTGCTNCNAATCCTGCAACCATAATGTGTGTGTCACCACCAGCAGCAGCTGATGTAGCACTCATTGAAGTTGAAGAACCAGCAGNTCCGTCAGCTCCAGGTACACCCTGNAGACCAGGAAGACCAGGAAGACCAGGATCACCTTGNACACCCTGNAGACCAGGAAGACCAGGAAGACCAGGCGCACCAGNTTCACCCGCAGGACCTGCGCATGCAATCAGTGCAACTGATAGAACTAAAATNGTTATTGTAGATANAAATAGTTTNTAAATATTGTTCATGTTTTAACCTCCTCAAAACAACTANTNTTGAAAATAAAAAAAGGAACTGANCAGTTCCTTTTTTTATTATTTCAGTACTTATTAANAATACTTTCCTATATTATTTAGACTCTGATACTTTCAATGCTGCAGCAGCTNTTCCGCCACCTTCGCCTTCAGCTANTAGAGTNTAAACNCCTGCAGGCCAGTCATCAGCAAGTGTNACTGATAATTCAACAGCTCCACTAGCATTAGCTTTTCCGCCAACAAGGAATTTNTCNAATCCACCTTTNGCAGCTATNGCAGTAACAGCAACTTGGCCGTTAGCTTTNAACCCAGCACCATATATNGATGTTGCGCCTCCAGCTGTTGTAGCATCAGCNACTAANTANGTNGGTGGGCCAGGAGGGCCGGCAGGACCGGTATCTCCTTTNTCTCCTTGTAGACCAGGAAGACCAGGGTTACCNGGAAGACCAGGTTCACCTTGTACACCTTGNAGACCAGGAAGACCAGGAAGACCAGGATCACCNNNAGGACCTTGTAGTCCAGGNAGTCCAGGAAGACCAGGTTCACCAGCAGGTCCAGCAGATCCTTGACAAGCAAATAGTCCGAAACTTAATAAAAATGCCATNGTAAGCATTGATATCATTTTAATTTCTTTTTTCATTATTATTCCTCCTCATAATTCTTAGAATAATCGTTAGAAATAATATTAATTATAACTTCGATAAAAATCTAAAACTCAGATAAAGTTGATTACAATATGTGAGATAAATAATATTGGTACTAAGAGAATCTGTCAACCCTTCTGTTANGTTTTTGNCTGAATATTTAAANATTACCTAAAANTTATCTCGTNTTTTACGATAATGANNATATTTTAANAACTNANATGNTTATTCNAATAATATTAAGANTCTTTTNTCTAATNTNNTATTTGCNAGTTTTAAGGCAGTATTAGTCTCNTGAGCCATTTTTGTTTTATCAGAATGTTTCAACCTGTATTTAAATAACCAGTATGAGAATAACTTAAGNTCNTGAAANTTTAATTTGTTTTTATTTATNGTTTTTNTTTCTTTNTANAANATTTCATATAAAACNTCTATAGGNTTGTTATATATNTCTTCATANAATNTNTGATCATTATCTTCTNCAACTATTGTGTTTTTTTGATATTCTAANATTTTATAATNATAAATAAGATTTTCTATAATTATTCCATAGTAGAANTTTCTCATCTGACTAAGTTTTTTCTTGGGTATTGTTTNTTTAATNTATTTGTATATNTCTTNATCTGGAAGTAATCCNGAGGTNGATACATAGTTGTATTCTTCTTTNGTTATATAAGNTTTTATTGATGATACTAGTCTTTCAGTTAAAGTNAGCCAGTCTAAAGCTTCATCATCAATTANATATATATATTTGTATCCTCTGTAAAACTCTTCNTTTTCANTCCATAANCCGATATATTNTGCTANTGATTTTTGCCANTTTTCTCCTNGGCTCACTTCATTTCTNAGTTCTTGAATGAGTTTTGTCATATACTTAACTTAATTTAGCATTAATTGNCCATCAGGGCATTTTTTCACTTTCATTCCGCAACCACATGGACAAGGATCATTTCTTTTNACTTTTCCATTTTTATTTGGAATNAATTTTGNATNAGAATTATTATTNTTTTGNGNAATCTTTATTANTTTTGNTCTTTTGNCCGCNNACTTCTATNTGGATAAGNCTTTTTGTGATAGTTATATTNATATTTTCAATTAATTCTTCGAATAGTTTCAAGCTTTCTTGCTTAAAAGCCATCAAAGGATCTTTTTGTGCGTATGANTGTANNCCTATACCTTGTCGNAAGTTTTCGATACTTGTCAAATGATTTATCCAATAATAATCAATAATCTTTACNCATACGTTAGATATGATGGCATGNGNGTCATTTTCAAGTTTTTTTATTGTTGATTCNAAGTGATTATCAATNTTTTNTTTTAAAATNATTTCAATTTCGTTNTTATTTANGCTNTTCAGATTTTTATNGTANANATTCAAATCAAGATTAAAATAATTTTTAAATTCNGNAGATAAGTTNTTTGCAAATTCNTCTTTATCATCAAAATCAATCATTTTGTCTGAAAAAACTTCAATAGTGTTAGNAAATATTTNGTCGATATTTTTACGCATANTACTATNTTCAAAAAAGTTTTTTCTCANATTATAAATAATATCTCTTTGAGCNTTTGTAACATCATCAAATCTCACTAAATGTTTTCTTATGTCAAAATTNTAAGATTCTATTTTAACTTGNGCATTTTCTATNGTTTTTGTAATCATTTTATTTTCTATTGGAGTATCATCTTCAAGGCCAGCCCAGTCCATAAATCCTTTTAATCTTTCACCTCCAAATCTNGTCATNAATTCATCCTCTAANGAAACGAAAAATCTAGTGCTACCAGGATCTCCTTGACGCCCTGATCTTCCTCGNAGCTGATTATCAATTCTCCTNGCTTCATGTCTTTCTGTTCCTATTACATGCAACCCTCCTAGTTNAACAATTTGTTGGTGATCTTTTTCCCACTCTTTGTTAGATTCTTGNTCAGANCCACCTAAAATAATATCTGTNCCTCTTCCAGCCATGTTGGTTGCTACNGTTACAGCTTTNTATTTGCCNGCTTCAGCAATNATTGAAGCTTCTTTNTCGTGATTTTTTGCNTTTAATATTTGATGGGGAATTTTTGATTGNTTTAGATATTTACTNATTTTTTCAGATTTATCAATGTTNGTTGTCCCAATTAATATNGGNCTTCCTTTTGAATGTTCTGTTTTAACATCATCTACTACAGCTTTATATTTTGATTGTTCTGTTTTGAACACAAAGTCTATTAGATCTTCTCGTATACTNGNCCTNTTTGTTGGGATTGTAATTACATCAATNCCNTATATCTTCATTANTTCTTCAGATTCTGTAGCTGCNGTNCCTGTCATTCCNGATAATTTGTTGTACATTCTAAAGAAATTTTGGAGTGTNATTGTTGCTTGAGTAATATTTTCNCTTTGAATTGGAACTNTTTCTTTTGCTTCGATAGCTTGATGAAGNCCGTCAGAGTANCTTCTTCCNGGCATCAGCCTTCCNGTAAACTCATCTACAAGTATTACTTGCCTATCCTTTACTACATAGTCTTTGTTCTTTTCAAATATCACTTTCGCTTTTAGAGCATTTTCTAAAAAATGCAAATCCTTCACATTTTCTGTGTCATAAAGATTATTTATTTGCAAGGAAGATTCAGCTTTGTTTATTCCATTATCGGTCAAATATACAGATTTACTTTTCACATCAACTTCAAAGTCATTTTCCACAATTAGTGAATTAGCTAAGGAAGAAAATTTTAAGTAATTATTATTATTTTCTGAGGAACTTCCACTGATAATCAATGGAGTTCTAGCTTCATCAATCAGAATATTGTCAACTTCGTCAACAATAGCAAAATTTAANCCTGATTGTACTTTTTGATTAATGTCATAAATCATGTTGTCTCTAAGATAATCAAATCCAAATTCACTGTTTGTTCCATATACAATGTCACATTTATATACGGATCTTCTTTCTGTTTGCACNGGTGTAGGATTGCCTGATTTATCAAATTCGAGTATATATGAATCGTTATTTTGTAAATAACCTATACTTAGTCCTAAAAAGTTATATATTTTACCCATCCAACTAGCATCTCTTTTTGCCAAATAATCATTTACTGTGACAACATGTACTTTTTGATTGTTTATTGCATTTAAGTACGCAGGCAGAGTGGCAACTAAAGTTTTACCTTCACCTGTTCTCATTTCTGCTATATTTCCTTCATTCAGAGCTAATCCACCTAGGATTTGAACATCAAAGTGCCTCATGCCCAATACTCTTTTTGAAGCTTCTCTTACTATGGCAAATGATTCGATTATAGTATTTTGNGAAATTGATGAAGTTTTGTTAATTAAATCTAAAGATGATTTTTGTAATTCGAGGTCTGACATACTTGAAAAATAAGATTCTTTTGCATTGACATCAAGTATAACTTGGTTATTTTTATTAATGAATTTACTATTNCCATCAGGAAATAGTTTTCTTAAGAATTTTTTCATTACTTATTCTTATTATTGTTAAATAACTCGCCTACAGAAGAACCTTCGTGTATTCTTTTGATTGCTTCACCGAATAAATTTGCTACAGATACTTCCTTAAACTTGTTATATTCAGTGTAATCTTGAGGAATAGAATCAGTTATAAAATAATTTTTGATATCAATGTCTGATAATTTTCGAATAGCATTATTCGAAAAAATTCCATGCGTTGATGCACAGTAAATATTTTTTGCAAAATTTGCTTTTAAAACATTAAATGATGATACTATTGTTCCGCCAGTTCCTATTTCATCATCTACAATAAATGCGTCTCTACCGGCAACATCACCAATCAGATGATGGGCCATTACTTTTTCAGAATTATCATTCCTGGCTTTATCGATAATAGCGATAGGTGTTTTTAAAATTGTTGCTATTTCTCTAGCAATTTTTGCACCACCAAGGTCTGTTGCGACTACAACATAATCTTTATCTTTTTTCATTATAGATTTTAATTTGTTTGCCAATATAGAACTCGCAGTTAATTCGTCTACTGGGATATTAAAGAATCCTTGTATTTGCCCAGCATGCAAGTCTAGAGTTAATATCCTGTCAGCCCCTGAAACTGTTAATAAATCTGCAACCAATCTAGCAGTTATTGGAACTCTTGGTTGATCTTTTTTATCTGTTCTTCCATAAGGGAAATATGGTATAACAGCGGATATTCGCCCGGCTGAAGCTCTTCTCGCTGCATCTATAAATATTAGTAACTCCATCAGATTATCATTTACTGGAGAAGAAGCTGGTTGGATGATAAAAACATCTTTCTCTCTTATGTTTTCGAGAATTCTTACAAAAGTATTGTCATTACTAAACTTAAATAACTCAGCTTTGCCTAATTTAATATTCAGGTAATCACAAATCTTATTTCCAAAACCTGGATGAGCTGTACCTGAAAAGATTTTCAATTCACCATAAATTTTTTTTTGCATTAAATTAATTTTTATATTAAATAAAACCAAATTAGTAAATAAATTATAACACTTTATTTAAGAAGCTTACGTGTAAATTTGTTAGAATAAATTTAAAGTTTTTATATACTTTATTTAAATGTTTAACGAGAGAAAATTATGGATATTATTGAAAAAGTTTTTCCACTTACCACAAATGTTACTTCACAAGGCAAGCTACAAATCGGGGGGTGCGATATTGAAACATTGGCTACAAAGTATGAGACCCCATTTTATGTTTTTGATACCGCTCATATAGAAAATATTTGTGACGAATATACAAATGAATTTAATAATTTGTATGATAACACTCAAGTTGTTTATGGGTCGAAAGCTTTTGGTAATAAATCAATTTTTAAAATTATATTAGAAAAGGGACTTGGAGCAGATGTTGTGTCTGGTGGAGAATTAGCGCTAGCGATCGAGTCAGGAATTTCGCCGGATAAAATTTATTTTCATGGAAATAATAAAACTCCTGTAGAATTAGAATTGGCACAAGAGGCTGGATTAACCAAAATAGTAGTTGATGGTTTTTATGAGTTAGAATTACTTAATTCTTTGTCAAAAAAGAATGGAATTGTCCAGGATATAATTATCAGATTGTCTCCTGCGATCGAGCTAGATGAGAGAACTCATAAATATACTACAACAGGAATATTAGATAGTAAATTTGGCTTTGCGATTGATAATGGCGATGCTGAAAAAGCAATAAATATGATTTCAGATTATTCAAANTTAAATCTTATTGGTGTACATTTTCATTTGGGTTCTCCATTATTNAGNACAAAACCATATGAATTAGGTATACGGAAAGTTGCAGAATTCATATCCAANTTTGATAANTTTGAACTTCGNGAATTTAGTCCGGGAGGNGGTTTTGCAGTGTCATATACAAGAGANGATGACCCGCCAAAAGTTAAAGAATANGCNGCTGTTATTTGNAACACTATGAACGAAGTTATTTCAGAATATANTTTACCTAAGCCGAAATTAGTTATTGAACCAGGNNGNGCAATNGCAGGACCTGCAGGAGTNGCAATTTANACNGTTGGAGCAATAAAAAACATTGAAAATGTNAGAAAATTNATTTCTGTAGANGGAGGAATGGGAGATAATATAAGACCTGCGTTNTATGGATCAAACTATGAAGCTATAGTTGTTAACAGATTATGGGATGAAAGGCCTAAAGAAAAAGTTACAATNGTTGGCAAGTATTGTGAATCAGGAGATATATTAGTTAAAGATATAGAGTTACCAGAGATCAAATCAGGTGATCTTATTGCTATACCTGTTAGTGGTGCGTATTCAACTTCCATGGCAAGTAATTATAATATGAATCCTAGGCCGGAAATNATTGCTTTAAAAGATGGGATGGATATGACTATTAGAAANAGGGAAACTTTTGCGGATCTTTTTAANATGGATGTGTGAANTTGAATAAGGNNGATTATCGATTATTTAATATNAGTATTCAAAATTTTGTAGAAANCATATCTNAAAATATCGATCACTCANCAATTCCTAAACCAATACTAATCAATGGATCAAAAGAGGATGGTGTCATTGATTTGNTAAAAGAAATAGCTTCAAANTATTTGTGTGGTANTTCAGATGATTGTATTTCAACAAATTGCAAAATTTGTATTCAGGTNAAAAAAGAAAANTATCCTGATTTTCATTTGATAGATAATGATNTNGAAGATAAGATNAGNTCTACAGATATCGAAGAATATATTGTTAACAAATCANATATAAGTTCTGTGAACCCCAAAGGTAANGTNTTTTCNATTATTAATTCTAATAAAATGACAGCACAAGCTATGAATGCNTTGCTTAAATTATTTGAGGAACCAATGCCNGGGAATATNTATATACTTAGCTCCAANAATTTNAATAAAATTCCNAAGACTGTTNTTTCAAGATGNGATGTNTTTACAATTCCTAATTTATCTTATAANCAATNTNAANAAACNTGTNTTTCTGAGCTTGGNATAAATGATGCNAANCTATTAAANAAAGTTTGGTTTATAGCTAGGGGCAAAATATTTCTTTCNGATATTTTATTAAATGAAATAANTTTAGCCGATGAATATATGANAGATATCAANAATTTTATTAATTTTATATCTAGTCCNATGTATAAAAAAATTGAATTTTCAAATTATTATTTNGATATGNTGAAAAATAATTATTCTAAATTTTTNTTTNTATCTGAAGTAACAATTCATGTTATTAAAGACATTATTTTAGANNGGCATAATAAATTACAATGTGANGAAATAACTGANCATTTTAAAAAAATCTTAGTTAAAAAAAGTGATTTTATGTGTATTAATATTATAGATAAATTAGATTCNTTTGATGANTANNATGAAAAAAATGTTAACACATCNTTAATTATTGATAATTTGATTTATTCTATATAAGAGNGAANGNCATTAAATCTGAATATATAATAATTGGAGCTGGAATTGCAGGATTAAACTTNGCAAANCAGTTTACTGAAAATAATATTGATTTTGTATTATTAGAAAAAAACAGCTATTTNGGAGGNAANGTATATTCTGAATATATTGACGATTTTATTTTAGATCATGGCTTTCAAATTTTTTTAGACAATTACAAAATGAGTAAAAAAGTGTTTGATTTACATGACTTGGATTTAAAAAAATTTTATTCGGGTGGGATGTTTATTAATGATAATAAGTTTGAATTGTTTGCAAATCCTATATTTCACTTTCTAAGTAAAAACAACAAAATATGGCTTGAGACACCAGGGATAATAAGAACATATCTGGAATATTTAATTTCTAAAAGAAAGATGATTTCAACTCAAGATTGGATAAATGATGATTTTAAAACATCTGAATTATTTAAAAGATTTACTGAGTCATTTCTAAGAGGTGTCTTTCTTGAACCAAAACTTCAAATTGATAAATCGATAGCAATTGAATTTTTAAAACTTTTTGCCTTTGGGCATGCTACTATTCCACAGAATGGAATGTATGAATTACCAAAACAACTTTATTCTAAAATTAAAAAAAATAATATTATTTTTAATGAAGAGGTGATTTCAATAAATAATAATAAGATTGCTACAAAATCAGGGAATAATTATTCAGCAGACAAAATTGTATTAGCTGCAAATTTAAAATCTGTTAATAGCATATTTAATCTGAATATTAACTATTTAGAACGAAAAGTTACAAATATGTATTTTAAAACGTCCGAGAATTTTATAGATTTTCCNGGTATTTATTTAAGTGGGAAAAAAAATGGCATAATTAATAATTTTTGTATGCCAAATCTGATTAGTGATAAATATAGCCCAAAAAACCAAAATTTACTGTCGATTAGTTTGTTTGATGCAAAATCAAGTTATTCTGAGACTGTTGATTTAGTTTTGAAAGAGTTAAAAGAGTGGTTTGGACCTATTGTGAATTCTATGGAATTAATTAAAATTGATGACTATTTTAATGACAATATAGTTTATGATACTGATCTTATGCAGAGATCATTTAAAGACAATTATAAAAGTAATGTATTTTTATGTGGTGGGTATATGTCTGACAGTTCTATAGAAGGAGCAGTATTATCTTCAAATAAATTAGCAAGTCACTTAGTCAAAAATTGATCCCAAGAACTTTGAAACTTATTTGAATATTTTAATATATGAGTATTTAGATTAGGAATAAATGGCTTTATTTTCAGCTTCATATTTGCTTCTTTAGGTGTTCTTCCTGCCTTTTTATGATTGCAATCCATACAAGCAGTTACCACATTATCCCATGAGTGAGACCCATTTCTTGATTTTGGTATTATATGGTCTACAGTAAGTGTTTTGTGTTCGTTTCCACAATATTGGCAAGCAAAATTGTCCCTTGCAAATATTCCAAATCTAGAGATTTTTTTTCCAAAAGGACGCTTGATATATTTCAATGTTTTGATTACTGAAGGAACNGGATAAGAGTTATCAATAGTGCGTATTGATTTTTCTGAAATAATAACAGTTTCAGCTTTATTTGAAAAAAGTAAAACAATAGCCCTTTTAGCGATACAAATTCCTAAAGGAGTATAGTCTATATTTAATATTAAAACAGGGTTGTTAACATTAGATTTTATTTTTTCTTTTTTGGGAACAGGGTTTGTCATAAACTAATCCCCAACCGTGTTATGTAAAATTTCAAACGAGTCTGAAAAAGTATTTGGAACAACAGGTATTTTATGTAAATTTATAGAGTGTATAATTTGGATTGAAAATTTGGAAATATCAGAATTTAAAATTTGATTTTCAATACTTTCGATTTTATTTTTAACTAANGGGGTATTTGACGCAAATTCGGTAATTGAATTTTGTTCAGAAATCTCAAAATGATATGTTATTCTTGAAAGTGTTAATAAGATAATGCTGATAATAAAAAAAGATAATATTCCTCCAATTACCAATCCTCCTATTCTGTCAAACAATGAGGATAAACCAAATGTGAAAATTGCCAGCAATGATTTCGTTGGTTTAACAAGTAGATTAGATATAAATATTGTTAGCGATATTAATACAAAATAAATAAAACCGGAAATAATATTTTGATTTACAGATATTTCCGGAAAAAATTTTGAAAGAGAAGGTTCGAAAATTCCTGCTAATACCCAACCTGAAATACAAGCTAAAAAGAATATGCTTATTTTAATTAATCCGTTTTTAAATCCAAAAAATGAAACTATTAATAGTATTACAGTAAGTACTATGTCTAATACATTCATTTTTTCTCTTTAGGTTCTTGTTTTGGTACTGGATTAATTAATTCTTTTGCTAATGATATAGGAAGGATATTGGATAGTTCTTTTACAGACCATTTGCCAACTTTATTTATTGAATGAGTTACATGCCGAGGAGAATATAAAGACATATTCCATCCAAATGTCCCAAATACCTGTCCAGTGATTTCTCCTGCAGGTTCAGTGCATANATAAACCATTTTAGGAGCNTTATTTTCAGGGTCGCTTGCTTCAGGTGGCTCCTCACTTGATGGCATTTCTTGCACATCAGTTCCTTTCTTTTTTGAATCAAGTTCTTTTCTTAAATCTCTAGTTGTTTGAGGAATAGAAGCAGTCATCCTNGTTGCNCCNCCNGGGTAAACAGAATTAATATTGATTCCATATTCAAGTAATTCGCTTGCAAGAGATCTTGAAAAACCAACTATCCCTTCTTTTGCAGCAGCATAATTAGCTTGCCCAGATGAGCCTAGTCCAGACGAGGAGGCACATAGTACTATTCTCCCATATCTATTTGCAACCATTTGGTCTACAGAATGTTTTACCATGTTAAAAGTTCCTTTTAAATGAACTTGTATAACAGAATCCCATTCTTCTTCTGTCATGTTAAATATCATTCTATCTCTTAGTATTCCAGCACAATTTACTAGAATATCTAACCTACCAAAATTATCTAAAGCGCAGTTAATGATTTGTTTAGAAGAATTAAATTCTGATACCGAATCTGCGTTGGAGACTGCGTCACCACCTTTGTCTTTGATTCCTTCAACAACTTCTTCTGCAGGTTGTTTTGAAATTCCTGATCCGTCTAGATTTGAACCTAGATCGTTAACTACTACTTTTGCTCCCTCTTCAGCCATCAGTTCTGCAACAGCTTTTCCTATTCCTCTTCCTGCACCTGTTACAATGGCTACTCTTCCTTCTAATCTATTCATAATATTCTCCTTTTTTAGTATCCTAATCCAAAAGTTTTAGGCACTAATTGATCCATTTCTTCCATACTAAAAACTCCTGCTTTATAAATTTTCTTATCAGGTGTTGGGTTTGAATATACATATATGCTTCCGCCATTTACACCGAATATGTAGCCATTTACATTTGGTAAATATTCAGTAGATAGACATACTGCTAGGCTAGCAACATTTTCAGTTCCATCTTCAAGGCTTGGGTTCCATTCTAATGAAGGGTCAGAAACACCTATTCCAGATTTGTCATCTGAGTTATTACTCATAAGTTCAGATGATATATAAGTGCTCACTGTACCTGAATTCATTCTTGTTTTTGCCACGGGGGATATTGCGTTTGCTGTAATGCCATATTTCCCAAGATCAGTTGCGGTAGTTCGAGTAATACCTACTATCCCTTCGGATGCTGCAGCATAATTTGATTTTCCAATTTCTCCTAAGCCTGCATCAGAAGTAATATTAACTATTCTTCCACTTCTTTGTTGTCTAAAAAGAATTGCTGCAAATTTACTTGGAGCAAATACTGATTTTAGATTGTTGTCGACTAGGTTGTTAAAGTCACTTTCTTCCATTTGAAATATAAGCCTGTCATTAATTATCCCAGCAGAGTTTATTAATATGTCGAGTTTTCCAAATGAATCTATGCAATTTTTTATACAATTTTCTGCATCAGCCATTATACTCATATTATTATAATCCGCTTTCGCTTTACCTTTACTCGAATTGATTTCTTCGACTGTTGAATCTGCAGGTTCTTTAGAGAATCCTGAGCCATCAACTTCACAGCCAATATCATTTACAATAACATTAGCTCCTTCTTCTGCAAGTTTTAAAGCTATGGCTTTTCCAATGCCTCTTCCTCCGCCAGTAACTATTGCAGATTTACCTTTGAGTATTGCCATTTTTGTCTCCTTTNTATATACACTAATTATACAAAATATTGATTTTATTTCACTTGCTAATTGTAATTTAATTATTCATTTATTTTGAATTTTGCTTTAAAATAATAAAAAACAATTCATTGAGAATAATAAATGAGCAAACATAACATAGTGTTATCAAACAAGAAATATAATACGGTAGGGACTCGTCCATTAAGACCTGATGGATCTGACAAAGTTACAGGAATAGCAAGATATGGCGCAGATATTTTCCCCACTAATTATATACATGGAAAGATTTTGCGAAGTCCTCATGCACACGCTGAAATTAAATCAATTGATTTCAGTAAAGCTGAAAAATTGCCTGGAGTTTTAGGTATAGTTACAAACAAGGATTTCCCAATATCTAAAAATAAATCTGAGAAATATTTAAGAAACAATAGTTTGGCAGATAATAAAGTTTTATATGTAGGACATGCTATTGCAGGAGTTGCTGCGATAAATCCACATATAGCTGAAGAAGCAATTGATTTAATTGATGTAAAGTATGAAGTTCTTCCTCCAGTTCTAACAGCCCCTGATGGAGCATCAGTAGATTCTCCAAAATTACATAAAGATTTAAGAACTGACATGTTTGGCGAACAACAAGAAGGTGAAACAAATATTGCAAGTAAATTCAAACATGCAATCGGTAATTTGAAAAAAGGATTTGATTCTGCAGATATCGTTATTGAAAAAGAATTTAATACTGCTACAGTTCATCAAGGTTACATAGAACCAATGAATGTTACTGCGCATTGGAATAATGATTCAAGAATTCATATTTGGCTTAGCACACAAGGTCCTTTTCAAGTTAGAGAAGTTACTGCTACAGCTCTGGGATTAAGAACGTCACAAATAAAAGTAACTCCACTAGAAATTGGAGGAGGATTTGGAGGTAAATTCCCTTTATATCAAGAACCCGTGGCTTGCTTGCTGTCTAAAAAAACTGGAAAACCTGTGAAAATTATAATGTCTAGAAAAGAAGTTTTTGAGGGNACAGGTCCTACTTCAGGTTCNAGNGTATGGTGCAAAATNGGAAGNACAAAAGATGGNAAAATTGTTGCTGCAGAAGGATTTTTATCNTANGAAGCAGGAGCTTATCCNGGATCNCCTGTAGAAGCNGGAGGTAAATGTATGTTTGCAAGCTATGATATNGAAAATGTTTCAATTGAAGGNATAGATGTTGTAGTTAATAAACCNAAAGTNGCTGCTTATAGAGCNCCNGGAGCNACAAATGCTACATTNGCAACNGAAACAATAATTGATGAAATAGCTAACAAATTAAAAATTGATCCAATNGAGTTTAGNCTAATGAANGCNTCCAAAGAAGGAACTAGAAGAGCTGANGGNCCTAAATNTCCTAAGATAGGNGCAATAGATCTTTTAGATGCTATGAAAAATCATGATCATTGGAAATCNCCTTTAAAAGGAGAAAATGTTGGAAGAGGAGTGGCTATAGGATTTTGGTTTAATGGAGGAAANAGATCTACTTGTACTATAGGAGTAAANCCTGATGGTACTATTATTTTGGTTGAAGGATCTCCAGATATTGGTGGATCAAGAGCATCAATTGCNATGCAAGCAGCTGAAATATTACATTTAAATTANAATGACGTTTATCCNAGTGTTGCTGATACTGATAGTATTGGATATTCAGATGGAACTGGNGGTAGCAGAACAACTTTTGCTACAGGATGGGCTGCNATAGAAGCAGCTAAAGATGTTTTNGATCAAATGATTTCAAGANCGGCTAANATTTGGGGAATNGAATCAAAAAATATTGAATATATTAATTCAGAGTTTATTTCTAAAACAGANCCTGAATTGAAANTNACTTTTAAAGAATTNGCATCTAGGTTAGCAGATTCAGGAGGNCCAATTACTGGAAAAGGAACTGTTTCNCCTACNGGCGTTGGAGGATCNTTTTGTGGAAATATTGTAGANGTAAAAGTNGATNCAGATACAGGAAAAGTNGATATTTTGAGATTTACTGCTTTTCAGGATGCAGGAAAAGCTATNCATCCTAGTTATGTAGAAGGGCAGATACAGGGAGGAAGNGCACAAGGAATAGGATGGGCTTTAAATGAAGANTACTTTTATGATGACACNGGAGATTTAAAAAATTCTTCGTTTTTNGATTANNGAATGCCTACNAGTTTNGATTTACCTATGATAGANACNGTAATTGTAGAAAACNCTAANCCAGGACACCCNTTTGGTGTTAGAGGTGTTGGAGANGCAAATATAGTTCCTCCACCGGCTGCTATAGCTAATGCNATTTTTAATTCTGNAGATGTTAGGATGGATGTTTTGCCAATGTCTCCAATGGCAGTACTANNTTCAATAAAACAAANTNTTTANTATTAAANATTTTGCATTATTGCAACGATNATTGGCGNAACNAGCAATCCNGGGATAAGATCAGCTGANGGAAGTTTTTTTATATTTAGCAATCTGAACCCTATAGATAAAATCATTATCCCACCTGTTGCAGTTAATTCACTAATCATATTCTCATTTAAGAAAGTACTTCCGATTATGATNGCAAGTANAGTAAAAAATCCCTGAACAACNACTAANGAGACTGAACTNAATATTACTCCAATACCCATTGTTCCTGAATATATAAATACCATTATTGCATCNANTCCTGTTTTTATANAAATTAAATTCATATCNTNTGATATNACTTCATTAAATGGTGCCAATATAGAAATNGGACCNACNCAAGCTATTAANCTAGAAACAACAAAACCTTCNACAAAGCTTTTTGTCTTTTTACCNGCTGTGCTTTNNTCATTATATGTTTTAGATTTTAACCATTCGCCAATAGATTCAAGTTTTTTTTCTATTTGAATGANTGATCCTATTATTCCTCCAAGAAGAATNGATATTAAAGGGATTACAGCATTNNNNGTTTCTAAAAANGAATCTACTCCAACCATNAATGTTATTAATCCTAATCCAGANAGGCTGATATCTCTTACTCTATTTGGTAATNTCTTNCCTAAAAANACACCCAAAGATCCAGTTATAATCATCACTATTGCATTAAGNAGAGTNCCAAAACCAGGGAAAAACATATTTTATCCTTNTNTTATTTATAAGTATTNTGTTGAAAATTCATCAGGAGATTTNTTTGTTATTANTGGAACAGTTGCATCTTNAGANGGATACCCTGTNGCNACAATTAAAAAAGGAGATTCATTGACAGGTCTTTTTAATATTTNATTTAAAAATTTCATTGGGCTNGGTGTNTGNGTAAGNGTTACTAAGCCTGACAAATGNAATGNAGTCAGTAACATTCCGGTTGCGATTCCNACAGATTCTGANACATAATAATTTTTAATTTTTTTATTCAAATTATCTAAAGAATACCTTTCTGCAAATACTATTATCAAATATGGAGCCTGTTCTAAGTGTGGTTTTTTATCATCTGTACCAATGTGATGAAGAGCATTTAACCATTCATCTGGAGCTTTGTGTGCATAGAATTCTGTTTCTTCTTTTTCCGCAGCAATTCGTATTTCTTTTTTGATCATTTGATCTNTAACAATTACAAAATGCCAAGGTTGTTGATTTGCACCACTAGGNGCTGTAGCAGCAGCTTTTATTGAGTTTTCAATGATTTCAAGCGGAACATCTTTAGAAGAATAGTCTCTTACTGTTCTTCTTTTTTTTAGCTGATCTAAAAATACAGCTGATGATTCAATCATCTCTTTTTTTGAAAGATTTATTTTTTGATTATATTTAACTAGTTTTTTTTCTAGTTTTGTATNNTGTGCCCTTTTTTCATAACTCATTANTTCANCCAATTAATTAAATATTCTTTTGAAATAAGTTTCTGCAAANCCCAAATAATAANTTNGATTNGTCGCNTAAGCCTTTCCGTGNCCATCACAGTTTTCAAATTTGTGATACANAGTATCAAGAGGAGCATTTTCATTAATTTGATCTGAATGGTAAATAGGGATTCTTTCATCATCTTTGCAATGTACCATTAAAACAGGATATTTTAGATTTTCTATTTCTTTGTATGGCATGATTTCACTAAGATTTATTCCCTCAAGCCAAATTGAACTCCAAACAATTCCTTGAGATAATAGTCCGGCAANAAANCCTGGAATAGGAGCTCTTCTTGGAATTTCGCCGGTAATTAAATCTGTAATCATGTTATACGGGCTATCAATAAATATTCCNTTAATATTNTCATNTGAATTTCCTGCGAGTATAGCAAGCACAGCNCCATAACTTATTCCATACAAGGCTACTTTTTCAACTTTTTTTGATTTTTCTAAATAATTTATTGCTCCNTTNATNTCCGCAATTTCTTTTACTCCTAGNCCGACTTTTGCTTTATCNGANATCCCGTGNCCTCTAAGATCGAAAGTAAATATTGAGTANCCCATTGAATGCATATTTTTCAATACTTCAAGTCCTGGNGGAACTGTTTGTTCTGCTCTATGTCCTGCTCTATTACTATCTATTCCATGTAAATATATTATTGTATTTTTNGAGTCATTAGGTATCCACCATCCTCTNAGTGTTAATCCACTATTATCTGAAGATTTAAATTCTACTTCTTCATATNNCAANNNATAATCTTTNGGAGAAATTTCAGGNAGATGAGTTATAGTTTTGTAAGATAAACTCGTTACATAGATTGATAATCCAAAATAGAGTGTTAACAAAACAAATAAAATCGTTATAGATATATAAGAAGTTTTATTGTTAAGTTTTGATATTATCCAATGTATTGATTTAATCATTATTTTTGGCNGCTTTGTCAATTAATATTTTCATTTTATCGTCTAGTAAAAATTGCATTAATTTCTCATTGGTTTCNCAATATCTATTTATCTCATTTAAAACTTGNGATTTGTCTTCTGAAGGAGTTATTGAATCTAGTAAACTGTTGTATTGTTCAGAATAATAATTNAATTTTGGATTNCCAGGGGCATTTAGATTAAGTATTAAAGTTTGGTACCAAAGACATGCAATTAATTCTTCTCTTTTATCATTTACTTTTTGCATATCTTTAATNAGATCNCTGTTNGTAGAAATTGTNTNTAATGATTTTTCAATATTTGCAATTGGCTGAGATTTAATTCTGTCGATATCATAATCNAANTTTTCAATCATAAATCTAGTATCATTGCTTACTTGATTGATTTCATAAATAGCNTAAATGGCAACTGTTAAGCTAGTTAAACTAACGATNGCAAATATTATTAATGTNGGTTTAAAATTTTTCATNTTATATTCTANTACGCCCCTGCTGGGACTCGAACCCAGGCACACGGTT
Organism: Chloroflexota bacterium; assembly: GCA_002711005.1. GTDB lineage: Bacteria > Chloroflexota > Dehalococcoidia > Lucifugimonadales. The sequence continues at coordinate 68,786 of PAHZ01000004.1, forward strand.
TAGGAAACCGACGCTCTATCCTCTGAGCTACAGGGGCTCGAACTTTTTTCNGGGCTAAATATTATTATTTTGCATTAGATTATAATAGATTTTATTCATTTATAAACCTATTTGAAATGATTAAAATCAAAATATTTTGATTTTGTAGCTATTAAATTTTTAGTATTANAGAAAACTTNTNACCNTTTCTTTCTATGGTCATTTGNATAGTTTNATTATTGGAATTGTAAATTAGTTTAGCAATATCAATAGATTTCACNCCTGATAANGAGGTGTTATTNATNGAAACAATTGTATCATTTAATTCGATATNCACATTCTCAGCATTNCTATTNGGANTAATATAATTTATTTTNACATTTTTATCCTTATCGNATATNACTTTAATTCCNGTAAGATCATAAATTTTCATCATNCCTATTTTATGATTATTNNNNATTTGAGATTTTTTATACTTATTCATGCTGAGTTTTTGCATCATGGATTGTTTTTTANTCATGCGAGGATCAGGTTTTTGTATCATGGATTGTTTTTTANTCATGCGAGGATCAGGTTTTTGCATCATGGATTGTTTTTTANTCATGCGAGGATCAGGTTTTTGNATCATGGATTGTTTTTTATNCATNCGAGATTCAGATTTNTGCATTAAATGACCATCAGAAGATTTTTCAGATTTCATTGATTGTACAGTTATAGAATTATCATTGTTTAGTATCATTGGTATTATTGCGATTACCAATAGTGTTGCNACAGAAACTGTAGCNAATAAAANATANTTATAATTTTTTTTCATAAACTTTGCCTTAATTTTTTAATAATTCTAAAAATGTTAATATGTAATTATTAAGTAATTATTAATTTATTTCAATTGGTTAGATTAGATGACAACAACTTTATTTAAAAATGGACTTATAATAAANGGATTAGGTAACCCTGGTTTTTATGGATCAGTGTTAGTTAANGANAATAAAATTTCTATAATTAGAAATAGTATTGACGAAGTTGAAAGCGATCAAGTAATTGATTGTAGTGGGAAAATTATNTCACCCGGATTTATTGATTTACACTCACATACAGCGTTAACAATTTTTGGAGAACCAGAACATAAACCAAAAGTGTTTCAAGGAGTTACCACAGAAATGGTTGGNATAGATGGTATATCTCCTGTTCCATTCAAAAACAAATCTGAGTTAGAGAGATATATTTGGTTAGATTCTGGNNTGAATGACTATCCTCCAAATTCTCCTGATTGGTTAAAAACAATAGAGTATTTGAATAAAATTGANAATAAAGTAGCAGTTAATGTTGCATGTATCATTGGTAATAGTCCNCTNAGAATATGGGGAGTTGGTTGGAATCAAGTAGAAGCAACCAAAAACCAAATTGAAGATATGAAATCTGCATTAAGAGAATGCATGGAAGAAGGGGCATGGGGATTTTCTACAGGATTGGATTATGCTCCAGGNGCCTATGCTACAACAGAAGAATTAATAAGCCTAAGCGAAGAAGCAGTTAAGTTAGGAGGATTTTANCACACACATACNAGNGCGAATTTGAGTTCTCCTCAAAATTATTTNGCACCATGGGAAGAAGCAATTGAGATTGGCGAAAAATCAGGCATTCCAGTCCATTTAACACACTACAGACAAAATCCAGGACAAGGAACTTTTCAAGATTATTTAGGNCTTGTAGAGAATTCAAGAGANAAAGGTATGGATGTTACATTTGATTGCTATACCTATCCGTATTCAGGAACAACTTTAACAATCATNTTNCCGATATGGAGTAAAGATGGTGGACCTGAAGTATTGATGAAACATCTTTCTTCCAAGGATTCAAGAGATAAAATGGCAAAAGAAATGAGTTCTTCAGGNTACCCTACACANTGGTTAACTAATTTTAAAAAGCCTCATAATAAAAAATATGAAGGGATGTCAGTTAATGAAATAGCNTCTCTAACTAATAAAGAACCTTCTGAAGTTGTATTTGATTTATTATATGACGAAAATTTAGGTATATCTCATGTGGGTTTTGGTACTAATCCTCANACTCTTCCTGAATTTGTGAANCANCCTGCAGGAATGATTGCGTCAGATTCTATTTTATTTGGAGATTTCCCTAGTCCTAGAACATACGGGAATTTTACAAAAGTTATTTCTGAATTTGCGAGAGATGACAAGTTTTTATCACTAGAAGAAGCTATAAGGAAAATGACATCATTCCCNGCTCAAAGATTAGGATTNAAAAATAAAGGATCNTTGATTGACGGATATGATGCTGATTTAATTGTTTTTGATTTAGAAAAAACTCATGCCCCTNCAACAAAAGCAGATCCTAAACAATTGGCNGANGGGATAGAGCACGTANTAGTAAATGGAACTTTCGTTATAAAAAANAAGGANCATACTGGAAATCTTCCAGGCAAGGCAGTAAGAAGAGGTAAAGATTCATGGTAGTTTAGTTATCTACCACCATGTTGTATTGTTTTTTTGCATTAGCTTTTCAAAATGAATTTCTTTTTTAAGCTTATAGTTTTAAATTCATATTTAAAATTTTAATTTTTTATTTATATGTTAATGATGAGTAAACTAGAGTTCTGAGTTCTCTTCTAATGTTATAGGTTGTTGAAGGAATAAGCTGTGTTAAAAATATTGTTATTAAATTTTCTGACGGGTCAATCCAAAAAGCAGTACTAGCAGCTCCTCCCCATCCATATTCTCCAATAGAACTGTTAATTTGATTTTTGGCAGGATTCATTAAAATTTGAAATCCTAACCCGAATCCAACACCAGCTAAAGTTGTTTCTGAAACGGTATTAGCATGTGAAGACGAAAACAAATCCTTGTTTCCTTCTAAGTGGTTGGATGTCATAAGATCTATGGTTTTTTTTGATAAGATTTGTTGATCTTTGAACACTCCGTTATTTAAAAGCATAGTTGCAAAATTCATGTAATCATCTAATGTTGACACAAGGCCACCACCTCCTGATAAAAATGAAGGTTTCCTATGATATAAACTCATTTGAGGATCGTCAATTAAAATAGGATTACCAGATTCAATGCTATGTCTATCTACTTTTCTTAACGGAAGTGCTCCGCTAGGATCCATAGGTTCTCCCATATTAAACAGGTAATTTGCTGTGAATCTATCTAATTTTTCTTTGGGAACAAAAAAATCTGTGTCTTTCATATTTAATTTATTAAAGATATTTTCTTTAAGAAATTCATCAAAACTTTTTCCGGAAATGATTTCTATTAAGTGACCTAAAACATCAGTTGAAACAGAATAATTCCAAGCAGTTGAAGGACTAAATTCGAGAGGTACATCTTTTAATGTGTTAATCATATCTGATAGTGTTTGATTTGTATTTAAGCTTTCCATTCTTCCTATGCCAATTTCTCTATAAGCTTTATCAACTTCGGATTTCATTTGGAATCCATAAGTTAACCCTGATTGATGTGATAGTAAGTCTTTGATAGTCATAACGCTTAAAGGGTCTGTTGTCTTAAAATTAGGGTAGTTACCCGATTTATATACTTTTAGATTTTTCCATGAAGGGATGAACTTATGTACAGGATCATCAATTTGAAATTTCCCTAATTCATAAAGAATCATCATAGCAACGCTTGTTATGGGCTTTGTCATTGAATATATTCTAAATATACTATCTCTTTTTAGAGGAATATTCCGTTCTCTATCTTGCATTCCCTGTATATCTAAAAAAGCGATATTATCATTTTTGTAAATTGCTGTAACTGTTCCAATATATTTGTTTGTATTTATATAATTTTTAGTAATATGTTTTTTTATTTTACTTAATCTTTCTTCAGACAAATTACTTTTTTTAATTTGATGATTCATTTATATTCCATTAATATTGTTTATAATAAATAAAGACTGTAGATTATTTTACAGGAAATTTAAAAATTAATTTATTAACATTATGAAAATTTCACAATTATATAAATATCCAATAAAATCCTTAACTCCTTTGAAAAGCGAATCACTAGTATTGAATAGTAATGGCTATATAGATGGAGATCGTTTATTTGGATTTAGATTTCAGAATGCTGGTGCAAGAGACAATTATGAATGGCAAAGAAAAACAAGTTTTGCTGCCTTAATGCATATGCCTCAAATAGCAAGATTAAAAGTAGATTTTGATGAAACATCTAGAAACTTAATTATAAAAAATACTGATGAAATCATAGTTGATGCCAATATAGATTTAGAGAGAACAATAATTGAGGAAAAATTTACTGATTTTGTTTTGCAATCAGATAAAGACTTAATCAAAAAATTCCCTGAAAGATTTCCTTTCATGTTAATTGGAGGAGAATCACATGCGCATTTTCATGATGGAGCTCAAGGTGGAGTTACTCTGCATAGCCAAGAATCTTTGGATGAATTAAATAATCAATTAGGATATCAGGTTGAACATGCTAGATTCAGATCAAATATTATTATTCAGGGAGTTAAACCTTGGGAAGAATTTGAATGGATTGGAAAAAATGTAACAATAAACAATTTGAATTTCACAGTTGAGAAGCCTGTAACACGATGTTTGGCAATTAACTGTAATCCGTCAGATGGCACAAGAGACAAGAATGTTTTGAAATCCATGTTAGATTTTCAAGATGTAAAACCACCAGAATTTTCTGTAAAATTAATCCCATTGAATACCGAAGGTCAATTATCAGTTGGTGATTCTGTATACATTAATTAAATTTCGTGGATTAAAGAATTTTGAAACGTTTCAATGAAAATAAAATAATTAAAAATATTCTTGAAAATTCTAAATTAAAAACTGACTCTAAATATCCTGCGAATTTAGATATTATAAAAGGCATTGGAGATGATGCTGCATATTGGAAAGATGATAAATTTGCCTATTGTACTTCTACTGATTCATTAGTTGAAAATGTACATTTTAAACTTAATTACTTTACTCCGACTGAACTTGGAAAAAAATCCATAGCTGTTAATTTGTCAGACATAGCTGCAATGGGCGCAACTCCTTTGGGAATGCTGATAAGTTTGGGGATTACAAAAAGCCAGGATGAAGAATGGATTAATGAGTTTTATAAAGGAGTATTTGAGTTGTCTGAATCATATAATTCACCAGTACTTGGCGGAGATTTAGTATATTCATCAAATTTATTTATTTCAATTACTTGTTTTGGATATAGAGAATTGAAAATAAATGGCAATAAAGATGTTTTTATGGATAGAAGTAAATTACAAGAGGATGATTTGTTGTATGTAACAGGTTATTTAGGTGACTCAAAAGCTGGATTAGAAATATTAAATTCTGATTTAGATCTTAATGTAGAAAGTACGCATCACAAGGAATTGATTAGAAATCATATTTACAAATCACCTAGAGTAGAAGCAGGGTTGAAACTTTTAAATAATGGTGTAAAGAACTGTATTGATATTAGTGACGGATTACTAATTGATGCCAAAAGACTTGCAAGTGCAAGTAAAGTTGATATTAATATAATTGAGGATTCGCTGCCTATTTCAAATAGCTTAAAATTAGTTTTTCCTGATGATTACAAAAAATATGCTTTGATAGGAGGAGAGGATTATGAATTATTATTTTCTGCACCAAAGTCAAAAAAAGATATACTGGTGAATATATTCGCAAATCTTAATGTAAATTTATCTGTAATTGGAGAAATTTGCAAAGGTGAAGGTGAAATATTTGTAGATGGGAATCTAAGTGAAATAACAGGATGGGATCATTTTGATTTTGTATTATAATAATTATTAAATTTAAGAGATAAAAAATTAGCACAAAATTAATAGATTTATACCAATTAACTATGGGACAAGTTTACTGGAAGCAAGACTTGCCTCATGCAACTTTCAGTTTATTTTTCAGATCAAATAAAAAAAGATCGTATTTTGTATTTTCAGGGATAGATGAATTACTAGATCAGATTGCAAGATTTAGATTTGATGATGATTATTTAAGTTATTTAGAATCCTTAAAATTATTTGATAAAAAATATTTAAGTTATTTGAGCACGTTTAAATTTAACGGATTAATTAGATCTATGAGAAACGGTTCGCTTTTTTTTCCTGACGAATCTATTCTTGAAGTTTCAGGGAATATTTTAGAAGGACAATTACTTGAAACATTAATTATCAATGAAATTCATGCAAGTACATCATTAGCCACTAAATCATCACGAATTGTTCAATCATCTGGAAAAAGTACTGTTTTTGACTTTTCAGCAAGACGTACATATGGCTATAGTGCTGCTCTAAAAGCTTCAAAAAATGCTTATATATCAGGATTTGAAGGAACAAGTAATGTTGATGCCGGGAAATTGTTTGGTATTCCTCTTAGTGGGACTATGGGACACTCGTATGTATTAAGCTTTAAAAACGAATATCTATCATTTGTAAATTATGCTGAAGAGTTTAAAAATAATAGTATTTTTTTGGTAGATACATATGACTCATTGAAAGGTATAAACAATGCTATAGATGTGCATAAAAACGGATCGATGGATGTTAAAGCTATAAGACTAGATAGTGGAGATATTAAAGAGCTTTCATTTAAGGCGCGCCAAATGTTAGATGCTGCTGGATTGATGACAACTAAAATTATTGCTAGTGGTTCTATGGATGAGTACAAGATTAATGAACTTATTAATAATCAAAAATGTCCAATAGATATTTTTGGAGTAGGGTCTAGTTTTGGAGTTTCGTCTGATAGCCCGGTTTTGGAATGTGTTTATAAATTAGTAGAAATAGACAATACTCCAGTAAATAAACTTAGTCCAAAGAAATCGTATTTTCCATATTCAAAACAAGTCCATAGAAAAATAGAAGATAATTTAATGAATCATGATGTTATAACAAGAAATAACATACACAAAGATGGGTACTCTCCAATGATTGAAAATATATATGACAGGGGGGAATATATAACAGAAATTGATTCTATACTTAAAGTTAGGAACTATGTAAAGAATCAATTAGAACAATTACCAGAAGAGAATAAAAATATAGAAATTCAGCGAGAATATCCTGTAATTTTTGAAATCTGATTAGAAATAATGGTGGGCCAACCAAGACTCGAACTTGGGACCTCAGTCTTATCAGGACTGCGCTCTAACCGGCTGAGCTATTGGCCCATTATTGAATGTATAATTACGGAATAGTTATTCTAAAGCCTTTTAAGAAAAATAGAAATAGTAAATAATCAAAATATGATACATGGTAATCACATAATTAATAAAATAGCTGAAGATATTCAAAATAATCATATAGAAAAATTATCTTTATATGATTTGAGATTTCAAGATTATATCCAAAGTTTAAAAATTCAAGAAAAAGTTCATGCTTTTGTTCAAAAAGAAAATATTAGTGGTGTTGTTTTGACTATGAATTATCCTAATTTGTATACTATTGGAAAATCAGGAAATAAGTCAGATATATTAGTTCCTCAAGAGGATTTAAATAAAAAAGGGATTCAAATTTATGAATCTAATAGAGGTGGAGAGATTACTTATCATGGTCCTGGGCAGTTGATTTATTATCCAATTATAAACTTGAAAAAACTGAGAATTAAACCTGTTGAGTATATTCGTATAATTCAAAAAACTATTATGGATTCTCTTTATGATTTTAATATTAAATCCGAACATGATAATAAACCAGTAGGGGTTTGGGTTAATGGAAAAAAAATAAGTTCGATTGGCGTCCGAATTTCCAAATCAGTATCAATGCATGGTGTGGCAGTAAATTTAAATTGTGATTTGAAATATTTTACATATGTCATTCCATGTGGGATTAAAGATTTGAGTTTGACAAATATTTGTAATGAAACCACTGCACAGTGCGAAAAAGATGATTTTGACAAATCTTTTATTACAAATTTAAATAATCATATATTTACTTTATAGACTTTAAAATTTCTTCCAATTGTGAAATTCTCTTATTTTGTTGGTCTAGTCTTTCGTTTTCTTTGTTAATGACATCTTCGGGTGCGTTATTATAAAAATTAGGTGAATTAATTCTTTTTGATAAAGGAATAATTCTTTTTTTAATTTCATTTATTTCTAACTCTATTCTATTGATTTCTTCTGAGAAGTTAAGTTCTTTTGGTATTTGAATACTAAAAATATTGTTTTTGACAACCATTGGAAAATTATTATTTGTTTTTATATTTGTTAATTCAGCATTGCATAGATTTAGAAGAGCTTTTTTGTGCATAGATAAATTTGTAAAAACTTCTTTGTCAGATATATTTATTTTAAGAATATGACTATGTTCTATTCTTAATTCAGATCTTAAATTTCTTATAGATTTAATTAGAGTAATTAAGTATTCAATTCCATTGTCTGCAGTTTTAAAATTCATATCTGAAGGATAGGAGGAATTTATTATAGTTTTTTCGTTTTTAAATTCGTTTAATTTAGATGGCACAGTTTCAATTAATATTTGCCATATTTTTTCTGTCATAAAAGGGAGGAATGGATGTAATAATTTGAGGCTAGTCTGAAGTACAAAGATTAAATTTTTAATTGAATTATTTTCTTCGTCAGATTTATATAATTCAATATACCAATCACAAAATTCGTTCCAAAAAAACTCGTATAATTCTTTTTGAGCTTCACCAAAATTAAATTGATCTAAGTTTTGATTTACTTTTTCTGTTGTTATCTTCAATTTTCCAAGTATCCATAAATCATAATTGCCTAAATTATCATCGTATTGGATGTTATTTGGGATTTTTGAAATTGAAAATCTAGATGCATTCCATATTTTATTTGCAAAGTTTCTTGCTGATTCAATTTTCCTCTCGTCAATTCTCTGATTATTCCCTGGCGTTACTCCTGTGGTGATCGCAAACCTTAATGCATCAGCTCCGTACTCATCTATAAGTTCTAAAGGGTTCATTACATTTCCTTTTGATTTACTCATTTTGAGACCAGTCGGATCCAAAATTAATCCGTGTAAATAAACATGACTAAATGGAGGTTCTCCCATATTTTCGATACCTAACATTATCATTCTAGCAACCCAAAAGAACAAAATATCATAACCTGTTTCCATAACTGTAGAGGGATAAAATTGATCTAAATCTTCAGTGTTTTTTGGCCATCCAAGAGTAGAGTGAGTCCATAATCCTGAACTAAACCATGTATCTAATACATCAGGATCTTGATATATATCATTACTTTCACATTTATGACATTCTGAGGGAGTATCTACACTAACAGATATGTAATCACATTTTTTACAGAACCATGCTGGAATTCTGTGTCCCCACCATAATTGTCTACTTATGCACCAATCGACAATATTATCCATCCATTCAAAATATGTTTTATTGAATCTTTCAGGAATTATTTTAATTTTTTCTGTTTTGACTGCATCTATGGCCTTGTCTGCTAATGGTTTTATGTTTACGAACCACTGCATCGATATATACGGTTCTACTTTGTTGTCGCATCTTTCACAGTGACTAACATTATTGTCATAATCTTCTATTTTTTCTATATGTCCTTTTTTATCAAGGTCATGAATGATTTGTTTCCTGATTTCATCAATAGATAATGATTCATAATTACCAGCATTTTCATTTCCTTTTCCTTCTTGGTTGAATACTTTTATTATTTCTAATTCGTGCTTTCTTCCAATTTCAAAATCCATATGATCATGAGCAGGAGTTACTTTTAATGCTCCAGTACCAAATTCTATTTCTACAGAGTTATCCCCAATAACACTTACTTCTCTGTTTACGATTGGAACTACTATTTTCTCCCCTATATATTTTTTGAATCTGTCATCTTTGGGATTTACTGCTACGGCTGTGTCTCCTAATAAAGTTTCTGGCCTTGTGGTGGCAATAGTTAAATAATCATTTTTTGAATCTTTAAGGTGATACTTTAGAAAGTAAAGTTTTGATTTTTCAGGCTTATATTTCACCTCTAAATCAGAAAGAACTGTTGTGCACCTGTTACACCAATTTGTAATTCTTTCTCCTCTGTATATCAGATTTTTTTTGTAAAGATTCACAAAAGTTGTTTTTACTGCTAACTGAGGATTTTCGTCTAATGTGAATGTTTTTCTATTCCAATCACAGGATGCTCCCATTTTTTGCATTTGTTTGTATATTCGGTCACCGTAATCATCAACCCAATCCCATACTTTCTTTATAAAAGCTTCTCTTCCTAATTCGTGTCTGCTAGACCCGTTCTTTGCTATTTCTTTTTCAACAACAACTTGTGTAGCTATTCCTGCATGATCACTTCCAGGTAAATAAAGCGATGGATACCCCTTCATTCTTTTCCATCTGATCATCAAATCTTCTATTGCAATAGTAAGTGCATGTCCCATATGCAATTCGCCTGTAACATTTGGTGGGGGCATTATTATGGTAAAAGGATCAAGGTTATTTTTTTGCACGGATGGAGAAAATGAATTATTCTCTATCCACAGATTATATATTTCATCTTCTGTTTTCGAAGGGTTGTATGTGTTGTCCATAATAAATTTTTGAATGTCAAAAATTTATTATATTAATAATTAGTTAAGAATACTAATTGTATTAAGGATCATTATTAATTAATTTATGTAGGAATATCAGATTTGATAAATAAAGTTGTTTGGTTTATAATATCTGAGCAGTTTTTTTGATAGACTGTTTTCTCAAATTTATTTTTAGAAATGTTTTTTTTGTGAAAACAAAGGAGTAAAAAATAATGGCTAATAAAAATGTGAAGTTTAAGCCTTTAAGTAATAGGGTAGTTATAGAACCAATGGAAGATAACGAACAGATGTCAGCAGGTGGTATTTATATTCCTGACACAGCTAAAGAAAAACCACAAGAAGGTAAAGTAGTTGCTGTAGGACCAGGTAAAGTAGGAGATGATGGAAAAAGAATTCCTATGGAAGTATCAGTTGGAGATATAGTTGTATACTCTAAATACGCAGGTACCGAATATAAAGTTGGAACTATTGAGTATTTAGTAGTACGAGATGAAGATATATTATTTACAAAATAAATTGTTAAGTAAGCAGGTGAAAAAAAATGTCAGCTAAAAAAATAACATATAGTGAAGAAGCAAGAGGTTCAATGAAAGTTGGAATTGACAAACTTGCAAATACTGTAAAAGTTACATTAGGCCCACGAGGCAGAAATGTAGTTTTAGATAAAAAATTCGGACCTCCTCAAGTATGTAGCGACGGTGTTACTATTGCTAAAGAAATTGAATTGGAAGATGAATTTGAAAATATGGGAGCTCAATTGCTTAAAGAAGCTGCCAGTAAAACAAATGATGTAGCAGGAGATGGAACAACGACTGCTACAGTTCTAGCTCAAGCTATTATATCTGAAGGATTTAAAAATATTGCTGCGGGTGCAAACCCTATGGCATTAAAAAGAGGCATTGAAAAAGCTGTAGAAACTTTAAGAGATTCTATAGGTAAAATGTCTATAACAGTTGAAGGGCGAACACAGATTGCTCAGGTTGCATCACTTTCAGCTCATGATGATGAGATGGGAAATCTTATTGCAGAAGTAATGGAAAAAGTCGGTAAAGATGGTGTTATAACTGTAGAAGAATCTAAAGGATTAGGTTACGAACAAGAATTTGTAGAAGGTATGCAAATGGATAGAGGATATATTTCTCCTTATTTCGTAACTAACCAAGATAGAATGGAATCAATAGTGGAGGATCCTCATATATTAATCACTGACAAAAAGATTTCAGCTGTTAATGATATTTTGCCTGCATTAGAAAAAATCTTGCAAATAACTAAAAACGTAGTTTTAATCGCTGAGGATATTGATGGTGAAGCTCTTGCTACTTTAGTAGTAAACAGATTACGAGGTACACTTCAAATTTTAGGAGTTAAAGCTCCAGGATTCGGGGACAGAAGAAAAGCAATGCTAGAAGACATCGCTATTCTTACTGGAGGAACTGTAATTAGCGAAGAAGTTGGTAGAAAATTAGATTCTGTAACACCTGAAGACTTTGGAAGAGCTAGAAGAGTTGTTTCAACTAAAGAAGAAACAACTATTGTAGACGGATCAGGTGAAGAAAATGCAATTAGTGCTAGAGTAACTCAAATTAAAGCTCAGATTGAAGAGACTACTTCTGATTTTGACCGAGAGAAACTTCAGGAGAGATTAGCAAAACTTTCAGGTGGAGTGGCGATAATAAAAGTTGGAGCTGCTACCGAAATTGAATTGAAAGAAAAAAAGAATAGAGTAGAAGATGCTTTATCTGCTACTAGAGCTGCTGTTGAAGAAGGAATTGTACCTGGTGGAGGTCTTTCACTATTGAGAGCTAGGCAAGATCTAGCAAAGTTAAAACTTGATGGCGAAGAATCAACAGGAGTTTCTGTTTTAGCTAAAGCGCTAGAAGAGCCGATCAAAATAATTGCTGAAAATACAGGTGTTTCTGGTGAAGTTATTTTAGAAGCTTCATTAAAAACAAAAGGCAACACTGGTTATGATGCGGAATCTGGAGATTATGTAGATCTTATTGAAAGAGGAATTATGGATCCTGCGAAAGTAACAAGAGCAGCTATTGAAAATTCTGCTAGTGTTGGAGCTATGGTTCTGACTACAGAAGCTTTAATTACAGATATTAAGGACGACACTCCTCCTATGCCTCCAATGGGCGGCGGAATGCCTGATATGGGAATGTAATTCTTTATTAAAAAAACTTAAAGATAAAAAAGAGGCTCTGTTTGAGCCTCTTTTTTTTGTATAAATTAAATTGAATTTTGTGTAATATTTTTATTAATGTATTAATTTTAATTTAAAAATAATGAGTAATTTTACACACTTACATGTCCATTCAGAATACAGTATTTTTGATGGAGTTAGCCGAATTAAAGACTTGGTGACTACAGCAAAATCATACGGAATGAATGCTATAGCTGTTACAGATCACGGAAATATGTATGGTGCTATTGATTTATACACTGAATGCATAGAACAAGGTATTAAACCAATTCTTGGTTCAGAAGTATATGTAGCAATTAATGATCATAAAATTAAAGATCAAACTGAAAGAAGTCCTTATCATATGACAATTTTGGCAAAAAACAATATTGGTTATTCTAATTTAGTTAAATTATTAACTATAGCTAATACCAAAGGTATTTATTACAGACCGAGAATAGATAAAGAATTATTAACGCAATATAAAGAAGGACTAATCATTCTGTCAGGATGTCCTAGTGGTGAGATATCAAGATCAATTGTTAACGAAAGCTACGAACAGGCTAAATCAAAAGCATTATGGTACTCATCAAATTTTGACGATTATTATTTAGAAATCATGAGACATGACAATGTCGATAATTTAAAAGAAATCAATGAAAATCTTATTAGAATTTCAAATGAAACAGGAATACCGTTAGTTGCAACTAACGACTCTCATTATACTCACAAAACAGATAATATCACTCACGATGTTTGCTTATGTATACAAACCAATAACATGATAAGTGATTCTAGTAGATTGAAATTTGAAGCTTCTTCATATTATTTGAAATCTTTTGAGGAAATGAAAGATTTGTTTTCTGATATACCTGAAGCATTAAATAACACTGTAAAAATTAGTGAAATGTGTGATGTAACTTTAGATTTGGACACAACAAAAATTCCGGAATTTAAAATAGAGGATGGATCTGATCCTATGTCATATTTGCAAAAAATATGTGCCGAAGGTTTTTTAAAATTATTCTCAAATCCAGATGAAAAGTATAAAGAAAGAATGAGATATGAATTAGATGTTATACAACAAACAAATTATGCGGACTATTTTTTAGTTGTTTGGGACATAGCTAAATATTCTAGAGAAAATAATATTTTGTTTAATGTTAGAGGAAGTGCTGCTGCTAGTTTGGTGCTGTATTGCCTGGGTGTTACTCTAATTGATCCCTTAGAGTACAATCTTGTATTTGAAAGATTTTTAAATTTGGAAAGAAAAGAGATGCCTGATGTAGATTTGGATTTTCCAGATAATAAGAGAGAAAATGTTTTACAGTACGTAGTTGAAAAATATGGTATTGAGCATGTTGCTCAAATTATAACTTTTGGAACATACGGGGCAAGAGGATCTATAAGAGATGTTGGTAGAGTTAGTGGGATGGAATATTCTGAATTAGACCCTATAGCAAAAGCTGTACCATTTGGTCCAAATATTAATTTAGAAACTGCAATGAAATCTGATTCTATGAAACCATTTTTGTCAAAGTACAAAAATATACTAGATATATCACAATCAATTGAAGGATTGGTGAGGCATAGTAGCACACATGCAGCAGCAGTTGTTATTTCAGAACATCCTCTTAATGAATTTATTCCATTACAAACATCTTCCAAATCTAACAGCTCAGATATGCTTATGACTCAGTATGCAATGGACCCAGTTGCTAAATTAGGGCTTTTAAAAATGGATTTTCTTGGATTAAGTAATCTAACTATGATAGCTGAATGTTTTGAACTTATTAAAAAAACTAGAGGAATTGACTTAAGTATTGAAAGTATAGATTTAGAAGATAAAAAAACTTTTGATTTGTTATCTTCCGGAAAAACATTAGGGGTTTTTCAATTAGAAGGTGATGGAATGACAAGATACATTAAGCAACTTAAGCCTACTAGTATAAATGATGTTTCTGCTATGATTGCTTTATACAGGCCTGGTCCTATGGAGCAAATTCCTAAATTTATCGAGGGCAAGCATGGCAAAATACCGAATTATATTCATAAAATCTTAGAGCAAAACCTAGAGGAAACATACGGTGTAATAGTTTATCAAGACCAAGTTTTATATATATTCAGAGAAATGGCAGGATATTCTTTAGGTGAAGCTGATATTGTTCGTAAGTCTATGGGGAAAAAGATTTCTGAAATAATGATAGCAGAAAAAAACAAGTTTATTTCTAGATGCATATCAAATGGTTACGAAGAAAACTTAGCTTCAGAGGTGTTTAATTTAATAGAACCTTTTGCAGGATATGCATTTAATAAAGCACATAGTGTTAGTTACGCATTGATTTCTTATATAACTGCTTATCTGAAAGCTAATTTCTTAGAAGAATTCCTAACTTCTTCCATGAATTTGAGAATGCAGGATTCAGAAGCAATTAACAAATTTGTACAAGAGGCTAAACTTAATGATATTGTTGTTAGCCCACCAGATATTAATACTAGTTTTACAAAATTTTCTTTATTGGGAGTCAATGGAACTAAGCATATTTCATTTGGGCTAAACGCAATAAAGAATGTCGGTACTAATGCATCTGAAAGTATTGTTTCTTTAAGAAAATCGATTAACAAATTTGATTCTATTGAAGATATTTTTGAGAATATTGATACATCTGTAGCAACTACAAAAACTATTGAATCTCTAGTTAAAGTAGGTGCTTTTGATAAATATGGAGATCGATTGGCTATCTTGGATAAATTAGAAGATTTAATAGCAGTTTCAAGTAGCATGATGAAAGCAAAAAAACTAAACCAAGCATCAATGTTTGAGTATTTACCTGCAGATCAAAAAATATCTACTGAAATAAGATTTAATAAAAATATTAATACTGATCCAAGTGAAAAACAAATTTGGGAAAAAGAATTGTTAGGTGTCAAATTAAGTACAAACTTTGAAAATGAAAAAATCATTATGCAAGCAGGGGAATCATATATAACAACTCATGAACAGATAAATAATATTGTTAGTAGCTCTAATAAGAATATTAAAATTTTAGGCCAACCAATTTCTATTGAAAAATTATCCTATATTGATAAGAGAACAAACAAAGAAAAATATTACTTTAAATCAAGAATTGATTTACTTGACTCTGAAATTGAAACAGTTTGCTTTAATCAAAATTTTAATAATATTAAGTTATGGGATGATCATAAACTATTAGTACTAGATGCTTATGTTCGAAATAGAAATAATCAAATGTCTATATACTTTAATGACGCAAACATGTTTGAGCCAAATCAAAATAGCAATAATAATATTTCACGTTCTACAAAAAGCCTTTTAATCGAAATTGATAATATAAATACTAATGATTCAGATTTTAAAAACTTAGTTAATTTATTGAATCAATCTAAAGGTGAAATGCCAGTTTACATTAAAATGGATGATGAGATTATTGAATATAATAATTTGCAAGTGGGCACAGATGTGAAAAATATAATTGATACTAATTTAGCTAATTTTTGTAGAACCAAAATTATTAACGAAGATATATTTCAAATTATAAATTAATGATTAATGATCAAACTAAATTAATAAATGGATTAAATTTATTATCTTTAGATAGTGACCCAAGTTTACTTAAATTATTAGATCAATATTTTTCTTTTTTAAGTATTGAAAACCAAAAGTATAATTTAACTTCTATACAGAACTATGATGATTATATTGATATTCATATTCTAGATTCGTTATCTATTTTTTTTCCTATCAATGAAATAGGTATTAAATTTAATAATGTGGTTGATATTGGAACAGGTCCTGGATTTCCTGGAATTCCAATTAAAATTTTTAAAAATCAAATTGAATTATATCTTGTTGATTCAGTGAATAAAAAAACTCAATTTTTAAGACAATTGATATCTCTTTTGAATCTAAATAATATTGATGTTATTAATAGCAGAATAGAAGCTTTTGGATCTCAAAATAAACATAGAGAAAAATATGATTTAATTGTTGCTAGAGCAGTAGCAAAATTGCCAACTTTAATTGAAATTTCACTTCCACTATTGAAAAATGATGGATATTGTATTTTTTATAAATCTAATATTGATAACGATGAATACAGATCAATGTTAAAAACACTTGATTTATTCAATGCAAAATTAATTGACACTTATAAAATCCCATTTGATTTTATCAATAAGAATAGAGTTTTAATTATTGTGCAAAAAATGAATGATATTGATAATAAATATCCTAGATCTAATAACAAACCATTTAGAAAGCCACTCTTTTAATGGAAAAATATAATTTTATTATTATAATTACTATATAAAATTTCTATAGGTGAGGTATGACCATTTTAAACAAAAAAAGCAGAGTAGTAACACAAGGTGATGACAGAGCTGCAGCAAGATCTATGCTGAGAGCAACTGGGTTGACTGATGAAGATATGAATAAACCTTTTATCGGAATTGCAAACCTTGCCTCAGATGTTACTCCATGTAATGTTCATTTAGATAGAATCGCTCAAAAAACTAAAACTGGTGTAAGAAAATCTGGAATGGTTCCAATGATGTTTGGAACTATAACAATAAGTGACGGGATATCTATGGGGACTGAAGGAATGAAAGCTTCTTTAGTAACTAGAGAAATAATTGCAGATTCAATAGAAGCTGTAGTTTTTGGTGAGAGTTTAGATGGATTATTAGCTGTTGGCGCTTGTGATAAAAACATGCCTGGAATCATGATGGCTATGGGAAGATTGAACGTGCCATCTATTTTTGTTTATGGAGGTGCTATATTGCCTGGTAATCATAATGGAGAAGATATTAATGTGCAGGATATGTTTGAGGCCGTAGGTAAATATTCAAGAGGTGATATGTCATTAAAAGAATTAATAGAAATGGAAAAAGTTGCTTGCCCTGGAGAAGGTGCATGTTCAGGAATGTTTACAGCAAACACAATGGCTTCTGCTATTGAAGCTATGGGAATGGCAATCCCTGGAGCTTCGTCTATACCTGCGGTTGATCCTAGAAATGAAGAAGTAGCATTTAAATCTGGTGAGTATTTATTAGAGTTGTTAAAAAATGATATAAAACCTAGAGACATTATGACAAAAAATGCTTTTGAAAATGCCATTACAGCTGTTTTAGCAATGGGAGGCTCTACGAATGCGGTGTTACACCTATTAGCAATGGCACATGAATCTGAAGTAGATTTAGATATAGAAGATTTTAACAGATTAAGTGATAAAACTCCTTATATAACAGATCTTAGACCAGGTGGGAGATATGTTATGAGCGATGTGGATAAGTCCGGAGGAGTTCCTGTAATTTTAAGAGAATTATTAGATGCAGGTCTACTTCATGGTGACGAATTAACAATAACTGGAAAAACCATGGCTGAAAACTTGTCTGAAGTAACAACCAAGCCTGATAGTAAAGTTATTTATCCTCATACATCACCAAGAAGTAAAACAGGAGGACTTATTATACTTAAAGGGAATCTGGCCCCTGAAGGAGCAGTATTCAAAGTTGCAGGAACAAAGCATGTAGAACATGAAGGTCCAGCAAAAGTTTATAACGGGGAGAGAGAAGCATTTAATGCAATTACATCTGGTGAAGTTGTAGACGGAGATGTTGTTATAATAAGATACGAAGGTCCAAAAGGTGGACCAGGAATGCAAGAAATGTTAGCTGTTACAGGAGCGATAATGGGAGCTGGTCTTGGAGATTCTACAATGCTAATCACTGACGGTAGATTTTCAGGTGCAACTCGAGGTCCTAGTATAGGGCATGTTGCTCCCGAAGCTGCTGTTGGAGGGCCAATTGCATTTGTTAAAAATGGTGATACGATTAGTATGGATGCAAGTAAAAAAGAATTAGTGTTGCACATATCAGAGGAAGAATTAAAAAAACGGAAATCAGAATGGAAAAAACCTCCTATTAATGCTAAAAATGCTTTTTTAAGAAAGTATGCAAAATTAGTTTCATCTGCTAGCATAGGTGCAGTAACATCAGGAGATTAAGTTAAAGGAATAATTTATGAGTGAAAATAATTTAACAAGAAGATCGTTTATAAAAACTTTTTTATTAGGTGGCATAGGTTTAACAGTTTCTTTTCTTGGGATCAAATCAAAAAAAGATAGTAAAAAGCTTATAAAAGACAATTTACCAAAAGACTCTATATATAGACCAAAAGAAAGTTAGATCAAAAAGGAAGTGTAATGAGAGAATTAGAAGGAAAAGTAGCAATTGTAACAGGCGCAGGTAGATTAAGAGGGATAGGTAGAGCAGCCGCAGTGTCTTTAGCTAGACTTGGCGCAAATGTTGTAATAACTGGTACTGGCAGAGATCCTGCAGATTATCCTGAAGACGAGAAAGAGATAGGCTGGAAAGATATACATAGCACAGCTGAACAAGTTGAACTTGAGGGAGCTAAGGCTCTCCCTTTAGTATCTAATGTAACTTCTTCGCAAGCTGTAACTGAAATGATAAATGCTACACTAGATGAATTTGGTCGCATAGATATATTAGTAAATAATGCTGCTTATGCTAGAGCTGAAGACAGAGTTCCAATAACTGATTTACCTGAAGATGTTTTTAAAAAAGTAAATGATATTAAAGTTCTTGGAAGCTACCTATGCGCAAAAGCGGTATCTAAAGTTTTAATAGATCAAGGCCAGGGAGGAAAGATTGTAAATTTATCTTCCACTGCAGGAAAAAGCGGTACTGCAAATACACTTGCATATAATGCAGCTAATTTTGCTATAGTTGGAATGACACAATCCATGGCTAGAGAATTAGGGCAATATAATATTAATGTTAATTGTGTTTGCCCTGGTTACACAGAAACTTCTAGAATGGATGGTTTAGATATGGAAGAAGCTGCAAAAAACACAGCAATTGGAAGAGTAGGAACAGATGATGAAGTAGGAGATTTGATTGCCCATTTGTGTACTAAAGTAACTTCATGGATAACAGGACAGTCAATAAACATTAATGGTGGAACTGTAATAGAGCATTAAAAAACTGCCCGACCAGGATTCGAACCTGGATCTGAGGATTCAAAGTCCTTCGTGCTACCATTACACCATCGGGCATCGTGTCCCTCAGTATATCAAAAGATTGTTCATTGTTGAAAGTATTGAATGGCACACATTTTGGCACATTTGAACAGATATTGCCGTGCCGATTGGCTCATAGCTATATTATATATATGTTATTTAATACAAAACTGAAGGTTTAAAACTGTATTTTCCATATACATATTGTATTTCTGACCAGGAAGATTTTGCGATTTTCACATCAGGATTGTTATCATGATAAACACTAACTCGTTCACATTTATGAAACAATGTTCCATCAATTATGTCTGAATGTTTTAATGCTCCTCTTTCGACAAGTAGCCTGAGAGCAGATGCTGCAGTTACAGCTATACCTCCGTCATTTAGCCCAGGTCCTGTTTCAGCATAGGCGGTCATTGCTCTTCTTAAAATTCTATCTACCCCATCTTCCCCGACATATTCTCCATAAACATAATTTGTAAAATAGTCAGCTGCGCCTTCTATGAACCAATGACTTTTTGTTGTTGCATCTTCATCGCACCATGAATCGATAGCAGGAGGTTCAAGAGCAATATCATATTGTAGCCCATGATAAATTTCGTGAACCCAAGTGTGTAAGGTGTCAGCTTTACTTTGAGTTACAGGTGCGCCATTAAAAACCACTCTAGTTGTAGAGCATACTTGTCTTTGAGTTGTTGCATCTGCTCCTTTTTCTAATAAAACGCGAAAACTATTAATTTCTTGATCTATGTAAGATTGATCACCATATCCTGTTTTGAAAAAATCTTTTATACATTGATCGTTTTCAATGAATGTTCTTATTTCTGTCAGAGTATTTTCTATTTGATCATTGGATAATAGAACTTCATGTTCATAAAAAGGCCAATCAGGAATTGGAATATTTTTGCTTTTTCCAATGTCATAAGATATTGCTATAATATTTGATTTTCTGTCAGCAATTTTAGAAACAGAGAGATCTATTAATTCTTGCAGTGTTTGGTCAGTGTATTTTGTTGATAAATTAATCATTTTTACAACAGGTTTTGATATGTCAGCATCGGCTTTAGCTTTGGCATCAGCATCGGCTTTAGCTTTGGCATCTGCATNAGCNTTAGCNTNNGCATCAGCNTNNGCTTTAGCNTTNGCNTCNGCATCNGNTTTAGCTTTNGNNTNNGCNTCNGCNTNANCTTTAATTTTTGTATCTGTTTCAACTTCAACTATAGGTTTTACTACAGGATTATATTTTAAAATATTTTCAACTAATTTACGATCTGGTGGAGTTAGTATTTTCGCAACAAATTCTTCATATAGTTTATGAGATTGAGGTAATTTGTCAGCTATATCTTTCTTATTTACTATTTCAAATTCCTTATGAGGTATCTTCCACACAGATCTAAAATCCCATTCTGTAGCTATAACCCAAAAGATGTATTCTTGAGTCACAACTCTATAAAACTCATTTATATCTCCATACTTACGATCTTCGTAACTTTTTGCATTGAATAAGTTTTTGTCCACTGCTTCTTGATAAGATTTTCTTAATGCAGAGTTTGGATTTTTATAATCCCAATCTTCATGCATTAATCGAAAAGCTACATGAGTTATAGTGTGAATTTGGTGCTCTAGAATCTCGGCTAATTGAGAATTTAACTCCACATCTTCTTCCCATATAATATCGGCATAGTTTTTTTGATAATCACCACCTGGGCAACAAGCTCTATTTCTAAATACTTCNGCAACTCTATCGTCACTATGAACTCCAATATAAACTATTCTTTGATAAATATTTTCATCCTGAATAGTCTTGAAAAACATATTTTGGAGTTCATTATCAATTAAATTACTGTCAGCAAACATTAACTTATATATTGCAGCAACTTTTAATAGATATTGATTTGTTACTTCTGNTGAAGAAAAAATCCTAAGTGTTTCANCATCTATGTATTTTGCCCAATCTCCGTAATTATTATCTTTTTTTATTAAATCTAAATCTTCAAAAATATCTTTTACATCGGATTTAGCCTTAGCCTCTGCATCGGCTTTAGCTTTGGCGTCCGCTTTAGCCTTAGCCTCTGCATCNGNTTTAGCNTTNGCNTCNGCATCNGCTTTAGATTTTGCATCAGCNTCNGCTTTANNNTTNGCNTCNNCATCNGCTTTAGCTTTGGCATCNGNATCNGCTTTANCTTTGGCATCNGNATCNGCTTTAGCTTTGGCATCNGCATCNNCTNTAGTTGTAGCTTGCTCTATGCTACTATTATTTGCATTCCCGGATTCAGTTCCGCAAGATATGAAAACTACTATNAGTAATATATNAAAAATTAAAAAATTTANAGTNTTTTTAGTTGCAACCATCATTTNCNCNCTTTGGTATTAANGGAATTCTATTAATAAAGTGTCAATAAATTGTTAAGCACATACAAAATTATAATAGATTTATGGGNGCNTGGNGANCTAGGTTATTANTTATTCCATCTAGTCTTATCTAAGCTACTTNTCCAAAAATCNAATTCNAATTTACAACTATCTATGTACACTTTTTTCATTTTNTTTTTTTCATATTNAGTACAATTTTCNGCTGTTTTGTTNACNAGTTNAGTNATCCANTCNGANAAATCTTGAAATTCTTGGCTTGAATACATTTCGATCCATTCTTTATATGGCTCNCTTATGCTTGCTAGTTTTATTGTNTTTAATTTTGTTCCTATTTCTGCGTANGTNGCCATACAAGGNAGTAANGCTGCNNTAATTTCAGGAAAANTACNTTCGTAACCAGTTTTTACTAANAAGTTNGTATANGAACTAGTTGCTGTTGTTGGAATTATTTTTTTTAGTNTTGATTCTTCTATGCCTANNTTTTTNGAGAATGAAATATGTAACTGCATTTCATTATTGAGNGTTTCTTCAAGCAGAATACTAAATTTACTCATAGTTTCATAATCTGGAGATTTTATTGTAGCTAATCCTAAAATTTTGCTGTATTCAATNAGGAAATAGTAATCTTGCTCTATGAAATGCTTAAAACANTCAAAGTCCAATGATCCGTCTGCAATTCCCATTGGAAATTCGTGATTAATTATNAATGATTGAATTTCTTGTGTATCTGTATACAGATCCCTAGTAAAACTCATAAATATATTTACATCGACCCTTGTTCTCTGGCATCAGTAAATGCATTTTCCATTGCTGATATGGTTTTATTCACATCATCTTCAGTATGAGATGACATCATGATAAATCTAGAGGCTGACCAAGAATCAACTCCTTGATTTAACAATGATAATCCAAGTTGATGNTTTAGTGCTCCACTATTAAAAACATTTGGTGCATCTGGTGGCAGATTGATTATATCTTCAACTGAATTGGCTTCAACTCCCAATTTTAAATGAACTAGTGAGTCTTGACCGTAAGCATATCCAGGTACTTCTAATTTTGTTAGCACATTATTTATACCTGCAACTAATTGTTGACCTCTTTTTGCAGCTATTTCATTCACGTTGGTATTTTTTACTATTTCAAGAGCTTTAGCTCCAGCAGCAGCAGAGATAGGGTATGCATTAAAAGTTCCAGGATGATACATGCCTTTACTACCTGGTGTCTTCTCAATTATTTCCATAAATTTAGATTGTCCGGTAACACATCCTCCTGGTAATCCTCCACCCAAAACTTTTGCCCAAGAACTAATATCTGGCTTCACGTTAATATACTCTTCTGCTCCGCCTCTAGCTACTCTGAATCCAGTTACCACCTCATCGAACATTAATACTATATCTTTTTTAGTACATAGTTCTCTTAATTCTTTTACAAATGAAGGTCTTATAGGATATTGACCCATATGAGCTCCTGTTGGTTCGAGCATAATTCCTGCAATGTTGTCATCTTTATCTAGGGTTGATTCAACNAANGATATATCNTTAGGNGGNATTATAATCATTGTGTCTANTATTTGTTTAGGTATTCCGTATTCCCAGTTTTCATCTGCTCCACCTGTAGCAGANGCTCCATCGCTCCATCCGTGAAAATGATGTTCGAATTTTATTATTTTATCTTTGCCGGTGTAAGCTCGCATTATTCTCATTCCCATCATATCAGCTTCAGTTCCAGAGCTTGTGAATCTGATTTTTTCAGCTGATGGTACTAAATTTTTGATAGCCTGTGCCCAAGCAACTTCGTATTCAGTTGAAGCACCTGGTAAGCTACCTTTAGCTATAGCTTCGTTAACAACTTTAATGATCTCTGGATTAGCATGTCCGAGGAGCATAGCACCATGTCCAGATTTGTAATCTACATATTCATTACCGTCTATATCCCATTTTTTGGACCCCTCAGCGTGAGATATATAATAAGGAAACGGACTCATCATTCTTGCATCATGAGTAACCCCGTTAGGAAATAGTTTTTCTGACGATTTATATTTTTCTTGTGATCTAGGTCTTGAGTCGATATATTTTTTTTCAATAGGGGTTGTCATTATGTCTCCAAATGTTTTTTGTTTGTTTTTTTCTTAGTAATCAGATTATATATAAGTTTTTAATATTTTGTAACTAACAACGTAAAATAAGGAATATTTTTATATGAATTCAAATTATAATTTATGATTATTATTATATTGTAGGCGAATATATGAAAAGTTATGTTATAGATTTAGAATGTACTTACCCAGGTTGCGACGAAAAATACTCCATAGATGAAATTAATAAACTATGTATTAAATGCGGAAGAGTTTTGTACGCCAGATATGATATTGAAGCTGTTAAGAAAAACATGTCAAAAGATGATTTGATTAAACGTGATCCAAACATGTGGAGATACTTTGAAATGATGCCTGTTAAAGATCCGAAAAACGTAATATGCTTAGGNGAAGGATTTACTCCNATTTTTAAAGCTGAAAANTTAGGTAAAGTTGAAGGATATTCAGATCTNCATATTAAAGATGAAGGATTGAATCCAACTGGTTCATTCAAAGCAAGAGGTTTGTCAGCTGCGTTATCCAAGGCAAAAGAATTAGGAATCAAAAAAGTTACAATGCCATCTGCTGGAAATGCTGCAGGCGCAATGGCTGCTTATGCTGCTGCNGGAAATCTTGAAGCTCATGTATTCATGCCTAATGATGCNCCAATTATGAACCAAAAAGAATCAACTCTNGCTGGAGCTTCGTTGAATTTGATTGACGGCTTGATAAATGANGCAGGCAGATTATCAAATGAATTTGCAGATAAAGAAAACCTTTTTGATGTCTCTACTCTAAAAGAACCGTACAGACAGGAAGGTAAGAAAACTATGGGTTATGAAATTGCAGAACAGTTTGGTTGGGAATTACCAGATTCGATAGTTTATCCTACAGGAGGAGGCACTGGCATAGTAGGAATGTGGAAAGCTTTTGATGAAATGGAATCTCTTGGGTGGATTGGATCCAAAAGNCCAAAAATGTTTACAGTTCAAGCTACAGGCTGTGCTCCGATAGTTAAAGCTTTCGAAGAAAACACCAAGCATGCAGAGTTATGGGAAAATGCATCAACTAAAGCTGCAGGCATGAGAGTACCTGTTGCAGTGGGTGATTATCTTATATTGGAAGCACTAAGAGAAAGTGGAGGTGGGGTAGCGGCTATTGAAGATGAGGATATGATTGAAAATATGAAATTGATTGCTAGTACCCAAGGTATTCTTCCTGCACCAGAAGGTGCCGCAACTTATGTTGGGCTTAACAAATTAGTTAGCCAAAGAAAAATTGACAAGGAAGAGAAAATTTTATTGATGAATACAGGTTCCGTGTTTAAATATTTTGAATTGATGTAAAAAATACCTGTATTTTATTGACACAAGATTCACAATCTGTGATACTTTTCACTAGATAATTAAGTGAGGTTTAAATGGATCCACTTGCTATAACACAGCAAGATTATGCAGAATTGCATTTAATAGTTAATAATGTGTGGTTAATGCTAGTATGTGCNTTTTCTTTTTCAGGGAATATGCTNGTAGCCCATGCAATNATTCCTTCTNTNNTAGAATCTGGNTCGGTAAGNAAAAGTTGGANTAAATTTAGAATCCCGTTTTACTTTTTAGGATTTGTATCGGCCTGTGCTTATATTGGATTAGCTGTATATTCAGTNATGATTGGTGACGTGATTAGTAATTTTTGGAATGATTACTGGATTTAATTATATAAAGGAAAATAGTTGATACCTGGAGATTTTAGAGTACCAAAGATAAGTAAGAAATTATTGATAATTTCTGGTNTNGGTGGTTTTGTAACTACTGTTGTTGTGTTGATAATTGCATTATTCGTAGGATCAGCATGGTGGACACAACCCTTATTTGGCTTTGATGAAGGNCCAGATCAACCTATAGCTTTTAAACATGCTGCACACGTTAAAGAATTGGGTATGAAATGTACTTATTGCCATAGATTTGGCACAGAAGGAGCAGCNGCAGCTGCAATTCCTCCTGTAGAATTTTGTATGTCATGTCATAGGATTGTTGGAGACGACAAAGGTGAAATAAAAAAAATCAGAGATACTTATGATGGAGGAAAACCAATTGATTGGGTTAGAGTGCATAGGTTGCCTGATCACGCAAAGTTTTATCATCCTCCACATATAAAAAAATTATCAGAAAAAAACAATGTTGAAGCAAGCGAAGTGTGTTCTACTTGCCATGGTGATGTAGCATCCATGGATAAAGTTAAGCAGGTATCACCAATGAAGATGGGTTGGTGTGTTGATTGCCACAAAGCTAATGGAGCTTCTACTGATTGTACAACATGTCATTATTAGGATTTTAGTATGGATATAACAAGAAGAGATTTTTTAAAACTGATAGGCGGCGGAAGTGCCGGAGCAGTTGTTTTTAGTGCTTGTGGNGTTCCTGAAGAAGAGCTTTATTTTCAATCACCAAACAGATTGCCGGAAGACCAGGTAACTGGAATAGACAATTGGTATGCAACTNTAGGCTCTAANGGCGAAGGATTAGCTGTTCGTATAATGGAAGGTCGAGCTAAAAAAGTTGAAGGTAANACCGATTATCCTGTAAATACAGGTTCTCATAGTATATCTAGNGAAGCTGAATTACAAATTTTATATCATCCTGACAGANTTCAAGCTCCNTTNGTAAGAAAAGAAGGCACTAACAGAGGNGCTGATAAATGGGAAGAAATAAGNTGGTCNGATGCATTTAAAAGAATTTCTGCTCAAATTNANAANNCNGNAAAATCNNAAACAAGAGTTGTTTCAAAACCTTTGCAAGGAAGAGTGAATTCAGTNCTTAATTCTTTTNCNNAATCTCTTGNTAANNNNCCGATTTATTTTTCTCAATTTGANGATAGTAATNTATTAGCNGCNACANANAAAATAACNGGTGATTCTAATATGCCNAAATTNGATATTGCNAANTCTGATTTNTTNATAAATTTNGGATTGGATTTNTTTAATTCNAATCATTCAGAANCNATGTTTGGCAGNATGTANGGAAAATTNAGAGATGCNCCNAGAGGNAAAATGTANCAACTAGAATCAAGATTGTCACTTACAGGNAGCAATGCTGATGAATGGATATANTGTAATCCTGGANCNCAAGGNTTNNTAGCNTCATCTNTAGCTTATGTGTTGATTTCTAAAAATATGGTTAAATCAGATTATGCAGCAAAACTTAATGCTAATGATTTAAAAAAATACTCTCCTGATAACGTNTCTTCTATAACTGGTNTTAGCAAAGACAAGATCGAATACTTAGCAAAAAAAATATCTCAGGCAAAACACCCTTTAATAATTGGTGGTGACGAAGCCTCTGCAAGTACAAATGGAGCATCTAGCATTGAAGCTATATATGCTTTAAATCTTTTGGTAGGCAATATTAATAAAGAAGGAGGATTAATTATNAATCCTAGTTCTCCTCTNGAAGATATGAGTGGCTCAAGAATTGAAGGTCAATACAATGAAACTTTAAAACTATTAGATAATATTAAATCTGGTTCAATNAAAACATTGTTCTTGAATGATANAGATTTAAATTATTATTTAACTAAAAGTGTAGATTTTAAATCAGCATTGAGTAAATTGGAATTGATAGTTTCTGTGAATTCATTTGTTGATGACACTTCAAAATATGCTGACATAATTTTGCCACCTAATACGCAATTTGAATCATGGGGGAATGGAGTTCCTTCCATGGGCCCTGGTTATCAAGTTGTTGGATTTCAACAACCNGTAGTTAAAAGTCAATTTGGATTCAAAGGCAAATATTCTGGAACAAAAGATATGGGTGATATCTTTATTGAATTGCTAGATGAAATGGGAATAGATAATAAGTATTCTGGTAAAAATATGAAAGAAATATTGATGGATGATGCTAGATTGCTATGGAAATTAAATAGAGGCTCTATAACAGCCGTAGATTTTAAATCTTTTTGGAATGGAATTCTTTCCAGAGGNGGATGGTGGGANATTAATTCAAGTGTTAAATCNACNCCNAAAAGCATGTTAAATAAATGGCCTGAAGTNACTGATATTAAATATACTAATGTNTCAGGCAAAAATTCATTTTACTTAGTTCCATTTAGAACGAAAGTTGGAGATGGAGATATTGCAAAAACTCCTTGGTTGCAAGGATTAACTGATACATTAACTACAATTGCGTGGGAAACTTGGGTTGAAATTAATTATGATCTGGCTAAGAAGATGAAGATNAAAGAAGGAGATATTATTGAAATATCTAATTCTAATGGAGAAAGTGTAAAAGCAGCNGCGTATCCTAATCCTGCNATTTCNCCAGATGTGATTACTATTCCTGTAGGNGGAGGTCAAAGTACTGGNACTTACACCAAAGATGTTGGTTCAAATATTTATTCGATTTTGGATTCAACTATNGATGAAAGTAGCGGATCTCACGCGTGGGCTTCAACAAGAGTTTCAATTAAAAATATAGGTATGAATAAACCTATACCTAAATTTGAAGGTAGATTTGAGGAACCTAAGCGAGATCCTCACAGTCATATTATTAAATTCACAACATCTGATTCAGATAATCATCATTAATATTAAGAGAGGGAAATAATGAAACAAACAAAATGGGGAATGGTAGTTGATCTAGATAAATGTAATGGTTGTCAGGCGTGCGTTGTGGCATGCCAATCTGAGAATAATATTCCTTTACAAAAAAAATCTGATTATGACGAGAATAGAATTATCCAATGGATTAGAGTAGAAAGGTATTGGGAAGGGACATTCCCTGACGTTAAAGCAAGATTTATTCCTATAATGTGTCAGCATTGTGACGAAGCACCTTGTGAACCTGTTTGCCCTGTATATGCTTCATATCACAATGAAGAAGGTTTGAATGTTCAAGTCTATAACAGATGTATTGGTACTAGATTTTGTGCTAACAACTGCCCTTATCAAGTTAGATTTTTTAATTTCTGGGAAGCAGAATGGCCTGAATCATTGAAAAACCAATTAAATCCTGATGTTACAGTTAGATCTAGAGGAATTATGGAAAAATGTACATTTTGTATCCAAAGAATAAGAAGAACAAAAAGAGATGCAAAAGTAAATGGATTTGAAATTGNAGATGGCGCAAGNGAAATTAATCCAGCTTGTGTAAACTCTTGTTCAACTGAAGCTTTAATATTTGGAGANATGAATNATCCTGATAGTAAAATTTCAAAAATNAAATCTAAAGANGAAAAAAAAGGAGGAAGAGGCTATCATCTTATGGAGCATTATGGCACTTCCCCTAATGTTTTNTATTTGAAAAAAGTNGANGATTCTAAAAAATCACATTCACACTAAAATCTTATGAANAAAATTAAAAATAGTTTAATATATCCTGAAAAAGTTATAGAGAGATCTCTAGGAAAAGTTCCTGTNTCTAAAGANTTNTTAAANATACACAACCAAAAGAGAACAAGTTCTTTTAAATTCTTTTTTTACATAACTGGNTTATTTTCTNTACTTGGGATANTAGGAATGATTTTAAGAATTTCTGATGGATTTGANAATCTNTCTGCATGGTCATATTACATCACNGCTTGNATGTTTATTTTNACNACATTNATGGCTGCNCCGATGTTATCCATGGCAACNAAAGTTGCTAGAGGAAACTGGAGACGACCAATATCTAGAATGTCTGAAATNTTCTGTATTTCNGGTATTGCTGGNCTATTATTTTTCACACCAATATTGTGGGTNTTNCCTAGCTTAGAAGATGGACGNAAAACACTTTGGTTCTTTGAC
Source organism: Chloroflexota bacterium (assembly GCA_002711005.1). GTDB lineage: Bacteria > Chloroflexota > Dehalococcoidia > Lucifugimonadales. Next base: position 98,776 of record PAHZ01000004.1, read on the forward strand.
CCNGGTAAAGTTCCTGCNTACTCNCCGCATATATGGACTATGTTGGCNGTTGTCGCNTTTGTTTTAACTGCTTTAACTCTTTTGTGGCTTAACGCNAGACCNGATTTTGCGATATTNAGAGATAAATCCAAAGGTAAAAGTAAATTNTATTCTTTNTTGGCTGCAGGATGGGTTGGATCNNCNCATCAGTGGGGTGCNTTGAGAGATAGAGTTAGTGTTTTAGGAATATTTTATTTTATGCTTTTAATNACTGTTCACTATTTTTTGGCATCTGATTTTTTGATGGCTATGATTCCTGGATGGGTTGATTCGCTTTANCCTGCTACTCANGCACACAATGCTATTCAAGGTGGTGTNGCTATATTAACTATTTCAATATTTATAATGTGGAAATGGGGTGGGTATAAAAATTTTATAGGACTTGATCAACTATGGGGACTTGGNAAACTTTTATTTGGAATTTCTTTGTTATGGTTTTGGTTTTTCATNTCTAGTTTAATGGTACTTTGGTACGGGAAAAAACCCAATGAGNGAGATGTTTTACAAATATTAATGTTTGGAAATTACTTACCTATTTTTGTNTCTACTTTTTTCTTTGTATGTATTNTTCCGTTCTTTTGCCTNACNTTAGATAAAATCAGAAAATCATTTTACGGTCCTCCNATAATTGCANTAAGCGTATTGATAGGTAATTTTTTGGATAGACTGCGACATTACGGATCTGCGTATTCTTTGGATAGAACNATNGANGAGGCAACTCANAGATTTGCAAATNTACCNGAAATNGCNATTCCNAANATTGTAGATTTAATGGTAATTTTNGGAGCTGTNTCTTTTCCTATATTCTTAATTTTACTTNTTACGAAATATATTCCNGNAATAAGTATNTGGGAGAATAGAGAATATANATTGTATGGAAGTCATGAAAAATATTATAAAACTGAAGTATTAGTNGAAGGTAAACCTTACTAGGGAGAATTTATAAATGCAAGAACATCAGCATCTATCAGACAAAGAAATAACAGACGATCTAGTTAGACCAGTTATCAGATCAGATAAATGGTTCTGGTCTGTTGTTGGATTTTTAGGGTTTATTATGCTTGCAGGTCTTTCAGGNTATGTTTATGAATTATANAGCGGATTAGGTGTNACCAATGTTTCTAGACCAGTNTANTGGGGNGCGTATATTACNAANTTCGTTTTCTGGATTGGNATAAGNCATGCAGGAATTATGGTTTCTGCCATATTAAGANTNACNCAAGCTGAATGGCGTAGACCAATTACTAGAGCTGCTGAGGTTTTAACATTGTTTTCCTTNATTGCTGCATTGAGTAACATTCTNTTTCACGTTGGACGTCCNTGGAGAATATATTGGATNACNCCACTTCCTCCTATATTTATTGGATTTGATTTTGCTAGAGGTATATGGCCTAATGTAAGATCNCCATTTGTGTGGGATCCTGTTGCTGTTGGTACCTATTTGTTAAGTACTATTTTATTNATTTATACATGCCTNATTCCNGATATTGCTTTGGTTAGAGATAAAGTAAAATCAGGCCCNGCTAAAATTATATANAGTATTNTAGCANTAGGATTNAGAGGAACNCCTAGNCAATGGAAAGTTCAAGCAACAGCTCCNATACTGNTNTCTGCTTTAGTTTTACCTATTTTCGTTTCAGTTCATAGTATAGTGTCTTGGGANTTTGCTGTTTCAATTGCAGTAGAAGGTTGGCACTCAACTATNTTTGCNCCATATTTTATTATTGGNGCTATNCATTCNGGNGTGTCTGGAGTTGTAACTTTAATGGCTGGNTTGCTTTGGTTATANAAANTAGATAAATATATTAANCCNGATCATTTTGANGCNGTNGGAAGNTTGTTAGTTATAGTNGCTACAATATGGTTTTTGGCATTATTNTTAGAGTGGGTTTANGCATTGTATCCATTAGAGGATCCAGAAATAGCATTAAGAAATATGCAAGTTTTCCAAGCTCCTTGGAGNTATCTNGGATTATTATTTTTAATGACAGGNTTTATTATACCTGTTGGAGCGTGGTGTTTTAAAAGCGTAAGAAGAAGNCCTATGATGATGTTCTTTACAACTATTTTGGTTAATATNGGAATGTGGCTAGAAAGATTTTTAATTATAGTACCCGGTCTTTCAAGAAGAACNGAATTAAGCTTTAACTGGGGATCTTATTCCCCAAGTTTNGTTGAGATGGGATTAGTTACTTTTACATTTGCATTTGTTATTTGTGGTGTAATTGTTTTTGCTAGAATATTTCCTTTAATCCCACCATTTGACTTAAAAGAAGGAATGAGATTTAGGCATGTAATAAGAGTTGGTAAAAAGAATATTTCAGCAGTTGTAAGGGAGTAAACAATGGCTAATAAAAGTGTTTTAGGATTATTTATAGATGAAAACGATGCAGGAGATGCTTTGTCTGCTTTAAGAAAAGCTAAGTATCAGGATAATGAATTTGAAATTATGACAGGATCTCCGTATCCACATGGAACATTTGGAGAGGCNCATCCAAAAATNAAATTGCATCGATTTCCAATTTTTGGTGCTGTGATTGGATTTACTGTAGCTCTGATTATAACAATAGGTACCCAACTTGCTTATCCTTTAGTAACGGGNGGAAAACCTATTTTATCTATTCCTCCTATGTTAGTTATATTTTATGAAATGACTCTNTTATTTGCTGTGATTGTAACTATATTAGGTGCGTTATTTGAGTCAAGNTTNCCTAAAATATTTATGGGAGCTTATGANGAGAGAATAATGACTGAAGGNTACATAGGAGTTGTGGTAACAGTACCTAAAGAACGAATATCAAAAGCTGAAGATATTTTGCAAAAATCCGGAGCTGAATCAACNAAAAGAGGATGGGAAGAATAATTATGTTTAACAAATTATCTAAANTAACATTATCAATAGTACTAGCNACTCTNTTTATTGCTTGTACTGGTAATATTAGAACNGGCGAAGTTAAAATTTTAGGTGATACAGCNACTATTGATATGCCAGCTATACCTGGATCGGGTAGCCATGCAATTGTTATTTTTAGCGAGATGCATTATCANCCGTCNTANAAAAGNCAAGAAATTCCTAGAATTATGCCTCATCCTGAAGCAGTNCCTATGAATGGAAAAGAAATACAAAGAACTTCAGAAGAATACAAAGTTTTAGNTATTCCTAAAATCTATGACAATAATCTACANGTAGAACTTGGAAATTANCTATATGCAGAAAACTGTGTCTTTTGTCATGGTTCTAATTTAGANGGGAATGGNCCTTANAANCAGTATTTAAATATTAAAAATGCTGATGGTAAAGTTATAAATAAAGGTGCCAACCCTGCTAATTTANTATCTGATAAAACTAAAAATTCTACNGATGGAGAGATATATGCTTTTATATCTAAAGGATCAAGAACTGGTTTAGCTCAATATGANCAAGGNTTAGATATNAANTCAGGNATGCTTCCATATGACTCAATATTATCNGAACAAGAAAGATGGGCTNTNGTATCTTATTTACGNTCTATTCANGGNGAATAANATGACAGAAAAAAANTGTTCNCCCAATTGCAAATGTGNAAATTGTANTTGTGATCCATGTAATTGTTAATTTNTTCTTGTGAATTCATACAATNCAGATAAAAGATTTTATGGATTAGATGCTTTAAGAGGAATGGCAATGATGCTAGGCATAGTTCTTCATGCAGCATTACCNTANGTAGTGTTTGATGTTCCAGNNTGGNCATCTGAAAAATCAGANTCNNAAATAATNACTNNAATATTCCAATTTATTCATNTGTGGCGAATGCCTGTNTTTTTTATTCTTTCAGGATTTTTTTCTCATTTATTAATANNGCGTCATGGATNGAGTTATTGGTGGAAAAATNGNNTATTAAGAATTTTATTACCCTTGATGGTATTTACCCCAATAATAATAACTACACTTCCCTGGATCTTCCAATATGGTAATACGCAAAAATTAGAATTCTTTTATTCTTTTGAAGGCTATCCTTATCACTTATGGTTTCTTTGGCATTTAGTAATCTTTCTTGTTTTTACAGTTATTCTAAAATTGTATGTTTTAATTATTTACAAAATGTTAATTTCCTTAAAACTTAATAAATTAATCGATATGTTTTCTAAAGCAAATCATCATTTCTTAAAATTTTTGTTTTATTCTAAATTCCCAATTCCTTTTATTTTGATCATTTCAATTTTAAGTTTAGGAGAATCAGGAACTGATTTAATATCTAATCCTGTCCTTTCAGGAATGTATTTCATGTTTGGTTATCAGATATATAATAATAATAATTTACAAAACATGGTAAGAAATTGGAAATATTATGCTTTNATAAGTATTTTTTTCTTTGTTTTGCACACTCTGATTGATATCGAAATCATTAAACTCGATTTTGAAAATCAGCCAGTCTATTGGATTCCATTTATTTTAATTAAAAATTTTAATTCTGTATTTTTTTCTATTTTTTTTATAGGTTTATTTGAACATAAATTTTTGGATCATAACAAAATATTAAGAATCTTTTCAGATAGTGCGTATTGGATATATCTAATTCATTTGCCTATAGTTTCTTTCATTACTTTTTTTATGTTTAGATTTAATTTCGCAATTGAATTCAAATTTATTCTGTCAATTTTATTAACTTCAATAATTTCATACTTAAGTTATAAATATTTAATTAGATCCTCGTATATAGGTNTTTTATTAAACGGTAAACTGCAAAAATTTAGTTGGAAAATGTTTGATTAGTAGATCTACTTAACCCAAATAGTTTTGGCCACGTTAAGTGCTAGGTCTACACTGTTATTATTGATTTTAATATTTATTATTCCACGTGTGTCTGACACCTCGTGAATAGTGATTATGCTTCCAGGTAATATTTTATTTGTGTGTAAAAAATCAACAAATTCTGGATTCTCTGGAGGAATTTTTGAAATTGTATATGATTTATTTTTTGTAGTTTTAGATAATGGAATAATATTTATTTTTTCTGTTTTTTTTGATCCTGGAATATCTTGCCCAAAAGGATCTTTATCAGGATAATTTAATAACTTTTCAATAGCATTTTCCACATCTTGAGAGATGGCATGTTCTAACAAATGTGCTTCTTGAAAAACATTTTTCAAATCTATTTTTAGGATTTCGTGTACAAATTTACTAGCTAATCTAAATCTTTTTGTTTGTTCTTTTGCTGATATTTCACCATACTCTGTTAAAAACACCTCATTATTTTTGTTTTTAATGATCAGATGATCTCTTACCATTCTTTTTAACATTCCTGTCACTGTAGGCAGGCTTGTTCCTAGATTTTCAGTTGAAGGTAGAACTTTAATATATTCAAGAATACTACTAGCTGTTATTTTTTCTTTTTTTTCATTCAGTAAATGCATAGCATATAGATAATTTTCAGCGTTAGAAGATAATTTCCTATGNACGGGACATTTTATATTTTCCCATTTACGAATTTGTTTTTCAGTTGTCATAATAATTATTTGATATTGTGTGATATTATTTTTAAGTATAATTTATTTTTTCAAATACTAAAATGGCATTACTAAAAAATATCCTCTTATGGACGTCGAAAAATGATTGGATGTCTCAAAAATTACCTAAATATAAATTTGTTCAAAATTCTTTATCAAGATTTATGCCAGGCGAATTATTATCTGACGCATTAGAAGAGTGTAAAAACTTAGAGTATTCTGAATACGGAACGATAATTACCTACTTAGGAGAGAATGTTAACCTTGAAGAAGATACATATCAAGTTGTAGATCATTACAGGAATGCACTTATAGTAATAGATAAAACTTCTCTCAATACTTTAATATCAGTTAAATTAACACAATTAGGCTTAGATTTTGATAAGAATTTATGTATGGAAAATCTGAACCAATTATTAAAATTGGCAAAAAATTACAATTCAATTATTTGGATTGATATGGAAGAGTATTGCTACTTAGAGCAAACTTTAGAAATTTTTAAAAAAATGTCTGAAAATTATCATAATATTGGCATAACTTTGCAAGCATATCTCCACAGAACAACCCAGGATTTAGATGAGTTATTATCTTATGCTACAAATCTTAGATTGGTAAAAGGTGCTTATAATGAGAATTCTTCGGTGGCTATCAAAAATAAAGACGATATTGACACTAATTACATGAATCTTAGTAAAAAAATGTTATCAAAAGATATTTTAAATAATGGATTCAAACCATCTTTTGCTACGCATGATGACCGAATTATAGATTATATAATTAATGAGGCTGAAAGAAATTTAATTAGTTCTGATACTTATGAATTTAATATGCTTTATGGTATTAGAAAAAAATTACAGAAAGAAATACTTGAATCTAATCAAAACATAAAGATATTAATCAGTTACGGCGAACAATGGTTCCCATGGTATATTAGAAGAATAGCGGAAAACCCTAAAAATTTATTTTTACTTTTAAAATAAATTTTTTAGAGCCATTGATCAATTTTTTCTCGTGTAGCAAGTTCATAAAATTCAATTTCATATGAATCAACTAACCCTACTAATTTAGGAGAATTTTCTTTTACAGAACTTGGTACCCCTGAACTAACATTGGTTTCTCCTAAAGATTCTTGTATCCACTCAGCACAAACTGTTATCCCTTGACCTGGAGTTCCTCTTCCACCAATGTATATCGTTGCTTTATTTCTACCTTGTTCTTCTTCGTAAGCATTACAAATTTTAGAAAGTAAATCAGCTACTTTCCATGTGTTTAGCCTATTTTCGATTCTACACACCCTTCTTACTAAAAACATTTTTATCTCCTTTTGTTATAAAAAAACATAACGTTCACAATTAAATAAACGTTATGTTTTTTATAGTTATTATAGTTATAGTTATTTAGTCTTCTATTTCAACTATCATTTCTATTTCTACAGGAATATTNCCTGGCAGAGATCCCATACCTACTGCAGATCTTGCGTGCTTACCTTTGTCTCCAAAGACTTCTACCATTAAATCTGAGCATCCATTTGCTACTGCAGGTTGATCTACAAAGTCAGTAGTGCAATTTACCATAGTGAGTAGTTTTACAATTCTTTTTACTTTGCTTAAGTCGCCTACTTGACCTTTTAATCTTGCTAGGCACCCTATTCCGGTACTTTTAGCAGCTTCATAACCTTCTTCAGTAGTTAGGTCTTGTCCCACTTTCCCTTTCATACTTGGATCACTTGGACCAAGTCCTGATAAGTATAATAAATTACCTGTTCTAACGCCTGGTACATAGTTAGCGATAGGTGGCTGCTCCACTGGTAATTCGATTCCCATTGAAGCTAATTTGTCATCTATATTTCCCATTTTATTCTCCCTTAATTTGTTGGAATTAGAATGCTATTATAATACTATTGGTATATAAATGTTATAAAATTCATTTGAATTTTGGAGTCAATTTTGAATTATGAATCAAATAAAAATTGGGGTAGCGTACCCTCTTCGGTTGATTGGGATGAAGTAGCAGGAACTGCAGTTGATAAAAATGGCAATGTAATTTTATTTGCGAGAGGTAAAACTTCAGTAATAGTTTTAAGTAGACAAGGAGAATTTATAAAAACCATTGGCGATAAAGACTTTTTAAGACCTCATTCTGTTAGAGTTGATTCAGAAAATTATCTATGGTTTGTTGATGATGGAGATCATACTGTAAAAAAATATGATTTAGATGGAAATAAATTAATGACTATTGGAATACCTAATTCACCAGCAAAACTGCATTCCGGATTNCCATTTAATAGATGTACTGATGTTGCAATTGATTATGACACGGAATCTGTATTTATATCTGACGGATATGGNAATTCTAGTGTACATAAATTTTCTATCTATGGNGAATTTGTTAAATCTTGGGGNTCTCCTGGCACTGATGAATCTCAATTTAATATAGTTCATAATATTGNNATNGGTTCTAATGGGTATTTATATGTTGCTGATAGAGAAAATCATAGAATTCAAATTTTTGATAAAGAAGGNGTTTATATAGATCAAATNACAAATATGCACAGACCATGTGCATTAAACATTCACNATGATAAATTATATGTAGGTGAATTGGGGTANGGAATGTCAGTTAATCAAAATGTCCCAAATATTGGTCCTAGAATNAGTATTTATAATTTGAATAAAGAACTTCTTTANAGATGGGGAGAAGGTTTTGGAAATAANCCNAATCAATTATACGCTCCACACTCAATAGCTGTNGATCAGGATGANAATATTTATTTAGGNGAAGTGAGTAAGACAAACATGCAAAATATAGGATTAGANGCANTTAAATATAANGGTTTCAGGCAATTAAGATATCTNAATTAATCAGCTTTTAAAAATGTCTCTTCNCTNGCTAGTAATTGAATCGCATTAGGTAAGCTTAAATAATAAATTATAGGTGAGTTACCGNTTTTAACGGCAATTCGATTTGCATCTATTTGTTTAAGTCNAATTCTTGAAATNGANGATGATGTTTTTGGNTTTGGTATAAATGTAATTAATGCATCAGATTGATTGAAATCNACATCTTTAGCTTCTTCNTCAGACAAAAAACCTTCAGCTAATAGTAATTGTGTTATATTTGCAAATTGTGCAATTTTTGTNGTNTCTAAAATTATTTCCGGATTATTATTTAAAATCCATCCTGAATCTGACAGATTTATTTCAAATTCTTTTTCTGGATATGAAAATCTTATTGNCTCTATGTTTTGAGGTGGAAAACTTAATATTATTGGATTTCGCCACATATCNGGATCTGTAGNAAAAATATCTTCATAAGGNCATGTGAATCCATATATTTGGTCAACNTTTATTTTTTTAATGAANCAAGTTTTTGTGTCTTGATCCCATTGNCCAACTAAAAATTCTTCTTGAAGAGTTGANTCAAGGAAAAATCTAACNAATGTTTTTTCAGANTCTTNGAAACCCATNCTTTCNAAATTTTTAGGATTGACNGAAATTAATTCTGACTTCTGAATNTTNGCNATTGCTTTCCAAAAAAGTGATAATTTTGGNTCNAAAACTGATTGTTTTCCNATTCTCCATGAATCATTTACTTTATATAANCTAGATGTGTTTTCGTTGTTACTTATTTGAATACTATTAATAATATTTGGATCAATAAATATTATTCCTGTTTCGTCATATACATTNTTNTTATTTGATACNAGTATTTTAACTCCAGCAAAAAATATACTGATAAATACAAATATTGAAAATAGGATTATTGTTGGTTTATTCTTCATTTTTAAATACTTTTCTTTGAATAGTTTTTCTTTTTGTATATCTNGTNAGTCCATAAATAATCAATAAAATAGGACTTGAAATNAGGTTNAGATTTTTTGTTAGAGATTGATGACTAAANAATGATCCCTTNGAAGACCANTCCAATTTTCTTTCTCGAATCACTTTTGATCTTATNTCTGCCAANTGATTTTCTTGNGCTAGCCAATCTATCATGTTCATNCCAAGTGCGTAGTTTGACTGATTTCTACCTGCGATGTTATCNGTTAACCAATCTGAATCAGANATTANTATTGANCTTATAGTTGTATTAGAAATTTCNTTGTTTTCGATTTTAACACCTAGAATTTGAGATCCTGTATTATTGCTAGGATTAAATTTTGCGTCTGGGCTTAAATCTTGNTAATCATATTGTATNGAAGTTGTTGGAGCTGTAATTATTATTGGNTCAGTTTTAATATTATTNATCANTGGNTGAATAAGTTCTATTGANCTTGCCCAAGGAAATAAAGTCGAGTTTACTTTACCNGTCACTTTAGAATCATTAGGAGGAATTCTGATCCAATAAGGGTAAGGTAATAATACTTCNCCTGATTGTGTTCCAAAAGGTAATGTTTCATATGATACCAGATCATATAACATATTATTTTTTATAATTATGCCAAAGTTTTCCCATAACATTGATCCACTGTTTTGATTAGGATATGCAACCATTCTATTGCTATCAATATTAACAGTGTCTGCAAGTACAAAAAAACTTACTCCTTGAAGGATTAAATCCTGTATTTTGTTGTTGGGCAATATTAAATTCATATCTACATTTTCATAATTTCCACCTGCGATTATAAATACATCAGGTGGGGTTTTTATATTATTAATATCGTTCATGTCAATTACAGATATTTCGTATTGTTGGGCCAATAATGATATAAAAGATCCCATACTTTGATTAGTTTTAGAAGATGGTAGATCAATAAATGTTATAGATTTTTTTGCGTCGTTAAGCATTTTAAAAGTTAAAGATGCGAGTTTGTATTCTAAGCCATCTAATGATTCAATGAATGGAATAACTTCTTTATTATTTGCATATGCTAATGTCATACCTAAATAACCCGTTTTAACTTGAAATTCTCCTTGCCTTTGAACATTGAATTGGACTGGTGGTATGCCAGCTATTTCTGATTCTTCTTTGTCTTTTTCGTCAGAATCTGGATATCTGTGTTTGATTTTAATGTATTTAGAACGTGCATCCAGGTCTGACAAAAAATCATTTACATCTCTAGCAGTTAGAGCTGTATTGATTGGGTGATCTTTAGATTCATATAGAGTAATTGTTAGATAATCGTCTAAGTCATTAAAAATTTGTTTTGTCGAAGGTGCCAATGAGTATATTTTATCTTCAGTCAAATCGATTCTTCCTTGAATCGAGCTGCCAAACCATGCAAACACTAGGCTTAGTACGACCAAACTACCTACTCCAATTCTTAAATTTCTATATTGTGGAGAGTTAGAATTCAAGCTCTTACCTTTAGTATTTAAATAAGTGATACTTAAAAAGGCTATATCAATTGAAATAAAATATAAAACATCTCTTAAATCAATTAGTCCTCGAGTTATAGAAGAGAAGTGAGTCAAAGGACTTAAGTCTTGTAACAAAATTGACAAAGATGAGGGTAAAGTTATGTTAATGAAATCTAATCCTAAAACTAAAAGAATCATACTTACTGATAATGAAATTATAAATGCGACAATTTGGTTTTTAGTTAGACTTGAAGCAAAAATTCCTATGCTTACTAGCGATGAGGATAATAAAATAGCTCCTATATACTGTGCTACTAGGGCGCCAACATCTAAATTTCCTGCAAAGGCTAATGAAATTGGTATTAATATTGTTCCTAATATTCCAATTGTAATAAATATCAATCCTGCAAGAAATTTTGCTAATATTACAGTCGTTCCTCTTACAGGTTGAGTGAATAAAATTTCTAAAGTCCCGTCTCTTTGTTCTTCAGAAAATAATCGCATAGAAACTGCAGGTATATATATTGCTAGTATCCAGGGTAGCAATGAAAACATAGGTCTTAAAGAAGCTTCATTAGTTGTATCAATAGTTCTAAAAAACATAAATACTATTGCAACTATAAATATTATGTTTAATATATAACCGGTTGGTTGGTCAAAATAAGATCTTAAATCTTTTTTTAATATTGTAAGTAATTGTTTCATTATTTTGAGCTTTCTTCTCCAATGGTTAAAAATTTGAATACATCTTCAAGTTTTGGTGACGTTTTGTTCATATTAATAATTATCCAATTTTCTTTAACTGCTTTATTAAATATTTCTTTTCTAGGATCTGCTCCATCTTCAAGAGAAATATGAAATTTTTTCAATTCGTTGTTTTCTGTTATTTCAATATCTTTAATTCCTTCAATCGTATTTAGTTTCGATTGAATATTTTCGCCAATAATTTCTATTTCTATACTTTGATTCTTATTTTGATTTTCTAAAATATCTTCAATTGTTCCTTCAGCAATTAATTTACCTTTGTTTATCAGGATAATTCTTGAACATGTGGTTTCAACTTCTTGGAGTACATGAGTGGATAACATTATTGTTCTTTGCTCTCCTAAAGATTTAATTAGGTTTCTCATGGTTACTCTTTGATTTGGATCAAGACCTTCTGTAGGTTCGTCCAAAATTAAAATTTCAGGTTGGTGGAGGATTGCCTGTGCTAATCCCACTCTTTGCCTGTAACCCTTTGATAATTGATTTATCGGGCTGTAATAATATTCATGTATCCCTGTTTCATCGATAGCATTTGATAGATTGTTTTTATAATCAGATTTTGATAAATCTCTTAAATCTCCAATTAATCTTAAATAGTCTTTTACTAACATTTCTCCATAAAGAGGATTACTTTCTGGTAAATATCCTATTTTTTTTCTTGTTTCAATATCTGAATCTTTAGTATTTATGGAATCTATATATATATTGCCTGAGTTTTGTGTGTAGTAAGAAGTTAATAACCTCATTGTAGTGCTTTTGCCAGCACCGTTAGGTCCCAAAAATCCTATAACTTCTCCTTTGTTGATAGAAAAGCTTACATCATTAACTGCGATTCTTGATCCAAAAACTTTCGANACGTTTTCTACTAATATTTTTGGNTTATTATTATTTTTGTTTTTTTCTTTTGAGTTACTCATAAAATNATAATAAAAAAAATTAGAAATATATTCTAACAGAAATAAGAAAATCCTAAAATTTGTTTATCTATATTAAATTACTAATTCATTAGTAGATATTTATAAATTAGATATCTATAATTACATAGCAANAATTAAAATGATTGTTTCAATAGGAATAAAAATGGCTGANAAAACNCAATCTATATATAAAAGTTACGTAATNGAAGAATATTTTGCTACNGAAAAACCTTATTATGTNCCCGTTGGNGATGAAATAGAATTATTTGAATCNGCTTACAAACAAAGAATTCCTGTTTTGTTCAANGGNCCTACNGGTTGCGGGAAAACAAGATTTGTTGAATTTATGGCTTANAAAATGGGNAAAGANTTAGAAGCTAANGGATTAAAAAAACCTGATGATTCCAAGCCAAATATTCCATTAGTTACTATTGCNTGCCACGAAGATTTNACAGCAAGTGATTTGGTTGGAAGATATTTATTANAAGGTGANTCNACNGTTTGGATGGATGGNCCGTTGACNAGAGCTGTTAAGGCTGGTGGTATTTGTTATNTAGANGAAGTNGTTGAAGCNAGAAAAGANACAACAGTTATAATACACCCGTTAACTGATCACAGAAGGATNTTNCCTGTTGAGAAAAAAGGNGAANTATTAGAAGCNGATGATGGATTTTTATTAGTACTNTCATATAACCCTGGNTATCAAAGTGCGCTAAAAGATCTTAANCATAGTACNAGNCAAAGATTTGTTGCAATNGAATTTGANTACCCANNNGTTGAGATAGAAGCAGAAATTATAGCTCATGAATCTGAACTTGATAAGGATATGTCTTATAANTTNGCAACANTAGGAGAAAAAATNAGAAATTTGAAAGATCANGGATTNCCTGAAGGNGCTTCAACAAGACTTTTGATATACGCTGCTAAAATGATATCNCAAGGAGTAAAACCTATTAGAGCTTGCCAAGTTTCTGTTAATTGGGCAATTACAGANGACCCAATATTACATCAAGGAATTCAGGAAGTGATTTCATCTATATTTGCTGAATAATATAGATGAAACNAGATTATCTTAGGTCTNAAATTTCAAATTACAAACCAATTNCTCAAGAAAATTCTTTACCAAATTCTAAATTNGCNGCNGTTTTTGTATTGTTCTATAAATACAATAATGANTTGTCNTTATTGTTACAAATTAGAAGTGAAAATTTACAATATCANCCTGGTGAAATAGGATTTCCGGGAGGATCAAAAGAANATANTGATGCTAATTTATNTCAAACTGCTTGCCGTGAAGTTGATGAAGAAATAGGTATTTCCAAATCAAATATAGAANTTATTGGNGAATTAGATGCAGTGTTAACTTCCACAAAATTNTTAATTTATCCATTTGTTGGNTTAATTAAAACCAAATCTAAATTTNTTCTTTCATCCGAAGTTNAGAAAATGTTATTTGTACCNATTAATGAATTAAATAATCAAATTAATTGGNGGTATGANTATATATTCAATGAAAATAGTCTTAAAAATNATAAATCCTTTNACTATGATGGTAATATTATTTTTGGTGCGACTGCAAAAATAATTAATAACTTGCTAAATATATTAAACAAACAATCATGAAAAAACATATTTTTAATAAATANCCNGAAAATTTACAATCTGANTATAANTCTTCNATTNCNACATTAAAAAATNTATTTGATGNAAACGAGATTGAAAAATGGAATCAAGAAATAAAAAATATAACTGACTCAGGAGTTAGATCTTGGGAAATTACTACAGATATGTTAAAGATTTCTGTTTCATTGTCACAAGTGTTAAGTGGTGAGGCGTTAATTCAATGGGCAAAAATGATAAATAAACTAATTATTTTATCTCCTGTTTTAGCTTCTTCATATATTTCTAACTCAAATAATTTTCTTAATATAACTAAGGGACGCCATATAGATTCAATGGCATTTTTAACTGAAAAAATTTATGATGGTAGTTGGAAGTCAGGTAATTTTGCTTCAAAAGTTTTAGATCACTCTTCAAAATTTTTAAAAGTACTTACATTTTCTGAGTTTGAGCAAATAATTTATTTGCTCAATGATATTACAAAACAATCATTTGATATGGCTGTTGAATGTCTTGATAATAGTTATAACTTTTTAACAAAATTTAATTCTAAATTGACTGGAATTGAATTCCTAACTAACTTCAAAAATAATTCAAGTAGAGATCTGAAAAATATTATTGAAAACTCTCCGAAGCATTTAGTTAAATTTAATGATGCTCAGCGAATTCAATTAATGAATCTTGTTTTATCTATCATCCGACAGGGTGGGCACTCTTCGAATACTATCATGGATGATGTAGCTATTCCTTTTAATTCTATCAATAATAAAAATTATGATAAAATTTTTGAACTATGTAAAGATTTATCTGTTAAACAACCAAAAGTAATTACTGGATTTTTATCAATTGTTCCGGATATATTAAATAAAATAGATGTCAATAAAATTGACGAATGGTATTCAGAAGGAATTGAATTATTATCTACTAATACTGATGCTGGAATAGCTTTCTTTAAACTAGAATCATTAACTAGTGAAAATTCTCTTAATAAAATTAGCTCTTCAGTAGAATATGAATCAATTAAAGAATTATTACAATTGTATTGTTCTGCTTTAGCAGGAGCTGATCTTGAAATACTTCCATCTACTGATTTAGTCGAAAAAAATATTGGATGGTCATCTACCATGAATCCAACTACAGAGGGTAAATCTATTTTTGTTCCAGAAATGATTAACAGATTTGATGATAAATTAACAAATTATAAATGGTTTAAAGTAATATCAAGTCATCAGGTTGGAAGATTGGAATTTGGAAGTTTTAAATTTAATTTTGATACTCCAAGTACGTTATTTGAAGACATGCGATCAGACTTGTACAAAGATTTTATGAAAAAATCAAAACTTGCTGAAAAAATACATTTTCCTTTGGAAGAAAATGATGACAAAATTGATTCTCCTTCAGATGTCACAAAAACTGATTTTAATAAATTTTTTGATCTATTTGAAAACAGAAAATTAATTTCAGATGTTTTTGCTATTGTTGAAGATACTCGTATTGAGCAAAATATAAAAAGAAAATACATGGGNCTTAGTCTAGATTTTGAAAATGTGAAATCTCAAGCTCTTTTGACCAGACCTAATGTCAACACACTTAACGCGCAGGATGCGTTAGTGGAATTTTTAGTACAAATTAGCTTGGGAAAAANTGATAATACTAAAGTTCCCAAAAAGTATGTAGATGAGTATAAAAAAATATTTTCTTTAATGAAACTCATATTTGATAATACTGAAGCTTCTGTACATGATTCTTGTGAAATTAGTATAAGAGTTTATAAACTTATTTTTGCAATTCAGAATGAAAGTATGAACGATGAAGAGACAGAGGAATTAAGTTTAGATCAAGAAAAACAGGAAGAATATTATGAAGATGATAATCTTTTACAAGAAATATTGCAGTTTATGATGAATCAAGATTCGATGGATATTCATAGCGATTCTGAAGATTACGAATCGCCAGAACAAGTCGATTATCGAGGAGATTTCAAACCGGAATTAGTTCAACTTTTAGAGAACATGAGATCTTCAGATGGTGATAACACAGAATTTTCCCAAGAAAATATGAGCCCGGAAATGCTTAAAGAATTATTAGAACAAATGGAAAATTTGGATATGGATGCGTCTGAGAGCCCTATTGATTCTTCAACTGATATGATTGCTGAAAATATACTTAAAGAAATCAGTTCTGAATTAAGTGAGAATTCTCAGCACAACCCCGGAGAAACTGATAATGATTCAGAAGAATTTGAGGAATTACAAACTGATGATCCCCAATCTTATGTATATGATGAATGGGATTTCAGATCAAATGACTACAAACCTAGGTGGTGTATAGTTAAAGAACGGACAATGGGTGAGGGCGATAGACAATTTTATGACGATACCTTATTAGACTATAGTGTACTTGTATCTCATCTAAGAAGACAATTTGAAATGATTTCTCCAGAAATGTTGAAAAAAGTTAACAGACTTGAAGACGGTGAAGAATTTGACATCGATGATGTTATTGAAGCTTTCGTAGATATTAAAACAGGTGTTAGCCCAAGTGAAAAACTTTATTGGAGAAGGAATAAAATACAAAGAGATGTAGCATGTGTATTTTTGTTAGATGTTAGTGCATCTACTGCAGAGTCAATTGAAGACTCGTCTACGAATAATGATTGGGATGTTCCTGATGACCCTGTTGATTATATGAAGTGGGTTAAATCAAGAAGAAAATCAGGAATAGTGAGAACATACAAAAGAATAATAGATGTAGAAAAAGAAGCTTCTGTATTGATTATTGATGCATTAGAAAATCTTGGCGACCAATATGGAATTTACTGTTTTTCTGGTTATGGAAGAGAGAATGTAGAGTTTTATACCGTAAAAGATTTAGATGAGTCATTAAATGATAATATTAAATCTAGAATTGACAAAATATCCCCTTTACATGCTACAAGAATGGGGCCAGCAATTCGTCATGCTATTTCTAAATTAGATAAAATTCAATCAAGAACCAAGTTGCTATTTTTAATTAGTGATGGGAGGCCTCAGGATAGAGGCTACAGTAGAGAAGGAGTTGAAAAAGAATATGCAGTTCATGATACCAAAATGGCATTGACGGAAGCAAAGAATAAAGATATTAATGCATTTTGTTTAACAGTTGATAAGAATGGTCATGATTATTTAAAAACTATGACTCAAGATATGGGATATGAAGTGTTAGACGATGTAAAAGATCTGCCAGAAAGATTATTGGACTTATACAGAAATTTAACTATGTAATTATTTTATTGGCGGGTTATTGTAGAGATCCATTACATTTTCTACCCAATCTGCATCTATAGAAAGTACAGGTTTTATAAATTCATTGTTTTCTGAATATGCATAATAAAATTTTCCATCTTCTGTTTTATTACCTATTTTCAATAATATTCCATCAGTAAACTCAGTTCCTTTTTGTGAGGAAGAATTAAATCTAAGTTCAATAGCATTCCCNCCATCTTGGATCCCGTATTTTTTGTAATCTTCAGGTTCGCTAGCATATGATTGCACAACTTCTATTTTTGATGGCCCTGCTACNAGGTACTGTTTTTCTGACCATAAACTTTGATTAAGCTCTACTTTATCACTAGTTTTAAGAAAAGCTGCGTAGCTGGTTCCAGGTGATTGGTTTAGCATATTAGTAGTGGATTNATCTTTTGTATCTGATAAATCCATAAAATACCAGTCTATATTATTTTTTGTTTCAAATTTTTTCGCTGGTGTAGCTTGTGACTGAATATCTCCTTTATAAATAGCTATCCCAACCATTTCTTTTGGGTCTCTTTTAACATACCATTTAGGATATGGTAAATCATCTACTAAATCTCCTAGGACATCATTCCACATAGATGAAATAATAAACAGTTCTTCAAAGTCATTTATTTGGCAGTAATAATGTTTAAAATCAGAAGTTGCATCGCCTAATTTTAAAGTTAAATTTCTTCCACCTATTAAATCAAAATTAATAATTAAATTTGGATCATCTAGTCCATATTGTGCTGGATCATCAACTTTATCTGCAACCAATAGTCTTTGAGTTTGCGGTCCACTTAATAATAGTGTTACACCACCCCATCTTTCATAACTTGGAGGAATTCCTTTGGGATTAACAAAAGACCAAGTTCTGTCATNGTTTTTGTAAAAACCAACAGATTTATCTTTNCTGGTTACTTCTATGAANTTAATATCATCCATAGATACTTGGTAAAACCACGGAGGGTCAATAGATACTTCTTCAGACTGATTTGATGAAAAATAATAAAATATACCTGCAGTGGCTAATGCTAATAATATAAATAAAACTGTTATTTTGTAATTCAAAATTATTTCCTATATAAAACTGTAATCAGTGTTGATTTATCTTCGTCTCCACCAAACAACTGTACTTGTTACTAACATTAATACAAAGGGAAGACCGCTTGTCCATTTTAAGAATTCTCTTTCTCTTCTGTTTACAACAATGGATCTAAATGGAACAACTTTAGGTCTAATAGATATTACTTCATAATCTTCTGCTAACCACGCCATTGAATTTAAGATTAAATCACTGTTTTGATTACTGTAAAACCACTTGTTTGTTACAAAATCAGAATCTCCAAATATCATTATTTTACTTAAATCAAAGATTGGAACATTTGAGTTAACAGGTCCAGTAGACTCAATTATAGATATCATTGAAAACGGNCCTTGTATATCTGTGTTTTCATCAAATTTTGGGTCTTCAATATTTGGTTCTAACCAACTTATTGCAGTTGAAACACCAAGTTGGATATTTTGCACATGAAATGGTCTTTCTTTTTCATCTATAGTTTCGATAATAGCTCCTGCACCAGGAAAAAATGCAGCATTTATCTGATCAGTAATTGATAGTATTCTTTTTGTTTCAGAAGTATTGTTTCGTGTGTATTCTAATAATTTCTGTTCAGGTACAAATTGATTGTTTGATTTTTGTAATAATGGNGTTAAAAATTTACTCCCTGCCAATGAACTTAGTGGGTCTGCTATTGGTTGTTGGGAAACAATTATTCCCCAATTACTTAATAATTCATTCCAAGTTACGTGAGGATTTGGGTCCATCAAGAATGCTATTCTCCCTCCTTTTGCAATATAATCAGCAATCATTTTTGCATGACTGGAAGGAAGAGAGGATTTTGGTCCAATAATTATTAGCGAAGCTGCATCAGATGGAATTTCATTTACTTGTTCAAAGTTAATAGATTTCACATCATAGTTATCTCTTTTTAGACCTTCGATAAAGTAATCAATCCCTTCATCAGTAACAATATTAGTGGTGACATCTCTAGATAAGCTTTTTTCTTTATGTCCATTTGAGTAATAAATTACCTTTTGTTTATCACCCATAGCAATTAGCATAGCTGTAATAAAATCTTGTTCACTAAATGGATTAAAAGCTTTTTCGTATACTGGTTGTTGTTTCCCACTTGATAAGTCTTCAAATACTATTGCTGGATACTGCATTACTCCATACTTTATTGCTAAAGTTTTATTTAATTGAGGGTCAGTAAATCTATAGCTGAACTTTGATGAGTTTTTTGCAAATTCAGAAAGCAGATCTTCTGCATTAGTTTTTAATTGTGATTGATCATTGTCCGAAGGTACGAAGAAAGCATTTGCTCTGACTGGTGTTTCCAAATTAGATAAAAGCTTTTCAGTTTGTTTTGAAAGAGAGAAAACTTTTGTGGCAGTTGTGTCGAATCTGTATGAATTGATAACGAAAAAAGAATTTGCAAGAATGATTATAGTAATAACTGATACAAACATGATTGCAGAACTAGTACCATACTTTCCTCTTCTGCCTTTGAAGAAAGAAGTTGTAGATTTTGGAGACAACAATAATGCCGACAAACTTAATATTATACCTGCAATGATTATTGATAAAGCAAAATCTTTTATTTCTGTAATGATAAAATAACTTATTCCACCAAATACAATCGAAATTATTCCGGAAATAATTAATAGAATTACCCAATAATTTATATTAGTTATGTAGGGAGTTATTTCTGTTTTTATGTATTGGGTAATCTTGTTAAGCATAAATTACCTCCACCTTCTAATTTGTAAGTTAAGCGTGGTAAAAAATAAAAATAAGGCGGCAATAGAAAGATAATAAATAATATTCCCTAGATCAATTACACCTTTTGTGAAATCTTCAAAGTGATAATTTAGCGCCATTTCATTAAAAATTGTACTTGGTAATCCCTCTAACATAGCACCTAATGAATCAATGAATGATAAAAGAAGTAATAAAACCGTTCCTACAACAGCCGATACTATTTGATTTCCACTCAAAGAAGATGCAAATAACCCAACGCCTAATGTGGCTATTCCATATAACATTATCCCTAGATACGCACTTAATAATGGACCTAAATCAGGTGAGCTAAATAAGTATATCAAGATAACATAGAATAAAGTACAAAGCAGAAGAGTAATAAGTATAATTGCTGAAGCAAAGTATTTACCTATAACTATTTCAATGTCTTTTATTGGAGAAGTGAATAGCAATTCAAGTGTTCCTAATTTTTCTTCCTCTGAAAATAATCTCATAGTAATAAGAGGCGCAAAAATTATAAATAATAAAGTAGTAGGATCTAGATAACCACGAACATTTGCTTCAGTTATTGGATTCAAATCACCTGGCACAATACTAGTATTAAAAAATAACCATGTTAATCCAAGAAACATTGCCCCAACTATATAAGCCATAGGACTTAAAAAATATGTTTTTGTTTCTTTTAGCATTATTAGTAATATATTTCTCATTAGTACTTGATCCTAATTTTTAATTTATTCCGTTGTAGTAATTCTTAAGAAAATGTCTTCTAAAGACATCCCCATAGACTCTAACCTGAGTAAATCCCAATCATTATGAATAATAGTTTTTGATATTTCAGAACGAATATCTTTGGAAATATCAGATTCAATTGAAAAAGTGGTATACTCATTTGAAGATTTGTTTACCCATAGATCTACAGAATTTACACCGTCAATTTTTTCAATTTCGTTTTTCACAGCCTGAGGAGATCCGATGATGTCAATTTCGATTTTTGAAGTTCCTGAAACAATAGAGCTTAGATTTTCTATAGTATCTGAAGCAGCTATTTCACCTTCATTTATTATTAGTACTCTTTCGCATATCGTACTTACTTCAGGTAGTATATGACTGCTCAAAACTAATGTATGTTCCCCAGATAAGTTTTTAATTAATTGCCTGGTTTCAACTACCTGGTTGGGATCTATTCCTATAGTTGGCTCATCTAATATAAGTACTTCCGGTTCATGAATTATTGACTGAGCAATCCCAACTCTTTGCCTATATCCTTTTGATAATTTTGATATAAGGCTATATCTATAATCACCTAATTTGCATATATCTATTACATTTTCCACTTTACTTTTAATATTTTTAGAGTTGATTCCTCTAAGTTTTCCCATAAACTCAATATACGAATAAACTGTCATATCTGTATATAAAGGGACTGTTTCAGGTAAGTATCCAATTTTTTTTCTTGCTTCAATAGATTCTTGGACAATATCGTAGTTATCAATGGTTAATTCACCTGAAGTGGGTGGCATATAGCCTGTAATCATTTTCATGGTTGTTGATTTACCAGCTCCATTAGGGCCAAGAAGACCTACTATTTCACCACGCTCTATTTTGAATGAAATATCTGTAACTGCAGGGAAATTACCGTAGTATTTAGTTATATTTTTTAATTCAATCAATTTAAGTCCTTATATTAATGGAAATATCATTCTTGAAATGAAATGATAGTATATTCTATACTTTGTAGGTTTTTATAACAATATTATTATATGTATTTAATTTAAAAAAATTAATCCATATATAGCTTGAGAGGTATTTTAATTGGCATTATTAGACATATTACATTTTCCTAACCCTTTACTAAGGAAAAAATGTAATAAAATCACTGAAGTAAATAAAGATTTATATAGATTAGCTGACGATATGTGTGAAACTTTGGATTATCACAAAGGATTAGGTCTGGCCGGAAATCAGGTGGGATATTTAAAGAGAATTGTTGTTATCAAATTACCTGAAGAGAATGAATTTAGAGTATTGATTAACCCTGAAATAACTGAAACATTTGGTAGCAGNGAAGTAGAAGAAGGATGCTTAAGTGTTCCTGGATATAAAGGATTAGTAAATCGATCTTTATGGATAAAAGCNAAAGGTTTAGACATGAAGTGGAAAAAATGGAAAATTAAAACTGATGGATTATTAGCTCAAGTATTAGAACATGAAATTGATCATTTGAATGGCATAATGTATTTTGATCACTTGATTAGCCATTCTAAAGGTGACTGGCATTCTGGCCTTATTAAATTGGATGAAGAAAAATTAGATGCAAACTAAAAAATTCATTATAGATAAAAATCTAATTGAAGACGAATTTAAACATATACTTTATTCTATATCTGAATCAAAATATGTTGCATATTTAGTGGGAGGAGCGGTAAGAGATCTTATTGCTGGAAATACCCCAAATGATTTTGACTTTGTAGTGGAAAAGAATATAAATGAATTTACTAAATTTGTATCTTCATTGATAAAAGGTAAAATCGTCAAATTTGATAATCATGGTATGAATACTTTTAGAGTTATCAATATGCAAAAAAATATGTTTATCGATATAACAGAATTTCAGNATAACACGAATGGTTTAATATACGATCTTTCAAAAAGGGATTTCACTATTAATTCGATGGCTATAAAAATAGAGAAAAGCTCTGATTATCTTCAAAATATTATTGATCCTTTTGATGGCATAAATGATTTGAAAAACAAAGTATTAAGGTATACCNCCAGAGATACTGTTTTGGATGATCCTCTAAGATTAATTAGGTTAGTAAGATTATCTGCCAAGCTAAAATTTAATGTCGAAAGGAATACCTTAGATTATTTTAAAAGCAATGCTTTTATGATTAATCAGGTAAGTACAGAAAGAATCAGAGATGAATTAATTGAAATTTTTTCTCTTAACAATTCTTATCAATCCATACTTTTGCTAGCTGAGATTGGTTTATTAGAACATATCTTCCCTGAAATCAAAGCCACTCGTAATGTTGAACAATTGGGATTACATGATAAAGATGTGTACGAACACCAAATAGCTGCCTTATATTTTGTTGAAAAATTATTAGATGATCAAATTTTTGGCGAAATTGATAAAGAGACATTTGCTCATGACAAATCAAAGTTTTCATATATTAAATTTGCAACTTTTTTTCATGATATAGGTAAACCAGCTACAAAACAAATTACCAAAGGGAAAATAACATTTATATCTCATGAAGATTCTGGCGCTCAGATTATTTACGATATAATGACAAGGCTAAAATTTAGCTTGAAATCTAAAAATTACGTCCGAAAATTAGTTAAAAATCATCTTAGATTAGGCCATTTAATATCATTAGATAAAGAACCTTCAGATAAATCCCTAAGAAAATTAAATAGAGATTGCGGTGATTTAATATTGGAGATGGTATTTTTAGATTTTGCTGATTTCTTGTCTACTAGTCAGTATAATTTTGATAATTACCTTGACCATTACAATAAATTAAGTAAAATTTATTTCAGATTACAAAATATATCAGTTGAGTTCGCTGAAAAATATACAAATATAATAGACGGGCATCAAATCATGGAAATTTTTGGATTGAACGAAGGCCCAGAAGTTGGTAGGGTTTTAACTGCTATCCAACAAGAATTTATTAATAGTGGCAAGATTACTAAAACAAAAGCATTAAAATTAGCTAAAAATTTATTAGAAAATTAAGAAGAGGAAAATTTTTGAGACGTTATTGGAAATCTGTAATGTTATCGGTAGTTATAATATCTATTTCTGCTATTGTGGTTTTTACGCAAAAATTTTCAATAGGTGGAAATGAATTTGGCTCTGATGCTGTATTAGGNCTNCAATTAGGNNTAGATCTTCAAGGAGGCAGNCACCTTGTTTATCAATCAGATCTTAAAGATCAAGATGGTATATCNATNCCTCCTTCAAGNACACAAATGCAAGCACTNATAAAAACNATTGAAAGAAGAGTAAACTCTTCNGGTCTTGGTGAGCCGAATATTCAATTAATAGGCGAAGACAGNTTATTAGTGCAATTNCCAGGTATAACNGATCCCGATCGTGCAAAAAGCTTAATCGGTGAAACTGCAAGATTAGAATTCAAACACAGATACACAGACGCTAGTGATCCAATAGATGATAGCATTAATAATGGGATACAAAATGTTAAATTAGATTTTTATCCTAACCCTTACTCTACTGAAGATGATTCGGCTAAATCTACTGATTCGTCTTCTACTAGTAGTGATTCATCCACTTCTAAAAATAATGCACCTGATTCGTCACCTTTAGGTATTTTTGTGAATTTTGGTGACGATGCATATAGTAGAGTTAAAACCTTACATGATCAATTAATTACTAGTTTAGAATCGCCTGGATATGACAGATTACAAGTTGAAATAAGTGGTGGAGAAGAAAATGTTAGATTTGAATTGTTAGGTACTTTTATAACTGAGGTAGATAATGAAAAACAATTTTCATTTATGATTCCATCTGATACTTATTCATCTTTAGATGATGCGAAATCTAAACTCGGAGATGAGATTAATATTGAATTTATTAGTTTATTAGTTGGTCAAAGAGACGAAATCATTGGATTAACAGGAGAAGATCTTGAAAGAGCTTATCCTGGNCAACACCAACAAACAAATAAGCCAATAATCAATATAGAATTTAATGATCAAGGTACAAGAAAATTTGCTGAACTCACAACAGAAATTGCTGCGACATCTGATAAAATTGCAATATTTTTGGATGATACGGAACTTATAAGCCCTGGTGTAAACAAGCCTATACTAGGTGGAGCGGCGTTTATTGATAGTCCTAATTTTACGTTAGATCGTGTAAGTGATCTTTCTTTAATGCTNGAATCNGGNAGACTTCCTGTTCCTATAAAATTAATTCAAGAAAGAGATGTTGATGCNGTATTAGGTGCAGANAGCCTGTCTAAGAGTTATTANGCTGCGGGAATNGGNCTGNTATTAGTGGTTGTATTTATGGTTCTTTATTACAGAATTCCTGGAATTTTTGCTTCNATAGCACTATTCTGTTATTGNCTCNTNGTTATTGCTGTATTCAAATTATTATCTGTTACTTTGACATTAAGTGGNATAGCTGCAGCTATNCTTTCGATTGGNATGGCTGTNGATGCAAATATTCTAATATTTGAAAGATTAAAAGAAGAATTAAGAACTGGTAAAACTTTATCTATGGCTGTAAATATTGGNTTTAATAAAGCNTGGCCAGCNATTAGAGATAGTAATGTATCTACCTTGATTACGTGCTTGATATTATTTTGGTTTGCAGACCAACTTGGAGCAACCATTGTTAAAGGATTTGCTATAACATTGTCTGTTGGTGTTATTATTAGTATGATATCAGCTCTCCTTCTAACCCAAACTATTCTAANANTATCCGCTAATTCTTTTATTTCTAAAGTTTTGACACTTTACGTACCTGCNGGNCGTAAAGATTTATTATGAGGAATATTATGAATCTTTCTGGAAATAAAATTTGGTTTTTTAGTTTTTCGTCAGTTATTATACTCATTGGTATGGTTTTTATTTTNATGGGAGGACTTAAGCCGGGAATCGACTTTACTGGAGGAAGCAGTTTAACAATCAAATTGTCTTCTTACGATTCTTCTGAAAATATTAGAGAAGCGCTTNTGGGAACTGAGTTTGAATCATCTGTTGTCCAGAATTTTGGAGATAGTACATTTTTTATAAGAACATTTGATATAAATGACCAAGAGAAAGAAAAATTGGTTAANATATTAGANTCATTGACACCCGAAAAAGACGATTTACAAATTCTTTCTTTTGATTTGATTTCTCCTTTNATTGCNAGAGAAACTGTTGTGAATGCATTNTGGGCAGTTTTTGCNGCAACAATAGGAATATTTATATATATATGGTGGGCATTTAGAAANGTTCCCAATCCAATCAGATTTAGTGTTGCTTCTATTATTGCTCTTCTTCACGATACACTANTAGTTTTAGGTGTTTTTGCTATATTAGGANTATCATTAGACTTTGAAGTAAATACCATGTTTATAATTGCNTTNCTTACAGTNTTAGGATANAGCGTGAANGACTCCATAGTTGTANTAGATAGATTGAGAAGTAATATTATTGATTACAGCGGAATAAGACTATCTGATGTTGTTAATTTGAGTATTTCTCAAACATTNGGAAGATCTTTGAANACTAGTATAACNCTGNTAGTAACNTTAATAGCAATGTATCTATTTGGTGGNGATACATTAAAACCATTTATATTAGTTTTAATTGTAGGCTTGATATCAGGTACATATTCTTCTATAGCNATTGCTACACAAATTCTTGTTTATTGGGANGAAAGGAAGAAAAAAACAGTTTGATTTATTGTTAATNAATTATTTCTAGTAACTTAGTTAANTTAGTTTTGTTTTTTGATATTAATTTATANATATAACTAGCATTATCAAAAACTCCAGGATTNAGTTCATTTTCATAATAGGTACTTCCAATNTCTTCCATTTCTGCAATCCATCTTTCAGATTTTGAAGAAATTACCGGAAATGATTTTTTAATCNTATTAAGNGTGTCATTTTGACTATGTTTTAATTCATCAAACAAATGATCTANCACATTTAATTTTTCTGCTAATAAAATTAGNGAAATCAGNAATGCACTTGAGCCTTTTGTTAGAGATGCATAACACATTTTAAGACTAGAAGAGAGTTCTGTTTTCTTTCCTAAATTTATAACNTCAAACGCTAAAGAATTTAANTATAAGAAGTTTTTAGNATTTTCTCCTGAAATATATAACCTTGGCTTATACTTATNATTTGGACTTGTTCCTATTATTGATCCATCAATGTAGTTACTATTTTTAAACGAATTTTTATAAAAATTCGTTTCTATTTGNAATGTGGTTTTGGGAGAAATAGCATTAGCATCTAAGTAATTTACAGATTTAGACAATTTACGTGAATATGTAGAAATTTTCCTTGAAGTTTTAGTTGATGATATTGGAGGGATAATCGAAATAATCAAATCTGAGTTTTTTATCANGCTCTCAAATGAAACTACTTGAACATTTGATTTCACCGCATTTTCTGTACTTTTTTTGCTTCTCCCGTCTAGATTAGTCTGTACAGTAAAATTGGATTTTAAAAGATATTTTGCTACGGAAGAGCCCATATCTCCCATTCCAAGCAATCCAATTGTTTTACTTTTTGTCACCCTTGACGGACTTTCATCCTAGGGTTTTTTTTGTTGATTATGTAGACTCGACCTTTTCTTCTTACCATTCTATTATTTCTGTCTCGTCCTTTAACAGATTTTAGCGAGTTAAAGATTTTCATGTTCCACCATTAATTAATACGAAAAGTTATTATAGAATTTAACTTGAAATTATTCAATTTAAACAACGTAGTATTATTAAGAACAAACAGGGTTATTAATGAATTTTTCTTTGTTTTCTTTCCAAAAACTATAATCTACATTTTCGTTATCTTCAATACCNGTAATATTCATGTTAGTTTTTATATGTTCTCTCATGTGATGCAACATGGCTGGAGTTTCTACTACTTCCCAATACTTGGTGAAAATTTGAGCTAAAGGTCCAATTGTTCTATTCCTTTCAGACCTGTATGCTTTCATTGAATCAGAAAAGTCTCTGTTTGGGTGTCCTTTTGGGAGATCGTGTATATTTTTGATAATTATTTCCCATTCTGCTACAGGTACTTCTTTGGTATAAGTTGTAGTTGCCATTAAGTTTCCGTTATAATCTAGAAATTTTTCTAATAACNTAGAGATGTTCGTTCATTTTANNTTCNACATCNGNANTGAATGACANAATNGGATCANNTANNGGNGATACNCCTGGNGCAACATATACAAAAGAATCGTTCATAAATTCTTTTTTCATATTTTTAAGATTAATATTTTTTATATCAGNGAATCGTTTTGCTGCTATTTTTGATTGGCAGTTTTTTATTTCTAATGCTTCTTCGTCAAATGGNGAATTGAGTTGATGGTATTCAAATACTCTTATAGGAGCCCATANTCTTGCCATCATTTCACTCATTGCAAGATCAAATTTTGTGAGGANTAATGCATCTGTTTCTGCGTTCTGATTAATTTGAGGGTTGAAAACATTACCTTCACAACTGATAAGNGTTAAAGCCATNACAAGTATGTATAAAATTTTATTTACTTTCATTAAGTTTTTGTATTTCTTTGATATATAAATTAGATACTCTTTGTGGNGAGTAGACTTGTTTTTTNCNCAACGATAAAATACTAAGTTTCTTCATAAGTTCTTTATTGTTTAAAAGATTGTTGATTTTTAATATCATTTCTTTTATGTCATTAATNGGAACTAATATACCTATTTTACCATTATCAAGTATTTCTTTTGGACCATGATTACAATCAGCAGCAATTACAGGAATGCCAAGNCAAACAGATTCAATAATNGAATTTGGTGAGCCTTCTACTATACTTGCTGATATGTAAATATCGGAATTTATAATCCATTTGTGAACTTCGTTTGAAAANCCAATGAAATGNACTTTATCTGATATATTNATATCTTTNGCTAAATTCTCTAATTTTGATTTTTCTGGCCCTTCTCCAACAATAATTAAATCAATATTTNTAGTTGATGAAATTTCTTTTANAGCTTTAATTATAATATCAACTCTCTTAGTTTGATTTAGCCTGCCNACAGTAATAAGTTTGTAGGATTGTTTTTTGAATATTGGGTGAAAATTATTATCTTTCTCNATTTTTATACCAGAATAGTCGCAAATATTNTCAATAGTNATAGCTTTGTTTTTTTTCAGTAAATTNTTTATTTCGTCTTTTGTTCCTGTTGAATTAGCNACAATTGTATCTGAGAATTTATATAAAAATTTCTTAATTTTAACTTTTNTTGAAAATGGNAAAATTGATTTTTGTAATTTAGACATTTGTATTGGAGAAGTNGACTCNCTTGTGATTATTTTTGTTTTACTTCTTGTTATTGNTTTCAATATTGAAACTAATCCTCCAGATTGAAAACAAATNAGCACTTTATATTCATTATTNAATAAATAACCAAATATTTTGATTAAACNCTTCAGGTAAATTTTTAGCATTCCTCTAGAAACTAAGGTTATAATAAAATTAAGAATAAAAAATTTGTACCCGCTAGACTCTAGATTGATTCTCTTTATATTGCTGTTTAATTTGTTAGTTGAAAAACTTTTTTCACCGTAACTTAAAACTTCGACTTCATATTTGTTTTTGTGCAATTCATTACTTAGTAGAATTAAATTTTTTTCTTGTCCGCCATATTCAACTGCGGGAAAAACCATTCCAATTTTCATTTTATTGTTTTTATTAATAATTTCTTTACAATCTTACTATATGTTTGTGTAATAAATATTAAGTTTATTAACATATATAAAATAATTGTATTTTTNAATGACTAAGTTTTATATTAATCTTTAATATCATTATTGATAAGAATTNTATGCATACTAATCCTCAAATAGTTATATTAATCGAACATATTTCAAGAGAATTTTCTATTGCTTGTGTTCTAAAGATGTTCTTAGAACAAAAATATGGCTTTACAGTNCATATCCAATCAATATGGGATACAAGTAATCTGAATANAGTAAAACCTAAATTACTTTTAACTCCTTTTTTCAGAACATTGAATTCGGTAATTTCTCCATTTGTTTANAAATGGAATGAAGCTAAGATAATCAATTTATGTTATGAACAGGTTTTCAGATCTCATCAATTGAAATTTAGAGAACCAAAAGGCGATTTTGTAAAAGAAAAAGTTATGCACATATGCTGGGGTGATCAATTCAAAGATTTTTTNTATNAAAATGGCGTCATTAAAGAAAATTTGATTGTCAATGGAAACTTACAGTANCAACTATACAAAGAACCGTATAATAGCGTNTACGATTCAAAAGAAATTTTATCCCNAAAATATAATATATCAAGTGAAAAAAAATGGCTTTTATTTCCTGAAAATTATGGNGCTCTGTTTGGTGGAGACAAATCTGTAACTAACCCTGTTTCTTCAGATTTAGATCTNTCAGTAAAAGTTAAAGANTTTGTCNAAAAATCATTTCAAGAAACAATGAAATGGATAGATNAATTTTCAAAAGATAATGATTTTGAAATAATAATTCGACCTAGACCTATGACNCCNAAAGATGAATTAGTAAAAGCTTATAAAGAAATTAACGGAAACATATCTGAAAATATTCATTTTGTTAAAGAAGATAAAGCAAGAGACTGGATTTTGTCTAGTGATTATATAGTTTCTAACTATAGTACCACTCTTATCGAAGCATCTTTGGCTAACAAAAAAACTTACATGTTGGAACCATNTGAATTTCCTGANTACATGGTAAATGAATGGTATAANTACATACCAAAAATAAACANTTACAAGGATTTGAATTCTATTGATAAAGAAAATTCNTTGCAACCCAATACTCTTAAATCATGGGCAATATCGAATATATCTCCTGATTTTGATGTTATTGAAAAAATAATTAGTTATTTAGCGCTAGAATTAAAAAATTACAAACCTGTTTCGAATAGTGTTGATAATTATTACCTGAAAGACNATGTNAAAATACCAAAACCANTAGGATACAAATATCATTCCAAAAAAATTGCGAGCAAAATTTTACAACTTACTCGTTTGAATCGTATATATAAAAAAGACTACCACATACACCACGAAATTACTGAATCAGATAGAATTTCAGATGAAAAAATTTCCAACGAAATATCTAGATGGAAAATTTTATTGGAACANATTTAATTATGGAAGCTATCACATACTTATCTAATTTACGTATACCATCTGAAATGGCTAATAGTGTTCAAATAATGAAGATGTGCGAATCAATGTCTGATTTGGGGACNAATGTTAATCTTATTAAACCTAAAAGAGCATCCCAGCTAGATAATCANTTTGAAGATTTATTTGATTATTATGATATTGAAAAAAAATTTNAAATAACAGATTTGAACTATTTTGATATNAATAAATATGAGAAAAAGATTCCNAATTATTTTTACAGAAGGATTAATTATATTAATAGTTGGATATGGGAAAGATATTTAATTAGCTATTATCTTAGAAATCATAAAAATACTGTTGTNTTTATGAGAAATACACTTCATTTTGCTATAAATTTGATTAAAACAAANAACATTCCTTCTATAATTGAATTCCATAACCTACCNCCTCAAAGACACATGAAGAAATATAGAAATTTATTNAAATATTCAACTAATATTTATCCAATAGCATTAACAAAAGGTTTGGCNGAAGATATATCATCCGAAATAGGTGTNGATATTGATAATATTTTGGTTGCTCCTGGAGCAGTAGATATTTCGAAATTTAAAACAACTTACTCAGAATTGAANAATGATAATAAGTTGACCATTACGTATGTTGGAAGTCTTATAAAAAATAGAGGGGTAGATCTATTATTAGAGGCAGCATTAAAAATGCCTGATTATTGTATTAAAATTATTGGCGGAGTAGGGGATGAGTTAATTAATGCTCAAAATTATTTAAAAGAAAATAATATTAATAATGTAAATTTACTTGGGCATAAATCTCAGNAAGAAATTTATAATTTTTATAATAATTCAGATATTTTAATTTTACCCATGAGTGGAAGAGAGAATCATACACAAAAATATGCATCGCCAAATAAATTGTTTGAGTACATGGCAACTGGCAAACCAATTATTGCAGCTAATCTTCCATCTGTTCGAGAAATTTTAATTGACGGTGAAAATTCTCTTTTGTTTGAACCTGATAATGNTTTAGATTTAGTACGTAAAATTAAAATTTTGTCAGATGATAAAATGTTGAAAATTAAATTAGGTAAAAANTCTAGGGAAAAAGCTGAATCTTTTACTTGGAGTAATAGGGTTCAGCGAATTTATAACCATATTGATAATAAAAAANAATGAAATTTTTAATAAATAAAATATACGGATATCTTGTAAACTTGTCTAAANTTTTNAGCAGAAAAAATTTAAATAATTTTATANATAAAAAATTATCCAATGAAAAAAAATTAAATAAAGTCTTGNTAATTGGCTCAACAGGAAGATTCAATGATCTTTTANTAAAGATNAGTAAAGAGAAATCATTTGAACTAATAACACTTGATATTGATGAGAAATATTCTCCTGATATTTTATCTGATATATGTGAATATGATTTTNCTGANGACNAATACGATGTGATAGTAGTACCTGAAGTTCTACAAGCANTTCCAACTCCTGAAAAAGCTATTAATAATATGTATTCAGGATTATCAAGCAATGGCTATCTTATANTAACTGTACCTTTTATTTTCCCAATAGTTGATAGACCTCATGATTATTTTAGATTTACAAAATNCGGGTTNAAATTTTTANTAAAAGATTTTAATCATGTGAATATATATGAACGTAATACATGGATTGAATCAATTAATGTGTTATNTTCCAGATTGATCATGAACAACGATGTGATTTCTAAATTAGGCGGATTAATATTTATTTTACTTGGTTATATTACCTATCCAATTATTTTTATTTTGGGGAAAATAATTAAATCTGATTTTATTACTACGGGTTATAACGTAATAGCAAAAAAATAATCAATTATGTTTAAGTATATAAAAAATAAAAACAATGGNAATATTATTTTAATATATCATTCTTCTTTTGATCAAAAAGATNCAGAAAGAGATAAATTTATTCATAATGTAACTCCAAATAATATAATAACCCAGATTAATTTTTTGAAAGATTACTACAATATAGTTCCTATNGANGATATNTTCTCTAAAGACTCCGGTGAAAATAATATGGCAATTACTTTTGATGATGGGTATGAAAATTTGTTTACGACTATTGTGCCNGAATTAGTAAAAATGAAAATTCATAGTTCGGTTTTTTTAATNGGAAATTCATTTGACAAAAAAATATTTTGGAGAGAAAAAATTACATATTTGATTAGTAATAAATCTTTGTTTTCAGAATTTCATTCTTTATATTCTNAAAAATTTAAATATCCTATTAATTTAGATTCTTTTTACCGAGATTCCAAATCTTATAAATTTAATTCTGGTAACTTAGATCAGTGTATAGATGATTTTTTAACGCAAAAAAACATATCTCTTAATACTAATTTGTTAANTGACAAATCTAAATTAATTGATAGTGAATATGTTAATTACGGNAATCACACTCTTAATCATTATGTTTTGTCTACATTGTCGTATGANCAACAGTTNCANGAAATAGAATCTAATCAAANNTTTTTGGATTCNTTAAATCTAAATTTATCNCAAGTTTTTGCATTTCCATTTGGAGGATTTCCTGATTTCAATGAAAANACTATATTAGCTNTAAATCAATTNGGAATAAATAAAGTGTTACTTAATAATAATTTNATTAATCAAAAAACTATGACACAACTNAAGAATTCCAATGTTNATTATTTAGANAGGCTGACNACATCAAATAATAAATATTTATTTTATTANCGAATGTTTAAGCATATGATTAATATTTAGATATANNATCNATGATTNNNAANTTTTCANTTTNAGTNGTNTNATCAAACCATNTNGNAAATTNNNCATAAAANTNATNTANNGATANNCCGAANGCATTTATNAATGNTTGTTCATATCCNATNTATGCTACATTNGGNTAAAANTCNNTTANAAANCCNTCCTNNNTGNNTNATTTNTATNANCAAGCCATNCNACTCCCCANATTCCCATNTCATACATNATTGCNCCTCCNCAATTACATTCNTGTTNGTCNANNTTNTCNTTATCGNCTCTTTGNTGTGAATNTTNTANAGTAAANCCCCATTTNTNATATGCATGTATTGNGCNCTTGNTAANNTTNCNGTNAGANCNGATTTAANNTTTGNCCAANCTTTTTTTTCNGCAAAATANACTGCAAAATATTCAGCAGATCCTTCNTCTANCCANAATGGTCCNTTACCTAATTCNCANANNTTNTTNGCNTCNTCTGANCAACGAGTTTCATGNGGATGAACTTTGNATGCNCTTTGCCACACATGNANATATTCATGNAANGTGGNTTTANGTATNTNCCCACCTTCANATTGNTTNTCTGGNCCNTTATANGTCATTGATTGGAATCTCACAGGTGCNAGTGCNACAGGNGTCCCATGCATAGCACCACAACAGTCGTCAAAAGTTCTATAGTACCAATATTGATATTCATAACAACTATTGAAATCCTGTGCTCCATATTTTTCTCTGTATAAACATTCTTGCGTAGCCACATATTCTAAATCTGGTTCTCCGTANCTTACNAATACATTTAAAATAGGTCCCCAATTTCCTAGTATTTCTGCTCCATATTTTTGAGCTTCAATCACTGCTTCTTTTACTCNGGGATCCATTTTACTTCCTTGAATAACATAGGGTTCAGCATTAGATTTNCTAGCATTAATTAGGCAATCTATATATTCTTTGTTTTGAGTATTAAGTAAGTATTCTGAATTATTAAATTCCCCTTTACATGACGTTTCTTTATATATNGGNAGNTTATTCTTATCAGGTTTTGTTTTAACAAAANCNGGCCATTTTGGACAAGGTGCTATCCCATAAATATTNCAAGCAGGACTTGTATTTTCATTTACAATTCTTTTGAACATNTNTATTTCATCTTTTCTTGGNTCNCCNGTAGATGGTTCTTGGTCTAATTTTTTATCTTGTTGTTCTTTATCTCTNGCTTCCTGTTCTTCTCTTTCTTGTTGTTCTTTATCTCTNGCTTCCTGTTCTTCTCTTTCTTGTTGTTCTTTA
>PAHZ01000005.1 GCA_002711005.1 Chloroflexota bacterium
GTTTTACTTAAGAAAGCATTAAATATCAATTCAGATTTATTCAAATCATAAGCATCATTTTGATAACTAAATTTTATATCTATTTCATAAGTTTGGGATGTGTGGATTCTACTTATAAAAAGTGAAGGGGCATTTGAATTTGAAAAATCAACACTAGTATCAGGAATTTCTTTACCAACAGATCTTAAAGTAACTTGCAAATTTCTTAAAAAAGATGAAAAAGTTGATACAGATATCAATTCTGATAAAAAATTAAATTTTATTGTGCTATTTTGATTCATAATTATTTTATTAAAATTCTTTTATTGTCTATTCTTCTAGTAATATTCTCAGAATCCAATTTCTCTAAAATCAATACAGTAAGTTTTCTAGATAGAGTTAATAAGTTTTTTGCTGTTTGTATATCAAGTGTGTCATTATGGTCAAAATGTTTCAATATTATTTCTTTAGATTTATTAAACCATTCTTGCTTAACATAAATTGATTTAGATAAATTAGTCAAAAAAGAATTCTGAACCAAATAGGCTAGGATTTCTTTGTCAAATAAATTTTGTTCTATTACAGGTTCTTTCGATTGGTTTAATTTATCAATAATAAGTTCAACTCCTTTGGGCAGATTTTTTTCTGAATTATTTTCAGTAGAAAGAAATAATTTATCTTCTTGTTTAGAAATATATTTGGTTTGAATTAAGTTTTCGGTCAATAAGTTTGAAATCTTATCTGAAAATTGAGGATATAGTCTTTGAATTGCCTCATTTTTATTCATCCCAATTCTTAATGGATACTTGTTCTTATACTCATTTAATATTTGAATCAATAATTTCAATTTGTTTTTGTGCCAGTTTTTATCAACAAGGAAATATGCATTGATATCAGATTTAACAACAATTAAGGATGATTTAATCTCATTCACAATTTTATTTATGAATTCATAATTCAAATTAAAATAATGAGCTAGTTGATTTAAATTTAGAATTTTTTTTATTTTAAGCAGATCAATTAACGCACTATTAAAATCTTTTGCTGACATGAAATTTAAATATTCATTAAATTTTTTTGATTTAAAAATTTTAGTTGAATCACCTGGGGAAAGTATTTCTCCTCCAGCAATTGTAGTTCCAGAGGATCTTAAAATAACCTTGTCATATATTCGATAATGAATTAAATTGTCAAGTTTTATCAAAGCATATGTAGATTGATCTTTATTAAGTATTTTTGAATCGTAAAAGATCAATCTTCCTTTTGCCTGGCTAGACCCAATAAAAACTTCAACTATCGAATTATGTTTTATAGATTTAGCATAAGAATCCGTCATTCTAATGTTTGCAACAAAAGATTTATGTAAAACATTTTTATCATTATTTGTTATTACAGATCCTCGCTTCAAATCAGAGTAATTTATGTTAGAAAGATTCATTGCTAGTCTAACCTTAGATTCAGCTCGTGAAACGGAATTTTCATATGCTTCCATCGATCTGATTTTAGATTTTAATTTACCATCAATATAAATATTTTCATCTGTTTCAAATACACCGTTTATAAGTGTCCCGGTTACTATTGTTCCGTGTCCTTTTTTATGAAACACTCTATCTATATACATTCTTGGAGAATCTGATGTACTTAAATGAGTAATTGTTTTTAGTTCATTGATAATGACATTTCTTAAATTTTGTATATCTTCATTGTTATTTGAATCGATACAAATATAATTCACATCTGAAAATCCTTTATTCTTAAGTAGCAACATTGACTCTTCTGTATTGCTTAACAAAATTTCTTCAGATACCAAGTCTTTTTTTGTTAAAACTAAAATTATTTTTTTAACATTTGAGATTTTAAGAATTTCTAAATGCTCAATAGTCTGCTCTTTAACAGATTCAACTGCTGAAACAACTAACAAACCTAGATCAATCCCATAAACACCTTTCACCATATTATCTACTAGTTCTTCATGTCCAGGAACATCGATGACTCCAATTGGTAAGTTATTATCATCATAAAACCAAGAAAAACCTAACTCTATTGTCATTTCACGTTTTTTTTCTTCTATCAATCTATCGGGATCAATGTTAGTTAGATTTTTTATTAAAGTTGATTTACCGTGATCAACATGCCCGGCAGTTCCAATAACAAACACTATTTACTCTCCGGGTGTAATATTTCCCTAAAAACTTCATTACTCAACAATTTCCCATTATTAGTGAATTTATAAACATCCTTATGCTTCACTAATATATTCAAATCCAAAAAGTCAGTAAATTTAGATGAAAGATATTCATCAATATTTTTTTTAAATAAATTTTCAAAAATATCTTTATTTAATCCTGTTTTTTTCCTAAGTGAAAAAATCATATATTCACGAATTTTTGTGTCTTCATTTATATTTTCTTTTCCTGAAATAAATTTTGTATTATTTAATAAATTCAAAAATTCATTAGTTGAAGGTATTGATTTCTGTTTATTTAATTTAGATATATACTTCTTAGGAGAATTTTCATTATAAAACCTATAATTATTAACATATGAATGAGCTCCAGGGCCTATACCCAAAAATTTGTTGTTATCCCAATAATTAAGATTATGAATACTTTCAAAACTTGTTTTTGCCCAATTAGAAATTTCATAATTTTCGTAATGGTTTTTCTCTAGTAAATCATATAATTGATGAAAAATTTTCATGTATTCATTTTCATCTAATTCTTTGATCTTTTTTTCTTTAACAAATTTATGAAACGGAGTATTAGGTTCTATAGTGAACGAATAAGCTGAAAAATGAGTCGGATCAAATTCCAATAATCCATTAACTGTTTCTGTAATGTGGCTGTGTGTTTGGTATGGAATTCCATACATTATATCTACACTAAAATTTTGTATATTATTTGCTCTGATATTATTTAGCCCTTCCAGTGCCTGAGCTTTATTATGATTACGCCCGATAAATTTCAATGTTTTATTATCTAAACTTTGAATGCCAACACTAAATCTGTTTATACCGGATTGAATATAATCAGTTATTTTTTTATTTGTCAGATCAATTGGATTGCACTCAATAGTTATTTCAGCATTACTTGAGAGGTCAAAATTTTTATTTATTTCAGCTAATATAATACTTATATATTCAGAATCAATCCAAGACGGAGTTCCTCCACCAAAATAAACAGATTTAATTTGATTTTTTTTAAATTTTGAAGACCAAAAGAGTATTTCTAATTTAATAGCTTCAACTAAATTTTTAGTTAAATCATCAATTTTAGAATATGCATTAAAGTCACAGTATGGGCATTTTATTTCACAAAAAGGTATGTGTATATATATACTCTCAAAATGTGTTTGTTTATTTAGAATCTTTACGTTTTTTTGATTTTCTATTGTCGTCCTCACGAAATTCACCATCTATGACATCAGCTTGGTTTTTTTTATGTTCATTAACTACTTTTTTAGGTGCTAATTTTAATAAAACCATCAATCCAATTGCTAATGCGACCAGATCATCTAATCTACCAGCAAATGGAATTAAATCTGGTAAAAAATCTATAGGAGAAATAGTATAAATCAATGCCAAAGGAAGAGACATTCTGATAAAAAATGGAACTCTTTTATCAGTAAGTAATTTCCATATTAGGCTGATTGAATTAATTAATCTAAATAAAAACATATAGATTTCTCCTTATAAATAGTATACATTAATTTTACCTGGAGATCTTATAATGAATTTGCTTATTTTCGGAAAAAATCTATACGATAAAAGTATATATAAAAAACAAATACTTAATAGAAAAGAACAAGAACCTAATTATTCTGTATATCACTTAGACAATATAGATTATGAAAAATTATCTAATGAAATTGGGTCATTTGACATGTTTCAAGAAGAAAAAAATGTTGTTATAAGAAAAACAGATTCCAAAAAAAATTCTGAAGATATAAATAAGCTTGATCAATTAATATCAAGTTATGATAATCCCAAAACTAATATTATAGTTGATATAGACGGGAATCCTAATAAATCATTTGAAAAAACATATATATTTAAACAATTCAAAATAAAAAAATTTGACAATCCAATTAATCCAAACGAAGAAATAAGTTGGATTCAAAAACTTGCAAATAAACACAATATTACTTTAGATTACGCAGCAGCAAAATATATGTCTGAAATAAATGATTTTGACAGTCTCAATCTAAGTAACGAGATATTTAAAATATCTCTGCTTATAGAAAAAAACGGATCAGTCGGATTAAATGAGATAAAAAAATACTCAACTAGTAATTCTCATCAATACAAAATTTTCAATTTGGTCGATGATTTGATTATGCAAAATGAGTACAGACTGTATTACCAAATTAAGAATTTTGTTTCCTCAGGTACAGGGTTCCCATATCTAGTATCTATGATAACAAGACAATTAAGAATACTTGCATTAATAAAAAGTAAATTAAGTGCAGGTGAAACAATAAATAAAATCAATCAAAATCTGAAATTGCCTTCATTTGTTTTAAACAAATCTGTTGAAATGTCTAAACAAATAAGTATTGAAAGAATCAAAAATCTAAGTAGTATATTATTAGAAGAAGATTTAAGATTTAAAACTGAATCTATAAGTGATGAAAATATTATTTATTCACTAACTTCAAAATTTACAGAAAAAAATTAAAAAGAGGGAAAAATGCAACTATCAAAATACCCAAGAGTTAAACTAATTCACTCTCCTACTCCACTTGAATATTTAGAAAATTTGACCAACCATTTAGGCGGTCCTCAAATATATATTAAAAGAGACGATTGTACTGGATTAGCCTTTGGGGGAAACAAATCCAGAAAATTAGAATTCCTAATAGGAGACGCAGTCGAAAATAATGCCGATGTTGTAATAACAGCAGGTGCAGTACAATCAAATCATTGTAGACAAACAGCTGCAGCTGCAACTAAATTTGGAATGGAATGTATTATAGTAGCCAAACCGTCGTGGTCAAAAGAATACAATGGAAACCTGTTTTTGGATGAATTACTTGGTGCTCGACTAGTATTAATTGAAGATGATGAAGAAGCTTTAGATCAGGGAGGAAAATTATCTATGGAAGATACAATCGAAAATCTTATGGTAGATCTGAAAAAAGAAGGTAAAAATCCATACTATATTCCTGTAGGAGGAAGTAATTCAATTGGTAGTCTTGGATATATTTCAATGACCATGGAAATGATTTCTCAGGCAAATGAGATGGGAATTGAAATAGGTAGCATGGTAGCTGCATCTGGTAGCGGAGGAACGCAAACAGGAATGATACTAGGTTCTGATGTTGAAAAATCGGGGATTCAAGCAGTAGGGATGGGAATTAGCTCAGATGCTTCAGTTGTTATTCCCAAATTAACAGAACTTTGCAATCAAACTTCAGACTACTATGGATTAGGTTTGAATTACGAAGAAAAAGATATAATTTTTAATGATAATTATATTGGCGAAGGATACGGAATCCCATCTGAAGAAATGATTGAAGCCGTCAAGTTACTGGCACGAAAAGAAGGTATCATACTTGATCCTGTTTACTCAGGTAAAGCTTTTGCTGGAATGGTTGATCTTATTAAAAAAGGTTATTTTGACAAATCAAAAGCTGTGGTATTCATACACACCGGTGGAACTCCTGCTTTATTTGTGTATTCAGAAAGTTTTAGAGAATATATTCAAAGCTAATTAAGATAATTTAATCGGTTTATAACTAGCGTTTTTGATATGATGAATTAGATCATCGATATTATGTATTTTATCCACGTCAAATTTTGTTGCCCAAGTACCTATGTCTTTAATTAAATGACAATCACTTGACCCAATCATTTTGGACTTTGTTAACAGTGCAAGTTTTTTGGAAAAATGATTTTGAAAATCTGAACCTCTTCCGTTATTTACTTCTATTGCGTCAATATATTTCAAAATTTCTGAATTTGATATTTTAATCAATCTAGATTCAAATTCTTCATTTGTCATACTTTCATTTTCATTTATAATTCTTCTGTAAGGATGTGCCCAAATCATAACGCCATTTTTTTGTGAAATTTGTTCGTACAAAAATTCAATTCTATGCATGCCAAATTTATATTCATTGATGCCAAAAGTTATAATATGCCCTATGTCAGTATTAATTTCAGCTCCACAGAAAATCTTAATATCAAATTTTTTCTCGATCAATTTAATTTCATTAAGAATATTATCTTCTACAAAAGTTTCATGATCTGTAATGCAAATGCCGTCTAAGCCTTTACTTTTAGATATTGAAGCTATTTGTTCAATGTCTAATAAAGAGTCATCAGAATAAATTGAGTGGCAATGTAAATCAATAATCATATTCTTATTCTATAAAATATTAATAACAAATGTAACCTTGAGTCAATGCGTGTCAAGAAACATATTGACAAAAGAGTCATAATAACGTATTCTTTTTATAATAAGTTTTATATTATATATTAGAGGATATTAATGGTTTTCAAAGAATCAGATTTTACAAAAGAAGCACAAGCAGTACTTCATTTATCACAAGAACTTATGTGGAAATACAAGCATAGCCAATGGGATCCGGAGCATATTCTACTTGCCTTATTAGAACATGAAAAAGGCGTGCCAATGCTGATTTTTCAGGAATTAAATACAGCAAGTAAATCACTGAGAAATAGATTAGTTTCAGCAATGGAAGCAACAATTGGAATGAGATACCCATCTTCGCAAGTTTATGCTTCTCCCAGACTTGAGGCTTTATTAGAAAGATCTAAGTCTGAGAGTAAAAGATTACAAGATGAATTCATAAGTACTGAGCATTTTTTAATTGGACTATGCCAAGAACAACAAGGTTTAGTTGTCAGATTGTTCAGGGAATTCAATATAGAAATTGAAAAAGTCTACAGAGCTCTACAAAAAATAAGAGGTGGCCACAGAGTACAGGATGAAAACGCTGAGCAAAAATACCAATCTCTAGGTAGATATACAACAGATCTGACAAACTTAGCTTCAAGAGGTAAATTGGATCCGGTAACTGGCAGAGAAAGTGAAATTTCCAGAGTTATCCAAACTCTAATTAGAAGAACTAAAAATAATCCTGTACTAATTGGGGGGCCAGGTGTAGGAAAAACAGCAATAGCAGAAGCTCTCGCTCAAAAAATTGTTAATAATGATGTCCCAAAAGTATTAAAAAATAAAAAAATACTAGCATTAGATATGGGTGCATTAATTGCAGGAAGTAAATTTAGAGGCGAATTTGAAGAAAGATTAAAAGCAGTAATGGATGAAATTAAAAGTTCTAACGGGGAAATAATTCTATTCATAGATGAGCTACATACTGTAGTAGGTGCCGGATCTGCTGAAGGAGCAATTGACGCAAGTAATCTGATGAAGCCAGCTCTTTCTAGAGGGGAATTGCAGTGTATGGGAGCAACAACAGAAGCAGAATACAAAAAATATATTGAAAAAGACGGAGCATTAGAAAGACGATTTCAACCTGTAATTGTAAACGAACCTTCAAATGAATTAGCAATCGAAATGCTAGATTCATTGAAACCTCGTCTTGAAGATCATCATAATGTAAAAATAGAAAAAGAATCATTAATATCGGCTGTGAAATTAGGTCAAAGATATATAAGTGGCAGACTATTACCTGATAAAGCAGTTGATTTAATTGATGAAACTTCAGCAAGGCTTAGAATTGAAAATAAAGAAGATGAATTAAGTATAGATATTTCAGAAAAACAACAAGAAGTTTCCGACTTAAAGCAACAAGAATATGAAGCTTCAAAATCTGAAGAATACAAATTAGCTGATGAACTCAAAGAAAAAAGAAAAAAAATTGAAGAAGAACTAAAAAGTGTAAAAGAAGAAACTCAAGAAAGTAAAAAAATAATCTTAAAGTCTGAAGATATTGCTACTACAGTTTCTCTTTGGACAGGAATTCCTGTAACAAATCTTCTAAATGATGAATCTAAAAAATTAATGGAAATAGAAAAACATTTACATAAAAGAGTCATTGGGCAAAATAATGCAGTTAAATCAATATCAGATGCTCTAAGAAGATCAAGAGCTGGTCTAAAAGATCCATCTAAACCCATAGGAAGTTTTTTATTCATGGGACCTACTGGTGTTGGGAAAACAGAATTAGCAAAAGCTTTATCAGAATTTATGTTTGATGATGAATCTAACATGATAAGAGTTGATATGTCTGAATATATTGAAAAACATAGTGTATCAAGACTTATCGGATCACCTCCTGGTTATGTAGGTTTTGATGAAGGTGGGCAATTAACGGAGAGTGTTAGAAGAAGACCATATAGAGTTATCTTATTTGATGAGATTGAAAAAGCTCATCCTGATGTATTTAATATTTTATTGCAAATATTAGATGATGGCAGGTTAACTGATGGGCATGGAAGAACAGTTGATTTCACAAATACGATTATAATTATGACAAGTAATTTAATTACGGCAGATAATATGACGAATAATTTTGGATTCGTTCAAAATCTTAGTGACAAAGAAGCTGTAAAACAAAGATCATCCATAGATAAAGCTTTGAAAAACTCATTTAGACCTGAATTCATAAATAGAATTGATGAAATAATTGTTTTTGAAAAACTTAAAAAGAATGAATTAAAACACATCACAGACATAATTGTTCAGGATATTCAATTAAGACTTGATGAAAAGAATATTAAAATTGATCTTTCTGAAAAAGCTAAAGAGTTACTAATTAACGAAGGCTACGATGAAGAATTTGGAGCCAGACCTCTAAAAAGATTAATTCAAAGAAAAATAGAGAATGAAATATCTTCCATGATTATTTCGAAAGAAATATCAAAAAATGATTCCCTAAAAGTTAATGTGAAAGGTGGGAAATTAGATTTTAAAAAGCAAAACACAAAAAGTAAATCTAAAACAACAAGTTCATAATTCACATTATTTTTCTTTAGTGTTATAATTTTTTTACTTTCAACTTTCCGCAGTAGCTCAGTGGTAGAGCAATCGGCTGTTAACCGATCGGTCGTTGGTTCGAATCCAACCTGCGGAGCCAAAAAAATCAGCTCTAAGCTTTTCGTAAATTTTGAAAATAATTTTCCCAGGCATTATCCCCTTGTCTTCTAGGAATCAAATGAAAATGAAGATGGAATACTGTCTGCCCTGCTACCCTACCATTATTAATAAATATATTAAAACCTTCAACTGTTGAATCTGTTAAAGAAATTTCTTCTTTTCTGCTAACAATTAATTGTTTAATCGCAATCAGTTCCTCGTCATTTAATTCGAAAAAGGTTTCTATTTCTCTTTTTGGGATAACAAGAGTGTGACCTTCTGATGCTGGATAAATATCAAGTATTGCAAAAGCTTTATCATTACTCATGACCCATTTGTCTTCAGGAATATTGCTAAATATAGTACTCATATCATTGTATCCTTCTATGTGTTAACATGTTCAAAATTAATTATATTCTTTTATCCTAAATTAATGAACAAATATTTCACAAAAGAAAATTATGCATTTCTACTCGGATTTATAGGTGTTCTTATTTTTGCACTCACTTTACCTATCACAAGGCATCTTACACAATCAGAATTTACATCTTTAGAGATAGGATTTGGTAGGGGATTTTTAGCAGGAATAGCATCAGTATTAATTCTTCTATTTAAAGGTCAATTCAAAAAAGAAAATTTACCCTCAAAATCTGATATAAATAAATTAATAATTACAGCAATTGGCGTAGTCTT
Source organism: Chloroflexota bacterium (assembly GCA_002711005.1). Taxonomy (GTDB): domain Bacteria; phylum Chloroflexota; class Dehalococcoidia; order Lucifugimonadales. Next base: position 9,738 of record PAHZ01000005.1, read on the forward strand.
TGCATTTCCAATATTTACCGCTGTAGCTATGCAGACCATCCCCGCAGGTAATGGAGGTATAGTACTAGCAGCTGTTCCTTTGTCAGTAGCTATATTTGCAGGTATTCTTTCAGATGAAAAACCTTCAAACAGATTCTGGGTAGTAGCTGTAATTGGGTTTATTACTGTAACAATTTTTAGACTTTTAACTAATGAATCATCAATTACTGACATTGGTTTTGGAGATTTTGCGTTGCTAGTGTGCGTTGTGATTGGTGGTATGGGTTACTCACAGGGAGGAATATTAGGAAAAACAATGAGTGGTTGGAAAGTAATTTGTTGGGCTCTAGTTATTAGTCTTCCAATAGTATTCCCGCTGACATTGCTGAATTTTGATTTTAACCATTTAACGCAAGTTGCCAGTGATTCTATAACAACAATATTATTATTTGCTTTCTTATGTTTATTTAACAACCTCATCGGATTCTTTTTCTTTTATGAAGGTCTTGGAAAAGGTGGTGTAGCACGAGTTAGTCAAACAGACCTTTTCAGACCATTTTTCACTTTCTTCTTCTCAGTAGTATTTTTGGGTGAAAGCATGTCTTTCTTATCAATCTTCTTTTTAATCCTTATAATTGGTATTGTATACTTAAGTAAAAAAGCTTAAAAAACACACCAACTACTAACAAATTACAAATGTTTAACTAAATGGATTTAAAAGAAAGAAAGAAAATATACGAACAAGGATATCAATTATCATCTACTATATTTGGAGGTAGTAAACTTTCTTACCCTAAGGATTGGTACCATATTTACAAATTATATGTAGATGACAAAATAGTATCTAAAGAAATTGTAGATTATTACAATTTGAAAAGATATGGAATAGAAGAAATCACAAATGCTCATTGGTATTCAATGATAGCTAATATTTGGCAAATGACTGAATCGCCTTCTAAAAACATTCTTGATTCTTTTTATACATTTATGAGGCCCAGTCCTTACTATGCAGAAGAAGATCCGGCTATTATGTGTAGAGACAGTGATATGTATTTCATGATGAGTAATGAAGAATTAGAAGTGTTCAACAACCTACCTGATAAGTTTAAAGTATATAGAGGAATTAATGAATCTAACTTAGATAATATTGCTTCAGATGAAAGTTTTTCGTGGACTTTGTCAGAAGAAAAAGCTAAATGGTTTTCGACAAGATTTACTAAAAATAACAAACCTCAAGTATTAGAATTAGAAGTATATAAAGATACCCCGTATCCTGCAAAAAAAGAAGATAAACCAAAGGCTGTAGCATATTTAAATGGCAGAGAAGAACAAGAAATAATCGTATATAACTATAGTTCAAGTGAATTTATTACAATGCCACCTTGGGACCACTCAATACACCAAGAGTTTTATATAGAAGAAATGTTAATAGATACCTATTTAACTCACCAAGATTGGGAGAAACATGGATTTAACGAACCGCAAAAAGAATTTTCTAAGCGTGCAAGATTAGGAGATTGGGATATAGGAAATGATAAAACTATATCATGGGACAGATACGAATATCACAATTATCTACTCTTTGAATATAGCAGAAGAGGAATAAAATTTGATGACTTACCAATAGATATAGCTAAAAAAGAAGGGGCAGACAAATTGTTCATTAAGGACATGGAAAATAGAAAAACTATAATTCCAATTCAAAAGGATCCATAAAATGGCAATACAAAAAACTTTTGATAAATTCCACTCAGAAATGATCACCTGCACAAAGTGTACCAGGCTAGTCGCTTTCAGAGAAAAAATTGCTACCGAAAAACGAAAACAGTATCTGAATGAAGAATACTGGGGGAAACCTATCCCTGGATATGGTGATATAAATGCTGAAATATTATTTGTTGGGTTAGCACCAGCTGCTCATGGTGGTAACAGAACAGGAAGAGTATTTACAGGAGATAAATCAGCTGATTTTTTAATGAAATGTATGCATCATACTGGTTTGGCAAATCAGATCAATTCAGATTATCGTGATGATGGATTAGTGCTTAATAATGCGTATATGACAGCTATGCTAAAATGTGTTCCACCCCAAGATAAACCAACTGCTACAGAACTAAAAAATTGCTTCGGATATTTTAACAGAGAAATGAAATTACTAGAAAATCTTAAAACAATAGTGGCGCTAGGTAAAATAGCATTTGATGGAACACTAAAATACTATAAACAATTTGATGATTTGAAAACAAAAGATTTTCAATTTGGGCATGGGAAATCATACAAAATGCCTAATGGAATAAACTTAATTGGCTGTTATCACCCTAGTCCGAGAAATGTTAACACAGGTAAATTAAATTTTGAAATGATGGTTAATTTATTTCAAAATTTAAAAAATTATTATTAAAAGGTAGTAACAACTTGTATAAACAGAAGAACATTTGTTCTAAAATAACATGATATTATGAAAATAGAAAAGACAGTTAAATATATATCAGGGCTTGCAAAGCAACTGCAACAAGAAATTTCTATGAAAAANAATATTGCTAGTTCTTTNAAAAATGAAATAAGTTCNAATTCAAAATCNATCATGGAGAACATCAGAAATGGAAATAGTGAGCAAGCTACNTACTATGATTTAAATACNGCTGTTCAAGTAACAGCTATTGNAAAAAATATTTCTGTATTTGGTGCTGACGGGTCAAGTATAGAAGCTGACCGTGATTTACCNCTTGAATTTTCTGCCATAAATATTGGTTATATAAATATCAATTACGGANANAANCCTNCAGCAGAATTTGATGAATCACTCACATTTTANCCNGATAANAAAGANATNCCNGAAGTAGACAGCAAATTATTATCAGATATTAATGCTATGAGTGCACTTCGACATGTACTGGAACTCGAGTTCCTAATAAAAAAAATGAGTCAAAGCAAAAGTCCTAATATTAAAATTGGCTTTGTAGATGGGAATCTGTATCCAAATTTTGCCTTATCTCATATAACGAATATAACTTTCAAACAATTTCTTTATAAAAGATTAGATGAAATAGCTGAGAAAATAATTAATTTATCAAAAAATAATACTTACATAATTTCATACAACAGTAACCCTAATTCGGTACATATTTCATCTAAATTAAAAGGGAAATATGCAGCTGAATTGAATGATTCAGGAGTGTTTGAAAATTTGTTAAATATAAATGAAAGGTCAGATATATTTACTGAAATTTCTGAAGAAGAAACAAGTGAATTAAACCCAGTATCATTCTCTTTCATAAAAAATTATAAAGAACTTTCAAAAATAGAATTTTTAAATGGTACCATTGATAATGAAACGATGAACAAAATTCTTGCCGTAATTATTTCACAGGTTGAAAAAGGTAAAGGATATCCAAAAATACTAATTGAAAGTCACGAGCATGCAGTTATTTCACAATCAGACAGAGCAGCTTTAAATACCCTGATTGAAAAAGAGCTTAATTTATTAAATATAAATTACACGACCTCTCAGAAACAACAATCTAAACAAACAAGAAATATTTAACTAAAGGTAAAAAAATATGGAAAACGGAAAAATAATTGGAGAAATAATAGAAGTATCTAGCAGGTATTGCATAGCTCAATCATATGAGCTTTACGGATGCCCTCCTATTGGAGATATCGTTAAATGTACAGATGACAATAACGAGGAAATATTTGGAGTTGTAACAAATATATCTACGACCAGTATTGATTCAGGGAGAAGACCAAATCCCAAGGGTCCTGGGTTTGAAAATGTTACAGACATATACACCGAGAATCCTGAAATTCAGCATCTTATGAAAACAGAATTTAACATAACTTTTATGGGATATAAAAGTTACAATAAATTTTCAATATCAATACCCCCTACCCCACCAAAAATATTTAGTTTCATACATTCTGTTACTGAAGGTGAGCTTACAACATTATTCTCAGATTCAAATCTGATAAAGTTTATTGTTAACTCAAATATGGATCTAAAAGATGATGTGATAACTCTGACGATTAATAAATATCTTAATTACAAGAAAACTGATAAAGATGAAATGATCAGATTTACAAATCTATTGGCACAGGCCTTGCCAGATCAAATTCAGAGAATCACAAATATCATAAACAACTTGCATATAGAGGAGGATTTAAATTGAATAAAAAAGAAAATATAGGAATAGTAGTTTCAGGTACATTTAACCAGGGAATTAATATTAAGTTAAATTCTCAGAATGATATGGAATCTGTAGCTATCGGATCGCATATAGTTATCGATACTAATAAAAACAGATTCATGTGTGAAGTGGCAGATATTAAATTAACCTCAACTGATCAAAAAATTGAACAATTACCAATACATATGCATAACGAAACGATTTTTAACTCGCTTAGAGATAACGCAGCTTATGGAATTATTGAAGTGATACCAAGATTATTACTAAAAAAAGATGAACCACTTGGAGTAGATTCCGAACCTGAAGAATTACCTGGAGCAAACACTATCCCTCCACATTTTTCGCCTGTATATAAACCAACCGAGGCTGACTACAATCAAATTTTCTATGCAAAAGAAGGTGTTGGATTTAATGTTGGATCACCCATGGATTTAGACACTCAGATAAATCTTGATATGGAAATGTTAGTTAGAAGAAGTAGTGCTATATTTGGTAAATCAGGCTCTGGTAAATCATTTCTAACAAGAATTCTTTTATCAGGAATGATACAAAAAAGTAAAACNGCATCTTTAGTATTTGATTATGCAGGAGAATATGGATACGAATCAGCAAGTGAAAATGGATCTACTGTTAAAGGTCTTGCTCAATTATTTGGTCANAAAGTTTATAATTACACAATTAATGAGACTAAAGCTAAAAACAAGAAATTTGGAGCAGCATATCTAAGTATTCCAAGGTCACANNTAACTGCAACAGATATTGCTACATCTGCAACTGAATTAGATTTAAATACAAACCAGGTCGAAGGNATATATCAAATATACGATCGATTCAGATATGAAAGTGGNGGAGATTGGATTAATCATTTTTTTACTCTACCAAACAATTCAGAAGAAATGATACTTTTTAAAGAAAGTACAGCTATAGCTGACCCCACTATTGATGCTATTAAAAGAAGATTTGCAAGAATAACAAGATTGCAATTTTTAACATCCGGAAGCACTGAAACTAATGTGATAGAGAGATTAATAGAGCAATTAAAATTGGGTAATACTGTTATTTTAGATTTNCCTAAAGATCAGTTGTCTTACATTCTTCTTGCAAACATGCTAACTAGAAGAATTCATAGAGAATGGCAAAAAATGAAAGATAATTATGTGGATTCAATTAATACAGATAATCCTTCTNAAGANCCGGTGTCTTTAGTGATATGTATAGAAGAGGCTCATAATTTTTTGAACAAAGAAGTTTCAAACAGAACAATCTTTGGTAAAATTGCCAGAGAAGCTAGGAAATATAACGTTACACTNATGGTTGTTGATCAGAGACCTAGNGGNATAGACGATGAAATCATTTCTCAGATAGAAAATAAATTTATATGTAAACTNGATAATTCTAAAGATATAGATGCAATTTTTTCTGGNATCCATCAAAGTGCATCATTNAGAACGTCTTTAAGGTCAATTACTTCAAATCAACATGCATTAGCATTTGGTGATGCAATTCCAATGCCAATAATTTTTAAAGTAAGAAATTATGGTCAAACTTTTTACAAAGAAATCGGAGCTGGGGAAGAACCATTATTCTCTCCTGAAGATGCAGGAATTTAATAATCAGGTTTAATATTAATTATCAGTGTTAATCNCAATATTTATAAGATATAATATTTTTGNAATGATTTAGTAAAAANTTTCACTTAACAATATTATGNATATAAANAGATCGCAAATAAATAATATTTTACATCTTGTAGGTTGGGTTACCACNTTGTATATGATNTTTCTTTGGTCTCCGATTGATACNAGTGTTGGATTAACTCAAAAAATCTTTTATTTTCATGTACCTGTTGGNTGGCTAGGAATGCTAGCTATATTTGGAGTTGGNATTGCTAGCATAATGTTTTTNATCACAAAAGATTATAAATGGGATGACTTGGCATTTTCATTTGCACANGTTGGGATNATATTTGCATCCTTAATAATTATTACNGGAGCTCTTTGGGCTAAACCTGTATGGGGTGTTTGGTGGACTTGGGACCCNAAACTAACAACTACTGTTGTTCTTTGGTTTATATTTTCAGCATATCTTCTNCTNCGAAACTTAATCACAGANAAACGCAGATCTGCACTAATNGGCTCGATAATTGCNGTTCTNGGNAGNATAGATGCNCCATTAATATATTTTGCCTCAATCNTATGGCGAACTGCTCACCCTGAATTAAATATTGGCCCATTAGCAGAAGATGATAGNTCTTTACCGGGAACAATGTTGTTAACTTTTTTTNTTTCATTAATTATGCATACATATTTATTTATTATTCTTATTCGAGTGAGGCGAAATATTACTAAACAAGAGAGGTTGTTTTATGAACAGTCAGTATAAGCTTCTATTAACATTTTTANTTGGATTATTNTCCGGNATAGGAATTTACAANGCTATAGATATTGGAATTTTTTCTGGCAAGCACTCNGAGGCAGGGCTTGGCTTTGTATTNATAGTTACTTTTATAATTTTTATTACTATTGCCTTATACATTTCNTATATAAATATAAAATTAGAAAAAATTACAAATAATAAAAAATCAAATGCTAAAAAAGATAAAAAATAATATTAACTACAAATTATCTATATCCTTATTTGTCCTAACACTAGCTATTGTATATTTGGGAGTAATGACAATCCAAAATTCGAAAACTTACTATTTGACTATAGATGAAATTCAAAACACCAATCCGGAATCTTTAAATTCTTTTAGAGTAGCAGGTAAATTAATTTTAGATTCATACAATNGAGAAAAAGATTCAACGATNTCAACATTTAATATCACCGACAATGGTAAAATTCTNCAAGCCTCTTATACAGGAGTNTTACCTGATATGTTTTTCAGTTCAAAATCTGAACAAATAATACTTGAAGGAAAGCTTGTAGGNAATGGAGAGTTATTNGAAGCNGAAAATGTCATNGTAAAATGTCCTTCAAAATATGAAGAATAAATTAGTTTTCTAATTTAAAATATATCCCTGTNAAAATAGCTCCTAGTATCAAAAATATTAAGTCAAAGCAAAATATTGCTATCATAGAATTAGATATTTCNGATAATACAAATGTGTTTGATGAAAGTATATTTGTAATCTCAACNGAGCCCATCAAAAAAGGCANTGTGAAAGGTAATACTAAGATACTAAGTAAATTTTGGTTAACATTGTTTCTTGAAGTCACAATTCCCAATATAGTGTTCAACGTACTAATTCCAACATTAACAATAAGCGCAACGATTACAATCCATAATGAATTAACAGAAAATTGAAAAAGGATGTAAAACAATCCAAATGTTACTATTTGAACCAAACTTAATATAAGTACAGTTGNGAACACTTTTGATAAAAAATAAATTTCGGGTTTTATTCCTAAGATAAAAAGTAAGTCAACAGACTTGTTTTTCATATCTACATCTATAATNCCGGAGCTTACAATTAGTGAACTAAATAAAAATATTACCCAGATAATAATCGATACTATCAAATTTTTTTCATCGACTCCAAATGGAAAAGTTATGTTAAACAAACTTACAACAACTGCAGTAAAAATCACAGTAATCGACAATGTCGAAAGAGANCGTANTTCAAGTCTTAAATCTTTTCTTAACAAATGAAAAAAGGATTCAAAATCTCCGGGTATTTTTCTAACAGTTTTACTCATTAAAATTATCCATATTTATTGTTNTAGTGGCAATTGANTCAATTATTTCTATAATGTTTGAAGATATTACCAGTGATTTATTATTAGANGTTAATTCTTGTATTATAGCGATCAAATTATTCACAGATTTTTTATCTAGTCCAGAAAAAGGTTCATCCAAAAGTATCAAATCTGCATTATTAAGAACAATTCTATATAANCCTGATTTTTTTGCCTGCCCATATGATAATTCATACATTTTATTCATATAAATATCNTCTAATCCAAGAGATTTTTTTAATTTNGAATTACTTTCTTCTGATATGCCAGNGCTATTAAATTTGGTAAAAAAAGCAATGTTTTCTTCTATAGACATTTNTTCATAGAACATATTCTCATGACCAAGATAATCAATGGAAATATCAGGTGAAATAAGTATGTCTCCTGAATCAGGAAGAGAAATTTTTGACAATATTTTTAATAAGGTAGANTTNCCTGAGCCATTTCCNCCTATAATTCCTAATACTTCGCCTTTGTTAACAGAAAAATTAAGGGAGCTAAAAACTCTTTGTCCATTATATGACTTCGATAAATTGTTTACAGAGATCATTAAATTTTTTAAATTAAATAAATTATTAACATATAGTATATCTTTTATTATTAAAATATAGAAAAGATAAAATATTTATATTAAACTCAAATACATTATTCTTTTTAANATTAAAAACAATCAGAGGGACAGATGAAATACATAAGATTTAAATCCAATAATAANACTTCTTGGGGAANATTAGAAGGAGATACTGTTAAAGAATTATCAGGAAATTATGTTTTATCCTCAACNGAAGAAACAAATAATACATTNAATATAAATGAAGTCGAAATGCTTAGTCCTGTAGATCCAGGTAAAGTAATAGCAATTGGTTTAAATTACAAAAGCCACTTAGGTGACAGGCCNGCTCCTGAAGTTCCTGANCCTTTTTTCAAANTGCCAGATACATTAATTGGTCATAATGACGATATTATTGTCCCGANAGAAGCNTACCAAAATGATTTAACAGTTCAACCAGAGGCAGAGTTATGCCTTGTCGTTGGTAAAGGTGGAAAAAGAATAAGTCAAGAAAATGCATTATCCCACGTATTTGGATATACATGCGGAAACGATGTTAGCGTAAGAAATTGGCAAAAAGATGATCTTCAATGGTGGAGAGCTAAATCTTGTGATACATTCACAGTGGTTGGTCCTTGGATAGAAACAGAAGTCGATGCCGCAAACTCTCAAATCGTATGTAGAATAAATGGTAATGAAGTGCAAAATCAAAACACTTCAGATTTGCTACACGGAGTTCCCAGAATAATAGAATTTGTTTCTAGTATGATTACATTAAATCCAGGCGACGTGATCATGACAGGAACACCTGGAGAACCCAAAAATATGTATGATGGTGATATTGTTGATGTCGAAATAGAGGGCATAGGAATTTTAAGCAACAAGATTAAAAACGAGTCTTAGTTAAAATAATTCTTTTAAAGAATCATAAAATATAATGCTACCGGTTCCTAATAACCAGTAATGTGTTATAAATAAACCTGCAATAATCATTAATATGATTCCTATCTGTTCTACAGATCTACTGATTCTAGAAATAAATTTATTAATTGATTGCTTAAACATCACCACACCAAATGAAGTTCCAATTAATATCAAACTCATTCCTAATGCATAGACTATGCTGTAAAAAATTATATTTATAAAATTAATTCCTGTACCAAGTACTAACCCTATAGATGCTAAATATATTGGCAGAGCACAACTAAGCGACGCTAATCCATATCCAATTCCAAAAACAAACATAGATAAATTTTGATTTTTTATTTCACTACCTAAAGAAGTTGCACGTGACAGAAATAATATCATCATTTTTTTTTGAGAAACCAATAAATACAATCCAACAAAAATTAGTATTATCCCGATTAGTAATCCAAACAAAGGTATCCAATCCCTTATCAAACTTCCAAATAAAGCCAGTAAAAATCCCGATAACGCAAATAAAAATACAAATCCAAGAGATGTGAATATTCCTAATAGCAATGATCTGAAAATTAATGTGGGTGATATCAGGGTGTTTGAATTAGAAGTATTAATAAATTTTAATTGATATCCTATGAATGCTGGGTACATTAGTATTCCACACGGATTAAATGCAGCTACTAATCCCGCACTGAAAGTAAATATTAAAATCTCAGAATTCAATCTATTCTCTCTCCTCTCCACCATTTTTCTTCTTTTTTTGTTACTTTACGTGTACTGAAATAACCAAAAATTATTAATAAAGCGGCAGAGGCTAGAAAAAAATATTTTATATCAATTGTAATTAACGGAAGTAACAAAATAGAAATCACTAAAATAGCAATAATAAATTTAAATAAATAATTCTTTATTATTGAAAATTTAGAACTAGATTTCTCTTCTAACTCATTGTCTAATATTTCATCGATTTCATTTGTAATTTTATTGTTCATTATAATATTATAAAATAAGTTATCTAAATTTATGTTATCAAAGGTGAGCTAAAATGGGAAAAGAGGTTACACAAAAAATATTAGACAGGTATAAAAATATTACCCCTGCTACAGTGTGGACAGCATTAGGAAAAAAAGGATATGAAAATTGCGTTATGGATAACGTAAAACCTTTAACAAAAGGTAAAATAATATTAGGCAGAGCTAGAACACTAAGATATTTACCTGAAAGACCAGATTTGAAAGAAGAAGTCAGAGAGGGTTACAGTGCAGACGGAATGGAAGTACCAAATGAGAATGCTCCCGAATACAGAGCTATGGGATCGTGTGGACCTGGAGATGTACTAGTGTGCGATGCCATGGGAAACAGTACAGCAGCAAATTTAGGTGACGTAAAGTTAGTGCAATTAAAAATGAATAAAGCTGAAGGGATTGTAACTGATGGTGGCATGAGAGACTTTGACCAAGTTGAGCCTTTTGGATTCTCAATTTATGCATCAGGGAGAACCCCCAAAGCTGCAAGGCATGTAATGACAGAATATGAAGACAACGTAGATATTCAATGCGATGGTGTTCTGGTTCGACCAGGAGATATTATATATGGTAATGATGACGGAGTAGTTGTAGTACCAAAGCATTTAGCAGAAGAAGTCGTAGAATGGTGTGAACTATACGAATCAGCAGAAGAGTACATAAAAAATAAAGCAGAGGAAGAAAGAGTTCCTCCTGGGAAATACTATCCTCCAACAAAAGAATGGCTAGAAAATTTTAAAAAAAATATATACAAGAAATAACACTACAAAATTTTTTTAGACATTAGATTATGATGAATGCCATCCATAATGTATTTATCCCCTTTTATGACGTAATTTTCTTTTAAATAAAAATTTAATTTGTCAGATTGAGCTTCTAAATAAATTTCTGATACATTTTTTTTCTTAGCTATTATTTCAAATTGTCTTAATATTTTAGTACCCAATCCGTATCCTCTAAATTCTTCCAATACAGACATTCTTCCTAATTTATATTCAAATTCATTTTCATATTGATATAATCGGCCAGTTCCTATAATTTGATTTTCAAATTCTACCAATAGATGAATAGCAGATTCGTCATAATGATCAAATTCCCATTGCCATGGAATTTGTTGTTCAATTACAAAAACTTTGATACGAATATTTCTTAAAAAAAGATAATCTAAGTCAGTTATTGCTTGTCTNATTTTTACNTTCATTTCTTTATAAGATTAAAAATTAAGAATAATTATACATAAAAAAACCACTCTAAATATAAAAAAAGAGCAAAATTAAAGCTTTTACCTCAATTTAATGAATATGAGACTATAAAATTTGTTGACTCAAGGAATTGTAATAAATATAATATCGTTTCGTGTTTTTACACAACTTTACTAGTCCGTTATATAAATGGTGCTTTTTTATGCCTACAATTAATCAATTAGTTAGAAAGGGTAGAAGAATGAAAAAAGGTAAGGATAAATCTCCTGCCTTAAGGTTTTCTTTTAACACTTTAAAAAATGCTGGGTTCAGAAATACTGGCTCGCCACAAAAACGAGGAGTATGCACTCAAGTTAGAACTCAAACACCAAAAAAACCTAACTCTGCACTTAGAAAAGTNGCAAGAGTAAGGCTTACAAATGGAATGGAAGTAACNGCATATATACCAGGTGAAGGCCATAATCTTCAAGAACACTCTGTTGTTTTAATTCGAGGTGGTCGAGTAAAAGATCTTCCTGGAGTTCGNTACCATATTATTCGAGGAGCGCTTGATACTGACGGAGTAAGTGATAGAAACAGAGGCCGTAGCAAGTATGGTACTAAGANAGACGGTCAAAGCCAAGGTTCTGCATCAACCCCTTCTGAANCATCAGAATAATTAAATAAGGTAAAACAATGTCAAGACGTCACAGAGCTAAGGTAAGAGATTTAATAATAGAAAGTAAATATAACGATTTAGCTCTAACGCAATTCATTAACAAAGTAATGAAACATGGCAAAAAAAACCTTGCAAGNAAAATAGTCTATTCAGCATTAGATGAAATNGAAACACAACTAAAAAAACCTGGAATAGATGTATTTAANCAAGCTGTTAAAAACGTATCCCCAGATGTAATCTTAAAAAGNAGAAGAGTGGGTGGAGCGAACTATCAAGTNCCAACAGAACTNCCNANAGATAAAAGTCTNACCCTNGCTATGNGATGGATAATCGAAAGCTCNCGATCNCGATCNGGGTCAGCTTACTACTTAAGACTAGCAAGNGAATTNATGGATGCATATAATTCACAAGGTCCTGCAATTAAAAGAAAAGANGATATACATAAAATGGCAGAAGCAAATAAAGCTTTTGCTCANTTCAAATGGTAATGGAGANTGTAAATAATGACANTTAATTTAGAAAAAACAAGAAATATGGGATTTATAGCACACATNGANGCTGGTAAAACTTCNGTGTCAGAATGTGTTTTATTTTACACNGGACGAACTCATAAAGCNGGAACTATTGATGANGGNAACACTGTGCTAGACTGGATGGCGCAAGANAGAGAGAGNGGAGTAACTATTGTTTCTGCNGCCACNTCTTGCGAATGGAATGGNTATGATATTAATATTATTGACACTCCGGGGCACGTTGATTTCACTGCTGAAGTTGAAAGAAGTTTAAGAGTACTAGATGGAGCAGTAGTAGTCTTAGACTCAGTAGCTGGAGTTCAACCACAATCTGAAACTGTTTGGAGACAAGCAAATAAATACAATGTTCCCAGAATGATTTTCGTCAACAAAATGGATAAAATCGGTGCAAATTTTGACTATGCTATACAAACAACTATAGACAGACTAAGCGCTAACCCTGTTCCAATTCAAATGCCAATCGGTGCTGAAGATAAATTCGAAGGTATAATTGATTTAGTTGAACAGAAAGCAATATATTATAAAATAGGCGATGATGAAGGGCATATAGACAAAGTTACAGAAATTCCTGAAGATTTAAAATCAAAAGCTGAAGAATACAGATCTAATTTAATAGAAAAAGTAGCAGAAAATGACGAAGAATTCCTAGAAGTTGTTTTTTCCGGAGAAGAGTTTGATGATCAAACATTCAAAAATGCAATCAGAAGAGTAACTATTTCAAATGCTATTATACCTGTAATGTGTGGAACTGCACTAAAAAGAAAAGCTATTCAACCTATGCTTGATGCTATTGGTGAATATTTACCCTCACCTTTGGATGTACCTGCTGTTACTGGAAAAGAATACAGAGGAGAATCTGACAAAGTACGAAAAGCAGACTCAGAAGAACCATTTGCAGCTCTAGCTTTTAAAACTGTATCTGATCCATATATTGGTAGGCTAATATATTTCAGAGTATACTCTGGATCAATTGATGCTGGAGCAGGAGTACTTAATACTATTACTGGGAAAAAAGAGAGAATGGGACGTATCGTAAAAATGCATGCTGATGATAGAGAAGAAATCAAAAGTGTAAGTGCTGGCGATATAGCTGCTGCAGTAGGCTTAAAAGATACATCAACGGGTCATACAATATGTGATGAAAGTCAACCAATTATACTTGAACAAATAACTTTCCCTGAACCTGTCGTCGCAGTTTCAGTTGAACCAAAACTTAAATCTGACAAAGATAAACTACAAGAAGCTCTTCTAAAAATGGCAGACGAAGATCCAACTTTCAAAGTTTCATACAATGACGAAACTGCAGAAACACTTATATCAGGAATGGGAGAATTCCATCTTGAGATAATGGTAGACAGAATGAAAAGAGAACTTAATGTTGAATGTAATACAGGGAAGCCTCAGGTTGCGTACAGAGAAACTATTACTACAAGTGCTAATGCTGAAGGTAAATTTATCAGACAAAGTGGAGGAAGAGGTCAGTACGGACATTGCGAAATCGAAATTGAACCTCAAAAAAGTGGAGCCGGNTTTGAATTTGTTGACTCAATAAAAGGCGGAGCTATTCCAAGAGAGTATATACCTGCAGTCAGAAAAGGAATTATCGAAGGATTAAATAGCGGACACTTATTAGGTTACCCAATTGTTGATGTTAAAGTTAACCTAGTTGATGGTAGCTTTCATGATGTAGATTCATCAGAAGTTGCTTTTACTATCGCTGGTTCAATGGCTGTGAAAGCTGCTGTTAAAAAAGGAGCTCCTGTAGCTCTAGAGCCGATTATGAAAATTGAAGTCACAACACCCGGAGACTTTCTCGGTGAAGTAATTGGTGATTTGAACAGAAGAAGAGGAATGGTCAGCGAAACAAATACTCAAAGTGATACTCAGATTATTAAAGGCTCAGTTCCATTAGGGGAAAGTTTCGGGTATGCAAATACATTAAGATCCCTGACACAGGGTAGAGCAAGTTTTTCAATGGAATTTGAAAAATACGAACAATTACCAAAATCAATATTAAAAGAAAAAATGGAAGATCAAGGAACTGCAAATGGTTAATAAAACTGATGTGTCTAAAATAAGAATTAAACTAAAATCATTTGATCACAGAATGATTGATTATTCTGTGCAGCAGATTATAGAAGCTGCCGAAAGAACTGGAGCNTCAGTATCAGCTGTTCCATTGCCTACTAAAATAAAAAGATTTTGTGTTATAAGATCACCTCACATAGATAAAGATAGCAGAGAACATTTTGAATTTAGAACACATAAAAGATTGTTAGACATTCTTGATCCGAATGCTAGGACAATTGATGATCTTACTAACCTAAATGTCCCTGCTGGCGTTGATATTTCAATGAAATTATAAGGTATTAAATTAATGACTCTTAATAAAATAATAGCTAAAAAAATTGGTTCAACCACTGTTTTCAATAATAGTGGAGAGTCTAAACACGCTACAATTTTAGAATCAGGNCCTTGCTTTGTTACCCAAGTTAAAACAGAAAAAAATGATGGATACAATGCTGTTCAATTAGGATTTCAAATTTCAAAAAAACCAAATAAACCTTTATCTGGCCATATGAAAAATAACAAAGGGATATATAAAATACTCAAAGAGTTTAGAATTTCAGAAAAAGCTGAAAATAAAATTGGTGACAAAATTGACATTAGCATGTTCTCCAAAGGGCAATATCTAAATGTAACATCTAAATCAAAAGGCCGAGGCTTTTCTGGTACAGTAAGACGATGGAATTTCAAAGGTGGTCCTAAAACTCATGGGCAATCTGATCGACATAGAGCTCCAGGTTCAATTGGTGCGGGAACAACTCCTGGCCGTGTATTAAAAGGTAAAAAAATGTCCGGCCGATACGGAGGAGAGCAATTTACTATAAAAAACCTTGAAATATTGGATATTGATTTAGAAAATAATTTAATTTATATATCAGGGTCAGTACCAGGTGCGGCTAATACACTTGTTTTAATATCTGCAAGTANCAAACCATTTACACCTATNATAGATGAAGAACCTAANNCTGAAGAACCTAANNCTGAAGAACCTAAAACTGAAGAACCTAANGCTGAAGAACCTAAANCTGAAGAACCTAANNCTGAAGAACCTAANGCTGAAGAAC
>PAHZ01000006.1 GCA_002711005.1 Chloroflexota bacterium
ATAAAAAATATTAAAGACAATATCACGGGTGTATATTTAATTAATTTTTGGAATATCATTAAGTAATTCTCCTTCTAAAAAGCAGAGACCTCCCTGATGGGAGGTCTCTGCATTATTAAACTATTTAAAGTTTAAATCTAAGTTACGGTACCAATGTACCAGCTTTGGTAGCATACAACCAGTAACCTCGTCCAACTTTAATGTTGTTCGATGTGTCATCGGATGCATAACCTGTCCAGGTTCCGTTAGCTGTATCGTATTCGTAAATCTTAGTAACTGTTAATCCAGTTAGGTAAACTTTTACTGTAGCTACGTCAGCGTCATCTTTCTTTGATCCGCTTGTATCAACAGCAGCAACCATGTTCCATCCTACACTTACCGGTATTGTTGGAGGTGTTGGAGGTGTGTCACTTCCAGATGCTCCACCTACTAATGCAGGTATACCAATTTTTAGTGACTGGAAGTCGCTAGACTTAACCCAATAAGCTTTGTGTCCTTCCATGGTTGTTAATGATCCNGCAAAAGCTCCCCAAGCTCCAGCTGTTTTCTCTCTCACAGCCACTTTCCAAGCTCCACCTTCGTATGCGTATACAGTTGATACACCGTTAGCTGTACCTATCACTGTATCTATAGCAGTGTCAGACGGGTTGTTTGGTAAGCTGATTAAGTTCCATCCAGCTTTTAAGCCTAATGTAAATTTGGATCTAGCTTTTACAGTAAATTTATTTGTTGTTTCTGTAGATTTGTTACCAGCTGTATCTGTAACTTGAGCTGTCACNGTCCACTGACCAAGTTCCATATCTGCTGTNGGAGCATATATGAATCTCTTATTATCAGCTGAAGTTAAGTCACCGCTAATATCGGTTGTAACTCCACTAGGACTCTTAAGTGTTGCTTTAGTTACTGTCACAGTTGTGTAAGTATCATCTGCATATTCATCATCGTCAGCAATAATGCTTACATATGGTCTNGCCTTTTCAGTGGAAGTTCCACCTGCAGGGTCGAATGTAAGGGTTGGACCAGCATTATCTATTTCAACAACGTTGGATGCATTTGCATAATGATAAGTAACTTTAATGATAGAAGATGCTGTTAATGCTTGCCCTACACACATGTTAACTACTTCAGTTTCACCGAAGTTGAAATTAGTAACAGCGTATTCAGTTGAAGCATCAATGTCAGGACAACCATCCGCACTAGATGTAGCGTCTGCAGCTAATGTTAGNGCAACNCCATCTACTGATATGGATAAGTCGTCTCCTAGATCACCATCTGCATCNGCGTCAGCTACAGGCCAGTTAGCTAGTTTAATAGCTAATGCAGCAGAAGCTGATTGGTTNGNNGTGATNTGTGAAGAAACATCTTCGTCAGTTACTTTGGTCATACCAGATACTTTAGAATTGGAAGCTAAGTCCACGTTCTTAATCTGAAGACCGTANATACCTGTGGTAGTACCGCTAAATGGTGAGTTAGCTTGTTTAACAANGAANTTACCAGTTGTTGGTGTTGTCATTGTTACAGCTGCATTTGTNGAAGCAACTGATGTNGTGTTACCACCTGTAATNTTAATTATTGTNTTNGAACCACTAAGTTTNTCGGTTGAAGTCCANGTTAATGTNGTGNACTTCNNCTGNATCTAANAAGTCNGCNANNGTACCAGNNGTNANNGTTANTAGTTCGTTTGAAATTTCAGGTTTCTGTGAGTCTGTAGCAGTTACAGTGTCAGCAACAGGNTATGTTGTTGCACTTGTAGAAGCTTTCAAAGCATTACCTGCTAAGTCAGAAACACTACCAACCATTTCAATTTTTGGTTTTGCGTCAGGTTNNAAATTGTTACCCATAGTTAGGTATACAAATTCATTCTTTTCACAAGTACCGCTTGCACCTGATAGACAGGTTGNAGCACTACTGTTTTTACCACCNAATACTAATGAAGCAGGTTTAACATCATCAACTTCGAAGTCATCTACTGTAACAGTAGCTGGATCTAGTGATTCATTAAATGTTACTTTAANAGTATTTTTAATTGCATCTCCAGTAGTTTTGTCAACTAANTTAGTTGCATCCCACCATGTACCTGTTGTTGCCTGAAGTCATATCAGGNGCAACAGAGTCAATTCTGAAGTTAGCACTTGTTGTGGTNANTGTTTTTGTATTACCAGCTTTGTCTGTAGCAACNATAGTNAAGTAAGATTCTTTACCNTGTGAGTTACCGCTAGACTGTAAGGTTGTGGTATCTAAACCAAAACCACCACCATTTCTGTCGGCACAATCNNTACCTGAAGAATATGTTGGAGCAGCGGACCACTTTGTACCAGCGGCTGCTATAGATAGGCTAATTTTCATTTCTGTTGAACTAACAGATGTAAACGTTAGCTCAGANTCTGCAACTGTACAGTCATCATTGTGTGCATTTTCACCCATGATAGACAATGCCACATTATTACCTAATGTTGAAGTGTCTANTCCTGATTGNGCATCACTAATAGTGAATGTCAGNGTTGGAGAAGTATCTTTAAGATAAGTTCCATCAGCAGGAGACAGAGCAGTTATTGTAGGATTGGTAGCATCAATAGTTACTTCATGTGAGTTAATCAATGTTGTGTGATCACTCNNATAATAACTAACTGTCAGCTTGTCACCTTCNTGTACCCANATCGCATTGTCGTTAGCTGCTGATTTTGAAGCATCGCTGCTCAAATCTAGNTTACCTCTATATTTATTAGAAGTAGCACTACCAGTAGCTGATGAAGTGTAAGCATTTACTTCTTCAATGTCTACCCATTCACCAATNGGATCGGATGTACTTGTGATTTTNGCTCTATTGTTTGTAGTTGTATTTGATGTACCGGAGTTATACTTATCTGTCAAATGATATTTGAATGTTACTGTAACATCATCACCAACAGCAGCGTTAACACCGTTAACTAATGAGAAAGTACCGGACGCACTATTATAGTTGTCAACAGTTGCATTTGTACTACCAACTTGCACTGTAGGTACTTCTGAGAATGGTGTGTTAGCTGGAGTACCAGAATCATAAGTTGACAATATACCATTATCGTCATCCATGTCTGTACCATCTCCCATAGCAAAGTCACCTGAGTTAGTTCCACCAGCTAAGTCTAAACCAGCTGAGTTACCAGCACAGAGATTGTCTGTACCGCTATCAAGAGTACCTGCAACACCAAAACCACCTCTCATACTGTTTTTATAACAGGCTAAGATTGCAGTTGTACTTGCAAACTCCATAGTTGAACCAATCATGTAACTTGATGTATGAGCAACAGCGGTTGTTAAACCTGTCCATTTACCGACACCAGTCTTGATTGTCTGAAGATCAGCGTCATTGATGTAGAATAACGCAGTATCTCCTGGCTTATAATAAGTGATTTTTGTTCCAGCGTCATTTAGGAACAACACTTTATCATTAGCAGGAGTTACAGCTTCTACATTCTCTGTTGTGTCAAATTGTACAAAAGACACAAAGAGTAGAGCAGCTAAACTCAGAAAAGATAAAATTTTAAATGGGTTTTTCACTTTTCGACCCCCTTATTTTATTTATTTATAAATTACTAATTAATAAAAATAATTACAAAAAAATGGCGAGCAATCTATCGACTGCTCCTTCGTCAAATCACTAATTCAAGTAGATTATTCAATGTTTATTTACCACTTTGTTGTAAATTTTACTACAGTATTGAACACTATCTCGTAGACAGTGTCAATACTCTCTAAGGCTTAATTTCTACAAACTTTTAAAATANAGAATGTGGAAANTGAAACTTAAAGCTAGAAAATGATATATATACTGAAAAGCTATGTCAAGATATTTCAAGTGATTNATTTATTATTTATCATTATTATGNAAAAAATTACANAAAAAATATTAAATAAAATGTAGTTTAAAGTATGAAAACAATACTGTGACACAAAATNGAAAAGGGGTTGNGATCACNGAGTNAANACNNGAAATNAGATTCTGTAATTACTCTTCAGATNTTTCNGAGTCTTCATTTTCTTCNGANCCATCTTCGGATGCTTCTCCATCTNCAGAGACATCTNCGTCCGTATCTAATTCTTCTTCTTCNACTTCAATTCTTGGTGGGATAACTCTAGCTATAGCAAAAGTTTCGTCAGTNATAATTTCAACACCTTCNGGTACATTGATTTCGCNAACCAANAAACTTTGTTCNAGNGATTCNAAAACNGAAATNTCTAATTCTATAGATTCTGGAACTTTATCAACTTTACTTGATATTTTAATTGTTTCAAGAAGTTTTATTAGAATGCCNCCAAAGTTCTTTACCGCAGGNGATTCTCCNGNAAGATTAATAGGAACTTCNATTTCAACTTCATCATCTTTACTAACAACTTGAAANTCAACATGAAGAATTTCTTCTGTCAAAGGATGTCTTTGGACACTTCTAGCAAATACTAAGATATCATTTTCACCATCGTTAAGTGTAATAGGTATGGAAAATCCATTTTCATTTAGAACATTAATAAGATCTTTAAAATCTGCTTGCATNGATAAAGATTCAAATCCGCTACCNTATAAATGAATAGGGGTTATGCCTTGAGTTCGTAAAGTTTTTACTTTTTTCCCCTCAATTGTTCTTTTTGCTATTTGAAGACTTTTATTCATAGTATTATATTTAATGTAAAATTGTGTGATCAAAAATCAGCTACAATAATTTATCACAACCTAATTGTATAAACAATACAATGATTTGGTGTATTTAATAAATAATTCATAACCAAGGATCAAAAATTGAAAATAACACAACCAGGCATTGAAGATATTAATAGCCTTGTAGATTTTAATATCAAGATGGCTAAAGAAACAGAAAATAAANTATTGAATAAAAAAATAGTTACCAAAGGAGTNTCTGAAGTACTAACTGATACANCTTTGGGTTATTACGTAATAGCTAAAAATAAAAATACTATTNTGGGATCACTAATGATAACTTATGAATGGAGTGACTGGAGAAATGGAATGTTNTGGTGGATTCAAAGTGTTTATGTTGAAAAAGAATACAGANAACAAGGTGTTTACAAAAAAATGTACTCTTACATAAAAGACAAAGCCTTAAAAGATAATTCATGNACAGGGATCAGGCTATATGTCGAACAGGAAAATAAAATAGCACAATCTGTTTATANAAAACTAGAAATGAAAGAAACTCATTACAAATTATTCGAAATTGATTTTCAGGNTTAAATTAATTAGCNAAATCATAAATCCCTTTTGCAATNGCNATATCCCATAAAGCAATTCCAAGNGATTTGAAAAAAATTTTATTTTTATTTTTATTTAAATTGTNCTCAAACANTTCAGACAAATNANAAACATTATTCCAATTAAGNATTCCCTTAGATATTGGATTTAATAAATCTCCACTTTCCAATTTGGCCTGCTCNTTGTCATCAACTAATACAAAATCACAATTNTGAATTATATTTTCATCGATTTCTATGNAATAGGGTGTNGCCGCNCCCATAGCAATTATCAAAAAACTATCTTTTAAATACTCATTGTGAATAACAGGAGANGAAGAATTTGTAGCAGTTATAATAATNTCAGATTGAATTAATGCGGATTTTTCATTTGAACAATTTATAAAATTTATATCTGGAAATTTATTTTTAAAATTTTTGACAAAGTTATTTCTGTTTTTTTCAGTTGGGCTGTATATATATACATCTTCGAAATTAGAATTAATATTAAGTATTGAACTTAATTGTTGTTTAGCTTGAAATCCAGTTCCAATAATACTTAAATTTTTCATAGATGCAGTTCTCAATTTTTCAATAACTAACGAAGTTACTGCCGCTGTTCTGTATTTGCCAATTTCTTCTGCTTCTAGCACAGTTAAAAGCTCTTTAGTACTAAAATCATACAGATATATGTAATAACTGAACTTTGAATTGTGAACAACATAATGCTTTATTCCAAAAACACCCATATCCTTAATTAATGCAGACATATCAGCAAGTAGTTTATTATTTCCAAAAGACTTAGTAGATCTGGGCATAACATAGCTATAACCTTTACTTTGGGATTCAATTCCTTTTTTTACACACTCATAAGCAAATTTCTCTGATAGAATGTTAGAAATTTGAGTATTTGAAATTGTAATCACTAATAATTACCTAATCTATGGCTTTGCNGCGACAATTTCCATCCAATTACGCTGAACAAAAGTAAGTTTCATTTCTTCAAAAGTATCTTTAACTGCTTGTTGTAATGATTTACTTGCAATATCTAAGTTCACACCTGGCATAACACCTTCNATGAAATCTTTAAATCCACTAATATCAAGCCATCCATCTAATGGAACATCAACTTCTCGTATTTTAGTATTAATTATTTCCATACCGCAATTTTCCAAAACATCTTTATACTGATTTGGATTTAGTTGCACTCTAGATTCGATCTTATCTGCTTTTACGGGACGAGTTTTATATTCTTTTGTTAATATTCTCATTGCTTTAAACATCCATTTTCTATAAAAACCAAGAGTATGTTCAGGATGGGCGCCATCAAAAAATGAAGAGTTAAATACAAATCTGCCACCAGGTTTTAGAATTTTCATAACATCTTTTATAACAAGTTCTTTATCATCTAAGTAATGAATTGCATTACACAACACAACTAAATCAACTTTATCTTTAATTTTAGAAGAAAATTCTTCATACCTACTTTGTACAAAAGTAATCATNGTATCAGATACTGATCTCAAATTAGCTTTTGCTTCTCTTAATGAGATTTCTGAAGAATCTACCGCAACAATAGAAGAATTGACACTATTAATATCACTCAATTTATCTGTAATAATTTTACTTATACCACCACTGCCACATCCGAGATCAACAATGTTTAAATCAGATTTAATATCCAAAGAATCTATTAATTCTTTATTAACATTGCTATAAAAATCGTTATCAGAAAATTTTGAAAATCCAAATTCATTATTGCTCATAAATAAACCACTAATGAAATTACTAATAATAGTAGAACTATATCATAACTTAAAAATTTATTAAAAGTCATTCAACGTTAAAAAGCTCTGTGAAGTGTGTTTCTTCCAAAAGTGGATAAATTTCATCAAATAACGAGGTTATTTCTTTAGTTGCACGGACCTTGTCTCTAGAATCCATATAATCATCATGGGAATCCCATCTTTGAATAGTTTGAATTTTACCGTGCAAGCCATGTGATGCTCTTAAAATCTCAGTAGTAGGAAAATTGTTTTTATCAAAAGTTTCTGCAACACTTTTGACTAATCTCATCAATGATCCTCCTTTTCCTGCTTTTGGAATATATGTTCGCATAACTATAATCATAATTACTAACCTCCTGATATAGCTGGTAAAAAATGTACTTCACTATTTTCACCAACTTCTTCTAATAATCCCATCGGGGTAATGTTNCCATCAACCGCAACAGAGATACTTGGTTTAATTTGATGTCCTTCAACTAGCTTAGATTTTATTCCAGGGAATTCCAAATCTAAATTATTTATCACAGTCCTTACATTTTTTCCTTCGATGTCTATTTGAGAAACATTTCCGGTAAAATTATGAAGCAAAGCTGGTATAAATACTTTAGCCATAAAAGAACATTATGAATTTTTATTTAACTTAGAAACAACAGCTGAAGGATTCATTGGAAGATTATAAAACCTCTCTCCTGATGCCCTATTCATTGCATTAGCAACAGCAGCAGTTGGTGGAACAATATTTGCTTCACCCACACCTCTAACTCCATAAGGATGCATTGGATCAGGTACTTCAACTATAATGGCATTTATTTCGGGTAAGTCTAAAGAAGTTGGCATCCTGTAATCCAATAATGAACTATTATTCATTGTGCCATCTTTATCATAAAAATATTCTTCATTTAGAGCCCAGCCTATTCCTTGAACACTGCCCCCTTGCATTTGACCTTCAACATAACTAGGATGGATTGCTTTACCAGCATCCTGCACAGCAGTGAAATCAATTATGGTAGATTTACCAGTTTCAGGGTCAATTTCTAAATCACAAATAGATCCTGCAAACGATCCNCCTACTTTCTTAGGATTAATAGAACCTTTTCCTGCAATAGATCCACCTGTTTTTTCAAGTTGTGATGCCAATTCTTTGAATGACATAGTTAAAGCAGGATCAGCATTTGAAGAAAACTGACCTTTATTATAAATTACAGATTTGTGATCAACTCCCCAAATTTCAGAAGCTCGTTTAATCATCTGTTCTTTTACATCTTGAGCTGCAAGATGTGCTGCATAACCGGTAGAAAATGTTGTTCTGCTTCCACCAGTTACAGCTGTATAACCAACAGTACCTGTATCAACAACGCTGGGATTAACACTTTCATAAGGAATCTCAAGAGTCTCTGCAGCCTGCATTGCTATAGAAGCTCTAGAACCACCAATATCTGTAGATCCTTCAATTAAATTTACACTTCCATCTGCATTAACATGAATACTACATGAAGATTGAAGTCCAACATTAAACCAATATCCAACAGCTATNCCTCTCCCTTTNTTAGGNCCNTCNANTTTTGATTTGTACTGAGGAGAATTTTTCATTGTTTCNAGTACTTCTTTTAATCCAACAACTGGAAATTTAGGACCATCAACTCTTCTNTCTCCTTCAGAAANTGCGTTCATCAAACGCAAATCTATAGGATCAATATTTAATTTTTGAGCTATCTCATCCATANCTTGTTCTGTAGCAAAAGCTGCATTNGGAGAGCCNGGAGCTCTNTATGCTGCAGTTTTTGGTTTNTTAACAATAACATCATATCCGTCAACTANNTGATTATCACATTTATATGCNGCAAAAACACATAATGATCCCATTCCAACNGGAGANCCAGGATANCCNCCNGCTTCAAAAGCTAATTCGGCCTGCATNGCAGTAATNTTACCANTATTTTTCACTCCAATTTTTACATTTGTATATCCACCAGGAGTTGGGCCTGTAGCTTCAAATACTTCTTTTCTTGTCATAATGATTTTGACAGGATTTCCTGTTTNTTTAGATAATAANGCNGCAACAGGTTCTTGATANATTGGAATTTTTCCACCAAANCCTCCNCCAATTTCTAATGGAACAACNTTAATTCTTGAAATNGGAANATCTAAAATAGTNGAGAGTTCATCTCTGTCAGGAAAGGACCCTTGAGTGCTNTTCCAAACAGTTAAAGTACCATCTGATTTCCANAGAGCNGTAGCAGCATGAGGTTCGATATANCCCTGNTGAACCATTACCGTAGANTATTTACCTTCTACTACAAGATCAGCATCTTCAAATCCTTTATCAACATTNCCCATCTTATGTTGNAAATGTTCATCAATATTATTATTAACGGTAGTCATTTCACCAAATTCTTTCATGAATGTATTTTCATGAATAATTTCNGCATTTTNATCCATTGCTTGTTCAACATTTAAAGANGCTGATAACACTTCGTACTCTACATCNATAAGTTCTAAAGCTTCTTCNGCAATATGCTGNTCNTTAGCTGCAACNGCAGCTACAGCNTGNCCTACNTANAAGACTTTNTCCTTNGCTANTATATTACCTCTNTTATAAGAAATTGAAATATTTCCATCNGGNTTNCCTGGNAGATCATCNGCAGTTACAACNGCNAANACNCCTTCNANAGCCATAGCTTTNTCATAATTTATAGATTTNATNCGAGCGTGAGCATGCGGNCTTCTTAAAATTTTCCCNAATATNANTCCACTCATTTCAAAATCNNCACCATAAAGTGCACGNCCTGTAACTTTATCTGCTCCGTCAGGACGTAANGGACGAGTACCTATTACNTNGTATTTTTTNGNATCTTTNATNNTAGTCATGTANTAACCTCCNNCTTGNGNTTNTATTNGNTTTGCAGATTCTTGAACAGCTCTTACNATCTTATCGTATCCTGTNCATCTGCATAAATTATTNGCTAACCACCATCNNATTTCATATTCNGTNGGNTCAGGATTTTTGTCCANTAAAGCTTTTGTTGCAATTATAAATCCTGGTGTACAAATNCCNCATTGCANTGCNGCNTTTTCCAAAAAAGCAGTTTGAATTGGNTGNAACTTGTCACCATCAGCAATTCCTTCAATTGTAGTCANTTCNTTNCCGTCNACTTCAACACCTAAAACTAANCAAGAAGTTACNGTNCTACCTTCNANAATNATTGTNCAGGCNCCACAATTTCCATCATTGCANCCTTCNTTNGTTCCTGTAAGACCAACTATATCTCTNAGACATTCAAGTAAACTTTGACGAGGTTCGCATAANAACTCAACGTCTTGNCCATTAATTTTTGTTTGTACGTGTACTTTNTTTGACATCTTATGCCCCTTTAATTCTTTCAATTGATTTATTTATAGATCTTTTCGTCAAAACTGCGCAAAGATGTTGTCTNTATTCTGCTGTGCCTCTCATATCAGANATTGGACTTGAAGCTTCTTTNGCTAATTGNCCAGCTTTCTCAATATTTTCATCATTTACTTCTTTNCCTAATAAAAATTCTGAAATTTCTTNNACNTATATNGGAGTTGGTGCTACTGATGCTANNGAAACATTTACCTCTTCNAATTTATCACCTGNAGAATTAAGCTGAACATANGTTCCAATNCCAACAACAGCAATATCCATTTCATTTCNAGGAATAAATCNCATATAATGAGCNCCCGAATTTTGNTTNGGAGCCGGNACATTAATNGATACTAAAATTTCATTCGATTTAAGAATATTAGANCCAGGNCCTGTNCAAAATTCNTCAACATTAACTTCTCTNGANCCTTCTGAGCTTTGAATNAAAGCTGTTGCTCCNAAAACAATCAACGTAGGAATTGTATCAGCGCTTGGGGCAGCATTNCACAAATTTCCTCCAACTGTTGCTCTTCCTTGTATAGGAATTCCTCCGATTATAGTTGTGGAATCAACTAATGCAGGGTAATATTTTTGAACATCGGNATTATCATATANNTTNTANAATGGNACAGCNGCTCCTAAAGTTAATCCTTTGTTTGGATCAAAAGATAATTCNTTTAATTCTGGAATTTCNTTGCTATCCATTAAAATATCAGGCTGNTCNCGTCTTACTCTTAATTTAACCAACATATCTGTNCCGCCAGCTAGTACTTTAGTGACATCTCCCTTNTCGCTTAGGATACTTAAAGCGCTTTTTAANCTAGTTGGTCTCTCATAATCTACGTACTTCATTTTTTCACCCCACTTTTAGATTTATGCAATCCAATTTTAATATAGAATAATTCATTATAGATAAATCGAATNTATTTTTCACTNAAATTATATNAAAAACTTGTAAAAAGTAATACTATGTTTTCATTTAAGAACAAAATTAGGATTAATAAAATGAAGAGACAAGGAATAGATTTATTTTTAGACGCNCTTAAAGAATATGNTGTAACAAATATTTTTGGNAATCCCGGAACAAGTGAAAGTGCNATAACGAATGCTCTNGCATCTGATAAATACAAAGATTTTAATTATTATCTNGCAGTACAAGAAGGTGTTGCCATGGGAATGGCNGANGGATGGGCAAGGTCTTCTGGAAAAACAGCATTTGTTAATTTACATATAGATAGTGGCCTTGCAAATGGAATCAGTTTGTTAATCAANGCATTCTACGGTGGAGCTCCNTTAGTTTTNACTGCNGGAAACAAAGATATNAGAAAATTAAATTCATACCGCTCAAATTTAGTAAACATGGTAAAAGAATTTACNAANTGGTCNGGAGAGGTAACNCACATAGATCAATTACCNGAGATGACAATGAGGGCATTTAAAGAAGCTTCAACTACTCCTACTGCNCCNGTATTCCTNTCTATATCTGCAAATGTTTTTGANGAATATACCGAATCAGAAATAGTAAAANTACCNTATATATCTAATTCGATAAATCCTCCAAAAGATTCTGTNGAATTACTTACCAAAAAAATTTTAGATTCTGAAAATCCTTTACTNCTAATTGGAGATAGNGTNTCNCATTCTAAATCGCACTCTGAAGTTATTAAATTTGCAGAAATTTCAGGATGTTCAGTATANAGTTCTACAACATCTGAAATAAANTTTCCNATGGANCATCCNCAATACTTTGGAACATTNCCTAATTTNCTTTCAAAAGCAAAAGAAGTAGTAGACAAGCATGATTTAATAATATCGGTTGGGTCTAATGTTTTTGATGGATTTTTTTATATGCAGGGACANCTNTTNAATAACAATTCTTTCCATGCACATATCGACTCTTCTGTATCAGCAATTGNNAGAAACGAAAAAACAGATTTGGGTATTATTTCNGACCCCAAATCTGCTCTANNCGAGTTAAATTCAANTTTAANTAATANTATNAATGGAGAAACNAANGAAAAAATTTCAATTAGAAAAAAAGANCTTCAAGATAAAACAACAATAATTANTTTAAATGAATCNAAATTGATTTCAGCAAATTTNAATAATCAACCNATGAGTGCTTACGAAATGTTTTCTGAAATTTTNAAATCNTTATCANATTTCATAGTTATTGATGATTCNGTTTCTTCAAGATCTGCNCTTTTAGCNACAAATAANTTTNANCCAANCCAAATGCATGGTGAAAGAGGGGGCGCAATAGGTTGGGGAATGGGTGCTACAATGGGTGTAAAATTGGCTAATCCAAACAAAAATGTAATAGGNATAATTGGAGACGGAAGTGCNATGATGACTGTNCAAGCNCTTTGGACAGCTGCNAATAGCGATATNCCTGTGATTTACATAATATGTAATAACCATTCNTANAGAGTTTTAAAAACAAATATGCAGATCTACAAAAAAGAAATNTTAAATGACGTTGAAGAAAACAATAAATANTTNGCNATGGATTTTGAACCTCCATTTAATTTTGCTGAAATAGCTAAAACTTTTGGTTTAAANGGATACAAAATTACAAAACCAAGTGAAATNAACGAATATATTAATAAAGCNGTAAATTCTAATAAAACTTCNGTATTAGATATAGATATTGACGGAAGNGTTTAATTNTACTTAAAAACATCCCCAATAATATCAGGNCTGCCATTAACAAAAACTGNNGATNTCATACTCTTTCCTCCTTCCATTTGGATATCACTGANACAAATTTTNCCACCTTGTGCAGATACTATTAANTTATCATTTTTCAACTCTAATATTTTGCCAGGATTNTTGTCATAANTATTTTGTAATTCAATAGTAAATTCTTTNAATATTATTCTTTTATTATTCCAANATGTATAAATNCCAGGCCATGANTAATAAGCCTTNAATTTTCTNTATATCNGTTGTATATCTTCTGTCCAATTTATTNGGCCATCATTTTTTTTGACAATTTNNGTAAAGCTAGCCTGNGAATGATTTTGCTCNAATTCAGTTATNTCNTGAATTGTATTTTTACTAAATAANTTATTTATTTTACNTGTTCCNATTTCAAATAATTTAATTCCCAATTCATCAGAATTNANATTGAAATCAATTTCGATTTTTTCCTGATACAATATTGGNCCTGCATCTAACTCTTTAACCATNTTCATTATTGTTACTCCTGTGATTTTTTCNNCATTTATTATGCAGGAAGAAATAGGAGANGGNCCTCTNTANTTAGGCAATAAAGAAGGATGTATGTTAATAACTCCATAATGCGGAANAGACAACATGGACTCCGGTAGAATCAAGCCAAATGAAGCAACTATNATTAAATCNGGCTTAGNNTTGGTAATAATATNTAAATCTTCTTTAGAAAANTNAGATATTTCANTNATNGGNATATCATGTGATTCAANATTAAAATATTCNTGTTTTTTTATATTTCTAGAAATAACTTTATTNGATTTTGTAAATATGTTCAAAATATTAAAATTAGATNGATCTAAAGAATTTAATACTAATGAACCATANAACCCTGATCCCATAAATATAATATTTAATTTANTTTTCATTTGTTTGATCCANATAATCATTTATGAATTTTTTCAAACTCTTCTCCGAATCAATTTTATTTAATCTNGCGTAATTTGATAACTCAAACAAAATTTCACCAANCNTATCTGAATNAAGCATTTTNTGATTGTTCATAATGNTTCGCATATTAGATAACGAATNAATTGTACTTGATTCATTATTTAATTTTGAATATTTTTTTTGTANCTTTTGAGCTAAAATAAGTGAAGGTAAATGCTTTGGTATATTATNAGTATTATTTTTATTTGNTTTATTTTTTATTTTCTGCCAATTTTTTTCNACAGCTGCAGAATCATTTAATTNCAAATCAGCAAAAACATGNGGGTGTCTTGTATGAATTTTAAAAAATAATTTTTTGATTAAAGCTTCTTCATTNGAATAGTTTTTTTCTTTTAAAAACACTATTTGATAAGATAAGTTTAATAAAAGATCTCCNATTTCTTCCTCTATGTTTTCTAAGTCATTATTTTCTATTGCCTCAACAAGTTCGTAACACTCTTCAATTAGATGCTTTGTTAANGAATTTGGAGTTTGCTCNATGTCCCAAGGACATCCCTCAGGTCCTCNAAGAGTTTCAATCAATTCACATACACCANTAAGATTTAATTCTAGATCAGGGAAATTCATAGTTCCTCCAATTATTAAATTAGATATATTGTTATACTTTAACAATGATTTTAAAAATTAAGTATAAAAAATGTTATTAAAAATCAATAAAATTCTTTTCCAGACAACATTGTTTATAGCACTGCTNTTTAGNCATGCTCTTNTAATAGTAAATCTGGATTNATTCTATGAATTTGAATTCCAAAANAATAACACTTCCTACAAAACAGGAATNACAAAAACAGATCTTNAAAAAATAGTTGATAATACACAAGATTTCTTTAANGAAAAATCAAATGAAAAAATAGATATGACAACTTATATTAANGGAGTTGAAAAAAAATTATTTAACGAAAAAGAAATCATGCATATGNTAGATGTAAAGATTTTACTNAATAACATTAAATTAATATCAGTTTTAATGTGGTCAGCAATANTNATTTGTNTNNTAATTTACTTCAGNCTNAACAATCATAATAGAACNAAATTGCTCAAATCAGCTGCNAAATCTTATCTTAAATTTTCATTCTCAATTACNGCTTTCATATTNATAGCAATCTTNATTGGATTTAGNTGGATATTTTANCTTTTTCATATAATAAGCTTTGATAATGACCTTTGGATTTTAGATCCAAGAAAAGATTATTTAATTAAAATATTTGAAGAAATATTTTTTATGGATGCAACAATAATTATTGGTATTTTTACATTAAGTTCTTCTATAATATTCTTGTTAATTTCTAATATAATAAATAAATATAANGAAAGAGGAAAAAGTTGAATAATCCCAAGAATGGTTTTTATGGAGATTTNGGAGGTAAATTTATACCTGAGACTNTGTCGTACGCAATCGAAGAATTAGATCAAAACTACAAGCAAATAGCNCAATCAGATGATTTCCAAAAACAATTTNACCTNTTACTNAAAGAATTTGTTGGCAGACCAACAGCTNTATANTTTGCTAAAAATTTAACCGAACATTNTGGNGGAGCTAAAATATACTTTAAGAGAGAAGATTTAGCACATNTAGGTGCTCATAAAATCAATAATGCTGTAGGNCAGGGATTGCTAGCAAAATTNATGGGTAAAAAACGAATAATTGCTGAAACAGGAGCAGGNCAACACGGTGTTGCAACGGCAGCAATATGCGCAAAACTAGGTTTGGANTGCGTTGTTTATATGGGACAAGANGATATAGAAAGACAATCACTAAATGTATACAGAATGAAACTACTTGGAACNGAAGTAATAAGTGTAACTTCAGGAAGCAAAACACTAAAAGATGCAATTAATGAAGCCATGCGAGATTGGGTNACCAATGTAAATAACAGTTATTATCTAATTGGTAGTGTAATNGGGCCTCATCCTTACCCANTAATGGTTAGAGATTTTCAGTCTGTTATTGGAANTGAAGCTAAAAATGAAATTCTATCAATAGAAAATAAATTACCAAACTATGTTATTGCNTGTGTTGGAGGAGGAAGTAATGCGATGGGACTTTTNCATGCATTTGTAAATGACAAAGATGTAAANCTAGTTGGAGTAGAAGCAGGAGGNAAAGGAGTTAANACAGANGANCATTCAGCAACTNTAGTCAAAGGAAGNNTAGGAATACTTCATGGAACCAAAACGTATNTAATTCAAAATAATGACGGGCAAATAATAGAAACACACAGTATATCTGCNGGATTAGATTANCCNGGNGTAGGCCCAGAGCANAGTTTNCTCAAAGATACCGAAAGAGCNAGTTACGTAGCAGCNACNGATAAAGAAGCCCTTAANGCTCTNGCTTTAACCTCAAAACTAGAAGGNATAATCCCNGCTTTAGAACCTGCNCACGCNTTAGCNTACTTAGANGAATTAGCACCAAAGTTGGANAAGAAAGATATTATNCTTCTTGGNNTAAGTGGACGNGGAGACAAAGATATCGATACTATAATGCAAAATATGTCTTTNTAAAATGGAGAATATTAAAAATCAGATATTATTATTTTANGTAATTATAATATTACTNACTTTCATTTTTCTGCCTTCNCGTTTAGANGNTAATGGAAGNATAACTAAGTATGANACTTACACCGATGATCANCATATTATTCAATATGGCCTTTANCCAGAAAAAGTTTTCACTGGNCCNCTGCANATAGCATTAAGNGTNCANGATAAAGAAACTTCNTTATTTGTAAAATCCATAGTTAANATTAAAATTTCAGGTCCTTCNTTTAATGANGATNTAGAGGCAAAAAACTCTCTNAATTCTCCNCAATATTATGAATACGATACAGTNNTAGTNNATGAAGGTAACTATATTCTTGATATTACAATNAAATCNGATAAGGGGATTTCTAAAATAAATAAAAATTTNGAAGTCTTCAAAGGAGCTAATACAGGAAATATCATTGTAATATTCTTGACATTNACAGCTATCTTGGTACCATTTTCAATTGCAACNAGAAAAATACTAANAACCAAATCAAAATAGGTTTTTACAATGTTTTTNTCATACAAAAANATTAATTAAAGGTTAAAAATGAAACTTGCCNTATTNCACNCAATTTTATNAGNAAGCNTGTTNNTATTAGGATGTTCANCAGAAAATCCTAATACAAATCACAATACAANCCAAGATATTCAAATAAAAAACATGAAACTTATCCCNGAACTAATTACTACTACAGAAAAATCTACTATCACTCTAAATATAAAAAGTGATATGAATGGATCAATTCATATTCANGGTTANAATATTGAATCCGAATTGTTAAANAATAAAGTTACNATCCTAGAAATANACTTAAATGCTACGGGGAGTTTCCCAATTGCTCTTCATACAAGTCATGATCATTCNTCACATGGAGCATC
Organism: Chloroflexota bacterium; assembly: GCA_002711005.1. Lineage (GTDB taxonomy): Bacteria > Chloroflexota > Dehalococcoidia > Lucifugimonadales. The sequence continues at coordinate 17,488 of PAHZ01000006.1, forward strand.
TCATTCTGGAGGGCAACATAATCATGGATCAGACAAAGAAGAACATGATGAAGATATAATTGGCAAACTTATAGTAAATCCAAAATAATGAATAAATTTCTTATATCTATTTTATTTTCAATAATATCTCTTTGGTTAATAATACCAAACAAGATTTTAGCCCATGGCTTTGGAGAAAGATATGATCTCCCGATTCCTCTTAATTATTTCCTGATCGGCGGAAGTTTAACNATTCTTTTCTCGTTTTTGATTTTAATTATTTTTTTTAATAAAGAATATAAAGCAAATCATAATAAATCNNTANCTATATTTAAAGAAAAAACACTTGGNAAAATACATTTAATTCTTTTTAANAATATACTAAAAATATTATCAGTATCATTGTTTTTACTTACTATCATTTCTGGATTCATTGGTTCAAGCAATCCAATTGAAAATTTTTCCACGCCTTTTATTTGGATTATATGGTGGGTTGGATTTGGTATTNTCACACCAATAATTGGAGATTTTTGGAANTCATTAAACCCTGTTAAAATCCTATATTTATTTCTAATNAANAATGTAATAAAAAATCCNGANTTAATACATAAAGGGAAATATAAATATCCCAAATCCTTAGATGCGTGGCCGCTAATAATCTCGTTTNTTTTATTCTCATGGTTTGAAAATGTTGGNAATGGATCNAATCCTCAAACTTTAGCTACATTAGTTTCTGNATACACTATTCTAACGTTTATTTTCATGTATTTATATGGNNCTAAANATTGGCTAGAAANAGGAGATGTGTTTAGTGTTTACTATCATATNATGGGCTCTTTTGGAATTTTCAAATTAACTCAAAATAAATATCTACAAACTACAAACNTTAGTTTAAGACTTCCTGTAATGGGTCTCACAGAATTAAAAACCCCATCTACATTATTTGTTGCTTTTCACATAATTTTACTGGGGACAATTTCATTTGACGGATTGTCTGAAACAACTTTTTGGTCAAATATAGAAATAATATTTATACCCNCGCTNGGTAAAGCAATTACAGAAACACTCGGAATAATTTTAATACCTTCACTATTTTTTATNTTATTATGGTTTGTTTGCAAAATNGTATCTGATACAACTAAAGAGAAATCAACTGAAGAAATACTTACTTCGTTTGTGTTTTCACTTACTCCAATAGCAATTGCTTATCATATAGCGCATTATCTTGCATATATTTTGATTACAGGNCAACTCATCATNCCNGTGATATCTGATCCATTCGGATNCGGATGGGATTTAATCGGAACACAAAATTATGCTCTGAATATTGGGGTAATCAATGCAAAAGATGCATGGTATTCTTCAGTAATAATCATAGTATTGGGACATGTTTTTTCAGTTATTGTTTCACACATTAATGCAGTAAAAATTTTCAGTAACAATTCTTTGGCAATTAAAAGTCAAATACCATTTTTAATCCTTATGATATTTTATACTGCACTAAGTTTGTGGATTATNGCCCAACCTATTNTTAATCATTAATTTTTGTCATTNAANACATCTACCTCAAGATATATAATCAAATCTTCTAAGGTGGAGAATATGCTTAATGTTTGATAATCCAAAAGAAGAATGTGGAGTAGTTGGTATTACAACAAATACCGATGCTTCAAGACTAGCATTTTTTGCNCTTCATGCTATACANCACNGAGGACAAGAAAGNGCAGGACTAGCAACTTACAATGGNAAAATCAATGTCAAAACAGGAATGGGNCTTATCTCTCAAGCATTAGANGAACNAGACATTGAATCACTANAAGGANCATACTCGATTGGTCATACNAGATACTCTACNACNGGNTCAACAAAAATTGAAAATGCACAACCNATAAGATGCTTNGTAGAATCNGAAGAAATAGCNCTTTCNCANAATGGAAATGTAATAAATGCNAAAAGNATTAGAGAAGAACTTNTCGATTGGGGNTGNGAATTNAAATCTTCTAGTGACTCTGAAGTTATACTNCAACTTCTNGCAAATGCTCCNGGGAAAGANTGGAAAGATAAAATTAATTATATGATGAACAAATTACAAGGAGCNTATTCTCTNACAGTTCTNACAAAAGANGGNGTNATTGGAATNAGAGATCCNTTAGGAGTGAGACCTCTATGCCTTGGTAAAATNGAAGATGGATATGTNTTGGCTTCAGAATCATGTGCTATAGATCATATNGGNGGNGAATTTATTCGNGAACTNGANCCAGGNGAAGCAGTTTTCATAAATAGAGATGAAGCNAAGACNATTTTNAAGAAAGAAAACAAAAAATTAGCNGCATGTGTTTTTGAAAATATATACTTTGCAAGACCTGANAGCATTCTTGATGAACAACTTGTATATTTAACNAGAAAAAAAATGGGGGCNCAACTAGCNATAGAACANCCTGTAGATGCTGACATTGTAATAGGNGTACCTGATTCTGCTATTGCTGCAGCAGTAGGTTATGCNGAAGAATCTGGGATTCCATTTACTGAAGGCTTAGTTAAAAACAGATATGTTGGAAGAACATTTATNCTTCCAGATCAAAGACTAAGNGAAGTNGGAGTTCGNCGAAAACTTAATCCTTTAAAAGAAATTATTAAAAACAAATCTGTTATTGTTGTCGATGATAGCATAGTAAGNGGAACTACTACTCCTTTCGTTGTTGATTTACTTCGAAAAGCAGGAGCTAAAGAAATNCACNTAAGAATTTGTGCTCCTCCNATCAAATGGCCCTGNCATTTTGGAGTAGATATGGCTACNAAATCAGAATTNCTAGCTGCAAATAAATCAATTGATCAAATACAAAATTANATNAAAGCTGANTCTTTGGGNTACCTTTCTGTNGAAGGGTTAATGAAAACTGTNCCTAAGCCNTCAAATCAATACTGTGACGCTTGTTTCACAGGTAAATATCCCATNCCAGTACAGTTAGAAATGAGTAAATTTAATTTAGAATAAANTATATGTCNGATNNGAATAAAAACATCAATTATCAAAAATCAGGAGTTGATTTANNNAAAGCTGCNAATNTAAAAGAAAATATGAAATCAATAATTTCTGATCATCANNAAACAAATNATATTGGAAATTTNGGAGGATTATTNGAGATAAAAGGATATAAAAATCCNGTGCTTATATCTAGTACTGACGGAATTGGAAGTAAACTCNTANTTCATTCTGANTTAAACCAATTNAAATCTCTTGGAATAGATCTTGTTAACGCATCNGTTAACGATATAGTTTGTATNGGCGCAAATCCATTGTTCTTTCTTGATTACATAGCAGTAGAAAAAATCGTTGAACAAAATATTATAGAAATAATCAAAGGAATTGTTCAAGCTTGTGAAGATAATAATTGTAAATTAGTTGGNGGAGAAACAGCTCAAATGTCAGAGGTATATTCAAATGGAAAATTTGATGTGGCGGGATTTATTGTGGGAATAGCTGAAAAAGGTGAAATAATGACTAAATCATCAACTGCAGAAGGTGATGTACTAATTAGCTTGCCATCAAATGGCATACATACAAATGGATATACTCTAGTAAGAAAAGTGTTTGATATAGAAAATAACCCTAAAGTGCTTAACAAAGAATTCAAAGAACTAAACTCAACTCTAGGCACAGAGCTAACTAAAACGCATAAAAGTTATTATAACGATATATCAAGAATCAAAAATTTAATGAAAATTTCTGCGCATATAACAGGAGGGGGCTTCGAAGAGAATATTCCAAGGATACTTAATTCTAATCTTAATGCTATTATCAATGCAGACTCTCTTAAAATTCCTGCGATATTTAACCTTATTCAAGAAACCGGGAAAATATCAATTGAAGAAATGTTTAATGTATTTAACATGGGAACCGGATTAGTAATTGTCTCATCTGAAGAAAACACGAATAAAATTCTTTCTTTATCACCTGAAGCAAGAATAATAGGACATCTAGAATCCAATTCAACAAACACCTCAAAGGTAATAATTAAATGAAGGACAAATTGAATGCCTTAATAAGCGTGTATGACAAATCCAATCTNGATAAAATCGCTGCGTATTTAAATACTCTTAACTGCAATATTATTTCTACTGGTGGAACTTATAAATATTTAAGTAAATTAAATTTAAATAATCTACAAAAAGTTTCTGATATAACACAAAGTCCTGAAATATTAGACGGCAGGGTAAAGACACTACATCCTGTAATTCACGGAGGGATTTTAGCAAAAAGAGATAATCAAAAACATATGTCGGAGATTAAAAATATGCANGGCATATTAATAGATATAGTAATCTGTAATTTATACCCATTTGAAGAAACTTTAAAAAACAAAAAAAGTACAGAAAACGAAATTATTGAAATGATAGATATTGGTGGCCCGACCATGATCAGAGCAGCAGCAAAAAACTATCACTCTGTTTTAACTATTGTAGATCCAGATGATTATAAACTTTTAAGTAATTCAGATACTAGCCTTTCATCTATTGATGATTTAACTAAAATTAAAGACAGAAAAAAACTAGCCAGTAAAGCTTTTCAACATGTTTCTGACTATGATGATCTAATATACAAATATCTGGATGAAGAATCAGATTCATCTTTTTCTATCCCAAAAGGAAAAATGTTAAAAAAATTGAGATACGGTGAAAATCCACATCAAGAAGCAGCAGTTTACTCATCTGAATCTTTAGGTAAAGGGATTATCAACGGAACTCAAGTTCATGGAAAAGAAATGTCTTTTAACAATATCATCGACGGCAATACAGCTTGGCAAATTGTAAATGATTTTAGTGAAACAGCATGTGCAATTATAAAACACGCAAATCCATGCGGACTTGCAATTGACGACATTCAAGCAAATGCATTCAAAAAAGCTTTTGATGGAGATCAAGTCTCCGCTTATGGAGGAATTGTTGCATTTAACAAAATACTTGAAGAAGAAACTGTAAATCAAATGAAAGGAATTTTCTTTGAACTTGTAATAGCGCCAGGTATTACTGAAAATGCTTTAACCAGACTACAAAAAAGAAAAGATCTTAGAATTATCAATATGAAAAATGTAAAATATGAAAATCCAAAATACGAAATTAAAACTTTTGCTGGGGGATATATTATTCAGGATACTGACATAATAGAAGAGTCAAAAAACAAATGGAAAACTGTTACTAAATCCAAACCATCTAACACGCAATTAAAAGACTTGGAATTTGCATGGAAAGCAATAAAACATGTTAAATCAAACGGTATAATTCTAGTTAAAGACCAATCGATTATTGGATTAGGAACAGGTCAACCGAATAGAATAAACAGCATAGAAATAGCAGCAAGAGTAGCTGAAGGAAAATCTGACGGAAGTATCTTGGCCTCAGATGCTTTTTTCCCATTTTCAGACAATGTTCAACTAGCTCATGAAATAGGCGTCAAATCGTTGATACAACCAGGAGGATCCATAAGGGACGATGAAGTAATAGATCTTGCGAATAAATTAAATATATCAATGATTTTTACTGGAACAAGACATTTTAAGCATTAGATCTTTTAGGAGGTCTTGAATAAATAATCATTATAAAACCAATGAAATTAACTATAGCAAAACCGAAAAATGCTAATTCATAGCTTCCGTAATTATCGAAAGTAGCTCCTGATATTATAGGCCCTAAAATAACTCCAAATGTTACAACAATACTTCTGAATCCCATNATTGTTCCGTAATGCTTGGTTCCAAAATAATCAGCCATAATTGCGTTTGGCACAACAGCACTTCCACCTTGCGCAAACGAGTACAAAATTAACGCTATAATTGCTCCATTCAAGCTGTTTACATAAGATAAAATCAGAACAGATATTGAAAGTAAAAACATAGAAAACATCAGTATATACCTCTTGTTAAAATGATCACCAACAGCACTCAATCCAAATCTGCCAGGAATACTGATAACACCTACTGATCCTGCAAATGCAGCAGCCGTTACTGGGTCAATGCCCAAATCAACAAAATAAGGCACTAAATGTAAGCTCACGCCACTTGTTAATAATATTCTTAATCCAGTGGCGAAAGTTAATAACCAAAAACTTGAAGAACTTAATGCTTCTTTAGGAGTAAAATCAACAGAATCAGTTAATTTTNCTTTTGATNCTTGATCTTCAGAAACTTTTAATCCGTCAGGATACTGTCCGTATTTATATGGATTATGTCTCATAATCAATCCGCAAGGAATACCAATTANAATAACTATAATCCCTATATATACAGAAGTTTCTCTCCATCCAAATAATTCAATTCCCCATCCATATAAAGGAACAATCATTCCACCTATTCCAACTCCGGACCACATAATTCCGAATGCTAATCCTCTTTTTTTATTGAACCAATTAGCAACTGCAGTTTGAATTGGAACATGCAATGTACCAGATCCTATTGTTACACCTAATATATAAACAATTGAAAATGATAAAAATCCATTAATTTGTGAAAGTAAAATATAACCAATCCCCATTATTGGTACTCCCACTAAAATAACTGCTCTAGGACCAAATCTATCAATTAAATAACCATCAATAGGCCCTAATATTCCATTTTCAAGTCTTGCTAACGAAAAAACAGAGGAAATTCTAGTCCTACTCCAACCAAATTCTCTAGATAAAGGTAAAAACAAATTACCAAATCCATGGTAGTTAATACCAGAAGAGATTGACATTGCGAAAGTACCTGCAATAACAATATACCATCCATAAAATATATTGTTATTTTTGTTTTTTTTCAAATTAATTTCTCCTAGAAATATTATCTAATAATTTAGGCAACGAATCAGTTGTAGATCCCCTTAGTATAACATCTGAAATTACGCTAATTGGAGTAGAGTTAGTATTAACTTCAACAATTATTCCACCATTTTTTTTAATATATCTCGGAAACTTTGCAGAAGGATTAACCAAAGTAGATGTCCCTACAACTAATATAAAATCTGANTTNCTTACTACCTCNATGCANTTAGTTAATANAGATTTTGGAATAGGTTCTCCAAACAAAACAGTNTCAAATTTTATTATTCCNCCACAATCACATGTTGGNGGTAATATTGAGGTNTNAACTAAATTTCTNTAATANCTCNTCTCACATTTTATACANCTACATTTATATCTACTNCCATGAATTTCAGTTATGTTTTTACTTCCTGCTTTAGANTGTAATTCATCAACATTTTGAGTNATAATATGTTTAATNTATCCTCTCTCCTCAAGTTGAGCTAATGCNATATGAGCTTTNTTTGGCAATGCTTTTTCAACTGATTNTCTNAATTTTGTTCTTTTNGGATTAGAAGAAGAATCTAATTGATTTTCCCACCATGNTTTAGGATCTTCAATAAAATTTTTATAATTACCAAAATAAGATGCNTTAGTAGANTCAGANTCATTTTTTCTAAATGTTGGTATTCCACTTTCAGCAGATATCCCTGCNCCAGAAAGNACTATAGGATAATTAGCTTTGATTAAATACTCGGCAGTNTNATTAATTAGTTCTTCAGTAAATNNTTTAATTTTTTTCACTCCATTAATATTTCATGTGTTGNAATATTNAGTTTTTTTATAACACTAAAATCTAATCCTGTAATTAAACATTGATTATATTCTAATATAAATTTTGCTAAATATTCTTGGTTTTGAAAATCAAGTTCAGAAAAAGCATCATCTAGCAATATAATAGGTTCTTCACTATATTCCTTAATCAATTCACATTCTGCCAACTTAATTCCCAAAACTAGCAATCGTGCTTGCCCTCTGGAAGCAAAATTTTGAGCACTGTCTCCATCTATTTTAATTACCATATCATCCCTATGAGGACCTATATTTGATCTTCCGTAAGATATATCTCTATGTTCATATTCTAGTATTTTATCTCTAAATTGACTCTGAATTCTTTCCAAATCATCTTTTAAATTATATTCGTTGTCATTTGTTATGCTAGATAAATATCTAATGTCACCCATATGTTCAGAATTAAAAATTTTAGTGAAAATATCTTTAGAAATCAGATTTAGCTTATCTAATGATTCGTATCTTTTTTGAATAATATACGATCCAATATCAATCATTTTATCATTCCAATATTTCAATTCATCTTTGCTTGAATCATTGTTTTTAATTCTTTTTAACAATGCATTTCTAGAATCTAAAATATTATTGTAAGTTAACAACTCAGAAGTGTAATTTGAATTTAACTGAGTGTTTAACAAGTCCATATACTTTCTCCTTTCACTAGGAGATCCAAATATTACATTCATATCATTAACACTAAAACAGACAGATTTTAAATTACCAACAAATTCTGACAATTTAATATTTGCTCCATTAATATTTCCATTTTTAGATAATCTAAATGATTCATTCACGTTCAAGATTATCTGTAATTCTCTATTTTCTGACAAATTATTAAACATTCCTTTAATTTGCGCAAAATCACCTGTCCCTAATATATTTTTATTTACAGTATCTCTGTCATGTCTTGCTCTAAATGATCTGCCAATAGATAAAAAGTATATAGCTTCTATTAATGAGCTCTTTCCTACCCCATTTCTACCAAATAAAGTGGTGATTCCCTTATTAAAGGTTACTTCATAATTTGTAAAATTTCTAAAGTTTCTAATTTTTATATTTTCTAACATTTGTTCAGAGTTAAAGTAATTTCTTTATTATTTTATATATCAATCTAAATATAAGTGTTTATTTTTCTATATGATAAGCTATAATACTCTTCTGTTAACAAAGAGGGAAGTAAATGACTCACGTAAAATTAAGAGATGGCGAATCAATAGATGGAATGCTAAAGAGATTTCAGTCTATGATGCAAAGATCTGGAATAATGAGAGAATTACGAGATCGACAATATTTCCGATCTCGACAAGAAAACAGAAGATTAGAAGCTCAAAGAAATGCTAGGCGATCAAAGAAAAGAATATATAGAAGCTATTAGAATTTATCTATTCTTATTAATATCTTAAATAAGTTAAATGGTTATTCAAGATATCATAAATGATGCTCATAACACAGATAGTATCAAAAACTACTTAAATGAGCTCGAAACATCAAATGTATCATTTTTGGAATGCAGATCTTCAATGCTTCCAATACTTTCAAAATTAATTAATATATCTTCTGAAAATGATGTGTTAATTATTTCTGCAACAGAAAACACAGGCACAGAAACAATCAATTGGATTAACAATTTAACCAGCCAACATAAAGACACTATGTTTTTTCCTCAAAAAAAAGAACATGGTAAAAATTTATCAAAAAATTCTGACAGAATAGAATTCATTTCTAATCTACGAAAAGCTTCATCAACACAAATCATTGTTTCTACACTTATATCAGCATTAGAATCATTGCCTTCTCCATCAAAGCTCCTTTCTAAATCAATAAAAATTATTAACAACGATTCTGTAAATCTTAAAACTTTATCTGAAAAATTAACTAATATTGGATTTGAAAATAAAGATCATCAATTAGAATCCAAAGGCGAATATACGATTAGAGGTGGTATTGTTGATATATTTTCTTATGATTACGAAAATCCTCTTAGAATCGAACTGTTTGGCGATACCGTAGAATCAATAAAAGAATTTGACGTTAATACACATATTACAATTAAGGAATTAAATGAAATTACCATAGAATCAATAGATTATAATTTGGGATCAGATTATGAAAATCAATCATCTCTTTTTGAATATTTGAAACCAGAAACAATAGTAATTTTGGATAATCCTGACGTAATATTTCAAAATTTAAATGANCATATTTCTAATAATATTTCGCTTAAAAATAATACTGAAAAATATATCAACCAATTTTCAATAGANGAAATTAAATCATTAATATATAAATTTAAAACCATAAATATTACTCAATGGAAAACAGANAAATCATTAAANGCTGAATCACTATTTAATATTTCTAGTATTCCTGTAATTTCNGCATCAATTCAGAACAATAAACATTTCACACCCCTAAATGACTTTNATGGGAAAATAATTATACAAACAAGCTATATTAATCGAACAAATGAATTAATAAATAATTTAGATTTAAAGCTTNAAAATATTGATGTTCAATATACNCCTCCTTANAAATCTACTCCTGGTTTTGTTTATAAAAAAACAATGTTAATAGGAGACAGAGAGTTATATGGAACTAAATATACTCCTACACAATTCAAAAATATTACAAAAGAAATTATTATAAATGATGAAGTTAAGCCTGGTGATTATNTAGTGCATTATGATCANGGAATAGGCAAATTTATTGATTTTGGCAAACCTCCAAAAACTAAAACCAACGAGGATTTCATGATAATTGAATATCTAAACGAAGATAAATTATATGTTCCTCTAAGTCAAATTCATAAAATTTCACCCTACATAGCACCAACAAACAAAGTTCCCAAATTAAATTCNTTNGGAAGTGAAAANTGGACTAAATCAAAACAAAAAGCACAAGAATCAGCTTTAAAATGGGCAAGAGAACTTCTTTCAATTTATGCCGAAAGAGAATTANCTTCTGGNATCAAATTTAACAAAGATAACGACTGGGAAAAAGATCTAGAAGGTAGTTTNCCNTTCAAAGAAACTCCTGATCAATTGTCCGCAATTAATCTAGTTAAAAATAAAATGCAAAATAAAAACCCAATGGATGTATTAATNTGTGGNGATGTTGGATTTGGNAAAACNGAAGTCGCNATAAGAGCNGCATTTAAAGCAGTNTGTAATGGNAANCAAGTGGCTGTAATATCTCCTACAACCATATTAACNCAACAACATTNNGAAACATTTAAAAATAGACTTTCTGCCTTTCCNGTAAGTATAGAATATCTAAGTAGATTTAAATCCAACAAAGATCAAAAATCAATCATAAAAGATATCAACAATGGCAGCTTGGATATCTGTATTGGAACACATAGGCTAATACAAAATGACATAGAATTTAAAAATATTGGATTATTAATTATAGATGAAGAACAAAGATTCGGAGTAAAACAAAAAGAAAATATAAAATCNAAATATCCCAATGTTGATATAATCACAATGACAGCAACTCCCATNCCAAGAACTCTNTATATGGCTATTTCAGGAATAAAAGATCTATANAGTATAAATACNCCTCCAGANCAAAGACTTCCAGTGGAAACTAGTATTAATGCATATGATGAAAACTTGATAAAGCAAAGTATAACTCAAGAANTAAACAGAGGAGGACAAGTATTTTTTCTTCATAATAGAGTTGAAACAATTCAAATAATATTAAAGCAATTAAAAAACTTGATACCAAATGCAAATATTAGCGTTGCNCATGGNCANATGAAAGAATTTGAATTAGAAAAAACCATGCTTGATTTTGCAAACAAAAAAATTGACATANTATGTTGCACAACAATAATCGAATCAGGTCTAGATTTGCCAAATGTTAACACTTTAATTGTAAATAATGCTCATAGGTTTGGNCTTTCTCAGCTTTATCAATTAAGAGGTAGAGTNGGAAGAAGTGAAAAACAAGGATATAGCTATTTCTTAATACCCAAACAAACCCGACTAACTTACGAATCGGAAAAAAGACTTCAGGCTCTAGAAGAATCCGTAGAACTTGGATCAGGATACAAAATCGCAATGAGAGATTTAGAAATAAGAGGAGCAGGAAATATTTTNGGTAAAGAACAAAGCGGATATGTTATTTCNATAGGACTACANCTNTACTCAAAGCTTATTTCCGAAGCAAAAAATATGTTATTAAAGAATGAAAAGCCATTAATTAATGAATTTGATTTGGATTATGAAATTCCAAATATACAATTAAATCTTCATTTGGAATTTGGTGATAATTATATTTCTGAGCAAAAGATNAAATTTGAATTATATAAACGNCTNAATTTATGCCAAANTTTAGAAGAAATAGAATCTNTNNAAAAACAAATAACNAATAGATATGGGAAGCTATANCCAGAGGGTGAAAATGTAATTTTTAACTCTTCAATTCAGATTTTAGCTAAAAATTGTGACATAAAATCAATTACAAAAAAACAACAAATCATTGAAATTANATTTCACGAACTTTCATTGGANAAAAGCCTTGAAATTAATAAATTAAATAATAAAATTTCTTTTNTATCAAATAAAGTAAAAATTGAATTTAACGAACAAAACTGGAAAAAAGAATTACTAACACTTTTACAAAANCTAAGNAAATCAAATGAATANNATNCTATCTTTTCTGCCACTNTTTAGTGCATTCACATGGGCTATATCAGGAACTATACTAAAAAAATTTAAAATTAAAAATTTATACTTATTTCCTGCTTTTGAAAGCTGTATTTCATTTATTGCNTTATCATCNATGAANTTTTATCTTAATAGATGGAATGAATTCTTTTCNTATGAAACACAAATATACACTGCATTTACAATAAGCTATTCACTCAGCGCCCTTGGAATGATTATATATATACAAGCTATTAAGAGAACCGAGCTTGGAATAGTCTTTACAATAACAACAAGCATACAAGTATTGATAATTGCNCTTTTAGATAAATATATTAATCTTTTACAATTNAACTCTTTATTTACCATAGGAGCTNTTGGNATTATTTCNGGAGTGGTNGCAATAAATTTNCCNCACTTAAAATCATTAAAAAACAGACAACAAAATAAAAATGATTTATTTGGAATAATNGCCAGCTTACTATGNGGTGCTTTTTGGGCAGGAAATGCATTTATAGCAGANAGGACATTAAATTCNGCATCTGTAATTGATGCAACAATGATNAGAACACTTTTAACTTTTACATACTTTGTTCCAATTAACTTNTTTCAATATAATGAAATTAAANTAACNACTACAAAAAAAGAAATAAAATACTTAATTATTGCAGCNCTATTTGTAACNATTTCAATGCTAATATGGAATGGGTCATTAAAAGTAAACACAGGGTCTTGGACTACAGTATTNTCAAGTTCAGCTCCTATATTTGCTTTGACATTAGGTTACATATTTTTAAAAGAAAAATTGAAATCTAATGAATTTNCTGGAATATGTATTTGTCTATTAGGGGTACTGCTAATTATATTTAGTGAATAATAAATCAATCAATTGTGAGAGATCAGATATTTTCTCTCCTTGATAATCTGTGTGACTACTTTCTCTATCTATCAATATTGGAAGCATTTTAGAATTTTTAGCACCTTCAATATCTGATAAAATTTGGTCACCTATATATATAGAATTGGTAGCATCAATATCTAGCTTAGATAATGCCATATTAAATATTTTACTATCTGGTTTTTCTACTTTAGCTTCTTTTGAAGTGATACAAACATCCATGTAATTAGACAAGCTAAATTCATTTAAAATTTCAGATCCTGATTTATCCATATTTGAAATTAATCCTAATTTAAAATTCAATTTTCTTAATGAATTCAAGGTTGGAATAACATCTTCATACAAAACCATAGAATAAGGAATGTATTGTAATTCTTTAAAAATTTTTTTACAGAGGCTCAATTCAACTTCAAGCTCATCGCCGGACAATACGAGTTGCTCATACCTGGCAAAAAATTCTTCTTTTTCTGCAATAGACATTGATCTAATAGGACTAACTGCATTTTGCTCTGCCATAAATTTATCTGCAAGGAAATATCCTTTTGAAACTCCTGTTTCAGTTAAAAATAAATCATACTTTTTTGCAACTTGAGATTGAATTACAAACCTTGAAGGTTCGAATCCAACTAAGGTACCATATAAATCAAATAATACTGCTTTAATTTTCATTCAAATATGATATCACTAATTAAAAATTAATCATTATCAATAAATATGAAATCAGGAAAACTTCCAAATAAAATTTTATCGCAACTGTTAAGTACNTTACCTAATAATGANAAAAGAATAATTGTTGGNCCATCTGTTGGNGAAGANGCNTCAGCNATAGATATNGGNGACAAATATCTACTAGTAAAAACTGATCCNATAACTTTTACNTCTGATAANTTNGGATGGTATTTAGTNAATGTAAATTCTAACGATATTTTCACAATGGGAGGAGAGCCAAAATGGTTATTAACTACTTTGTTNTTCAATCCNTCTGTAAAAGAATCAAAAATAAAAGAAATATTTGAAGATATTAAAAATGCATGTTCTAAAATGAATATATCTTTAGTAGGTGGACATACTGAAATTACGCCAGAAGTTAATTCTCCTGTTGCCATAGGTTGTTTGATAGGAGAAGTAGAAAAAAACAAATTATTGAAAACATCGGGAGCTAATAGTGATGACGATATACTAGTTACAAAGCATATCGGATTAGAAGGTACGTCAATATTAGGAAATCATATAAAAAACCATAAAACTAATATTCAACCATCTGTGATAAATAATGCAATTGATTTTATATACAATCCTGGGATAAGTGTCAAAGACGAAGCTCAATTGGCAACCAAAAACAATCTGGCTTCAAGTCTACATGACCCAACAGAAGGTGGATTAATCACAGGATTAGAAGAGCTTGCAATAGCATCAAATAATGGGATGCTAATAAATTCAGATAAAATACCTGTAAAAAAAGAAACTGAAATTATTTGTAAAGAATTAAACTTAAATCCTTTAGGATTAATATCTTCAGGCAGTTTGATTATAACATGCGAACCTAAAAACACATCAAAATTAATTGAATCAATCTCAAAATCAGGAATCAACGTATCAAAAATAGGTAAAATGACGAAAAATAATCAGGGCTTAAAAATAGAACACTACAATATAACTAAAAATTTTCCAAAATTTGAAAGGGATGAAATTGCAAGATATTTTGAATCACAATAACTTACCAAATAAATCAGACATTGTAATAATTGGTGGCGGAATCATTGGCTGCAGTATCGCAATGTACNTATCGCAAAAAGGAGTGGATTCAATAACATTAATTGAAATGAATTCATTATCATCAGGAGCAACACACAAGTCAGGAGCAATGATCAGGGAATTTTACCAAAATGATTTTTTGATAGAAATGGCTAAAGAATCAAAAAAGCTATTTGAAAAAAGTACTATAAAAATAAATAAAAGCGGAAGGCTCTATTTATTTTCTGAAGAAAACAAATCTTTAGTTGAAAAAAATGCGGAATTAAACCAAAAACTAGGAGTTAATATAGATATTTTATCAAAAGAAAAAATAGAGAAATTTATTCCTGACATTAATCTAAATAATGTAGCAATAGGTTTTTTTGAACCTGATGCTGGATATGTTGATTCAGTCGAATCAACATACTATTTTGCAGAACAAGCTCAAAACAATGGTGTAAATATTTGTACCCAAACTAAATTAGAATCAATTGAGTTAAACAAAAATAAAATAAAATCAGTCACAACTAACAAAGGTACTATCCAAACAAATAAAATTATAAATGCCACAGGAGCATGGGCTAATTATATAAACAAATCAGTTGATGAAAATCTTCCGATTTTCGCACTAAGAGTACAACAAGCTTTTCTCAAAATGAACTCATATTTTGATCCTATAAAATATTGCTTGATGGATTATGTAAATGGAACTTATATGAGACCTGACTTAGGTAACAATTATATAGTTGGAGAAGAATTAGGATTTGAGCAAAGTGATATTGTTTCACCTGACTACTATAACAAATCATGTGATAACGACGTTATTGCTAATTACAAATCTAAAATCGAAAATAGAATTCCCAGATTTAAACAATCAATTTTAAAAGGGGGGCATGCAGCATTATATGATATGACACCAGATTCAAATCCTATCATTGGNAAATCACACAAAATCGAAAATTTATATTATGCAGTAGGACTAAGCGGNCATGGCTTTAAATTGGCTCCTNTCATTGGGAAATTATTATCAGACCTTATTGTTGATAACAAAACTGATTCCTTATTAGAAAAGTTTCAAGCAAGTCGTTTTACAATTAATAAACTCATTACTCCTCAGTATCCATTTAAAAATATTGTAAATTAAAATTTAAAAAATCTTATATAGACAATGAGTTAGTATTCTTCTATAATTTTGTATCTATCTAAATATAAATGTTAGTTAGAGCCGAGGTGGTGGAATTTGGTAGACACGCAGTGTTGAGGGCGCTGTAGCCTAAAGGCTGTAGGAGTTCGAGTCTCCTCCTCGGCAGTGCATGAAATTTTATGGCGACGTGGCCAAGTGGTCTAAGGCGGGGGTCTGCAACACCCTTATTCGGCGGTTCGAATCCGCCCGTCGCCTCCAAGCCCGGGTGGCGGAATGGTAGACGCGGCAGACTTAAAATCTGTTGAACTTAGGTTCGTGCGAGTTCGAGTCTCGCCCTGGGCATTCCCTTTGAATTAAGTGTTTCAATTCAAATATTGTTTTAAAACTTTAATCCTATTACAATCAATATATAATCATTATCTATAGGAGATTACTATAAAAATNCTAATAACAGGNGCAACAGGTGCCACTGGTAAACTTCTAGTCAATCAACTTCTCCAGAACGGACATGTAGTTAAAGCTTTTGTACGAAGCGATAAAAANTTTTCAAAAGAAATTGTAAATAACAAAAATTTACATATAATCACATCAACAGTTTTAGATATAAGTGATGAAGAATTAGAAAAGCATACAGAAGGATGCGATGTGATTGTGTCAACANTGGGACATAATCTTAGCTTTAAAGGTATGTTTGGAAATCCCAGAAGACTTGTAGCAGATTCTATCGAAAGATTGTGCAAAGTCATTGAAAAGAAAAGAATCAATAAGCCTGTAAAAATGATTTTGATGAATACGGTNGGATGTAAAAATGAGGACTTAAAAGAAAAGATTTCTTTTGCCGAGCATTGCGTATTCTTTTTATTACGCCATCTATTACCTCCCCATTCTGATAATGAAAAAGCTGCAAATTATCTAAGAACTTCGATAGCTCAAAACCATCGATATATTGAATGGGTAACACTGCGTCCTGATAGTCTAATTAATGATGAAAATATAAGTCCGTACACTACTCATCCTTCTCCAATACACTCGCTTTTCAATCCAGGTAAAACTAGTAGAATTAATGTGGCTCATTTTATCTCAGACCTAATATCAAATGAAACTATATGGGCTAAATGGAAAGGTCAAATGCCAGTAATTTACAATAAAGAAAATTAAATTATAACAATTAAGGCAANNAANTAATCTTTATACATTTACAAATAGATATCTAATTATTTCCAGTGCCAAAGTTCCCATACTGCATTACCTTGGGCATCTACATCCCAATCAAAAACAATTGCAGCTCCNTTTAATTTAGAAAGAGAAGGAGCAGATGTTTGTAAATANACAACACCTTTAAATGTAGTTCCTCCATCTTCTGTAAAATGACCAATACCAGTAGCTCTAAATGTAGCTACACCATCAGCAACAATAAATACGCCAGCATTTGGACATTCTCCATGAATAATTCCATCTGGTCCCATTTCAGCAGTATAAGTAGACATAGTATTAATTATTTCTACTCCAGCTAAAGTACCTTGTCCGCTTATAGCTGAAACTTCAAATACTGGATTATTACCATTTGCTGATAAAGTTTTTGCTGTAGTGACTGCCTTAATTGATCCGATTTTTTCTGCCTGTGACATATTTNAACTCCTATATAATTTCTAAATATGTACAACTATAACATTCTATATATACTTTGATAAACAAAAATAAATGAACATTGTTTTTTTAATATAATTTGTATAACATCAATTTTATGAAATTATCTGTAATATTTTTATTTTCTTTAATTATTTTTGCTTGTGGTTCAAATTCTTCAACCACTAATCAAATAGATAATCCTATTTCAGAAACTCAAACTTCCAACAATACTGAAATTAAACCTACAACCCCTGCTCCTGAACAGGCAAAAACTACTGTAATTAAACCTACAACCCCTGCTCCTGAACAGGCAAAAACTACTGTAATTAAACCTACAACTCCTACTCCTGACCAAGCAAAAACTACTGCAATTAAACCTGCAACTCCTACTCCTGACCAAGCAAAAACTACAAATTCTGAAGATTTGGTTTCTTATATAAGAAACCAAATCTTCAGAATTTGTAGTTTTTGCTTGGTCAGGA
>PAHZ01000007.1 GCA_002711005.1 Chloroflexota bacterium
TTTTGTCATCTACATATAATTTGTAAATATGGTACCAATCCTTAGGGTAAGAAAGTTTACTACCATCAAATATAGTAGATGATAATTGATATCCTTGTTCGTATATTTTCTTTCTTTCTTTTAAATCCATTTAGTTAAACACTTGTAATTTGTTAGTAGTTGGTGTGTTTTTTAAGCTTTTTTACTTAAGTATACAATACCAATTATAAGGATTAAAAAGAAGATTGATAAGAAAGACATGCTCTCACCCAAAAATACTACTGAGAAGAAGAAAGTGAAAAATGGTCTAAATAGATCTGTTTGGCTAACTCGAGCCACACCACCTTTTCCCAATCCCTCATAAAAGAAAAAGAATCCAATAAGATTGTTAAATAGACACAAGAAAGCAAATAATAATATGGTAGTCATAGAATCATTGGCAACTTGGGTTAAATGGTTAAAATCAAAATTCAACAATGTCAGTGGGAAAACTATTGGAAGGCTAATAACTAGAGCCCAACAAATCACTTTCCATCCACTCATAGTTTTTCCTAATATTCCTCCCTGTGAATAACCCATACCACCAATCACAACGCAAACTAGTAACGCAAAATCTCCAAAACCAATATCTGTAATTGATGATTCATTAGTTAAAAGTCTAAAAATTGTTACAGTAACAAATCCAATTACAGCCACTATCCAAAATCTATTTGAAGGTTTTTCATCTGAAAGAATACCCGCAAATATAGCTACTGACAAAGGAACAGCTGCTAGAACTATACCCCCATTTCCTGCCGGGATGGTCTGCATAGCTACAGCAGTGAATATAGGAAAAGCAAAGACTACGCCAATTGCTGTAATTATTAGTTTATTTATATCAGATCTTGATGGTAAATTTTCTTTTTTGAATTGACCTTTAAATAGAAGTATTAATACAGATGCTATTCCTGCTAAAAACCCTCTGCCAAATCCTATCTCTAAAGATGTAAATTCTGATTGAGTAAGATGCCTTGTGATAGGTAAAGTGAGTGCAAAAATAAGAACACCTATAAATCCGAGTAGAAATGCGTAATTTTCTTTTGTGAAATATTTGTTCATTAATTTGGGATAAAAGAATATAATTAATTTTGAACATGTTAACACATAGAAGGATACAATGATATGAGTACTATATTTAGCAATATTCCTGAAGATAAATGGGTCATGAGTAATGATAAAGCTTTTGCAATACTTGATATTTATCCGGCATCAGAAGGTCATACTCTAGTTATTCCAAAAAGAGAAATAGAAACCTTTTTCGAATTAAATGACGATGAACTGATTGCGATTAAACAATTAATTGTTAGCAGAAAAGAAGAAATTTCTTTAGCAGATTCAACAGTTGAAGGTTTTAATATATTTATTAATAATGGCAGGGTAGCAGGACAGACAGTATTCCATCTTCATTTTCATTTGATTCCGAGAAGGCAAGGGGATAATGCCTGGGAAAATTATTTTCAAAATTTACGAAAAGCTTAGAGCTGATTTTTTTTGGCTCCGCAGGTTGGATTCGAACCAACGACCGATCGGTTAACAGCCGATTGCTCTACCACTGAGCTACTGCGGAAAGTTGAAAGTAAAAAAATTATAACACTAAAGAAAAATAATGTGAATTATGAACTTGTTGTTTTAGATTTACTTTTTGTGTTTTGCTTTTTAAAATCTAATTTCCCACCTTTCACATTAACTTTTAGGTAATCATTTTTTGATATTTCTTTCGAAATAATCATGGAAGATATTTCATTCTCTATTTTTCTTTGAATTAACCTTTTTAGAGGTCTGGCTCCAAATTCTTCATCGTAGCCTTCGTTAATTAGTAACTCTTTAGCTTTTTCAGAAAGGTCAATTTTAATATTCTTTTCATCAAGTCTTAATTGAATATCCTTAACTATTATGTCTGTGATGTGTTTTAATTCGTTCTTTTTAAGTTTTTCAAAAACAATTATTTCATCAATTCTATTTATGAATTCAGGTCTAAATGAGTTTTTCAAAGCTTTATCTATGGATGATCTTTGTTTTACTGCTTCTTTGTCACTAAGATTTTGAACGAATCCAAAATTATTCGTCATATTATCTGCGGTAATTAAATTACTTGTCATAATTATAATCGTATTTGTGAAATCAACTGTTCTTCCATGCCCATCAGTTAACCTGCCATCATCTAATATTTGCAATAAAATATTAAATACATCAGGATGAGCTTTTTCAATCTCATCAAATAAGATAACTCTATATGGTCTTCTTCTAACACTCTCCGTTAATTGCCCACCTTCATCAAAGCCTACATAACCAGGAGGTGATCCGATAAGTCTCGATACACTATGTTTTTCAATGTATTCAGACATATCAACTCTTATCATGTTAGATTCATCATCAAACATAAATTCTGATAAAGCTTTTGCTAATTCTGTTTTCCCAACACCAGTAGGTCCCATGAATAAAAAACTTCCTATGGGTTTAGATGGATCTTTTAGTCCAGCTCTTGATCTTCTTAAAGCATCTGATATTGATTTAACTGCATTATTTTGCCCAATGACTCTTTTATGTAAATGTTTTTCTATTTCCATTAATTTTTTAGATTCATCATTTAGAAGATTTGTTACAGGAATCCCTGTCCAAAGAGAAACCGTTGTAGCAATATCTTCAGGTTTTAAGATTATTTTTTTACTTTCTTGAGTTTCTTCTTTTACATTTTTCAGTTCTTTTTCAATTTTTTTTCTTTTTTCCTTGAGTTCATCAGCTAATTTGTATTCTTCAGATTTTGAAGCTTCATATTCTTGTTGCTTCAAATCGGAAACTTCTTGCTGTTTTTCTGAAATATCTATGCTTAATTCATCTTCTTTATTTTCAATTCTGAGCCTTGCTGAAGTTTCATCAATTAAATCTACTGCTTTATCAGGCAACAGTCTTCCACTTATATATCTTTGGCCCAATTTTACAGCTGATACTAACGAATTTTTTTCTATTTTCACATTATGATGATCTTCTAGACGAGGTTTCAAAGAACCTAGCATTTCGACTGCTAATTCATTTGAAGGTTCGTTTACAATTACAGGTTGAAATCGTCTTTCTAATGCTCCGTCTTTTTCAATGTATTTTTTGTATTCTGCTTCTGTTGTTGCGCCCATACATTGTAATTCACCTCTCGACAGAGCTGGCTTCATCAGATTACTTGCGTCAATTGCACCTTCAGCAGATCCGGCTCCTACTACAGTATGTAGTTCATCAATGAATAGAATTATTTCTCCATTAGAACTTTTAATTTCNTCCATTACTGCTTTTAATCTTTCTTCAAATTCGCCTCTAAATTTACTTCCTGCAATTAATGCNCCCATNTCTAATGCTAGTATTTTTTTATTTTTTAATACTTTTGGAACATCANNATTNACAATTTTTTGAGCNAGAGCTTCNGCTATTGCNGTTTTNCCNACNCCNGGNCCNCCNATTAGTACAGGNTTATTTTTAGTTCTTCTNATTAGNGTTTGNATAACTCTGGAAATTTCACTTTCTCTGCCAGTTACCGGATCCAGCTTACCTCTTGAAGCCAAGTTGGTAAGATCTGTTGTATATCTTCCAAGAGATTGGTATTTTTGCTCTGCATTTTCATCCTGAACCCTGTGACCACCTCTTATTTTTTGGAGAGCTCTATATACTTTTTCAATTTCTATATTGAATTCTCTAAACAACCTAACAACTAATCCTTGTTGTTCTTGGCATAATCCAATTAGAAAATGCTCAGTGCTAATGAAGTCATCCTGTAATCTTTTACTNTCAGACTTAGATCTTTCTAATAAAGCCTCNAGTCTAGGAGAGGCGTAAACTTGCGAAGATGGGTATCTCATTCCAATTGTTGCTTCCATTGCTGAAACCAATCTGTTTCTCAATGATTTACTTGCAGTATTTAATTCCTGAAAAATCAGCATCGGGACACCTTTTTCATGCTCTAATAAGGCAAGTAGAATATGCTCCGGATCCCATTGGCTATGCTTGTATTTCCACATAAGTTCTTGTGATAAGTGAAGTACTGCTTGTGCTTCTTTTGTAAAATCTGATTCTTTGAAAACCATTAATATCCTCTAATATATAATATAAAACTTATTATAAAAAGAATACGTTATTATGACTCTTTTGTCAATATGTTTCTTGACACGCTTTGACTCAAGGTTACATTTGTTATTAATATTTTATAGAATAAGAATATGATTATTGATTTACATTGCCACTCAATTTATTCTGATGACTCTTTATTAGATATTGAACAAATAGCTTCAATATCTAAAAGTAAAGGCTTNGANGGCATTTGCATTACAGATCATGAAACTTTTGTNGAAGATAATATTCTTAATGAAATTAAATTGATCGAGAAAAAATTTGATATTAAGATTTTTTGTGGAGCCGAAATTAATACTGACATAGGGCATATTATAACTTTTGGCATCAATGAATATAAATTTGGCATGCATAGAATTGAATTTTTGTATGAACAAATTTCACAAAAAAATGGCGTTATGATTTGGGCACATCCTTANAGAAGAATTATAAATGAAAATGAAAGTATGACAAATGAAGAATTTGAATCTAGATTAATTAAAATATCAAATTCAGAAATTTTGAAATATATTGACGCAATNGAAGTAAATAACGGAAGAGGTTCAGATTTTCAAAATCATTTTTCCAAAAAACTTGCACTGTTAACAAAGTCCAAAATGATTGGGTCAAGTGATTGTCATTTAATTAAAGACATAGGTACTTGGGCAACAAAATTTGACGTGGATAAAATACATAATACCGATGATTTAATTCATCACATCAAAAACAATAGTTATAAACCGATTAAATTATCTTAATTAGCTTTGAATATATTCTCTAAAACTTTCTGAATACACAAATAAAGCAGGAGTTCCACCTGTGTGTATGAATACTACAGCTTTTGATTTGTCAAAATAACCTTTTTTAATAAGATCAACCATTCCAGCAAAAGCTTTACCTGAGTAAACAGGATCAAGTATGATACCTTCTTTTCGTGCCAGTAACTTGACGGCTTCAATCATCTCTTCAGATGGGATTCCATATCCTTCGCCAATATAATTATCATTAAAAATTATATCTTTTTCTTCGTAATTCAAACCTAATCCATAGTAGTCTGAAGTTTGATTGCAAAGTTCTGTTAATTTGGGAATAACAACTGAAGCATCTGAGCTAATTCCCATCCCNACTGCTTGAATCCCCGATTTTTCAACATCAGAACCTAGTATCATTCCTGTTTGCGTTCCTCCGCTACCAGANGCNGCTACCATGCTACCTATTTCAATTCCCATCTCATTTGCCTGAGAAATCATTTCCATGGTCATTGAAATATATCCAAGACTACCAATTGAATTACTTCCTCCTACAGGAATATAGTAAGGATTTTTACCTTCTTTTTTCAGATCAGCCATAAGGTTTTCAATTGTATCTTCCATAGATAATTTTCCTCCCTGATCTAAAGCTTCATCATCATCTTCTATTAATACTAGTCGAGCACCAAGCAATTCATCCAAAAACAGGTTTCCATTGTATTCTTTTGACCATGACGGTTTGGCAACTATAATACATTCCATTCCAAATTTAGTTGCAGCTGCAGCTGTTTGTCTACAATGATTTGATTGTACTGCGCCTGCTGTTATTACAACATCGGCATTATTTTCGACAGCGTCTCCTATTAGGAATTCTAATTTTCTGGATTTGTTTCCCCCAAAGGCTAATCCAGTACAATCGTCTCTTTTAATATATATTTGAGGACCGCCTAAATGGTTGGTCAAATTTTCTAAATATTCAAGTGGAGTAGGAGAGTGAATTAGTTTAACTCTTGGGTATTTTGATAGTTGCATTTTTCCCTCNTTTTAATTTTTTTCTGTAAATTTTGAAGTTAGTGAATAAATAATATTTTCATCACTTATTGATTCAGTTTTAAATCTTAAATCTTCTTCTAATAATATACTACTTAGATTTTTGATTCTTTCAATACTTATTTGTTTAGACATTTCAACGGATTTGTTTAAAACAAATGAAGGCAANTTCAGATTTTGATTGATTTTATTTATTGTTTCACCTGCACTTAATTTACTTTTTATTGTTGCAAGTATTCTTAATTGNCTTGTTATCATAGATACTAGATANGGGAACCCTGTACCNGANGAAACAAAATTNTTAATTTGGTANTACAGTNTGTACTCATTTTGCATAATCAAATCATCNACNAAATTGAAAATTTTGTATTGATGAGAATTACTANTTGAGTATTTTTTNATCTCATTTAATCCNACTGATNCGTTTTTTTCTGTAAGCAGNGATATTTTAAATATCTCGTTANNTAGATTGAGACTGTCAAAATCATTTATTTCAGACATNTANTTTGCTGCTGNGTAATCTAAANTNATATTGTGTTTANTGGCAAGTTTTTGAATCCAACTTATTTCTTCGTTTGGATTAATTGGATTGTCAAATTTTTTTATTTTGAATTGNTTNAANATATATGTTTTTTCAAATGATTTATTNGGATTTCCATCTATATCAACNATNATATTNGTTTTGGGATTATCATAANTTGATATTAATTGATCAAGCTTATTTATNTCTTCAGAATTTTTTTTGGNATCTGTTTTTCTTATAACAACATTTTTTTCTTCTTGAAACATGTCAAATGANCCAATTTCATTAGATAATTTTTCATAATCTATATTGTCTAAGTGATATACAGAATAATTAGGTTCTTGTTCTTTCCTATTAAGTATTTGTTTTTTATATATACTTTTATCGTATAGATTTTTTCCNAAAATAAGNAAATTCATTATAAGNTCTCCANGTAAAATTAATGTATACTATTTATAAGGAGAAATCTATATGTTTTTATTTAGATTAATTAATTCAATCAGCNTAATATGGAAATTACTAACTGATAAAAGAGTTCCATTTTTTATCAGAATGTCTCTTCCTTTGGCATTGATTTATACTATTTCTCCTATAGATTTTTTACCAGATTTAATTCCATTTGCTGGTAGATTAGATGATCTGGTCGCATTAGCAATTGGATTGATGGTTTTATTAAAATTAGCACCTAAAAAAGTAGTTAATGAACATAAAAAAAACCAAGCTGATGTCATAGATGGTGAATTTCGTGAGGACGACAATAGAAAATCAAAAAAACGTAAAGATTCTAAATAAACAAACACATTTTGAGAGTATATATATACACATACCTTTTTGTGAAATAAAATGCCCATACTGTGACTTTAATGCATATTCTAAAATTGATGATTTAACTAAAAATTTAGTTGAAGCTATTAAATTAGAAATACTCTTTTGGTCTTCAAAATTTAAAAAAAATCAAATTAAATCTGTTTATTTTGGTGGAGGAACTCCGTCTTGGATTGATTCTGAATATATAAGTATTATATTAGCTGAAATAAGTAAAAATTTTGAACTCTCAAGTAATGCTGAAATAACTATTGAGTGCAATCCAATTGATCTGACTAATAAAAAAATAACTGATTATATTNAATCCGGTATAAATAGATTTAGTGTTGGTATCCAAAGTTTAGATAATAAAACATTGAAATTTATCGGACGTAATCATAATAAAGCTCAGGCATTGGAAGGGCTAAATAATATTAGAACAAATAATATACAAAATTTTAGTGTAGATATAATGTATGGGATTCCATACCAAACACATAGCCAAATTACCGAAACAGTTAATGGATTATTGGAATTTGATCCGGCTCATTTTTCAGCTTATTCGTTCACTATAGAACCTAACACTCCGTTTCAAAAATTTGTTAAAGAAAAAAAGATCAAAGAATTAGATGAAAATGAATACATGAAAATTTTTCATCAACTATATGATTTACTAGAGAAAAACCATTACGAAAATTATGAAATTTCTAATTGGGCAAAAACAAGTTTTGAAAGTATTCATAATCTTAATTATTGGGATAANAACAAATTTTTAGGTATAGGNCCTGGNGCTCATTCATATGTTAANAATTATAGGTTTTATAATGAAAATTCTCCTAAGCAGTATATATCNAAATTAAATAAACANAAATCAATACCTTCAACTAATGAATTTTTGAATTTATTAAATAATACAAAATTCATTTCNGGAAAAGAAAATATAAATGAAGACACAAAAATTCGTGAATATATGATTTTTTCACTTAGNAAAAAAACAGGATTAAATAAANGTATTTTTGAAAACTTATTTAAAAAAAATATTGATGAATATCTTTCATCTAAATTTACTGACTTTTTGGATTTGAATATATTAGTGAAGCATAACGATGTTTATAAATTCACTAATAATGGGAAATTGTTGAGTAACGAAGTTTTTAGGGAAATATTACACCCGGAGAGTATATAGTGTTTGTTATTGGAACTGCNGGGCATGTTGATCACGGTAAATCAACTTTAATAAAAAATCTAACTAACATTGATCCNGATAGATTGATAGAAGAAAAAAAACGTGAAATGACAATAGAGTTAGGTTTTTCTTGGTTTTATGATGATAATAACTTACCAATTGGAGT
The DNA here is from genome assembly GCA_002711005.1 of Chloroflexota bacterium. GTDB lineage: Bacteria > Chloroflexota > Dehalococcoidia > Lucifugimonadales. Next base: position 8,586 of record PAHZ01000007.1, read on the forward strand.
CATNGATGTTCCNGGNCATGAAGAACTAGTAGATAATATGGTGAAAGGTGTTTATGGGATTGANCTAGGTTTNTTAGTTGTTTCAGCAGTTGAATCTGTTAAAGAGCAGACTATTGAGCATTTAGAAATTCTTAAAATCTCAAATGTTAAAAAAATAATTTTAGTTTTAACAAAAAAAGACTTGGTATCTGAAGAAATTTTGTTAAGCNATACAGAAGAGTCAATGTTGCTACTTAAGAATAAAGGATTTTCAGATGTGAANTATATTTGTATCGATTCAAATAACAATGAAGATATACAAAATTTAAGAAACGTCATTATNAATGAACTAAAAACAATTACTCATTTAAGTACATCGGATTCTCCAAGAATGTATATAGATAGAGTGTTTCATAAAAAAGGACATGGAACAATAGTAACCGGGACACTTATAAATGGTGTATTTGAAACAGATGAAAATATTTATATTGATGGTAAATTAAAATCTAAAATCAGATCGATGGAATCATATGAAAATTCTGTTGTACGAGCTGAATCTAAGGTTAGGCTAGCAATGAATCTTTCTAACATAAATTACTCTGATTTGAAGCGAGGATCTGTAATAACAAATAATGATAAAAATGTTTTACATAAATCTTTTGTTGCAAACATTAGAATGACGGATTCTTATGCTAAATCTATAAAACATAATTCGATAGTTGAAGTTTTTATTGGATCCAGCCAGGCAAAAGGAAGATTGATCTTTTACGATTCAAAAATACTTAATAAAGATCAATCTACATATGCTTTGATAAAACTTGACAACTTAATTCATTATCGAATACATGACAAGGTTATTTTAAGATCCTCTGGAACTACAATTGCTGGAGGAGAAATACTTTCCCCGGGTGATTCAACTAAAATTTTTAAATCAAAAAAATTTAACGAATATTTAAATTTCATGTCAGCAAAAGATTTTAATAGTGCGTTAATTGATCTGCTTAAAATAAAAAAAATTCTAAATTTAAATCAACTAGCTCATTATTTTAATTTGAATTATGAATTCATAAATAAAATTGTGAATGAGATTAAATCATCCTTAATTGTTGTTAAATCTGATATTAATGCATATTTCCTAGTTGATAAAAACTGGCACAAAATCAAATTGAAATTATTGATTCAAATATTAAATGAGTATAAGAACAAGTATCCATTAAGAATTGGGATGAATAAAAATGAGGCAATTCAAAGACTATATCCTCAAATTTCAGATAAGATTTCAAACTTATTGACGGAAAACTTAATTCAAACCAAATATATTTCTAAACAAGAAGATAAATTATTTCTTTCTACTGAAAATAATTTAGAAAAAAATCTGCCCAAAGGAGTTGAACTTATTATTGATAAATTAAACCAATCGAAAGAACCTGTAATAGAACAAAATTTATTTGACAAAGAAATCCTAGCCTATTTGGTTCAGAATTCTTTTTTGACTAATTTATCTAGGTCAATTTATGTTAAGCAAGAATGGTTTAATAAATCTAAAGAAATAATATTGAAACATTTTGACCATAATGACACACTTGATATACAAACAGCAAAAAACTTATTAACTCTATCTAGAAAACTTACTGTATTGATTTTAGAGAAATTGGATTCTGAGAATATTACTAGAAGAATAGACAATAAAAGAATTTTAATAAAATAATTATGAATCAAAATAGCACAATAAAATTTAATTTCTTATCTGAATTGATATCTGTATCAACTTTTTCATCTTTTTTAAGAAATTTGCAAGTTACNTTAAGATCTGTTGGTAAAGAAATTCCTGATACTAGTGTTGATTTTTCAAATTCAAATGCCCCTTCACTTTTTATAAGTAGAATACACACATCCCAAACTTATGAAATAGAAATAAAATTTAGTTATCAAAATGATGTTTATGATTTGAATAAATCTGAATTGATATTTAATGCTTTCTTAAGTAAAACTTTTGAATCATGTGAAAATTCAGCTCAAAGAAGTTTGTGGGGAACAGATGTTGTTAAGAATAAAGCTTCAAATAACAAATCTAATGTAAAACCAGACTCTACGGCAGCTAGAATAATTGAATTTGTTGATCATTTGAAGAGAATGGGTGACAGCGATATGATCATAAAAGATAAAAAACTTAGCATTAGAAATAAATTTGCTTCTCTACTCTAAAAATTTTTTGGATTTTTTATCTAATTCTTTTATATGATTAGGTGTAGTTCCGCAACAACCACCAATAATTGACGCCCCATTTTCCATCCACTTATAAGCCTCATCAGCATATTCCCACTCATTTATACTAGTGCTATTAGCTCTTTGCGAATTCATTGGATTTTTATCAACCAACTTTGTATTATTTGTTGATACAACTTTCGACGAATTTGCATATCCACCAATAGGTTTGTCTGTTAGATTTTTTAGTATTTTCATACCATCGGTAATGAAATTTGCTCCGCAACAATTAAGTAGATAAGCATCAGGTTCTAAATTTTTNATTTTATTAAAAGCTTGTTCAATAGTTTCGCCACTTGGTAAAGTATTAGATCTGCTTCCTTGTAATGTCCAACTTACCCATGTTTCCAAATTAGTTTCCAACCCAGCTTTTANAGCAGTATTTGCTTCAATACTACTCGACATTGTCTCACATAGTATTATGTCTACTTTATTTTTAAGAACACCAGCAATCACCCTATAATTATCAAGCATATCTTTTTCATTAATTACTAAATCGGACATGTAACTTGTTTCTAGTGGAGGAAGTGATCCTATTATTTTCACGTCTTTATTTGATCTTTTCTTTGCACTTATTGCTAAATCAATTGATAAGGAAGTTAGTTCAATCAATCTATTTTCAATTTTGGCTCTAGATAAAATTGGCTGTGTGAGGGCATAATTATTTATAGTTATATACCTTGCACCAGAATGTATATAATCGTAATGAATTTGTTCCACTACTTCGGGGTTATCGATCAATGATTGAGCTGACCATATTGAATCTACGTGGTAAGGGACTTCATAACCTCTTCTTCTTATTTCAGCTCCAGTACCGCCATCTAAAATTTTTATTTTATTCATATAAATTTTTTTGAATTACTTAATTATTATATCAACACCCTATACACCATGGAATATAATGTGTTTTTATATTTTAATTATTATTCATTTATTTTTAAACTCTTCGTGTCAATTAGTGACTTTAGAGCATTTAGGTCATTAAATTATGTTACACACAACTAAAAAATCTAACAATTTTACTAAGTTAGGCATAAATAATAAAACTATTTCTAGTTTGAATTATTTAAATTTCACAACCCCTACACCTATACAAAAAAAAGTTATACCAAAAGCTTTAAATGGCGAAAATGTAATAGGTATAGCCCAAACTGGAACAGGAAAAACTTTAGCTTATGGATTACCTATGATTGAATCGATTATGGGAGATAAAGGAAGAGGGCTTGTTGTTGTGCCAACCAGAGAATTAGCTACACAAGTAGGAGATGCTCTAAAACAAGTTGGTAAATCATGGGGATTAAAATGCACAATTATTATCGGTGGAGTGTCACAAAAAAGACAAGTAATAAACTTAAGAAAAAATCCACATATAGTTATTGCGACTCCCGGAAGATTATTAGATTTAGTTAATCAAAAAGAATTTGATTTAAATAAAATTTCAATTTTAACTTTAGATGAAGCGGATAGAATGTTAGACGAAGGATTTTTACCTGAAATAACAAAAATATTAGAAGGATCTAAATCAGTTGAGCAAAAACTTTTATTTTCTGCAACTATGCCTAAATCAATTACAACATTAATCAATAAATTTATTTCTAATTCAGTAAAAATTGAAGTTTCTCCTCAGGGGACAACACCTGAAAAATTAGAACACGAAGTTTTTTTTATTCCCAAAAATGATAGAGTTCAATTACTTAGATCTATTTTAGAGCAGTATAACAATGATTCTGTATTAGTATTTACAAGAACTAAATATGGAGCAAAAAAACTTGCCAGAGATATCCGTAATATGGGACATACTGCTGCAGAAATTCATTCGAACCGAACCCAAGCTCAAAGAAAACATGCTTTAAAAGGTTTTGCTGATTGGAAATTTAGAATACTAGTTGCTACTGATATTGCTTCTAGAGGTATAGATGTAGCAAATATAGGACTTGTAGTTAATTTCGATTTGCCAGATCAATTAGACGATTATGTTCATAGAGTTGGGAGAACAGGAAGAGCAGGTAAAGATGGTAAAGCTATATCTTTTGTTTTACCTCCTCAAAAATCTAGTATAAAAAAAATTGAAAAACTGATAGGAACAACTCTCACTATTTCACATTCCAAATATTCTTTAGATGAAAAAATGGATGATTTGAATCAATTTGGGAGAAAAAAAAGAAATAAAAGAAAATTTCACTCTAAAAAGAAATATTATAAGAAGAGATAAAATTATGATAATGGACATTTAGTCCATTATAGTTCCTCCGTTAATATTTAGAGACTGCCCAGTTATATTTAAAGAATTATCAGATGCAAAAAATGCTACTCCATTACCTATGTCTTCTGCAGTTTGTTCTCGTTGAAGAGGGCAGTTTTCGGATATAAATTGCAGAAAAAATTCTCTTGGAGTTAAATGACTTATACTTTTGTCATTTTCAATTGTATTTATAGCGTTTTTTTCCCACATTGATGTCCATATACTTCCAGGGCAAATAACATTAACATTTATATTGTTTTTTGCCCATTTTGCTGCATAAGATTGTGTCAAATTAATAACAGCAGCTTTTGAAGCAGAATATGCTGGATTTCCTGGATTGGGATATTTTCCACCATGGGAGGATATATTTATAATTTTCCCATAATTGTTTTTCTTCATTTTGCTTGCTACTTCTTCGGATACAATAGCTGTGCCTTTTACATTTATAGAATAAGTAGCATCCCAATCTTCTAAATTCTTAATATCTGAGTTATTGTTTACACTTGTTGCACCTATAACACCTGCAGAATTAACAAGAATGTGAATTTCNTTCATTTCTTTTTCGATTAATTCTATTGTTTCTTTAACTTGATTTTGATTTGTAACATCACAAGTGTAAGTAAATATTTTATTTCCTAGTTCCTCAATTTCATTTTTTGTTTTTTGAAGATTTGAAGAATTTATGTCTANTAGTGAAATTACAGCTCCTTGTTTGGCTAGAATTTTTGCAATACCAGCTCCAAGTCCACTTGCGCCACCTGTAATAATTGCTGTTTTGTTTTTTAAATTTTCATAATATGTTGGCATAATTTATTATAACTATTATTTATTATAGTTTTATATCATTAATAAATTTAAAATAATATATATGAAAATACAAACTTCCCAAGAATGGCTAAATAAATTTGAAAAATTAATTTATGAAAAAGATATAGAGAAAATATTAGATTTATTTTCAGATACATCGACTTGGAGAGACCTGATTTCATTTACCTGGAATATAATCACTTTTGAATCTAAATCAGACATTAAATTAATGTTAAATAGTGTTTTGTTTGAAATAAATCCTGAAAATTTTCAAACAATTGATATGAAAACTAAATTAAAATCACATGAAGCATGGTTTTCGTTTGATACAAAATATGCCAAATGCAAAGGTCATATAAGATTAAAAGATGGGAAAGCTATTACATTTCTCAGCGTAATAGATGAATTAAAAGGATATGAAGAAAAAAAAGGTTATAACAGAGAATTAGGCACAGAATTTGGGGCTTTTAAATACAGGAAAAACTGGCTTGAAAAAAAACTGTCAGATATTGATGATTTAAACGAAAAAAAGAATCCATATTGTTTGATTGTGGGTGGAGGACAAGCAGGATTAGCTTTGGCAGCAAGATTAAAACAATTAGATGTACCTACAATTGTTATTGATAAAAATAAAACTCCTGGTGATACATGGAGAAACAGATATCATTCACTGTGTTTGCATGATCCCGTGTGGTATGACCATATGCCATATATGCAATTCCCGGATCATTGGCCTATATTTTCTCCAAAAGACAAAATAGGTGATTGGCTTGAGATGTATGCAAAAATAATGGAAATTAATTATTGGGGTTTAAGTGAATGTATTAATGCTTCTTTTGACGAACTTAATGATGAATGGACAGTAGTTGTANATAAAAATGGAGAAGAAGTAGAGATTAAAACTAAACATTTAGTATTTGCAACTGGAATGTCAGGAATGCCAAATATTCCNAGTATAAAAAATTCAGATCAATATAAAGGTGATTATGTTCATTCTAGTAACTTTATAAGTGGATCNNGTTACAAAGATAAAAATTGTGTTGTTGTAGGATCTAATAATTCAGCTCATGATATTGCAGCAGAATTATGGGAACAAGGNGCAATGAATGTAACTATGATNCAGAGATCTTCCACAACNGTTGCNAGATCTAGCACTTTACTTGATCTTCAAACAAGAGGAAATTTTTCCGAACAAGCAGTTCAATCTGGAATAACTGTAGATATTGCAGATTTAATAGTAGCATCTAATCCNTATAAAACTGTTTATAAAGATGGACAAAAATCTGTTCAACTTTTAAAAAATATTGACAAAGAATTTTATCAAAAGCTTTCAGATAGTGGATTTTTATTTGATTTTGGAGAGGATGAATCTGGGTTGTCCGTTAANTATCTTAGAAGNGGTTCGGGTTATTACATAGATGTTGGAGGATCTGAACTTATAATAAATGGCGAAATAAAATTAGAAAGCCCTGCAGAAATTAAGTTGTTTAAAGAAAAATCAATTNTTTTAGATAANGGTAAAGAAATTGACTGTGATTTNGTTGTATTTGCAACTGGTTATGGATCAATGAATCAATGGGCTGCTAAATTGATATCTCAAGAAGTTGCAGATAAAGTAGGGAAATGNTGGGGATTGGGCTCNGGTACTAGAAAAGANCCTGGNCCGTGGGAAGGTGAATTAAGAAACATGTGGAAACCAACNAANCAAAACTCTCTTTGGTTTCATGGCGGAAATCTTGCTCAAGCAAGGCATTATTCAAAATATTTNTCTTTGCAAATTAAAGCTCGATTTGAAAAATTACCTTTAAAAGTATATGGTATACCTAAAGTTAANCATTTAAATTGAGACNCGTTGTAACTTATGATTCCTATGAATATTAAAGAAGGTGAAAAATTACTTCTTGAAATAAAAAAAATAATGGATGAACTTAATGTTGTTTTTTTTCTTCGTCATGGAACTTGNCTTGGAGCTGTTAGGGATGGCCAACTTATANAATGGGATGACGATATTGATATAGGATCTATANTAGGGATGAATGANCTTGATGAACAAAGTATTTATAAAACTGTAGATACACTTAAATTAAANGGATTTGATGCTGAGGTNTCTGAATCTTCATTTCATATTGCTGTTTCNCTTTCAAAATCAAATATACCCATTGANTGGACTTGCTATAAAGTGATNGAAGATAGCATATATCAATATCCTGCCATTAAAATACCTGTTGANATTTATAAAAATTTAANAGCNATNCCATTATTAGGATCTATGTTTTNAGTACCAAATCCAGCTGAAACATATTTGACNCTTAAATACGGACCAGANTGGAGTATNCCNAAAAAAGATGATTATCAAGANGATATTATAAATTCTGTACCAGAATCTGTGTTAGCNGATCAATTTACTATATTTAANAAAATTCANAAATTCTTTTTNCCGNGTAATTACATTACAAAAATTCGCATTNTAGATAGNGATGAAAAACCAGTTNAACAANCAAAAGTAACAATTGNNGGANTGAACACTTCTATTACTNATAAAGATGGATATGCAGAATTTGATTTGTTATCAAAAGATTGGTACGCNNTAGTAATAGAAAANGGTAATAAAAAAGAAATTCTTTACGAAGAAATATTACAACCNGGATTAAAATATGATTATTTANCNAGNAAAAGTANATCNNCNGGAAGAACTTTTNTTTTAAAAGANAAAAAATAATTTTNANATTATTTAAAGAGAGATTNNNATNAGAGTATATGTAGATATGACTGCGGATTTGTTNCATTANGGNCANGNAAATTTTTTAAAAAATGCTAGCTTGGTTGGTGATNNNCTTATNGTNGGAATCCATTCNGATAAAGTTGTTNAAGAATATAAACGNNCNCCTATAATGACNATGNANGAAAGAATTGCNGTTGTANCNGCNNTTAAATACGTTGANGAAGTNATTCCTGATGCNCCTTTNTTAATNGANGANAAATGGATAAANAAACATGATATTGATATNATTGTGCATGGNGANGATTGGGAAATAAGNAAGTTACAAAATATTTATAAAATCCCAATTNAAATGGGTATTTTTAAAACTGTACCTCATACACCATCAATATCNACAACAGATATTATAAAAAGATTGAATANNTAATGTCGTATATAAAAAANTGGNAAAAAACAGTTGTTNAACANCACAAACAATCTGAAAGTAAAATTNTNNACAAACAANGTGATGATTTTTGGGAAGATAAAGTAGAAGGNTTTATACCACCAGAATTACCNGATTTCAATGATCCTACTTTGTNTTTTTTAAGAACCCATTTGAGCCCTGATTCTAGNGTGTTAGATTTAGGAGGAGGAGCNGGAAGACTNTCTATTCCTCTTGCGCAAAAAAATCATNNAGTTACAATTGTTGATTCGTCAAAAGCCATGATTATGTCAGCCGATAAACATTATAAATATCTAGGATTGAAAAANGTATCAACATACCATTCACNATGGGAGGAATTTGAAAATAATAAATATGATTATATAATTTGTGCTCACGTTATTTATGGTGTTGCTAATATAAAAAAATTTATAGAAAAAATCANATCTTCTATAAATAGAAATGCAATTATTATTATGTACAATAACTANCCACAATCACACATTTCTGATATATGGGAATTGTATTATCAAGAACAGAGAATAAATTTGCCAGGAATTACAGAACTAAGAGATGTTATTNAAGAACTTGATATCNAGTACAAGTTNTNTAATATCGAAGAATTTGATTTACCAACNTTTGATAATNTTGATTCAATGTTAGAANCAATTAGTTCNCAGATGTTCCTAGATCGTTCAAATAAAAATATTNAAAAATTAACGAAGATACTTAAAAATTATATGGTTGTAAAAAANGNANAATTTGTTTTCCCATTAAAANNAGNAAGGAAATTACAAGCTATTATANTNTANTNNAATTTGNGATTTGTTTTTTTACAGAGNTANAACTAAGAATGNACAANATNTTAAAATCGTNATCATAAAANCTATAATCAAAGTAATCGAATTATTTTTNTTANNACTTGTTGGTTCGTAATATTCTTCGTCATATTTGCTTGAAGATGAAGGGAAACTAATTGGGACTTTTGATTTTTTTTTGATTTTCATAANTNATTATTTTTTGATTTGAATTCAAGCCTTTTTTCNTGGAGTATCTTTTCAGTATANCCATTNGGCTGAGATCTTCCTTTAAANACTAAGTCACATGCTGCNGAAAATGCGATCCCNTCATAATTAGGTGACATATTAATATATCCATCTAATGATTCATTTTGNTTATCAACTATTTTTGCCATTTTTTTCATTGTTTTCATTACTTGGTTTTCTGAACANACGCCATGATACAGCCAATTACTTATATGTTGGCTTGANATTCTGCAAGTGGCTCTNTCTTCCATTAATCCAATATTATTTATGTCAGGGACCTTGGAACACCCAATACCTTGATCTATCCATCTTACAACGTATCCAAGAATTCCTTGAGCATTATTATCTAATTCATTTTGAATCTCATCAGTNCTAAGTGATTTTGGATTTTTCATAATTGGNATANTTAANAAATCATCAAAATTTATGTTTTTATTATCTTTTAAGATTTGTGATTGTTGGTTTTTTACAGAAATTTGATGATAATGAATGGCATGTATAGTTGCAGCAGTTGGAGAAGGTACCCAAGCACAACTTGCACCTTCATATGGATGATTCATTTTGCTTTTGTACATAGCTAGCATTTCGTCTGGTTGAGCCCACATACCTTTACCAATTTGGGCTTTATTCAAAAAACCAGATTCTAGTCCTATAGCAACATTTAGATTTTCATATGTTGAAATCCATTTTTGTTCTTTCATTTTACTTTTGGGTATAAATGCACCAGNTTCCATNCTTGTATGAATTTCATCACCNGTTCTGTCAAGAAATCCNGTNTTTATAAAAATTATTCTATTTTTNGCAANTTTTATGCATTGCTTGAGATTTAAAGTTGTTCTTCTTTCTTCATCCATTATTCCTATCTTAACTGTGTTAGNTTTAAGNCCTAGATGTTTTTCNATTTCTGANAANAAATCACATGTAAATTGGACTTCTTTTGAACCATGCATCTTNGGNTTAACTATATATATGCTATTTGTAAGTGAATTTCTAAATTTNCCATTTTTCATTAAATCNTGNATAGCNATNGTAATAGTAAACATNGCATCTAAAATACCTTCAAAAANTTCATCTCCATTNTCATCNATAATTACAGGATTAGTCATTAAGTGTCCTACGTTTCTATTNANCATAAGGCTTCTACCAGGNAGAGAANAATTNTTTCCNNGAGGATCANNGTAAANACGATCTGATTTCAATTTTCTTGTTATTTTTTTTTCATTTTTAATGAANGTTTCCTCTATATCACCTTTCATTAATCCTAACCAATTACGGTANACNAAAACTTTATCATCACTATCTACAGCNGCTACTGAATCTTCGCAATCTTGNATNGTGGTAATTGCAGATTCAANTANNATATCTTTAATTCCAGCNGGATCNGTTTTTCCNATATCANTTTTTTTGTCTATCAATATTTCAATATGCAAGTCATTGTTAAGTAATAAAATACTTGTTGGATAATTGGGATTCCCTGTGTANCCAATAAATTGAGANNNNTTTNTTAAAGAAGTTTTATTATNATTATTTAATNTAATATCNAGNTCNCCATTATTTATTTGAAATGAAANAATTTTAGTAAAATCNNCATTNTTAANTGGAAATATATCNNTTAGAAAATTTTTTGCAAATGATATAACTTTTTTCCCACGAATTGGATTNTAAGTCTTTTTTTNATCTGCATTATTTTCTGTNGATATAACATCAGTNCCATATAATGAATCNTAAAGACTTCCCCATCTNGCATTTGCGGCATTTATNGAAAANCTAGCATTTGTTATTGGTACAACTAATTGNGGNCCTGNAATNTTTGCNATTTCTTTATCAACATTNGTTGTNTTAATTTTGAAAGATTNTACTTCNTTNTCTATATATCCTATTTCTTTTAAAAATTTNTTNTATTCNTTAATNTNTGATTTNTTGTNTTTATTNTCTTTATGCCATTTATCAATTCTAAATTGCATATNTTNTCTTTCGGNNANTAAATTTTTATTTTNAGGAGTAAATTTATTNACNATAATACTTAAAGATTTCCAAAAANGGNTAGGAGTTATATTTAATCCTTTTAACATTTCTGTTTTAACAAATTCNTCTAATAAATTTGATACGAGTAAATTATTATGTTTAACTTTGTTTTCCATGATTAATTATAATGTTTTTAATTTGGATCTGCATAGATTGAATTTATTATTTTAATAAATTCAATCTATGGTATATTTATGAGTAATTATTTTTTTAACATAATAATAAATATGAAAAAATATTTGTTTTTACTATCTTTAGTATTAATTATCTCTTGTTCAAATTCAACTACACCTACAAACAGTCAATCAGATATAACTAAAAAAATAGAAACTCAATATCAACAAAATGAAGCCAAAGCCAAAGCAGAAGCTGACGCCAAAGCCAAAGCAGAAGCTGACGCCAAAGTCAAAGCAGAAGCTGACGCCAAAGCCAAAGCAGAAGCTGACGCCAAAGCCAAAGCAGAAGCTGAC
>PAHZ01000008.1 GCA_002711005.1 Chloroflexota bacterium
CGACCATTAATCGATATTAAAAAAGACATAACTGAAAAAATCTGTACTGAGAATTTTATAAATCCAATTTTTGATAAATCTAACGATGATTATAAGTTTACAAGAAATAAAATTCGTAAAGAAATCATTCCAGGACTAGAAGCTATTAATCCGAAAGTTATAAATGCTCTTATTAAATTGGGTAATATTGCAAAAATAAAAAACAGTTCGGAAGAAGGCTACGTAAGTTACTTTTATAGTAATTTAGTATCAGAACATAATAATAACTATAAAATAAAAGACGTGATTATTTTTAAAGTTTTACCTGAGTCAATAAGAAAAGAAATAATAAAAATAATAATAGAAAAAAATTCAAACCATATCCAAATTAACAATGAGCATATATATAAAATAGATGAATTATTATGCTCAGAAGGTAACAAATACTACGATCTACCAAACAATATAAAATTTGCAAAAGAATACAATATGGCTAATTTTAGAAATAAAAACACAGATGTAAGTTAAGCTAATTTATTTAATTTAGTATTGTTAGTTAATCCTGGTATCTTCCCATTACGTGCAACAGCAGAGCCATCAATTTGTTTAATCTCAGAACTGAAAGACAAAGGGGAAGCAGTTCCTATGTATTTTTCAACAATAATACCTTGCACAGGGACTGAATTTTCACTTAAATCGGCTATAGAATCAGGGTTGATAGCATTTCCAGAAAGATAAATCTCTACATAATTATAACCTGCATTATCTAATCTAACTTTCAGCTCATTTATAATATTAACATCGCCAGGATTATATTTATCAATAACTAATTCAACTCCTCTTGTTTTTTCTTTAAGGGTATCAGTAATTTTCAACGCTTCTTGATTAACAGATTCAATAGCTCCTACAGAAAAAATTCTTTGGATATCAGGCTGGAGTGTTGAATCATATGCTTTTGCAGCAATGACAGCATCACCAAAAAGCATAGAAAGAGAATCCGACATTGTATCAAATGTAGTTGTATTGCTAATTCTTGCTCCTAGATTAGTGCTACATTGGGTGGCACCTCCAATTACTGCTGAATAATCAGCTAATTCAGATACATTGGGGTGTACATACTTAGATACTCGAGCGAGAATTGGTATTTCACCTGAATTTTTAACACATTCTTTAGTTGCAGTAGCCCAACCTGAGCAAGAAGAAAGTATTCCATTAATTGAAGGTTCGTATAATCCGAATCCGCCATATGGTCCAATTATTCTCAAAACAACATCATTTTTTTTTATATCTTCACCTTCGTCCAATGCCCATATTTCACAACCCGTATCAGGAAGTACTTTATCTAATAAAGATTTAATTTCATTAAGTCCTGCAACAATTCCATTTTGAGATGAATAAAATTCTATTGCAACATTTGGATTAAGTGAATTATTTCTGAGAACTGCAGCATTTCTTTGATGTCTAATATCGCCTACATCTCCAACCAAAATAGCCCTTCTAGCTTCAAATTGATTTTCTACCATAAAATATAACTATATTACTTTAATTNAAAAGAAATAGTATGGTATCGTGTGAACATATTAATTGCAACACTTCANTACTNCATTTCGTCTAAATTGGTATAATTGATATTAAAAACAAAATAATTTTTAAAAATGGCAATTCCTCAAACATTTTTCAACTTATTCCCTACTTGGATAGGCGTNTATGGCCTTACTTCAGTAATGTTTTTCATATCAATATTTTTATTTTACAATAGAGTAATAAGACATATTNTNAATTCTGACTTCAAGCTCGAATACTCAGATTTAACTCAAAGAATAAAAAATGTTGTTATTAATGGAATAGGACAAAAAAANGTATTAAAAAGAACAAGTATAAAAAGCGACANATCAGGAATAGGTCATGTTATTATTTTTGTCTCATTTTTATCTTANAGNTTATCTTACGTCTTATTTATTTTTGGTGATTCAGTAAATAATAATTTTTCAGAAATAATACTTGGTACTTTTATAAAAAATATTTATCTAAACTATTTAGAAATATTAGCTTTATTAGTATTTGTAGCTTTAGTNTCTGCTCTAATAAGAAGGTGGATTTTAACTCCTAACAGATTAAAATTTTCACTGACAAAAAAACCTGAATCGATAATCATTATTGTACTTATAGCATTATTAATGGCAACTCATTTGCTATCTGAAACGATGAATCAAATTATAATGTCTGAAAAAGATATCAAATTTCATCTTGTTTCNACAAACTTAAGTAAATTATTCTTAAATTTGGANTATAGCAATAACACNTATGTATTAATGCATGACATGTTCTGGTGGATTCATTTGATAATNATATTATCNTTTGCAGTTTATATCCCTGTTTCAAAGCACTTACATTTACTTGTAAGCCCTATGTCTTTTTTCTTTGGTAGTACTCAGGGTACAGGAGTGATTGACACACCTACAAATCTCGAAGAGATGGAAAGTTTTGGAGCGAACAATTTAAAAACATTTAAACCAAAACAGATCATGGATTTTTTTGCATGTGCTGTTTGTGGAAGATGCTCGGAAGTCTGCCCTACTGATATAACAGGAAAGTCATTATCACCTATGTATTTAATAAATAATTTAATGAAAAGTGCATCGTCAAATNTTGAAGTCATAGAAAATAATGTGAGTAAAACTGAAATTTGGGATTGTTTAAATTGTGGAGCATGTGTNAATGAATGCCCAGTGGGAATAGANCATATAAGTCCAATTATAGATATGAGAAGACATNTGGTAATGGAAAAATCAGATATGCCTGAAACCGCAGAATCTACACTCTTAAGTCTTGAGCAAAGNGGACATCCCTGGAGAGGAACAACNTTTACAAGATCTGATTGGCATCAAAATTTAGATGTGAAAACAATTACAGAAAATCCTAACGCTGAATATCTATTATGGATAGGTTGTACTGGAGCATTGGTTGAAAGAAATCAAAGCGTAAGTAAATCTATAATTAATATTCTGAACTCTGCAAAATTAGATTATGCAATACTTAGCAATGAAGAAACATGTACTGGAGATCCTGCAAAAAGAATTGGTAACGAATATTTATTTCAAATTTTAGCTAATCAAAATATTCAAAATTTCATTAAATACGATATCAAAAAAATAATTACTCATTGTCCTCATTGTCTAAACACGATAAAAAACGAATATCCAGCATTAGGATTCAATGCTGAAGTTATAAGTTATACCGAGCTAATAAATATTCTGATTGAAGAAAAATCTATAATACCTATAAACGAAAATCCTAAATCAGTTTCTTATCACGATCCATGTTTTTTGGGAAGGCACAATAATATTTATAATCAACCTAGAGATATTGTTGACTCTATTCCTGGTATGAAAAGAATGGAAATGTGCAGAAATAAAGATAAAGCATTATGCTGTGGAGCTGGTGGAGGACATATGTGGATAGAAGAAAGTAATGAAAAAAGAGTTAGTCACTTACGTACAGATGAATTCCTTGATACTGAATCTGACACACTAGCAGTCGCTTGTCCATTTTGCCTTCAAATGTTTGAAGAAGGTTTATCTGCAAAATCAGAAACAAATAAAGAAGTAAAAGATATAGCTGAATTATTAGAAGAGTCAATAAAAGACAGCAAGTAATTATATTTCGTTCGATATATATTTACTTGCTGATTCAAAACCTGTAATACTTCCTACATCATAATGTAAATCATTATTATTTATAACATAAAAGTCTTCTTCATTAAGTAATGTGATCATAGCATCTGTTAATTGAATCTCTCCTGCATGACCAGGTTTTGCATTATTCAAATACTTAAAAATTTTCTTACTTAAAAAATATCTGCCTAACACAGAAATATTTGAATCTGTTTGATCTACTTTAGGTTTTTCAATTAAAGAATCAACTTTTTTGTAAATATTATTACTACTATCAGAAGTTTCTATTATTCCAAAATCACTTCTCCTTTTATTTTCAATCAAATTACCTAATAAAATATTAGCTTTTGTTTCTACTGAAATATTTTTCATAATTTTAAGTATTGGTATTTTAGATATCAATAAATCATCAGGTAGCACAATACCAAAATAATTTTCTTTTACATAATTAGTGGCTAAATTTATTGCGTCCCCTAAACCTTTTGGAATTAATTGATCCACAATAATAAATTTAGCATTAAATTTATGAATATCTGAAATATAAGGTAAATTATTGTTAGAATAAACATTATCAATATGGTCTTTTAAATCCGTATCATCAGGGGATGAAATAATTATTATCGTGTTAAATTGAGATAATAAACATTCAGAAATTGAATAATCAATTAATTTATAACTACCCAATTCTAGCATTGGTTTGCTTGTATGTTTTGTAAGAGGGTATAACCTTGTTCCTTTCCCAGCACAGGGTATTATTACAGTACTAAACATATATTTGTTTATATTTGAGATCTAAATTATAGATATAATATCAGTTCTAAATTTTTTCTGCGTAATAAACATAAACAAAAAATAAACCAAAAATGCTATACCTGTAAATATAAATAACATGCTGTAATCTATATAATCNGCTAAGCTTCCTANAATAAGNTTTCCAAAAGCCATTATTCCGCCAGCATGAAGTAAATATAAACTCATAATCCTACCTCTTATGCCATCAGGAACAATTTTTTGAACCATTGTTGTAGTTACAGACATAAACGATGCTTGTGATGCCCCAATAAAAAAGATTCCTATCATACTCAAATAAAAGCTATAAATACTAGGAATAAAAACTACGAATCCTAAAAGTATCGGGAAAACTCCACTACCTATTGATGAAAGTAAGAATAAAAACGATTTACGCTGTGTTGTTTTAGCAGATGATAACATTAAATTCCCTACTAATGAACCAGCACCAAAGAACATAATTAAATACCCTAAGAATTCTCCAGATGAATCGCTTAATGCTTCTTGAGAAAAGATGGGCAGAATAGATTCATATGACATTACCAATGCGCAATGAACAGCTACAGTCAGAATAATAATGAATACTAGGCTGTTAGTATAAATATACTTAATTCCTTTAAAAATACTACTTAAAATATCAGAATCTGTTGATGACTCACCTGAAGAGACAGTTTGAATTCTATAAATAAAATAAGTACTACTCAATTGAAAGCAAAAACTAAATAACAATAAAAATTGACCGCCATCCAGTATATCCATACCGATAACTGGTGAAACAACTAGTAGTCCAAAAAATCTACTTCCATGTCTTGATGCTGCATTAAGAGTAATAGCATTTAAAAGATTAGATTTAGGGACTTGGTTAGGAATTAATGACGATACAGTTGGTTCCTGAAATGTTCTGATAACACCCAATATAAACGAGATTGATGCTATAAATAATATTGGATAAAAATTCAATATTGAGGAAACAAATAAAATTAAGCAAAATATCGTGTTAAAAATATACATTAGTAAGGCTAATGATTTTCTATCGTATTTATCTGAAATATATCCTGCAAAAGGAGAAACAAGCAAAAATGGCAACATACTTGCAAAAATTACAATTCCAACATTTGCAGAATTACCGGTTTCCTGAAGCACTAACCAAGATAACCCAACAGAGAAAGTCCAATAACTGCATCCTGATAACATATTAGAAATCCAGGTCATTCGAAAATCTCTGTATTGAAGAGAATCAAACATTGTTAAATTAGATATCGATTTGAGTATATTCATGAATTTTTTATATTTGTAATAAAACTAAACCAATCTTATTTTAATTAAGATAATAAACAATACATATTTATATCAAATTATTAACAGAATATTATTGTTAAACAATTTTATAAACATTTAACATATAATGATGAGCAAAAAATTATACAATTGCATAATCATAGGAGGTGGGCCAGCTGGAGCAAGAGCGGCCTATGAATTATCAAAAAAAACAAAAAATATCGCTTTAATAGATTATAGAGAATCACTCGGAGATAAACTTTGCACAGGAATAATTGGGACAGAATGTGTAGAAAAATACGGAATAGATAAAAATTTAATCTTTAGTGAAGGTAATTCTGCTGAAATAACAAATCCCGAAAAAAAAACTTTTCACTTAGAATCCAAAGAACCAAAAGCATATATTATTGACAGAATAAAGTATGTTCAAAATATAATTCAAAAAGCAAAAGATAATAATACTGAAATACTATACAAATCTAGAGTGACTGATATTAGTTTCTCAAAAAATGATGCTAAAATCACCTTTAAATCTAAAGGGATAGAAAAAGAGATATTAACTAAATCTATCATATTAGCATCGGGATTGGAAAACAAACTAATAAATAAATTGAATATAAATTCAATAAAAAATGAAAACATCCTAAATGGTTCGCAGTTAACAATGTCATATGACACTACTCCTCAAATTGAAAACACAAAAGTCTTTCTAGGTTCAAAGTTTGGATTCCAAGGATTTGGGTGGATAGTCCCAACCAAAAAAAATGAAATATTGATAGGAGTACTAACTAAAGACAAAAGTAGAAAAATACTAATTAAATTTATATCTGAATTAAAAAATGAATTTAGATTAAAAAATATTATTGAAAAAAACATAAAAACTTGGGGAATTCCAATACAACCATTAGAAAAAACATACGCAGAAAGAANATTAGTAATAGGAGATGCAGCNGGATTGGTAAANCCNGTAACNGGNGGAGGCATATACTATTCNCAAATTTCAGCTGANTTAGCAGCCGAAACTATAGAAAANGCAATTANAGAAAATGATTTNTCAGANAAATCATTTTCTGNATATCAAAANAATTGGAAAAACTTGATNGGAGNAGAAATATTAAAAGGNAATAAATTAAGAGACATACTATTTGGNTTTGAAGACAAAAAATTNAATCATTTAACCAAGTTTACTTTTTCAAATAGCATAATTTCAAATATANTAATCTCTAAATCATCTTCTTTTGATAATCATTTCAAATCATTTTTAAATTTNATAAATAACGAAANCATTATCAATATATTTACCAAATCNANGTCATCAGAAATAAAAGAATTAATTCCTAATTTAAAAAAGAAAATTTTCTAGACTATTTTAGAAAANAAAATATCATTTTCTTTACTTATAANNATCGGATGATTAAANTNATTAATTCTAAATGCTTGTTGCTTNTCGAACTTTGGATANTGNGGTTGCAANGGATCACCNAATTTTTTTGACTCTTTGCANGAATTAATAATATCAACAATACTNTTTGNGTCTANTGGGGAATCATCTAAAATACTNTTTAAATATATAGCACACAATTCATCTTCTTCTGTTCTTCNTTCAATATTNTCAGTACTTCTTGAACCCATTGATACTAATGATACTTCTTGNGGAGATANTTTTTTTATGTAATCAGCNGTTGCTTGTGCATTNATTAANGCGCCNCCAAGNATNATACTAGCATTTTGAGCTAATTCNGCTCCTGTNGTNCCATTCATAGTGCAGTGTATTAAAGTTTTGTTANTTATATCAGNTTTAGCNAAATCATATGGAGAATTNCCAAAATCAAAACCTGATGGTCTCTTGCCATCTATTTCTCCCATACACATATCACCCAATTTNTTNTTTTTATATTCAATAGCTTGATTTATATCNGCAACATTAATAATNGATCGGACTCCTTTTTCAAAAGCNAATGATTGAGTTGTGTAAGCTCTGAATACATCAATAATTACAACTATNCCTCNNGCTGTTTTTGCNCCATCAGATAAACTAAGTAGATTAATTNTCATTAGAAACCTCATTTGGCAAAACAAAATTGATATCTTTTTCATNATCTCCNACTGTATNNATTTTGGAAGGTTTCAAATAATTNATAAATTCATCAATTAAAACTTCNGGTGTTGAAGCNCCAGANGTAATNCCAATTTTAGAATATTTAGTTAANTTCATTTTTTTAATTTCANTNACAGAATTCACTANTATGGATTTNGTACCACAACTCTCAGACATTTCTTTTAAACGAACACAATTAGAACTAGTATNTGATCCAACNACAATTATTATATCTACCAAAGTNGCTANTTTTTTNACNGCATTCTGNCTATTTGTNACNGCATAGCAAATATCATTTCTTATTATAGAATTTTTGTATTTTTGTTTTAATGTTTTTGAAATTTNTTTTGTATCATCTATTGATAAAGTAGTTTGTGATAAAACTGCAACNGGTTCNNTATTATCTAATTCAGGNATNTTATTTTTTTCTCTATCATCAATAAGNANCATATCNGNNTGTCCCATTGTNCCTACTACTTCCTGATGACCTCTATGTCCAATTAGTATNATTTTCCTTCCTTCTTTACTATANTTAATAGCTTCGTTNTGNACTTTNGTAACTAATGGGCAAGTTGCATCAATAATTTTAATTTTTTTNGATTTAGCNAATTCATANTCTTTNGGAGGAGAGCCATGAGCTGAAAAAATCACAGTGGAATTTGCNGGNACATCATCTATGTTTTCAACTGTNATAGCTCCTTTTTTTTCTAAATCTGCNACAACATATTTATTGTGAACAATTTGNTGTTTNACATATATAGGNNTNCCAAATAATTCAAGTGATTTATTAACAATATCTATNGCTCTAACTACTCCGGCACAAAANCCNCTTGGTACTGCAAGATATAAATGCATATTTNATCCTTTATTAATTCTTAATATATTGTATCGCTAGATGCTATAATTTATAAGTATTTATAAAATCAATCGAGATATAAAAATGATAAATTTAGCTAATCGAATGAATAGGCTAGGTACTGAAACNGCATTTGAGGTACTAGCNAAAGCAAAAAANCTTGAAGCAGAGGGTAAAAATATAATNCANTTACAAATAGGAGAACCTGATTTTAATACCCCNTCTAATATNACTGAAGCAGGGAAAAAAGCANTAGACGATGGATATACAGGTTATAACCCTTCAGCAGGATATGACGAATTAAAAGAACAAATAAAGATATATTCTAAAAATATTNGGTCTTATGAATTTGATAAAGATCAAGTAGTTATAACATCNGGNGGGAAGCCTATTATGTTTTACACTATGTTAGCTCTTATCAATCCTGGAGATGAAGTANTNTANCCAAANCCAGGATTCCCTATATATGAATCNATGATTAATTTTGTAGGAGGCAANGCTGTNCCATTAAAANTAGAAGAAAAACTTGGNTATAATTTTGACATTGNCAAAGTNGAATCATTAATCAACGAAAATACAAANCTAATAATACTTAATTCTCCAAACAATCCTTGTGGTAGCGCAATAGATGCTAAAANCATGTCTAAACTNGCTAATATTTTAGAAAATAAAAATATCACAATACTNTCCGATGAAATTTACTCACAATTTTTATATGAAGGATCTCATTCTAGTATCTCNAATCACAAAAATTTAANTTCAAAAACTATTATANTAGATGGATTTTCNAANTCTTATTCCATGACAGGATGGAGAATAGGATATGGCATATTTCCAAAAGAATTAGTTGACCCAATAACAAAATTAGTAACAAATAGTAATTCTTGCACTGCAAGTTTTACACAAATTGCTGCCATTGAAGCATTAAAAGGCAGCCAAAAAAGTGTAACTAAAATGGTAAATGAATTTAAATCGAGAAGAGATTTAATAGTAGATGGATTAAATAATATTAAAAATATTAGCTGTCCTAAGCCATCAGGAGCTTTCTATGTTTTTCCAAATATTACTAAAACAGGGCTATCAAGCGAATCATTTGCAAATAGATTACTAGAAGAAAATGGTGTGGCTACTTTGTCAGGAGAATCATTTGGAGAAGAAGGNAAAGGATATATAAGAATTTCATTTGCTAATTCAAAAGAAAATATTTCTGAAGCATTAAATAGAATAGAAGATTTTGTTAACAAGTTATGAATTATAAAAAATTAAATTCAGATATCACTGATTGGATCAAAAGTTATGCTGAGAAAAATGATATGTCTACTTTGGTTGTTGGAATATCTGGCGGTATTGACTCTGCAGTAGTGTCAACTCTTTGTGCCAAAACAACCTTAAATACTGTAGTGGTATCTATGCCAATAAAGCAAATTGAATCTCAAAACAATTTAAGTATAAATCATGGCTTATGGCTGACTAAAAAATATAATAATGTAAAGCATGAAATAATTGATATGACAAATATATTTTCAGAAATAGAATTAAAGTTTGAAAATATAAATTATTCCAGTCTTCATGCATTAGCCAATACAAGATCAAGATTAAGAATGTTAGGTTTATATCAAATTGCNGGTAGTAATAATGGCCTTGTAGTAGGTACAGGAAATAAAATTGAAGATTTTGGAATTGGATTTTTCACTAAATACGGTGATGGTGGCGTTGATATATCTCCTATCGGTGATTGTATGAAATCTGATGTATGGGAAATGGCAAAAGAATTAAATATCAATCAAAAAATCATAGAAGCCCCACCCACTGATGGGCTTTGGGATGATGGCAGAACAGATGAAGATCAATTAAGAGGATTAAACTACCAACAATTAGAAAATGCCATGAAATTAGATGAATTAAATAACTCTACTAATACTTACACTAAAAGTGAATTAGAACTACTAGAAAAGTATACCAAAATAAGGAAACCCAACTTACATAAGATGTTCGAAATACCAGTATTCAAATTAAAGAAATAAAATTTTCTTTGTACCATTTCAATTCATTAATACTTTCAATGATATCTGACATTGCTCGATGGGTTGATTCTTTCTTAGGTAATTTACTTTTATCACCACCCCATGCAATATAAGATTCTTTAAACGAACTAACATCTAAATTTCGGTAATGTAAATATTTTTCTAATTCTGGCATTTCTTTTTTTAAAAAAATTCTATCCTGATATACGCTGTTACCACATAAAGGAGATGAATTGTTTACGACAAACTTTGAAATGAATTCCAAAGTTTGTTTCTCAGCATCAATTAATGAAGTTTTAGAGTTTTGAATATCTTCAATTAATCCGGACTTTTTATGCATTTTTCTCGGCCAATCCTCTAATGTTTCCATTTCTTGATCAGTCCTACCTATAACAATATCAGGACCTAGAGAAATTATATTTAGATCAGTATCAGTTACAACTGATGCAATTTCAACTATTACACATTTAGAAGAATCCAATCCTGTCATCTCTAAATCAACCCAAACCCAACGATCGTTTTTTTGTTCTGTTTTCAATATGAACCCATCAAGATTGTGTAGATAATAAATTAGTCAGTTTGTCGCCTTCAATAGTTTCGTTATCTATTAAATATTCAACAACAGTATTTAAAGTTTTCATATTATCTTTAATTAAAAGTTTAGATTTTTCATATGCTTTTGTAATAACATCTTTTACTTCTTCATCAATTTGATTTGCAACACTTTCGCTGTAATCTTTTTGCTCAGACACCTCTCTGCCTAGAAATACTGTCTCTTCTCTTTTCCCCAGTGTTCTTGGCCCCAAATTATCACTCATCCCATATTTCATAATCATAGTTCTAGCAATATGAGTAGCTTGTTCCATATCATTACTTGCCCCAGTTGTTATTTCACCTAGTACAACCTCTTCTGCTGCTCTTCCTCCTAAAGCTACAACAATTCTTGCTTCTAATTGTTTTTTAGTATGCAAAGCTGTTTCGTCATCGGGTAGAAATTTTGTATATCCACCCATATGCCCTCTAGGAATAATAGAAACTTTAACTGGAGAATCTGCTTCTGGAATAAGATGACCACACAGCGCATGGCCAACTTCATGACATGCAGTAACTTTTATTGTATGCTCACTTAATACTTTGCTTTTTTTTGCTGGCCCGGCTATAACTCTATCAATAGATTCAGCAATATCTTCGTGTTCAATTTTGTCTTTTTCCCTTCTTGCAGCAAGTATGGCAGACTCATTCATCAAATTTGCTAAATCAGCACCACTAAATCCAGGAGTTTGTTCAGATAATTTGGACAAATCTACTCCTTCTTCCATTGGTTTACCTTGNGAGTGAACTTTTAAAATTTCTGTTCTACTTTTCATATCAGGNACATCAAGNACAACTCTTCTGTCAAATCTTCCAGGTCTCANNAAAGCAGGNTCTAATATGTCTGGNCTATTAGTTGCNGCAATAATAATAATNTTNAAACCTTTAGACTCAAANCCATCCATCTCAACCAAAATTTGATTTAAAGTTTGTTCTCTTTCATCATGNCCNCCACCTANNCCNGATCCTCTATGTCTTCCTACAGCNTCAATTTCNTCTATAAAAATAATACANGGAGAATTNGTTTTNGCTTGTGAAAAAAGATCTCTTACTCTAGATGCNCCAACTCCTACNAACATTTCTACAAATTCACTNCCACTNATAGAAAAAAATGGAACATTAGCTTCACCTGCAACAGCTTTTGCTAATAATGTTTTNCCNGTTCCAGGAGGNCCAACTAANAANACTCCTTTAGGAACTTTAGCGCCTAATTTTTTAAATTTNCCAGGCTCTTTTAAAAATTCTACTATNTCAGTTAANTCTAATTTGGCNTCTTCNACACCTGCTACNTCTTTAAATGTAACNCCTGTTNTATTCTCNGTAAATTTTCTAGCTTTACTTTTTCCAAAACCAAATGTTTGATTTGCNCCGCCTTGAGCNTGNCTCATCATAAATAATATTAAACCTCCAAAAAATATGATNGGCAAAAAGCTAAAAAGCACATTNAATGCNGTATTCCAACCACTTCTACCTTTTACGATTATATCNACATCACTTTTNATAGGNTCAATNCCNGAATCTTTCATTAATTCAATCAAACTCACTCCAACTTCTTTNGAGGAAGTGAATTTTTTCCCNTCATTAGAAGTAATNAGTAANTTTTCNCCTTCCACAATNACTTCTTTNACGCTTCCNTCACTTATCAGNTCCAACGCATCGCTTACAGAAATATCTGTAGNTGCACCAAANGGATTAGACATTGATGATANTATCAAAGCAAACAATGTNGATGCAATTATCAAATAAACAAATCCATTTTTTTGTAAATTGGATTTCTTTTTTTTCATTTTTACCTCTTCAAAATTTTTTCATTTAATTTGTATANTTAAATTTTATCACTTCTTATACCTTGGAATCAAAACTTTATTGCTATAAAATCAGATTTTAAAGCNCATTATAATGACAAAAAGCAATAATTCTATAATAAAAAATACTCTTCNGAATGGAATGGATTTNATNNTGAATCCTGACNNTAACTAANGGATACGTTGCAGTAAATGTTTGGTACCATGTTGGGTCTAAAAATGAAAAAAANGGNAAAACAGGATTTGCTCATTTATTTGAACATCTNATGTTCGANGGATCAAAAAACTGTGANTCAAATTGGTTTTCTATAATTGANCCTATAAGTATAAAACCAGGNGGAATNAATGGTTCAACAAANACTGATCGCACAAATTANTGGCAAAATATAAGCCCAAATTACTTAGAAAGAGTTTTATTNATGGAATCAGANAGAATGGGNNATTTAACNGAAGCNTTAAACGAAGAAAAATTAGAAAAAGAGAANAANATTGTTATACANGAACGAAAACAAAGTTATGAAAANTCTCCNTATGGAGACAGNGAAGAATTTATGCAAAGTTTAGTATTTCCAAATCCNCATCCTTATAATTGGCAAACCATAGGTATAGAAAAAGATATAAANAATGCNAAANTGAGTGAAACAATAGATTTTCATAAAAAATATTATATTCCTGCTAATGCAAGTNTTTGTCTTTCNGGAAATTTTAATGTGGATAAAGCAACAAAATNGATAANAAAATATTTTGGNGATATTTATTCNCCNNAAAAACCTNAATTCAAATCACAACAATATAGTTCATTGAAAAAAACTCAAAATCATGAAATTGTNGGGNAAAGTCCTGCAACCATGCCAAAAGTTATAATNAGATGGCCAACAAAATCAGAAAATTTTAGTGAAACTGAATCTGCAATGAGTATGCTTTCNCTANTNCTTGGAGANGGGNTAGGAAGNAGGNTAGAAAAATCTTTAGTGACTGANACNCANCTTGCTCAAGANGTATATGTNGGTCACTATTCACAAGAATTAGCAGGAGAATTTGAAATATCNGCAACTCTAACGGACGAAAANAACTTTGATAAAGTTTATAAAAAAATNATTAATGAAATTCNTAATATAAGTGAATTTGGAATAGAAAATGAAGAACTTATAATAGCTAAAAATAAATACGAACTAAGTATTAACAGACAAATAGAAAAATCAGGTGGNTTTGGAGGAATTGCAGATATTCTGAATTACTTTAANACTCATAAAAAAAACCCGGAAAAATTTATGTCTTTTATGAATTCATATAAAGAAGTTGATAGAAACTCGATTTCCAAATGTGCGAACTCATTAGTAACCTCTCCAAATATCAATTTATATTATAAAATAAAAAAATGAACAAACTGCCAAATCCAAGTACTGATAATTTTGATTTTAGTAAACCTACAATTGATCATATAATTCTAGATAATAAAATTAATTTATATCAAGTTACAAAACCAAATTCAGAGTTGTTAACTCTAGTATTTGTTTTGCCTATTGCCAATGAAACAATTCAATCTATCCCTAGTGGCTCAGTAAATTTAAGTTTGAAATTATTTTTTGAACAAAATATTTACAAATCAAACACTTCTTTACAACACCAATTAGAAAACAGTGGAGCAGATCCAATTTATTCATCTGATACCGAAAAAATTATAATTGGGTTTCAAGCATCTTTTAATAATTGGGAAAAATCTTTAGATATTTTATTAGGCGCCTTAGAAAGCATCAATATAAATTCACAAGAATTTAATAGAATAAAAAAATTAAGAATTGGAGAAATTTTACAAAACCAAGGAAATCCTATGTTTTTAGCAAGGTCAGGATTATTAAAAAACTTGTATAAAGATACTTCAACAAAATCATATCCATCAATTGGCAAATTGTCAGATATAAATGAAATAGAACACAGTACNATAATAAATATATCTACCAGATTGTTACGCATTACTGAACAATCTAAAGTTACTTTAATATGTAAAAATCAAAATCAAAAATTAATACATAAATTAAGCAATATTAAAATCGAATCAAATNCTAAAGAATTAAAAATAAAACAAGATAAACAAAATAGTAAAAATTTATTAATTTCCACTAATATACAAAGCCCTCAAAGCGTAATACTTTTTGGTAAACGACTTACCATTCCAAATATGAAAGAAAGAGTGTCTCTTGAAATATTCAATGAAATTTTTGGAGGGTCATTTATGTCAAGATTAAATGTGAATTTAAGAGAAAAAAATGGCTACTCTTACGGTTTCGGTTCTTCATTAAGTTGGTCAAATAATAAAGAACCAACGATTATAGCAGGAGGATCAGTAAATTCTAAAAACACCTCAGATTCTATTGAGGAAATAAATTATGAAATTGATAGTTTGTTCAACAAAAATGAATTATCAAAAGAAGAATTGCAAAATGCAATATTTTCTATTAAATTAGGCTACTTAAAAAATTTCGAAACTCACATGTCATCTATTAGTTTAGTAAACAAAATAATATTTGAAAATTTGAATTTGAATTATCATGATTTATTTTTCGACTTGATTAGTAATATAACCAAAGATGAAATTTACTCATATATACATAAGAATTTTTCTAATTTAAACGATTTTTCAACTATTGTTGTAGGAGATGAAAAATATCTTTCAAAGTTAATTGCAGATAAATTAATATTTGCAAAATTGATTGACAGTGAAAGCATAATTTAAATTGAATTTCGAATATGATTGAAATCATTTCACTGAAGTGATACAATTTTTGTCTTGTTTAATATATCTTCAAAAGGTTTAATCTTGAGTAAAGTAAGAGTAGCAATAATCGGTGTTGGAAATTGCGCATCATCGTTAGTACAAGGAGTAATTAAGTATCAAAATGCTGATCCTAAAGACACTATTCCAGGAATAATGCACCCACTATTGGGTAAATATCATATAGGAGACATTGAATTCTCAGCTGCATTTGACGTAGATAAAAATAAAGTTGGAAAAGATCTTTCAGAAGCAATTTTTTCTGAACCTAATAATACAATAAAATTCCAAGATGTTCCAAAACTAAATGTCCCTGTTCATAGAGGGATGACTCATGATGGCATAGGCCAATATCTTGGAGAAATAATTGAAAAAGATCCATCTTCGACCTCGGATATAGTATCTATATTAAAAGAAACTAAAACAGATGTTGTTGTAAGTTATCTACCAGTTGGATCAGAAGAAGCAACAAAATGGTACGTCGAACAAGTACTTAAAGCAGAATGTGGATTTATAAATTGCATACCTGTATTCATTGCTTCAAGCCCGAATGGATATTGGCAAAAAAGATTTGAAGATGCAGGGGTACCAATAATCGGAGATGATATCAAATCGCAAGTTGGTGCAACTATTGTTCATAGAGTGCTAAGCAGGTTATTTATGGACAGAGGAGTGGAATTAGAAAACACATATCAACTGAATTTTGGAGGAAATACAGATTTCTTAAATATGTTAGAAAGAAATAGGCTAACCTCGAAAAAAATATCAAAAACACAATCAGTCACTTCTCAAATAGATTATGAAATGAACAGTAAAAACATTCATATTGGCCCAAGTGATCATGTCCCTTGGCTTTCTGACAGAAAATGGGCATACATAAGGCTAGAAGGAAATAGCTTTGGAGACGTTCCTTTAAATATTGAATTGAAATTGGAAGTTTGGGATAGCCCTAATTCTGCAGGAGTAGTAATTGATGCAGTCCGATGTGCAAAAATAGCTATGGATAAAGGAATGGCCGGAGCTATAGAAGCTCCTTCAAGCTATTATTTCAAATCACCTCCGTCCCAACATACTGATAATGAAGCAAGAGAACTTCTTGATAAATTCATAGAATCATCATTAGAATAAAAAATTTCTTTTATGAAAGTTTGCATAGTATGTCCTTATGGAACATCATCTCCTGGTGGTGTTTGGAACCACGTAGAAAATCTATCAAATCAATTTGAAGCTAAAAAAATAGATCATATTATAGTAATTCCTGAATCTAAAAATCTTTATACAAAAAAAAAGAATGTTTACCAAATAGGGAAACCGTACAATTTAAAAAGCGGGGGTTCAGAAGCTAATATTGTTCTATCACTATTACTTGGGAATAAAATCAAAAAATTTTTAAAATTTCATAATCCTGATATAGTTCATGTTCACGAACCTTTTGCAGGTACTCTTCCAATGCTTTTTATTAATCATTTTAAAGGGAAAACAATATCTACTTTTCACTCAAATGAAGGTACAAAATTGTATAAATTCGGACTTTCAAAAATATTTAAATATTTATACAAAAAAATAGATACAAACATCGTTGTCTCTAAATCAGCTGAAAATTACATAAANCAATATTTCCCAAATAAATATCAGATAATACCAAATGGCATAGAAATTAAATACTACAAACAATCTAATCAAAAAATTAATGAGATTTCAAATAATTTAAAGTTAATATTCATTGGAAGAAACGACAAAAGAAAAGGGTTNAAATATTTAATTGATTGCCTGCAAAAATACAAATTTNANTTCCCTGTCAGTTTAACTATAATCGGNCANAAGTATACNGGNTTAAAGCCAGATAATATAGAAATCATNAATCCTGGNATTNTAAGNGAAAAATCTAAAATAAATNATTTNANANAATCAGACATTTTATGTGCTCCTTCNTTGGGAAATGANAGTTTNGGAATNATTTTACTNGAAGCAATGGCAAGTGAAACAGTCATAATTGCTTCTAACATAGATGGGTANAATNATTTGNTTAAGCATAAAAAAAACGGATTNTTAATTAAACCTAAAAGTTCCAAATCAATATATNAAGCAATAAATTCNGTATANCATAATAAAAAAATGAAANAAGAAATGNTANAAAATGGAAANAATTTCATAAAAAATTATGGATGGGATGCCATTTCTGATAAAATAATTGACATATACAGAAATTAAAAATAATAAATTGAATAAATACCAAAATCTTAGATCAAGTCTTAAGCAAAGTTTAAATAATATTTTAAATNNATCAATAATACCTNTATTAGTTAAANTTAAAATTACTGCAAATACCATAACAATNNTAGGNCTAGNATTAGCNATTTTTACNATGCTNTTAATTATTCAAGGTAANTTACTTCTCTCTGGAATAATGATAATTATTTCTAGTTTNTTTGATCTGATAGACGGNGCTTTAGCTAGATACACTAAATCCGATTCTATTTCNGGNGGTTTTTTNGATGCTGTCATAGATNGAATTTCAGAATCTGTAATATATTTAGGATTAATAATATTCTTCTTAGANGATAGTCGTACTGTANTNATTATANTTTTAANTGCTNTAATTAATCAGCTAGTAAGTTATGTTAAAGCAAAATATGAGTCATATGGAATCAAAGGAGAANTAGGAATATTTACAAGAACTGAAAGAATAATTATTTTATCAATANCGCTAATTGCAGGTTCTATAAATTTNTTCATTTTATATGTCTTATTGTATTTTTCTATANTGTTATCATTNATAAGTATGNTGCAGAGAATTATTTACGGNTTATTGGANACNAAAAACAAATGATAACAAAAAAAACTATNCCTATNTATTTNTGTGTACTTNTNTANTCNCTATTAAGTTTAAATTANGTAATCGCAGAATCTGAAATANAAGATATNAATACNNCAATAGAAATAAATTTCCCCAANAATTTGAAATTTAANATTTCNGGAAANATNCCTGATGAGTTNTATGGAATCAATTTAGTNCTNAAAACCGGGTATAGNAATGCNAATATAATTCAACCCATAGAATTCTCTCAAGAAAACAATAANATNGAAGGATATTTATCATGGGAAACAAACACTTCTAGTAGATACATTCCNCCNGGAAGCCCTATTGAATATTCGTATATTATAAAAACAAAATCTGGAAAAACATTTAATACCNAACCTGANACNATNGTNTATCTTGATAATAATANAACTTGGAATAGTATAAAAAAGAAAACAATCACNATGTACTANAATGAAATNTTTGGAGATGTAGTGAAAAANCGAANCGAAGATTTATTGCAAGCTACTTTTNAAACNGTTGAATCTCTTTCTCCTNTATTNGGNTTAGAAGCTAGTAACGAACCTGTNAACATTGTTCTATTTAATGATTATGCATATATGTCTAAATCANTNGCTCCAAANAGTAATNCNCAATCTGAAAATTTAGTTACTCAAGGACAAGCTTATCCCAAACATGGAGTTGTTTTGTTATTAGANGGAATGCAATCTAAAGGAACNGCTAGNCACGAAATAGCACATATNTTAGTAGAAAGAGCTGCNGGATCTCCTTTTTCTGTAATACCNTCTTGGTTAAATGAGGGTATTGCTGAATATGCAAATCCTGTTAAAGGGTTTTCATATCAAAATTCNTTTGATATTAATTTANNANCAGACACTTTACTTCCCATAACAAAATANACATCTCCTCCTGGTAAGCCTGAAGATGTAATACTTTTNTATGGGCANGCAGAAAAAATTGTTGAATATATGGTNGAAAACTTTGGATCAAAGACATTCACACNNTTCATNAAAAGNCTCAAAAATGGNATNTCTGTAAACAAAGCTATAGAACAAAATTATGGCATGAGTAAAACAGANATTGAAAATGAATGGAGACTATCAATAGGNGCTTCANCAATTAAAGAAACAAANAATCAAAACAAACCTAAATCNACTTCTAGNTCTGTTCAGTTATACACACTAGATGGAGTCAAAGATNATTCTGAAAAATTATCTAANGAAAANTCTGAAAACAAAGATNATTCTGAAAAATTATCTAAAGAAAAATCTGAAANCAAAGATTTNAAAGCANNTGNNGATCAAAAAAAGAACCANACAACTAATTCGTGTGGATTATCTGACTCAAATGAAATATTAATGTTATTTTCTTTATTCTGTATTGGAATGCTATATAAAAAAAGNAAACAACTNTAATTTATTACCTAGTTCNNGGNTTTAACACATCGTTAAGAGCGTCACCTAATAAATTCCAACATAAAACCATCATAAACACNATTGNACCAGGNCCAATTAATANCCATGGCTCGTTTCTTATAACNCTGATACTTCCTCCNTCTAAAAGCATTCTTCCTAAGCTNGGTCTTGGTGGTTGTATCCCTAATCCAAGCCANCTAAGTATAATTTCNGTNCCAACNAAAGCTCCCATACCCATTGTTACAGATACAATCAAAGGGCTAATAGAATTAGGNAGTAANTGNACAAACAAAATTCGGTTGGTACTAGCTCCAATTGATCTTGCAGATTCAACAAATTGATTTTCTTTTATACTTAAAACTTGCGCTCNCATTAATCTTGCTGTTCCTATCCATCCAAAACTAACTAAAGCTAANGAAACNACTAAGTAATCAGCTATTCCACTTTTTACTAATCCAGAAAAACCATANGAATCTTCAATNTANCTAACAAAATCNAAAATTCTTGGNCTCAAAGTTGCAGCTAATATTATTACTAATAATATNTCTGGGAAAGATGATGATATCTCNCCTATTCTCATAATAAAAGAATCNANTTTTCCTCCCTTATAACCTGCAAGTAATCCTAATCCTACTCCAATAANAAGACCTCCNGTNATTAGAGCTACAAATGTTATGATGGCTGTATTNTGAACTCCCCATAGTACTCTTGNGAAAACATCTCTTCCAGCTCTGTCTGTTCCCATAATATGTTCAAAACTAGGCGGTTTCTTAATATTACTATAATCNTGAGCTGTATAATCNTATGGAGCAATTATTGAAGCTANCAAACCTGAAACATAAATTNTAATNAGTATCAATATGCATAAAACNGCAATTTTTTTCTTCATTAATCTTTGAACTGCNTTTTTTAAATGACTGNTAGATTGGCTCATTTGTATCTAATCCTAGGATCAATTATTGAGTAAGAAATATCNGCTAATAAATTAGCAAATATAAATGCTANNGCACTAATTAGNGTTATNGCCATAATTACAGGATAATCACGNTTAAANATTGACTCNACACTAAANCTTCCAACNCCTGGAATTCCTAATATTGTTTCTGTTATAAATGCTCCTCCTAAAATTCCAGCAAGTGAAAACGACAAAATTGTAACAATAGGTATCATTGCATTTCGAAGAACATGCCTNTTNCTAACANTATAAAAACTTAAGCCTTTNGCTTTAGCTGTTCTTATATAATCTTGGCCTAACACNTCTAAAGTAGATGCTCTCATTATTCGAATCATGAANGCAATCCCTGGTATACCCATAGTAAGTGATGGAATAATAATTCTTTTATCAAAAATNCCACCCCATCCNGAGCATGGTACCAAGTCAGTTTTCAAACATCCAAACCATAACAATGCAGGAATNGTTATCATAATAGGNATCGACATAAAAAATAAAGAAATTGAAACTATTAATGGATCTATCCANGTTCCTTGTTTNTGCGCAACCATAAATCCTAACGGCAATCCGATAGTNACACTAATTAANAANGCNACAAGGCTNAGNTTNGCAGAAACTANTAATTTAGGNGCTATNAACTCAGACACAGATCTTCCTCTGTATCTTAAGCTTTCTCCAAANTCACCNCTAATNACATCGTTTAGNTAAGCGCCAAATTGATTTAATATTGGNTTATCAAGTCCCATTTCAATTCTTATACGNTCAGCAACTACAGGGTCATACTTAGTTCCCATCATAATTTCNACNGGATCNCCNGGTCCGAATCTTCCAAGAATAAANGTTATAAAAGCAACAGATATAAGCAAAAATGGAATCCATATCAATCTTGCTAAAATATATTGCGACATAATTAAACTTTAATAAATTTTATTCAACAATTTCTATCAAAGAATATTTNGGGACACTCATTGGAGTAAGTTTATAATTTTTNATNCTTTGATTTATTAAGACATACTGATCNCCTGGGAACCATAAAGGTATCCANGGACTTTCNTTNACNATAATTTTCTCNGCTTTATTGTACAAATCAAGCCTCATAGAAACATCTGCTTCTACTCTAGCTAATTCTANTAGATTATCNACTTCAGGATTAGAGTAATTATTATGGTTAGTAGATTTNNNTGAATGGAA
Source organism: Chloroflexota bacterium (assembly GCA_002711005.1). GTDB lineage: Bacteria > Chloroflexota > Dehalococcoidia > Lucifugimonadales. The sequence goes on from PAHZ01000008.1 coordinate 22,247, forward strand.
ATTAACATCTAAAAAATTTTCNGGATCAGGATAATCAGCAACCCAACCTAACCCNGAAAANAATTGTANTTCTTTTTTATTAAGCATTTGTAAGAATGTTGCCCATTCNAATTGTTGAATTTCTACATCAATTCCAAGTGTTTGTTTCCACATTTCTAATATAACTTCAATATCTANTCCTGCACTTCCACCCGTACCAGGAACAGACAATATCAATCTTGGTAAAGTTGTTATGTCAGAATATTTNGANTTAGCNAATGCNTCTTTTGCAGNNGCTTCATCAAATTTAAATCCAGTAACGTTTTCGTTATATCCNGGAAAACCTGGNGGTAAAATNCCATANGCAGGCTTTACTAAATCTGACAATACTTCTGNNGCTATTAACTCNTTATTAATNGAATATGCTAATGCTTGTCTNAAATNTATGTCATCAAANGGAGGNTCATTTAANTTGAATCCNATNTAGTATTGGGAAAAATCTAATGGCGCTACAACNACATCNTTGTTAAGAGNATTAGATGGNTCTAATACTCTTTCTAAATCTGACATACCAACTCCTGTGATATCAATCTCACAATTTTCATACATAGCCATAGCNGATCCTCCNGCTAAATTCATNGACACATAATCAAGTTTNGCTANGTTTTTATGCCAATTATCATTTCTNTTAAGCACTAATTTNTCTCCCACCAAATATTCATCTAGTGTGAATGGNCCTGANCCATTAGGTTTTTCTATCCAATTTGGNTCACTNAGATTCTGTTTNTCTAAAACAAATGCAACAGGNTAAGTTAATTTNGCAAGAAAATAAGCTTTNGGAGCATCAATGTTNATTTCNATNGTTTNGTTATCAATCATTTTNATTCCACTAATCGTGTCAGTTTTTCCTGCAATAACATCTGNAACTCCAATTATGTCACCNAAGTANTCTTNAGCTGTTGTNGAAGTNGTACTAGGATTTGCAGCTCTNTTAAANGACCANANNAAGTCTGAAGCTGTAATTTTTTTNCCATNATGAAATTTTGCATTATCTCTTANTGTAAAAGTATATTTCATACCATCATCACTGATAGTCCAAGATTCTGCCANATCAGGNGCAATTTGNAAATCAGTTCCAAGAGTTACCANTCCNCTATATANNTCNANNATAATTGAAGCTGANGTTGAATCTTGAGCAATNTGAGGNTCTAANGTNGGAGGGTCAGAATAGAGTATATTTAGGGTGTTATCAGCTAACTGTTCACTTGAACAATTGTTGTCTACAGATGTTTTTGTGGTTGTTAATGAATCGGTTGAAAAAGGAGCATCATTATCATCTGAACATCCTAAGATGATCAGCACGAAAGCCATAACATAAAATAATTTTGCTTTTTTAATATTCATATATTTTTTTAAGATCATAATTTTTATTCCTACTATTCTACTTTAAAATAANATTTTATTATTCAATTATTAAGTAAATTTTAATTTTTTTTCATTCTTAAATANTTNTCNATAAATTCACTTAAATCTCCATCCAANATTTTATCTGGGTCTGGTGATTCTAAATTTGTACGATGATCTTTTACCATTTTATAAGGATGTAACACATAACTTCGNATCTGATTACCCCACTCCGCTGACACATGNGGACCTTTTAATTTCTTTTCATTTTCATCTCTTTTTTTGATNTCCAAAGATAANAATCTAGACTTCAAAATCTTCATNGCAATTTCTCTGTTTTGTACTTGAGATCGTTCATTTTGGCATGAAACTTTAATNCCTGTGGGGATATGNGTTATTCGAATAGCNGTTGAATTCTTTTGAACACTTTGNCCTCCTGCNCCTCCTGCTTTAAAAGACTCGATATTTAAATCATCNGATTTTATATCAATTTCTATGTCTGATTCTATTTCAGGTANAATTTCTACTANTACAAACGAAGTATGTCTCGCATTATCAGAATCATANGGAGATAATCTAACCAATCTATGAACACCTTTTTCACTTCTTANCATTCCAAAAGCATTATGNCCATCNATGTTTATAGTNCAACTTTTTATTCCTGCTTCNTCTCCTTTTGATGTTTCTAAAACCTTAGCAGTCATATTATTTTTTTCAGCCCATCTNAGATACATTCGCATAATCATACCCGCCCAATCCTGTGATTCAACCCCGCCTGCACCAGCATGTATGGAAACAATAACATTTCTTGCATCAAACTCTTCATCAAAAAGAGTTTTTAATTCTAATTGATCAATCGAATTAGTCAATTCTTGCAAAGATTCTAAAATTTCTGATTCTAAAGAATTATCGTTCTCACTGATTGCAATTTCTATTATTTCAGTCAAAGAATCTATTGTGTTAATAACATTATTAATTTCTTTGAGTTGATTTTCAAATGTTGCTAATTCTTTAGAAATTTTTTGAGCTTTAAATGAATCATCCCAAAAATTTGATTGAAGNGTTAANTCTGTTAATTCNACAACNTTTTTTGANAGNTTGTCGATTTCAAAGACGCCCCCTTAAACTATCAAATCTTTTNGATAGTTGTTTTACCTGTGTACTTGTNTTTTCCATTAATNCAATTTGATTATATACATAATTATTATAACTTCTTATAATAATCATTTAAACATAAAGATAAACATAAAGAAAATAATGCTAGATATANTAATACAAAANGCTCAAGTNGTTGATGGAAGTGGAAACCCNGGATATAAATCTGATATTGGGATCAAAGATAATAANATAAANATATTCAGATATAAAAANANNTCTTTAAANGCAAANAAAACNATTGATGCAAATGGACTTNTTTTGACACCNGGATTNATTGATTTTCATGCNCANACTGGACTNAGAATTTTAGANGAACCACTACANGAACCTAAAATCTCNCAAGGAGTAACTACTGAATTAATTGGAGTAGACGGAAACTCATATGCTCCATTTAAATCAAAAGNTGATTTNAATGAATTCATAGAGTTAAATTCAGGANTAGACGGAACAATAAACCAAGATGTNTTTTGGCCATCNGTAGATTCTTATTTAAANGCNTTTCATNAAAAAACAGCAGTNAATATNGCATACCTTGTAGGTAATTCTGTTTTAAGAATTAACACAGTTGGATGGGAAAACAAAGTNGCAACNAAAAATGACATCNATAATATGAAATCTATNTTANGAGAATCTATGGAAGAAGGNGCGTTTGGNTTATCAACCGGNCTAGAATATCCTCCAGGAAATTTTGCAAATACTTCNGAGTTAATNGAGTTATCAAANCAAGCTAACAAACATGGAGGNATATACCATACNCATGTCAGATATGAACTNGGTGACAAATTTCTAGANCCATTNAGAGAAGCTATNCAGATTGGAGAAAANAGCAATATTCCTGTTCACATAACNCANCTTTATCAAAGCTCATATTCAAAAGGCGGAGCAAGNAAAATNCTTGATTTAGTNGAAAATACAAGAGNGTCAGGAATGGATATTACTTTTGACAGTTATCCNTACATATATGGAAGTACAAGACTTATTATAATGCTACCNGATTGGACAAAAGATGGCGGNACTAANACTCTAAAAAGTATATTNGCATCAGATGAAATGAGGAAAAAACTTAAATCTGAAGTTTCTCCTCGTGCNNTAAGCTGGGANCAAGTATGGTTAACNTATTTCAAATTAGCTAAAAATCATAGATATGAAGGCTTATCAGTAGCCGAAATTGCAAGATCANGAAACCANCATCCTCTTGATACNATATGTGATATTTTATTAGAAGAAGATTTACAAACTTGTTACGTAGCACTNGGNGCAAATGGAAGCACTATCCCTAAGTTTATAAATCATCCNTTATCAATGGTTGGTAGTGATGCNGTACTNTTAGGTGACTTCCCAAGTCCTAGAACATATGGTTGTTTTCCAACAATTATTTCTGAATATGTNAGAGAAGAAANACATATGTCATTAGAATTTGCAATTCGTAAAATAACNTCATTTCCNGCACAACGTCTTGGTATCAGAGACCGTGGATTAATAAAAGAAGATNTCAAAGCNGANATAACAATNTTTGATCTNAATAANATNAAATCAAAAGCCACTAAAGATAATCCNAANGTATTTGCGGAAGGNATTGAATATGTAATAGTAAATGGAGAATTAACAATCNATAATGGTAAACATACAAAANCACTTAACGGTCATGCTTTNAAATCAAACTATTAATCNGATTTNTTAAATTCTTGTTTTACNTATTGNTCTTTTATTTTANGCCATGAATATTGCATACTTATAACTTTNTCATCTTTCCANAATAATCCTTGGTCAGAATAATTTGTGCTTCCNGGATGACCAGAAGATCCTAATGGNACTATCCANTTAGAATTATCCCAATCTGAAACATCAAAAAAGTATCTAGCCACTGAAGTTGCAACNACATCAAATTTATTCAAATTTGATGGNGACGCATTATGCGGAGTATCNCCATCACCNTCAATTGAAAANCTTGGTGGATCTAATTTGTTCTCNANATNNGGNAAAAGAGAAGATAANAAATGNTTTGGNTTTGTCATATGAACTTTACCCCATTCCCAATTTTGAAACTTTGTTCCATATTNATTGGTTAAATTTTTAGTAGCCTGAATAAANAATTCATATAAAAGTTGATTCCATTCAGAATATTCNAGTGGTAAATATTCTGATTTNTTTTTNGATATATGCGAAACAATNCTNGATGCCAAAGANCTTAGATGACTAGGAGCTCCTCTNCCNCCAGCNGAAAGCATTTTGTCTGCTGNTTCTTCATCTAAAAGNTTTGATATNATTNTTTTATTTAGNAAATATCTCATTTCNGAATAAATTGTNGGNAAAACAGAAGATCTTTCCATCTTGCAATCCCATTGTAAGAATTCATCTAGTAGCTCAGTTTTTTTTCTGTNAATTTGTAATTCTGNTAAAGATTTNACAATTATNGATGCAGGTATAGATGTTATTTCNGAGTGTATTGAAATCATACNTTCAGGAGTNACTTTAGAATTTNTNATTATATNTTTAAGCCTTTCTGTTATTCTNTTTGCTCTATATTCAGGNGCACTGTCTAAAGANAAATANAATGGATAATCTACATTNGCAATCTTATTATTNGCGGTAACAATNAANCCATTTTCAGGGTTAAATATTCTAGGTAGTCTATCGAATGGGACAAAGCCTTCCCATTTANAATCTTTATCCCANCCAGGTACAGGTACCCANGCATTTAATAAATTTCTCAATGGAACTTTCCCNCGATTTAAATAACCATAATCACCATTAGTATCAGCAAACAAAAAATTATTACANGGATCTACCCANCCGTCCATTGAATCTTCTATTTCTTTTGAAGATTTNGATANAATCATGTTTCTGATAACGTCAAAACCTGTGTTAGGTATTTCAGTTGATGAATATCTGAATGAAATAGCNTAAGATTTGTCATTATTAAATCCAATAATATACCCATTATCTGTTTTATAAGAATTTACGATTATTGATTCTCCATTTAATACATCTATTTGGTGAGATTTTTTTTCAGCTTTTTCCCAAATTTCATTATTAAAGTATTCTAATGATCCTGAATTCATTCTGATTTTTTCTATAAATAAATCCTGGTAATCAGAGCCTGCATGAGTAACACACCACGAAACTTTTTCATTATGACCAAAATGTGGAAATCCNGGNCAACCTGGAAAAGATAATCCAATGACATCAAAATTCTCTGATCTAATATGATTTTGATAATAAACAGACGGAGTATCTAACCCTCGATGAGGATCGCCCGCCATTAATGGTTTCCCAGTAGATGACAGTTCGCCTCCNACAACCCAACTATTACTTCCAATATCGATTTCAGAAATATAATCAATATGATCTAATGCATTTTCAAAATGCTCTTGCGGATTTACATCTTTACCTTTGTATAAATCTTCAGGTGGTACAATTACCAAGCTACCTTCCTCATAACCTGAAAATAAATTCCTTAATTTAGACAAGTCAAATTTTTGAATAAGTGAATTTCGCCAAATTTTCCCTTCAAAAACACCCATCATTATATGCCTTGCCTTAAACACAGCCAAGCAATCCCAAGGCTCCCATTTTCCCATTGTTTTATTGATTAATGCAAATTCTATAGGCAAAACATCATTTTGATTCAAATACTCATTAACTCCATCAGAATATGCTTGGTACATATTTTTCGAATTNTCATCTAGAAGATTAAAATCACTCTTNACATTATCTAAAATGTTTAAAGNTCCCATAAATTTATCNTTATCCAAACCANNANTTCCGATTATTTCAGATAATTTCCCNTANGCTCTTTTCCTGTCATANTCCATATGCCATAANCTGTCTTGCGCTGTGGCAAAACCTTGTCCAAAAAAAGCATCNTATTCATTCTTAGCATATATATGNGGAATNCCATATTCATCTCTATATATATCTAGATCATCATTTATTTTNTTGCTTNTAATTTTGCTTTTTAAATCTGGTAAATATTCTTTTAANTTTTTCATAAAATTTCTCCTTATCGGGGTGACCGGACTCGAACCGATGACCCCCAGTACCCCATACTGGTGCGCTAGCCAACTGCGCCACACCCCGTTGTTTCAATGAGAATAACATATATAAATCAAAATATAAAATTATTAAATNAATTAAATTAGANTATATATGTTAAGATTTAATTGTTAATAATACAAATTAAGTTTTAAATAAATTATTTCATGTTTGAATCAGAAAAAGATCTAATTAAAGCTGTTGAAAAAACAAAAGTTGCAAGAAAACCAAAGCAACATTTAGCNACTTTCGGAACAACAATTATNAATTATTATGTNNTNACTGAACCAATATATACAGATCCNAATTCTGACAAAAAAGAAACTGTAGTTAGAACAGGGAAAGTAAACTCNGGTAANCCAGAAATAGTTACTCCTACTTACGCNCTTAATCTAAANGGNTTTAGNGATGANGCATATCAATATTTAGAATTTGTATCTGAAAAATANGGNATGAACAGNCCNGGAGTACTTTATCAATACAAAAATGAACCAGGNAATACNAANATANTAAGTGGTTCAGTAAATGAAGTATCNAATAATATNATTTCTGAGCTTGATAAAAATAATGACAAGCTTACTGCAGTAATTGTTGGAGTTGACGAATTATGGGATGTTTCATTGCTCAAATTCATCCATGACTTTACAGCAGAATCTNTAGTAAAAAATGTAAGTGATTTTAATTCTAGAGGATTGCTTAANCCTCAATCAGCTTTTGGNGGAGTNCCNAAAGCAACAATTCAACGTATAGAAATATTGTTCAAAGAAATTGAAAAAGGAGCNGACCCTGAAATACTAAAAAAAGAANTAGACAGATGGGGTCTATTNGAACACTANGAGGAAAGATTCTTAGGATTGTTTAATAAATAAACAATTTTGAATTTCAAAAAATCTAAAAATTAANTATAATTAAAAAATAATTTAATCATCGGAGCAAACTTGTTTGATCAAAAAGAACCTGAATTTAATTTTTCNGGGATCAATAANACAATAAATAAAATNAGGAAATTCATACCNTTNCCAAAAAACAACCTGTTTTTTTCATTTGTTATACTNATAGCATTATTAGGACTTTGGCTTGCTTCNGGATTTTTTACCGTTCANCCAGGNGAACAAGCTGCTCTTAGATTTTTTGGAAAATTTANNNCAATACAAGGACCNGGATTACACTGGTTCTACCCTTCACCAATAGGTCAAAAAGATATTGTTGCTACTGATGCAATAAGAAGATTAGAACTAGGATTTAGAGGGAACACTCCTATTCCTGTTGAATCTTTAATGATAACTGGAGATGAAAATATCGTTGATGCTCAACTACTAGTTCAATATGATGTCAAAAATTTAGAGAATTACCTTTTTAGAGTACTAGATCCATCAGGTAAAACTATGATGGACGTAGCTGAAACATCTNTAAGGCAAGTGGTTGGAAGTAAACCGATAGATGACGTCCTGACTACTGAAAAAGAAGCTGTTCAANCAGAAACCAAAACACTAATGCAAAAACTACTTGATAGTTATGAATCTGGAATAAGAGTAAGAGANGTTAAATTACAAAGCGTNCAGCCNCCTCAACAAGTTCAAGATGCATTTGATGATGTTGTAAGAGCNAGAGAAGATAAAGAAAGAATAATTAATTTAGCAGATGCTTACAAAGAAGATGTAATACCAAAAGCAAGAGGATATGCTGCGAAAGTAGTNCAAGATGCTCAGGCTTACGAGGCTGCGAGNNTAGCAGAATCAAAAGGTGAAGCAGATAAATTCCAATCTATATTAGAAGAATATTCACNGCAAAAAGAATCAACAGAAACTCGTTTGTATCTTGAAACTATTGAAAAAGTTTTACCTAGATCTAAAAATATCATAATAGGNGATCCTAGCAGAATTTATTTTTTCAATTCTGGTGAATCTAATCAAATTCTAGGATCCATTGGTGACTAATATGAAAAAATCTTATACATCAATAATCATAATATTAGTAATTGCTCTTATAGGAATTGCTCAAGGTTTATTCATTGTTGATGAAACAAATACAGCAATTGTAACTAGATTTGGAGAACCANTTAAAACAANACAATCTCCTGGGTTAAACTTTAAAGTACCATTTATAGATCAGGTCAGAAAATTTGAAAAAAGACTGCTTATATTTGATGCNCCACCTGATTCCCTGCTAACAAGTGATAAAAAAAGATTNGTAATAGATGTTTATGCCAGAGGAAAAATTGTTGATCCTCTGTTATTTTTCAAAACCACAAGAAATGAAACTCTTGCAGCTTCTAGNGCAATAGATATAATTTCATCAGAATTAAGAAGAGAAATCGCATCAGATCTCCAGGCTGAAATTATAAAAACAAGCCGAGAAGAAGTNATGNGTAATGTGNAAACAGCAGCAAATCCAAAAATTCGTGAATTTGGAATTGAATTGGTTGATGTTAGAATCAAAAGAGCTGACTTCCCTGATGAAATTGCAGATAGTATCTATGCAAGAATGAAAGCCGAAAGAAAAAGAAAAGCTGACAAAGAGAGAGCTGAAGCAGCGGAAATAGATTTAACAGTTAGATCTCAAGTTGATAAAGANGCAGCAATAATACGAGCTAAAGCTGATAAGGAAGCTGCAATAATTATAGGAAACGCCGAAGCTGAGGCAATTAAAATATTATCTGAAGCACATTCATTAAATACAGATTTTTATAAATTTTTAAGACAATTAGAAACCTATNAGAATAGCTTTNCTGGCGGAAATACAACTATCATAGTTCCTNAAAACTCCAATCTTTTAGATTCTTTTTTNGGAAGCAATTTAAATACAACACCTTTCCCTNCAGTACCAAANATAGACTAATTATTTATGTCTAACATTAATTTAGATATAGATATAGAAATTGATATTNATTTAAGTGAACTTGAANTCGAAAAATTGGTNCTTAATATTTTCAAAATAATNGANNTAGACAACCANACAGAATTAAATATACTTNTAAGTAGTAATAAANATATTAAAAATTANAATTTAAAATACAGAGGAATTGACGAAGANACAGATGTGTTATCTTTCTCTCCAANATTTTCAGGNAAATACTACGGNGAAAAACAAACAANNAGCGATGAAGAGATANTTTTCCCNGAAAATTCAAATATTACTAACCCACAACTTGGAGATATAATAATTTCTGTAGAATATATTATAAGTAAAAATAATTCAATAAAAATAAATAATGAAATTAAAAAATTGCTATTACATGGTATATTACATTTAAATGGATATGATCATGAAAATGACGAAGATGCAAAAGAAATGAATCATTTAGCAGAATCAATAATTAAAAAATTAAATTTGTAAATTTTATGGAAGATCAAGTATTATACCGAAAATGGCGACCCAAAAGCTTAACAAGTATTTTAGGCCAAAAGGAAGTTGTGCAAATTTTAAGTAATTCTATAATCAGTGATCGTCTCTCACATTCTTTTGTTTTTTCAGGACCTTCGGGTACAGGTAAAACAAGCACAGCAAGAGTTTTTGCAAAATCTATTAATTGTGAAACAGCAATAGAAAAAAACTTGTCCATAGATGATTGTATATGCAATTCATGCAATGAAATCAATAATTATTCATCACAAAGCATAATTGAACTAGACGCGGCAAGTTCAATAAGGCAGGTCGAAGACTTAACTGAAGTAATGCTGGAAAAAATAAATTTTCTTCCTGGGGCAAATAATTATAAAGTGTATATATTAGATGAAGTTCATATGTTGAGTAGACATTCGTTTAATGCTCTATTAAAAACATTGGAAGAACCTCCAAAGCATTTAATTATTATTTTAGTTACAACTGACCCGGAAAAAATACCTCAGACAATTATGTCTAGGTGTCAGATTTTAGAATTCAAGTCAATTGGTGATCAAGAGATCATGGACAAATTAATTAAAATAGCTAATTCAGAAAACAAATTACTATCAAATGAAAATGCTCAAATCATAGCAACTCATTCTGAAGGAAGTTTGAGGAATGCTGAAAATCTTCTTGAAAAATGTTTAATCAGATTAAAACAAGAAAATTTAGATAAAGAATCAATAGAAACAGTTTTAGGTATAGTCAATAGTGAAATCCCAATTTCAATAATAGAAAATATTCTTGACAAAAATTTAGACACAGCTTTCAGGTTATTAAATGACCAATTTGAAAAACATTCAAATTTTGAATCAATAACAAATTCTTTCCGNGAATTATGTAGAAATCTTATACATTACAAATATAAATTAAATAGTAATTCTGANACAGAAAAGTTGGGACAAAAAATTTCAGTTGATCAAATAAAAAATATATCCAATGTTGTTAACGAAATAAAACATAGTTCATATACAAATCCTAAATTGAGTTTAGAAATAATGATTTTAAATATTTTCGACAAATTAAATACTCAAAATTCAACTATTGTTTCTGCTGAAAATAAGATGAATGAATTAGATACTAAAAAAATTATAGAGAATGCATCAATCACAGAAAAAACTGAAAATGATAAATCACCAGTCCAGAAATCTGAATCTACACAAGCAGTAAATAACGATGACAACATACTTTTAAAAAATTTTATTGAACAATTTTCTGATTTAGATTGGTCATGGAAAGTAAAAACTATAAATAATTACAACATTAATGAAAACACTCTAAATCTATTATTTACACATCAAAGCCAAATTGACTATATTAANCAGGAGATATCTAATCCTNTAAATTTAAAACTNTTTACTGAAGCANTTAAAAAAACTTGGAATAAAGATTTNCAATTTAATTTCACACTTAATTTAGATGTTAATTTTTTAGCAAANCAAATACAAANCGANAATAATGAAAANANNAAAANAANCAATTTACAAAAAACAAACTCTANAGAAATTTTTTATAAAGAAGCAAGTAAATATGGAAGCTTCAACAAATTAAAGGAGATTAAAAATGAATCCTAAGAACTTAAAAGCTGCTTTTCAAATGAGAAGCCAAATGAAGGAAATACAAAAAAAACTTAAGCAAACCACAGTGACNGAAANNGATAAANNCGAAGAAATAATGGTGACTGTAGATGGNACNTTCAAAGTAAAAGAAATAAAACTTAATATAACTGAACTTGATCAAACAAGAATAAAAAAATTAGAAAACAATCTANTGTCTACTATAAACAAAGCAATAGAAAAATCCCAAAAAAATGCNAACAGCCAACTTGGATCAATAACTAACCTTNTAGGTATGTNATTTGAATCAAAATAATAAAGCTTCCATATCAAGNATAATTTCAGANTTGATTAGCCATTTAAGCCAACTTCCNGGAATTGGGCCAAAGACTGCNGAACGANTAGCTTTTCATATTATAAAAGCACCAGAAAGTAAAATTNTTTCNNTGTCAGAAAGCTTAATTAAAGCNAAACAGATGTTAACATTTTGTAAAATATGTTTTATAGTAACTGAAAATGATCCNTGTTCAATATGCTCAAANGATTTNAGAGACAAATCAATATTATGNGTTGTNCACGANTCTATNGATGCCTTTGCAATCGAAAATACAAANACATATTCCGGNAACTACCATATCTTAAATGGATCTATTTCACCNATAAATGGAATAGGACCTCAAGAATTAACAATATCAAATTTATTAGNNAGAGTAAAAAANAATCCNCCNAAAGAAATAATAATNGCTACAAATCCNACAATTGAGGGTGANGCTACANCAACATACATTATTAACCAAATAACAAANACTGAAATCAATATTTCCAGACTAGCNATAGGAATTCCTATTGGAGGAGATCTTGATTACACAGATAANAANACACTTGTACAAGCNTTTAATTCTAGGCAATCAATAAGATAAATTTGGATAATGGAAAAAAAGAAATATTTAAACTTTGAAGGNATTACAATTTCATCTAGGGATTATGGAGAATATGATAAAATTTTNAATATNTTAACTGAANACGAAGGAGTAGTAACATGCATACTCAAAAGAATAAAAAAANCCAACCAAAATTATGANTCNATTGANATATTTCAAAAAATGGAATTCAAAGCATCTGCTCGNGAAAANTTATGGTTAATTTATGAGGCTAAAAATAAATATTCATGGTTTGAAAGACCAATAAATTTAAATAAATTAATTTCAAGTAATATAATCGCCGAATTATGCATAAAGGTAAATTCGATTAATGAAAATAACAGGTATGTATATAATTTNATNAATATTTGTTTATACTTAATTGCAGAAAATCACATAATATTTTCATTGATATATTTCCAGNTNAAAATATTATTATCTGAAGGNATATTCCCTGAATTAAANAATTGTTTANTTTGTAANAATGAATTAACNCCACTCAACTACTATCTAGTTTTTGAAAANGGGGGATTAATATGCTCAGAGTGTATGACAGTTAAAAACAATAGAATCCTTCTTTCTGAAAATGAAATCAGATTTTTAAAATACTTATCAANAAACGAAATCNTAAACATAAATAAGATTAATACAAAATTACTTNAAAATGCNGATATACAACTATATAAAAAACTCTCAGAATATATAAAATANCANACTAATCAGGAATTAAAATCTGAAAAAATATTTTTCTCTTCATTAAATTAAGTGAAATTATAATTTAAAATCTGTTGATTGAGGGTATTCATTATGCTAGACTCTCTTATGCCGCGTATATAACGTGGTAATTTATTTATGGAGGAAAAAGAATAGCAAAAGATTACTATATAAATAATAGTATAAGATCTGACCGAGTACTAGTTATAGATGAAAATGGGAAACAAATGGGTGTCTTGCTTACTAAAGACGCGGTAAACCATGCTCTTGATAGATCTTTAGATTTGGTTGAAGTTTCACCTGCTGCAGACCCNCCCGTATGTAAAATTATGGATTATGGTAAACATAANTACAAACTTACAAGGCAAGAAAGAAACGCAAAAAAACANAGNAGAGTAAAGACTTCGATACAAAANACTAAAGAAATNAAATTTAAAACTAGAACTGCAGAAAACGAANTAGGATGGAAATTAAAGCAAGTAAAAAAATTCCTNTCTAAGGGAAANAAAGTCAGAATAAGCGTTATGTTTAGAGGTAGGGAAATTACNCATCCTGAATTAGGNATGAATGTATTAAAAACTATTAAAGATTCTCTATTAGATGAAGCTATTTTAGAATCTCCTCCNGGACTAAGTGGNAACATACTAGCAATGACATTAATGCCTGCTACTAAAAANAAATAAGGNAAATTAAATGCCTAAATTAAAAACACATAAAGGTGCTGCATCTAGAATNAAAGTTAGTGGAAGTGGAAAACTACTAAGAATGAAAGGCAANAGCAGTCANATGAAACGAAAAAAATCACAAAAAGTAAAACGTNCATTTCACGATACAGTCAGCGTACANAAAGCTGATGTTAAAAGATTAAGAAAATTAATTTGAGGTAANTTTTGACAAGAATAAAAAGAGGAACGAATAAAAAACGTTCACATAAAAAAATACTAAATCTAGCAAAAGGTCATAGAGGNGGAAGAAGTACNCTNTTCAGACAAGCTAATGAATCNGTTTTACATGCTTTAATGTACAACTACGCNCACAATAAAACNAAAAAAAGAGATTTCAGAAGATTATGGAATGTGAGAATTAATGCTGCTGCCAGGCAACATGGANTNTCATATAGTGTTTTCATATCAGGATTAAAGAAAAGTGGAATTGATTTAGACAGAAAAACACTTGCTGATATGGCTTTGAATGAGCCANCNGGATTTGAACAATTAGTTGAAAAAGTNAAATCTACAATAAACTAATTTAATACACTATTCAAATCAGTTAAAATTGAATCAATATTAAATTCAGTGTAAATCAAAGTTGTATTTTTTTCGGGTAAAACAAGATAAGCAGGGATAGAATGTAATATCCAAGTAAGATCNGTTCTCTTTGTTTCNACATTACCTACAGGAACATAAAAATAATCCCATATAGGCTTTAATTTGTCTTTATTACCNACTAAATACGTTACATCCAAATCTAATTGATATTTNCTTAAAGTATTTTTCACATCNATATAATTTTCATTTGGGTCTATAGAAAAAATNAGAATCTGNAATNTATCTTTATTTTCAGTTATGATATCTCTAATTGATAGAATATCATTTAAGGCTGATGGGCATTCAGTTTTACAATCTGTATACATAAAAGTAACNAGGATTACTTTNCTNCCAAATGAATTTTGATTAATTTGATTATCATTTTGATTTNTCAGATNGAAATTAGGTAATGGCTTATATTCTTTTGAAACGGTACCAATNTACTTAGTATTATCAATACTACANGNAATANACAATAAAAGTAAAANANGAACTGTATATTTAATGANTTGCTTAAGCAATTAAAAATTTATTTTGAAAATATTTTGACAGCTAAATAAGCTGAAACTGGAGTCCCTATAAGTATTNCCATACCTGCAAGAACAACGTANAGACTTTTCAACTCGCCTTTTTCTGCGAAACTNGGAAGATTATAGAATATATAGCCTAATACTATAGCTAGNACNGCTACTGTAATAACAGAAATAACTGGTATAAATAGAGAATATAAAAATCTATGTAACATAAAAAAATCCTTTATTATNAATATTTTATCATCCTAATATAATTAATCATACTATTTTTCAGATAAATACCACTTGAAATAATAATATATAAACATCCCCATTAATATAAGCGCAGTGCCNACCTTCATAATTANTCCACCTAATTGTTGGTCTTCTAGTGGAGTAAGATTAAAAACAAAAGTAGTATTTTCNTAATGTGAATANAGATTTTCTGGAGCATAGGTAATTATGCCAAANACTATAATTTGCGCTATAGATAATAAAAACAAATATACNAGCTTCAAACCGAAATGAANACTAGGAAAAATTTTACTCTGATTNACCAATGGCCACCACATAAANATTGCACCAGTAATAAACATNGANTGTTCTAGAGCGTGAAATTGTTCAAAAGAAACAGACAAATCATATATGTTTGGTAAATGCCACAGACCAAAAATCACATTAAAAAAGACAAAACAAAANATCGGATGGAATAAAAATTTAAAAACATTTCTNACATATTTCAAGCCTAAAAAAGAATCAGAAATTTTATAATTAAGACCTGACAATAAAAGAGGAGGAGCAATATANGAAATCATTACATGTTGAAGCATGTGTGCGCTAAANAAATAATATTCGCTAATATAATGGAGNGGCCAAACCAATGCTAAAAACAAAACAAAAATTCCAGCCAAAAAAAACAATGAGTTTTTATAATCAGTAACGGAATCAATACTGAATTTNTTNTTTAAACCAAANACCAAAAAGAGATAAATAAATTCAGTGGCAATTAAAGCAAGTATAATTTCTGCGTGTATATAGCTNTGTAATATTACAGAAAACATCAGTTACAAAAGTNAAAAATTAATTGAACCAACCAAATAAAGCCATCAGCCACATTATTACCACNACAGCTAAAATCAATCCTGCCATAAATANATATGTAAGTAGTTTTTCGTCAAATTTNAGATGCATATAATACATAACAACNATTNCAAATTTANCTANTGANAANANTGCCATTACAGGAATAATTGCATANCCTAACCACTCAAAATAAAAAACAACAACTTCAAGAGCAGTTAAAGCAACCAATGCCATAGCAACTTTAAAGTAAGTTATAGGTTCAGGATGATTATGTTCATGTGAATCGGATTTTTTTGTCTTGTTTTTTTGATTAGATACCATTTAACTCTCCTATTTACGACGGGAATCCGGGAAACGTTCCAAATAAATATACCACAGCAAAAATTACTATCCAAACAATATCAACAAAATGCCAATATAAAGCTGCTAAATCCAAGTCTAAATTAGTTTCAGCTGAAACACTGTTTCTAAATAAGCTTGAATAAAAAATTATTGCTAGCCATACTACTCCAACNGTCACATGTAAACCATGTGTCCCTGTAAGNGCATAGAAAGTTGTGCCAAACAGATTNGTTTGAGGGCTTAAATCATAATGAAAGTAAAATTCACTAAATTCAAATACTTGAAAGCCTAAAAAAGTTGCTCCCATAATAATTGTAGATACCATCCANATTCTAAAAGCATTTATGTTATTCCTAACTAAATATGCGTATGCAAANACCATACTCATACTACTCATNAGTAATACAAANGTNCTTACTGAAGTAGTTGGAATATCAAAAACATCTACAGGGCCTATATCAAGATTCCCAGTTCCTTTATATATTAGGTATGTTCCAATAAGTGAAGCGAAAAACATACAATCAGATCCTAAAAATACCCACATTAGCAATTTTCTATTATCTATTCCTGTTGTAGTTTCATCCGACATATTTAAATTTCTCCAATAAAATAACTAAATTTAGTGCGCANCAGGTTCGTTGACAGGTTCCCAAGACCAAGCACAAACAGTAACTAAAACCATAGCCAATCCTATTCCACATACGACTAGGTTATATATAATTCCAAAACCAGCTATAGCTAGTCCCAANGATACTAACATTGGCCAATAAGAAGCTTGAGGTAAATGTATATCTTTAGGTTTAGTTTTAGATTTCACAACTTTTGATTTNTTCTGCTTTTTNTGCCAAAAATCNTCAAGTGATTCCACTTTAGGTACGTCAAGGAAATTATAAACTGGTGGCGGAGATGATATAGACCATTCTAANGTTCTNCCATCCCAAGGATCAGCAGGAGCCTTTGGTCCATCAATCCAGCTTTTAACCATATTAATAATAAATAGTAAAACACCTATTGCAACNATATAAGCTGAAAAAGATTCAACNCCATTCCAAAAAGCCCAACCCATTTCTGAATCATAAGTAAAAATTCTTCTAGGCATACCTTGCATACCTACAAAATGCATAGGGAAAAAAGTTAAATTTTGACCAATAAACATTAACCAAAAATTTTGCTTNCCTAATTTTTCATCATACATTCTTCCAGTAAATTTTGGGAACCAATAATATATNCCAGCAAAAATTGCAAAAATTGCTCCTCCNAATAATACATAATGAATATGAGCAACTATAAAATATGTATCTTGTTGTTGGTAATCAGANGCTGAGAAAGAGTGCATTACTCCACTAATTCCCCCAATTAAAAACATAGATAAAAATCCAACAGAAAACAGAACGGGTGTATTGAATTCGATATCTCCACCCCACATTGTTCCTAGCCAATTAAACATTTTCACNCCAGTNGGAATGGCAATCAACATAGTTGTAATAGTGAANACACTATTNGCNATAGGNCCAAGTCCTGTTGTNAACATATGNTGACTCCAAACTAACCAACCCATAAAAGCAATAAATGCNGCNGCAAGTACCATNGCAGCATATCCAAANACTGGTTTTTTAGAAAAAGTNGGTAGAATTTCAGANACNATTCCCATAGCAGGCAATATNAANATATANACTTCAGGATGNCCNAATATCCAAAACAAATGTTGCCANAAAAGAGGATTTGCNCCNGCTTTAGTNTTAAAAAAATTNAAATCAAATGTTCTNTCTAACATNAGTTCAATTAATGCAACGGTAATAACAGGNAAAGCTAAAANTAATANAATAGCNGTAATAAACGTCATCCAAGTAAANANNGGTAATCTCATAAATGACAATCCNGGNGCTCNCATNTTNATTATNGTNACNATAAAATTAAANGATGCAGCTAATGANGCTACNCCTAAAACCTGNAANCCAACTATCCAAAAATCAATTCCNTTACCNGGATTNAANGTAGTTGTAGTAATTGGNGCATAACCNAACCANCCAGCATTNGGAGATCCTCCCAAAAACCAACTNGATTTCATTATTAATGCNCCAAACAAAAATGTCCANTAACTGAATGCATTAAGTCGTGGAAANGCAACATCCCTNGCTCCAATTTGNAGAGGAATAATATAATTAAAAAAAGCAGCAGACANTGGCATAACACCTAAAAATATCATGGTTGTAGCATGCATAGTAAACAATTGGTTATATACATCAGGNGCAACAATTTTNANNTCNGGGCCAGCTAGNTGNGTTCTNATTAAAAGAGCTTCTATGCCACCTGTAACAAACATAATNAATGCAGTCACNCCATAAAGAATTCCTATTTTTTTATGATCAATTGTCGTAATCCAATCCATTATNCCTGNAGGATTAACTGGTCTACTCAAGTTCAGTTTGAAAGGAAGTTTTAATGGAATNGATGTCATATTTTAATTCTCCTGATTATATTATTTCAATGATTGTAAATAAGAAGCTAAAGCAATAATTTCTGATTCAGTCAATGCTTTATTAGAATCCATATAAACAGCACCCTGNGAAGACATNNCATTACCCGGCTTTATNCTACCNGGATCAGCNATCCATGATCTTAAATTATCTTGGGTGTTATCCATTATTCCAGCCGCTATATGTTGTCTAGATCCAAAATGTGTCAAATTAGGCCCAATTTTACCTTTTGCTTTCTTAGATCCATTGANCATNTGNCATCCACCGCAACCNGCTTTTGCTGACATAAAAATATCATANCCTTCTTTTTCAAGAGGGTCANTAGGGACATANGCTTCAGTTTTCTGATGGGCTACCCAAGCATCAAAATCTTCATCATTATCAACGATTACNCGNAATCTCATTAAAGCGTGAGATTCACCACAAAATTCNGCACACTGCCCGTAATAAAGACCCGTTGNGTCCGCTTGTATCCACATNTGGTTTCCTTGGTTTGGAATTATATCTGTTTTACCAGCAATTTTNGGAATCCAAAAACTATGTAATACATTATTAGANTCTAAATTTATCAAAATCTTTTTTCCAACNGGTATGTGTAATTCATTTGCTGTAACAACACCTAGTTCAGGATATTCAAATTCAAACCAATACCTGTGNCCNTTTACATTTACAACAACATCAGGATCCTCTGGCATGGTACCAAAANTCCATATAGCNGAAATAACNGGCACTGAAACAACTGCCAAGAAGAACACAGGAATTACAGTCCACAAAATTTCTAATTTAGTATTACCATGTGTTTGNGAAGGCTTTCTNTCTGAGTTTTCTCTTCTTCTAAATTTAAAATANATATATATTATGGCTAATTCAACAGCAATTAATACAAACATCCCTGCCCATAGTATTATAGAAAAAAGATNTGCTTGTTCCTCTGCAATTGGNCCATNTGTATCAAAAGTTGATTGGGGNANATCTTTACCNCAGGAAATAAGTAGCAANAAAACTACNGATAAGGATATAATTTTTTTCATCGAATTAATCAAAATTACCACTTAGTTATATAATTCACATTTGAATGATTTTATCAACTACAAATTTTATAGTCTATAGCTTTTTGGTTATTTAAAGTAAAAATCAGTTGTTATATGTAGTGATTTACTGCTTTGAATACACAAACAATCTATACTCAATAACTAACCATGAACAAAATAGCCAAATAGNANCAGCAAGTGACAAATGTATAATNCTTAACCAATTGCCAAAACCTGCNGTAACAAGTAATACACTAAATATAATCTGTAATATAAANATAATACTCAGCGACCTGGATATAAATTTTACAAATGATTTTTTAGAAGAAGATCTGCCAACAAAATGTGCTGCATAAAGTATTAAAATTCCAATAAATANAGCTAAATATCTATGAACCATATGAGTAAGATAATTATGATCTTTGAAAGAAACCCATTGTCCCATACAATCAGGCCAAGACATNCATGAAGAATTAGCTCCCAATCCNACTATTACTGANCCGTACAACATTAAAATAAATACAGANGGTAACAAAAAATATAATGCCTTCTCTTTATTTGGATTAAGTTTTTCATTAAAAGAATTATTTGTCCCTTCAGATTTTGTTATCGAATATAAATATGCCATGTAATATATAATAATAAATGANACNCCTAAATGTATTAATCTAACCCACCAGGCAAGCTCAGTTAANACTGTAATGCCTCCCAAAACTCCTTCTATTAAAACCAAAATTAATAAGTTTAGTGCAATCATTGATTCCTTAGACTTGAATCCAAAATACTTTATTGAGAAGACANTAATCANNATGATAAGCAAACCAATAGAAGCTCCAGAAACTCTATGNCCCCATTCTATTGCTGTATGAAAGTCNAAATCTGGAATAATTTCTCCACCACATAAAGGCCATTCAGAAATAGCAGTTCCCGTTGANGGACAGCCTAGTCCNGATTCNGTAACNCTCACTGTNCCTCCTAAAGTTATCTGAAAAAAGACCATAAAAACGCCTATCAAAGATATATANGATAACAGNAATGCTTTGTTNNTATTTAAGTAATTATTCATNNGATAATCTTTCAATGAATTGTTCTAATTTAANATTATTTTGATTTTCNCCTGCACGNGANCGTATAGACANTTCNTCNTTNTCAATTTCATTATCTCCAATGATGATCATGTAAGGGATTTTTTCTTTTTGNGCTTGNCTAATTTTCGAATTCATTCTATCNGGAGAATCATTAACTTCAGCACGGAAATTAGCATTTCTTAATTTTNCAGAAACTTCGTTGCAGTAATCCAANTGTCTGTCNGCAATTGGAATAATCACAATTTGTAAAGGGCTAAGCCAAAGTGGAAANGCTCCGGCANAATGTTCTACCAAAACTCCAAAAAATCTTTCAACTGAACCAAGCAAAGCTCTGTGAATCATAATTGGCTTAACTTCTTCTCCTTCACTTGAAATATATTTNAATCCAAATCTTTCAGGTAAATTAAAATCGAATTGAACAGTAGTGCATTGCCATAATCTTCCTATGGCGTCTTCAATATGGATGTCAATTTTAGGACCATAAAATGCCCCACCACCTTCATCTAATTCGTAATCTAACGCTCTTTCTTTTAAGATTTTTTCTAAAACTCCTTCAGCAAAATCCCAATCTTTGTCTTCTCCAACATATTTTTCAGGTTTTGTAGANAATGTTATTTTAAAATTTTTAAATTCAAATTTTTCGTAAATTTTAAAAGTTAAATCTAAAACTTTGTTAAATTCAACAACTACTTGTTCGGGAGTAGAAAAAATATGAGCATCATCCTGAGTAAATCCTCTTACTCTTAGNAANCCGTGTAAAACTCCTTGTTTTTCATATCTGTAAACAGTGCCTAACTCACCTATTCGCATTGGCAAATCTCTATAACTTCTCAAGCCATTTTTNTAATAAGCAATGTGAAAAGGNCAGTTCATTGGCTTTAAATAATAATCATTATTTTCCATNTCAATACTAGAAAACATATTTTCGCTAAAATTATCTAAATGNCCACTTTTTTNCCATAGNTCAGATTTACCAATATGTGGAGTGTAAATCAGATCATAATTATCTTTTATATGTTCTTCTTTCCAATACTCTTCAATTTTATTTCTAACAAAAGCACCTTTTGGATGCCAAATTATCAANCCNGATCCAACATCAGGTGATATAGAAAAAAGATCTAATTCAGTTCCTAATTTTCTATGATCTCTTTTTGCTGCTTCTTCCANTAAAGANATNTGATTNTCTAATTCTTCNTGATTNTCAAATGCNGTTCCNTATATNCNNTGNAGCATNTTNTTATTTTCNTCNCCTCTCCAATANGCNCCNGCANTNGATAGNAACTTAACNGCTTTNANTTNGCCTGTTTTNTCNACATGNCCNCCCNNGCACAANTCNACAAANNTTCCATTTGAATGACTNTATTCNGTNATNATTTCATCANNNGGCATNGANTNAATNATTTCNNNTTTATATNNATTANTTTTATANANTTNNANTGCTTCGTTTTTTGGAAANTTNTTTACNTTCAAANTTNGTATTTCTTTTTATNGATNTTTTCATNTNTCNTTCNAACTTTNNCAAGNTCTTCNGGNGAAAAAGTTNTATCNANATCAAAATCNTAATAAAANCCATCNTCNNTAGNTGGTCCNATTGNTANTTTNGCNTNNGGANANAATTTCAANACTGCTTCAGCNANCANATGNGCTGCNGAGTGTCGAATTTTATCTCTTANTTCTTGNNTATTTNCCATATTTATATATGTTTTTTTATATTCCATATATATATGATATATCAACAATAAGTTAAATTAAACTCACTAATAATAAAGTATAATAAATCGTAAACGCAGATGAATATAAATACAGAATTATGCCAAAAATAACAAATTTAAATTCAATACAAGTCTTGGACTCAAGAGGAACTCCAACAATCAGAACATTTATAACCTTGGACGATAAATATACTGGCATTGCTACCGTACCTTCAGGGGCTAGTACTGGGAAATATGAAGCAGTAGAAATCAGAGATGGAGATGAAAACAATTTTCATGGAAAGAGTATTAATAAATGCTTAGATATTATTGATAAAATAGTAAAACCATCAGTTTTAAATCTTGATTTTCAATCTTTAGAAGAATTTGATGAATTATTGTTATCCTTAGACAATACTAAGAATAAATCAAACTTAGGTGGTAATACAATTTTGTCTCTTTCAATGTCGTATTGTAAAGCTCTTGCCAAATCACAAAATCTAGAATTATACGAATTTTTTGATCCAAGTACTCAAAATTACAATTCTCCTGTTCCCTTGATGAATATATTAAATGGAGGCAAACACGCTTCTTTATCAAGTGATTTTCAAGAATATATGATTATGCCAATTGGTTTTGAAACTTATGCTGAAGCAATAAACTGTTGCGTTAAAATCTATTGGACTCTTAAATCATTTCTTAGTTCAAAAGGAAATTCGACTAGTGTGGGAGATGAAGGAGGGTTTGTTTCTCCATACGATGATAATGAAGAACCTTTAAAACTCATAGTCAAATGTATTGAAAAATCAGGATATATCCCTGGCGACGAAGTTATGATAGGCTTAGATGTTGCTGCATCAGAATTATTTGAGAAAAATAAATACAAAGTAAGAATTTTAAAATCAAAAAATGAATTTATTTCAAAAGAAGAATTATTAGAATTTTATATTAATTTAACAAAAAATTATCCAATCTTAAGTATCGAGGATCCTTTTGATCAAGATGATTGGGAATATTGGAATAAAATAAACAAAGAATTAGGAAACAGAGTGCAAATAGTGGGTGATGATTTACTTGTAACTTCTTTATCAAAAATTAAAAAATCTATTGATGAAGAATCTTGCAATACAGTTTTAATTAAGCCAAATCAAATAGGTACAATTACAGAAACATTAAGTGCTATTGATCTTGCTCATTCAAATAATATGAATACTATCATTAGCCACAGATCAGGAGATACAGAAGATTCTTTTATTGCAGATCTTGCTGTTGGCACCAAGTCAACACAGATAAAATCTGGAGCTCCTTCAAGATCTGAAAGAACATCAAAATATAACAGAATAAGCGAAATTCAAATGTTAGACAAAAACATAAAATACATTGGAGAAAAATCAATCATTCTATAAAGGAGTCGACATGAAAACTAGAATAGGTATTAACGGTTTTGGAAGAATAGGAAGAAATGTTTTTAAAGCAATTCTNAAATATCATCCATCACTAGAAGTTGTCGCCATTAATGACCACTCCAGCTCTGAAACAAAAGCTCACTTACTTAAGTATGACAGCATATANGGTATCTTTGAAAAAAAAGTCGAGNCAGATAGCAAAAATTTAATTGTTGATGGGNAAAAAATAAAATGGAGTTCTCATCCCAATCCTAATGAGATTGATTGGAAATCTTCAAATGTAGATATTGTTATAGAATCTTCTGGTCGCTTTAGATCAGCAAAAGACACTATTGGACATTTAAATGGAGGAGCAAAAAAAGTCATAATATCTTCTCCTGCCAAAAATGACGACATCACGATGGTTCTGGGTGTAAATGAATCAGATTATATTCCNGATNAACATAATATTTTATCTAATGCCTCGTGTACAACTAATTGTGTGGCCCCTATAGTAAAAGTGTTAAATGACAATTTTGGATTTAAATCTGGATTGATGTCNACTATACATTCNAGTACTAATGACCAATCAATATTAGATAGAGGGCATAAAGATTTAAGAAGGGCAAGAGCTGCAGGAATGAATATAATCCCTACCACTACTGGAGCTGCAAAAGCTGTAGGTGAAATTATTCCTGATCTCAAAGGTAAAATTAATGGATTAGCATTTAGAGTTCCTACTTTATATGTTTCNTGTGTAGATTTAGTTTGTACATTAGACAAAGAAGTTACAAAAGAACAAATTAATGAAGCTTTCATAAAAGANTCTAAAGGGAANTTGAAAAATATACTTGAAGTGTGTGACGAACCATTGGTGAGTGTTGATTTCAAACAAAATTCCTCAAGTTGCATTATAGATGCTCTTTCAACAGAAGTTATCAATGGAAATATGGTTAAGATTGTAGGTTGGTATGATAATGAATGGGGATATAGTTGCAGAACTGCAGATATGGTTTCCTATGTAACAAATGTAAAATAATAAAATGTATAGAATTTTTGAATTTTATATGGTAAATTGATATAAATTATCGTTATGAATGATAGGCTAGGCGACTGGGCCAATAATCCTATCTGGCAACCTGAATGTAAAGGTGCCCCAGATCATACGTGACCTATGNGGAGGTAAACATTAGTTAAATCTCTCCAAATAGGAGAGATTTTTTTTATGGATGCAAAATGACAAATAAAAATAAAGATATTACAATATTTCAAAAAATGACAGAATTATCTGTAAAGCATAATTCTATCAACTTAGGACAAGGATTTCCTGATGAAGACGGACCAAGTGATATCATCGATAAAGCAGCGGAGTCTCTTAATAAAATAAGTAANCAATATCCTCCAATGAGAGGTTTAGAAAGTTTAAGAAANAACATATCCACTCATATCGAAAATCATTATAAAATCTCTACAAATTGGGAATCTGAAATAATGATAACAAATGGTGCAACTGAAGCACTTGCATCATCAATATTAGCTCTAACCAAACCTGAAGATGAAGTTATTATATTTGAACCTGCATATGACTCGTATAAACCAATTGTAGAAAAAGCGGGTGGAATAGCTATATGTATTCCTTTAACCCCTCCTNACTGGGAAATCACTTATGAAGAAATTAATAAATATATTAATTCAAAAAGTAAATTAATTATTTTAAATAATCCTATGAATCCCTTAGGTAAAGTTTTTAATTCTAACGAACTAAATTCAATCTCAAAAATTGTTAATGAAAATAATATGTATGTAATTTCAGATGAAGTTCATGAACATATAATTTTCGATGGAAGAAAGCATTTGCCAATAATNTCAATCAAGGGATTAGAAAACAGATCAATTAAAATCGGATCAGCTGGAAAAACTTTTTCATTAACAGGATGGAAAATAGGATTTATAATTGCAAACGAAAAATTAATTAATTTAATTAGTAACATGCACCAATACATTACATTTACTGCACCCCCCAACTTGCAGGAAGCAATAGCATACGCTTACCAAAAACCTGATTGCTATTACGAGAATCTTAAAAATTTATTTCAAAATAAAAGGNATTTGATTTACAATCAATTAAAAAAATACGGTGTCAAAACTTCCTTACCAGAGGCTACTTACTTTATAAATATAGATTATGAAAACAAATATCCTGAAATGCAGCCAGAAAATTTTTGTCTTGAGTTAATTAAAAATGCNAATGTTACAGGAATACCAATATCNGTCTTTTACGACAAAAACACAGATAAGAAAGCTGTTAGTAATCTTATAAGATTATGTTTTGCAAAAAATGATGAAATACTAATTAAAGCAGCTAATCAAATAGGAAAATATTTAAGCTAATATATCCGAAATTTTCGCATATATTATTTCACTAATTTCATCCATTTTTAGAGTTGCATCAATTACGATCCACTTTGNAGAGTCGGTTTCAGCCATTTGCAGATAACTTTTTCTAACATTTTCATGAAAAAGTTTATCTTCTTTTTCAAATCTGTCAGAATGATCAATTCCTTTTCTTTTTATTTTTTCTTCCCAAGTTAAATCAAAGTAAAAAACTATATCAGGAACAACATCGTCAACAATTTTATTATTTATTTTATGTATAAAATCGTTATCCAAGTTTCTTCCAGAACCTTGATATGCTATNGAAGAATAAAAATATCTATCACATAAAACAATTTTGTTTTCATTTAAATTTGGCATGATTTTTTCATTGATTATAGCTGACCTAGAAATTGAAAATAGTAAAAATTCCATAATTGGGGTAAGTTTTTGACTCGATTCTAAAATCTCCAAAACTTTATCTCCGATTTCTGTACTACCTGGTTCTCTCAAAGANATCACATCATAATTATTTAATTTTAATTTGTCATTTAAAGCTTTTATCTGTGTTGATTTTCCAGATCCATCTAAACCTTCAAAAACAATGAATAATTTCAATTAATTTCCTTTATCAATATTTAAAATATACAACTCGGCGAGATTTGCCTTGGTTTTTACTTGAAGAGCTAAGTCCGTATTTCTCAGCTATGCTATGTTGTAATTTTCTAATATAAGAACTTTGTGGGGACAATTCCAATTTTGAATTGTTATTTGAATTGCTGAGTTCGATAGCCATATTTTCAGCCTCAATAATAGCCGGGTCAGATTTTCGTATGGATTGTTGTTGTTGTTTTTTTATTGTGCCAAGTAANCTTACGATCTGATTTAATGTGTTTTTTCTTATAACATATACAGGGATATTTGTTTTGTGTGCATCGATTAAAAATTTTGTCCTTTTTTTATAGAAATTTTTAGTGGTNACGATAAATTCTGAATCATCAAAATTATTAGCAATTGAAATATTTATACCAATTTCTTTTGAAGCTAATTCTAANTTACCTTTGTTCACTCCATATGGGTAAATAGATATATTATTGTTTTTTTCTTGATTTATTTCATTAATTANATTCGATTCATATTTGTTATTATGTGATTTTGATNTTGGTTTNGTTTTCAATTCATTAACCATNCCATTTGAATTAAGCTGTCTTTCAATAGGTTTAATAGGTAATCCTCTTAATAATCGATCTACAACAGAATCTAAATTTTCATGAATCAATACATGATTAAATCCCTTTATCTCNACTAAATTATTAAATGTAGGTTGAGATTTTCTTTCTAAAATAGTTTTTTGAGTGTTTCGTTTTTTTGCTTCTTCATCNCCTAAAGTTACNGCCTCAATTCCTCCTATTAAATCTGATAAAGTTGGATTCAATATTAAATTATCTAAATTTATTCCATGAGCAGTTCCTATAAGCTGCACCCCTCTCTCTGCAATAGTTCTTGCTGCTCTTGCATCATCAACAGTTCCGATTTCATCAATTACTATTACTTCAGGCATATGATTTTCTACAGCTTCAATCATTACAGAATGTTGCATGTGAGGGGAAGTCACTTGCATTCTTCTAGATGAACCAATNGCAGGATGAGGAATATCTCCATCTCCAGCTATTTCATTAGAAGTNTCAACTATAACAACTCTTTTTTTCATCTCGTCAGCTAAAAATTTCGAAACTTCTCTTAGCATTGTTGTTTTACCAACACCTGGAGGACCTAAAAAAAGTATNCTTTCACCTTTTTTGACAATATCATCGATAACATTGATCGTGCCATTTATAACCCTACCTACTCTCATAGTTAGACCTATAGTTTTATTTTCCCTATTTTTAATTGCAGATATTCGATGTAAGGTTCTTTGGATTCCAGCTCGATTGTCAGGCATAAATTTACCAATTTTTTTACCTACATATTCCAAGTCTGATTTTGTGACATTTTTGTTTGAAAAAATTTCTGATTTGTCGTTAAATCTTGCTTCAGGTGGTCTTCCGTAATCTAATACAATTTCTAATAAATTTTCGAGGTTTGGGTGTTCTGATAAAATTTTNTATAAAGGAAGAGGTAAAGCTTTAATTAATACGTTTATTTCATTATCCAAAAGTTACTTTCCTATCATTGATAAAAAATATTTGTGAATTCGTGAGTCGTTTGTCAATTCAGGATGAAATGAAGTAGCTAATAAATTATTTTGCCTCACAGCGACTGGCATTCCATTTCTTTGTTCTACAACAGATAGAATTTCAACATCATCAGACGTTGAAATAACAATGGGAGCTCTAATAAAAACTGCTGGNAANTCNTCTTNTATNCCTTTAAATTTCAAGTTTTCTTCAAAGCTATCAATTTGTCTGCCAAATGCATTTCNGCTAACTTTTATTTGCATTATTTTTAGNGGNTCAGGNCTATGATCGGTCAGNTCGTNTGCCATAACAATCATTCCAGCNCANGTTCCCCATATAGGAAATCCATCATTTGCAAGNTCGACTAATTTNTTTCTAAAATCNTANATATCAATTAGTTGGACNATTGTAGTACTTTCACCGCCTGGAATAATTAAGCCNTCNACNTCATCCAACTGATTAGGAAGACGAATTTCAGAAACTTCAGCTCCATTTGCNTCAAGCATATCAGCATGCTCCGCATAATCTCCTTGAAGAGCTAATACTCCTATATGCAATATTTCACCAACCTCTNTGAGCTAGTTTNTGGTCTTCTGGCATAGTTCTTACGTCTAGTCCAGGCATTGAAGCTCCTAAGCCTTTTGAAATTTCAACTAACATTTCAGGGTCATTATAATGTGTTGTTGCTTTTACTATAGCCTTTGCCATCTTTGAAGGGTTATCAGATTTAAATATACCTGATCCTACAAAAACTCCTTCGACGCCAATTTGCATCATTAGGGCAGCATCTGCTGGTGAAGCTATGCCACCGGCCGAAAAGTTAACTACTGGAAGCTTTCCTGTGTCATGAATATTTTTGATTAACTCATAAGGAGCTTTGAGATCTCTGGCAAGAGCCATCAATTCCGTTGCATCCATAGTTTGAATTCTTTTTACTTCACCTAAAACTGTTCTAGCATGCCTAACAGCTTCTACAACGTTTCCTGTTCCTGCTTCACCTTTCGTTCTTATGAAAGCAGCTCCTTCACCAATTCTTCTTAACGCTTCTCCAAGATCTCTACATCCACAGACAAATGGTACTTTAAAATCATGTTTATTGATGTGATTATTTTCATCAGCAGGAGTCAATACTTCGGATTCGTCTATATAATCCACGCCCATCTCTTCTAATATTTGTGCTTCTACTATATGTCCTATTCTTGCTTTAGCCATAACTGGGATTGTTACAGCATCAATTATTCCCGCAATCATACTAGGATCAGACATTCGAGCTACTCCTCCATCTTTTCTTATATCAGATGGAACTCTTTCTAACGCCATTACAGAACATGCTCCAGCATCTTCCGCTATTTTTGCTTCTTCAGGTGTAACAACATCCATGATCACACCGCCTTTCAGCATTTGTGCAAGCCCAACTTTAACTTTCCATGTACCTGTTCCTGATTTTTCTGAACTATCTTTTTTCTTTCCAGATTTTAAAGCCATATTAAACTCCTATTGATAATCTTTTTATTTTTTATTATAGATACTAATTGTAATGAAAATATTAAGATTATAAATGTGTTGATAATTTATGATGTAAATACGAGTACATCAATTATATATAGTAGAACAGCAGAATTGCAATGTTATATCTATTTAATTATTGAGGTTCGTTTGAACATATAGTGTCTAGCAACAATTTAGTGACAGTATAAGGATCCATATTTGCAGACGGNCTTCTNTCTTCNAAATATCCTTTTTGATCTTTTTCTACTTGCCATGGNATTCGAATAGAAGCGCCTCTNTCGGAAGCTCCGTAGGAAAATTGATCTATAGACTGAGTCTCATGCAATCCGGTAAGTCTACGTTCATTCCCATCACCATAATTTCGAATATGNAGATCATGATTTTTAGATAAAGCTTCACAACCATCAATAATCGGTTGATAACTTTCTCTCATAGNTTTTGTAGAAAAATTTGTATGAGCTCCGGCACCATTCCAATCTCCNGATATAGGTTTTGGGTCAAGAGAAGGATGTATTCCGTGCATTTCTCCTACTCTAAGCAATAACCATCTTGCTACCCAAAGATGGTCACTAACTTCTAATGCTGAAACTGGTCCAATTTGAAATTCCCATTGACCAGGCATCACCTCTGCATTTATACCTGATATTGCTAGTCCTGCATCCANGCATAATGCCATATGTTCTTCTGCCATTTCTCTTCCAAAAATCCAAGAAGCACCAACACTACAATAATAAGGACCTTGGGGTTCAGGAAATCCTTCTTCTGGAAACCCAATAGGTTGATTAGTATTTGGGTCAAGCATAGTATACTCTTGTTCTATTCCAAACCACCCATCATGAGTTTTATATTTTTCGGACATTAATTCAGTATCTTTTCTNGTATTAGTTGCATGAGGAGACATGTCAGGATTTAAAACTTCACAAAGAACAAGTATNTTATCTCCNCCTCTAATTGGATCAGGGCATATAAAAACAGGATTCAAAACACAATCTGAACTAGCTCCTTCAGCTTGATTTGTGCTGGAACCATCAAATCCCCATATAGCCAAGCTATCGGCTCCCATTGAAGATGTACCCATAGATAGAATTTCTTCTTTCTTAAGCACTTTGGTTTTGGATCTTAATTGTGGCGTTGGGGATGTGCCATCTATCCATATGTATTCTGCAGTTATATTAGACATAATACCTCCAAATAAAAATTACTGAAAACTTATATTATTTATAATTTATCAAAATTATATTTAGTTGTACAATCAAATAAATGAATGAATATATAAAAATAGAAAAAAAACTAGGCTTATCTTTTAAAAATCAAAAATTACTTGAAAATGCTTTAAATCATTCATCATTGAAAAATGAAGATTTAGGGATTCAATCAAATAAAGATTTAGAATTCATAGGTGATTCTGTGATGTATTTTATTGCGAGCAATTACATTTATAACAATGAAACTAAAATATCTATTGGAGAAATGTCTATTATTCGCTCAAATATAATTTCTAATCAAACATTTAGCGTTTTTGCCAACAAACTAAGCNTAGGGAAATATATAAAAACCGGNAAGGGTCAAAGAAAAATAGGAATTTCAGATTCTATGCTTTCTGACTGTTTTGAAGCTTTAGTAGGAGCTATTTATATTGATTCTGGATTTAGTGAAGTNGAAAATTTTATATANAGAAACTTCGAAGAAGAAATTNATTATATTTTTTCCAAAAGACCAATTAGAAATGACAAAATGATTGCTAATGAAATGAAACAAAAACGGTCAATCTAAATTAATAGGATACTGCTTAGCTAAATTTAATATATTCTGCTTGGTAATACTTTCNTCTTTATCATCTTTTAAAATATCAATAATAGATTCAGATATAATTTTAATAGCATTTTCTCCCATNCCNCTAGATGAGATTGCTGCAGTACCAATTCTAATNCCACTACAAATTCTTGGAGGATTTTTATCGTATGGTATGGTATTACGATTAACAATTATTCCTGAAGAATTTAATTTTTCTTCAGCAATTTTACCTGTTAAACCAAANTTTGAAACATCNACAAGTATCATATGAGTATCAGTATCACCAGTAACTATTCTAAGGCCTGATTTTGACAATTTNNTTGCTAGNGATTTTGCATTGTTTAATACTAATTTTTGATAATCAATAAANTCATTTGAAATTGCTTCTTCAAAAGCCACAGCTTTTGCAGCAATTGTATGCATCATTGGNCCACCTTGCATTCCAGGGAAAACTGATTTGTCAATTTTTTTAGAAAATTCATTCTTTGCTAAAATCAANCCACCTCTTGGACCTCTTAATGTTTTATGNGTTGTACTTGTGACNACATCTGCGTATNTAACACAATCAGGATGTAATTTAGCTGCAACCANTCCNGAAATATGTGCCATGTCTACAATCATTAAAGAATTTGTATCATCGCAAATATATTTTATTCTTTCAAAATCTATTTCTCTTGGATAAGATGTGAATCCAGAAAGAATAGCTTTAGGATTGTTTTTTTTTGCCGTTTCNTGAAGCTTGTCNTAATNAATTTGTTCAGACTCTCTATCAACTTCATAAAAACTGAAATTATATAATTTACCTGAAAANTTAACTTTNGAACCATGTGTCAAATGCCCACCATGATCTAGAGGTAATGACAAAATCAAATCTTCNGAATTAAACAATGCTGAATAAACAGCCATATTTGCNTGAGCNCCGCTGTGGGGTTGCACATTAACATNCTCAGCNCCAAATAATTCNCGGGCTCTTAAAATAGCTAACTCTTCNATTTGGTCTACGTACTCACANCCTCCATAATATCTCGCNCCNGGATATCCTTCNGCATATTTATTTGTAAATATTGAGCCCTGAGCTTCNCNTACANNTTTNCTAGCATAATTTTCTGATGCAATTAANACAATAGANTTATTCTGCCTTTCTTTTTCTTTTTCTAAAATTTGTGAGAAATTTTTATCCATAAAAGTTATCTNTAATATTGAACTTATTTTATAATTAAAGNATTNCAATCACAATGNATTAAAGTAACGAAAAATACATTNTGNTTNNTATAGATTAATANGAATCANTNATACAAAAACAGTTTTTTAAAAANATTNAAAANATNTGAATTTTCANNAAAATTCAANATCNCATNCGCCAAACATNAAACAAATNTCCCNCTAGTTGCAATAAACACACTTTAANACCCTNCTAAATTTATTGAAAACAAATCTATAGAATCTTATATTATTAAATCAATATAATAAAAATACACNAAGGTANANAATGAGTGAAAATTTAAATAATCTTTTAAATGAAAAAATAGAAGAATANAAATCAAAAACNACAACNTCTCAAAAACTTCAANNTGATGCNGCTAAATACATGCCAGGNGGTAGCACAAGAACNACNCAATGGATGGATCCTTATCCTTTTTACGCAAAATATGCAAAAGANCANNANATAACTGATGTAGATGGAAATTCTTATTTAGATTTTATGATAAATGCTACAAGNCTTATNCATGGACANGCAGCTCCTAATNTAATTAATGCTATAAAATCACAANCTGANATCGGAACAGCNTATAGTGCCCCAACTGATGGCCAAACAAAACTTGCTAAATTNATAACAGAAAGAACTCCTTCAATGGAAACTCTTAGATTTACAAATTCAGGCACTGANGCAACNATGATGGCAATCATGGCTGCAAGAGCATTTACNAATAAGCAAAANATTNCAAAATTTGAAGGNGGCTATCATGGAACTCANGATCATGTNTCTATAAGTGTAGGNCCCAANGAAGCTGATCTTAAAAAAACCACTCANCCAGGNATANTACAATANCCTGGNCAACCTGAAAGCCTACTTGAAGATGTNATTGTCCTTCCTTATAACGANATAGAANCAACAAAAAANCTTCTTTCGCAATATAGTAATGAAATNGCATGNCTAATAATGGAACCAGTTATATCAGGATTGGGATACTTGCCATTAGATAACGATTTTTTAAAATTCACAAGAGAAATNACTGANGAACTAAATATTNTTTTAATTTATGACGAAATACAAAGCTACAGACTANCGCCAGGTGGAGCACAGGAATTATTTGAAATAACTCCTGANNTGACNACANTNGGGAAAATTATTGGCGGAGGATTGCCTGTTGGTGCTTTCGGAGGAAAAGAAGAAATTATGGATTTATTAAATCCTTCTAGTNATAATTACAAACTATCTCATGCAGGCACATTCAATGGAAATCCATTAACCATGGAAGCAGGTGCTATTGTAATGGAAGANCTAACAATAGAAAAATACAANCAAATGAATAATCTTGGNGATGATTTAAGAANAGAGNTGAATTCAATTTTNAATGAATTAGAACTNGATACNCAAATAACTGGAATAGGCTCATTGTTTGGTATAAATTTCAATGAACATGATATNACTGATTACAGATCATTTATAAAAAACAATACTTTAATGACTAAAATCTTATTTTTGGGATCTATAAACAATGGAATATTAATGCAAACAAAAAATGCAGGAGCATTAAATACGTTGTCTACCAAAAACGAAACAGATAAATTGGTCGAATCAACTAGAACAATAGCAACTGAAATAAAATCTAATATTTAAGGAATAGCTCGTCCAGGTACAGCACCGGTAGAATTATTATCCTTTACAACAAATTCTCCGTTCACTAATACGTGCTCTATACCGGAAGGAAATTGAATTGGATCATCATATGTTGCTGTATCNTTAATTNTTTCAGAATCGAAAACTACTATGTCAGCATAATAACTTTCTTTAATAACACCTCTTTTTGAAAGTCCAAAACGCTCAGCTGCATTTTGTGTCATTCTTTGAATCATTTGCTCCAAACCATCTGACCAATGCGNTCTCCTTAATCTTCCAAGAAATCTTGGGAAACAACCATAAGCTCTAGGATGACAGAATTTTCCGTTTGGAATTGAATCACTCCCAACCATATAATCATCTCGTTTTAACAAATTTATTGCATCCTCATTTACTTGGTTCCAAACACTAACATTTTTAGGAGGAGATTGCCAATACCCAAGTTGCAGTTTGTTATCTCTTAATAATTCGCATAAAGTAATAGCAGTGGATTGNTTATTTGCATTTGCAATATCACTTAAACTCATTCCTTCCAATTCAGGATTGTTTGGNGAGTATGAAAATATAGCATCTTCAAAAGCATTTTTTCTGTAAGGAGAAAGTTCTTTTATTAAAGTACTAACTATTTTTTCAAANTCAACAGAATCATTCAGTTTTTTCATAACTTCTTCTGGACCACCTTCATGTGCAAATGATGGCAAAAAACTAAGTGGATAAGTACTTCCAGTAGGATAAGGNTATAATTCTAAAGTTACATCAACTCCTTCCGTTTTTGCTTTATCAATATCATCCATGATCTCAGGGATGTTACCTGCATTGCTTGCATTTGTTCGATGATGAGAAAAATGAACCTTCACTTTTGATTGTTTTCCTATCTCTAGNGCTTCTAAGATTCCTCCNCCTTTATAACCTCTCTCAGTATTTCTATCTCTCAGATGTGTAACATAAACTTTGGAACTATCACTAACAACCTCGCAAAGTTCAATCAATTCTTTAGTATCTGACCATGCATTTGGATAATATGACATTCCTGTAGCAAGCCCAACTGCTCCTTCTTCTAAAGATTTATAAAGTATTTTTTTTGCTTTTTTCATATCATCGCCAACCAAAGGTCTGTCATTAAAACCTAAAACTTCTAATCTTATTGCTCCATGAGGAACAGGATAANCAGTATTAATACTACATTTCTTATGATAATGAGATCTGAATTTTTCAACTGAAGACATGTCTAAGTCATCAGGAGCATCCCCTAATATTCCAGAAAGATAATTTTTATTTATTAAATAATTTTCTTTAGATAATGGTGCGTAAGACAATCCGTCTTGTCCTAAAATTTCTGTGGTAATCCCTTGTCTTATTCCATTTTCATGAACAGGGTCTGTCAGTAATGCCGCATCAGAGTGAGCATGAGTATCTATAAATCCAGGGCTCACAACCTTGCCAGAAGCATCAATTATTATATTAGCAGAAGCATCTTTTAAATTACCGATTGCTTCAATTTTGTCATTAACTATCCCTATATCTTTCTTTATTCCTTTGGCACCAGTTCCATCAACTAAATTACCATTTAATATTAAAACGTCAAACAAATTAAACCTCACTCAATAAAATATTTCGTTATGTTATTTAATATATAGCTCAATTACTATAATATACGTAAAATTATTATTGCTAAGATCGAATTGAAAAACAACTCTAAAATTACGGATATAAACAATTTAAATTACGTGTTAAAGCGCAATGGATATTATTGGAGTGATATAATTAGCAAATCCAACTCTGAAGAAGTTTTCATATCANTNCACAAAATTAAATCAGGAAGCAAGGCTCCCGACCACGTTCACAAAAATGAAGAAATTATTTTTGTTTTAAATGGANCTATCACATTAAAAATTAAAAATANAATTACNGAATTAAATCAAAATCAAATTTACAATATTCCTGCAAACACAACGCATTCTATACAAAACAAAAGTAATCAAACCTCTAAGGTTATGATTATTTTTGGTACTAATGACCCTTTCAGTNATACTATTTATCAATAAAATATAATTTGAAATGTTTATACCTTTTTACAAAAATTCCGAATCCCAAGTNGAAGTCATTTTCGAACCTAAAATCAATAGAGTAGTACTCATTCCTGATCAAGAAAAATTAAGTGAATCAAAATTAGATTTCAATTATATTTACAACGAACTTNAATCCATCNTANTAAAAAAAGATGAAAACCTATTACTTTATTCAAAAATACATATCCAACTTAANAAAAAGCACNNTTTAATTTCTCCNCATAATAAAATGANGCCAATCAAAAAATATAAAATAATGAANNTAAANNTGGNAAANATAAACACNNNTGNTTACAANCAAAATCAAAGNTCTGATTTTGATTTAATAAATAANATAAAAAANGAAAATGAATTAATAACTCATTTAAGTTTNATACAAAATATTTCATTCAAAGATAGTTGGGGATATTCTCCTAACAGNCAAAATGATATAAGAAAAAAAATNAAATCNANTAATAATATTACTNATGGTATAATTTTTGCTTTCAAATCAAANCCNNTGGGATTTGTNTGGCTNACAAAAAATATNNTATCNNAGGAAACGGCTTATATATCNATGATTGGCACNCATCCCGATTTCACNGGCAAAGGAATTGCAACTGNNTTGCTTAAATATTCAATAANATATTTAAAAAATAATAAATATAAAATATTNAAACTAGAAGTNGATAGTGACAATGTNGGNGCAAGAAATGTTTATAAAAAATTTAATTTCAAAGATGAAGAAACAAAATATTGGTTTGAGTTTTCACGCAACNACTTNNTCTAGTATTTTTTCAAAAACTTCAATNAAATCTTCAGTAGATTTTTCCCAGCTAAAATTCATTGCATGNTTTCTTGAATTCAAACCAAAAACATCTCTGATCTGTTTNTTTTTTAACAATATTTCCATATAGTGCATGAATGCNTCNGGNCANCNGTTAACTGTTAAATANCCCGTCATTCCNTGTTTNATNATTGATTTCAATCCACCTACNTG
Organism: Chloroflexota bacterium; assembly: GCA_002711005.1. Taxonomy (GTDB): domain Bacteria; phylum Chloroflexota; class Dehalococcoidia; order Lucifugimonadales. The sequence continues at coordinate 60,056 of PAHZ01000008.1, forward strand.
AGGTGCAATNACAGGTAATCCNCAAGCGCTAGCNTCTAANGCNGCNATNCCAAATGTTTCGTATGCAGANGGCATTGTAAAAATATCAGAAGCTGAAAAATACAAAGGTAATNTATNATGATCAANAACGCCCATAAAATCTATCTTGTCATCCACTTTNTTNNTTTTTGCTATTTGTTTTAGTCTTTGTAATTCTTTATTNGANCTATCATCTCCACCAATAATTATTAATTTAAAATTTATATTTTCTAAATTAATATATGAAAGTGAATTAATAAGAAGNTCATAACCTTTTAATGGCTCAAGTCTTCCGACNGACAATAAAATCAGAGTGTTTTGATCAATTCCTAATTTTTTNCTGGAATCCACTTTGTCTAANCTNTTGAATTTATCTAAATCNACTCCTGGTGACACTGTGTAAATATTATTATTATGAGTATAGTTTTCTTCNAAATTTTCTTGTTCTTGTAATGATGGNACTATTATTGCATCACTGNCTTTTATTAATTCNATTTCATTNGAAATTCTAAAATCAGTTTCATGTTCNAANTGATTAACTGTTCNCTTTGTTTTGCCCATAGTGTGAAAACTTATAATATGNGGNATATCAAANGCTTTGCTTAGATGGGAACCAATGATTCCTGACATCCAATAATTAGAATAAATNAGATCATANTTAATTGAGTTTTNATTAATGTATTCAACCANGTTACTTGTAAAAAGNTTAATATATTCAACCATTTCGTTTTTATTTTGNTTTANATCNCCNGCGTCTATATGAATAAGTTTCGAATTTTGGTTTATATCTATTTCTATAGGATCNGATTTNTCGTGCTTTCTAGTATAAATATCCACATTATGATNTTTTTCACCTAACTGNTCAGACAATTGNTGAACATANAGGTTTAATCCTCCTGTNTCTTTTTCACCNANNTTNTTAACNGGNCANGTATGAAATGAAATTATTAATATATTCATATTTTNTTTACCTCTGCAGTATAAATGACTATATCTTTTCCTCCCAAATGATATTTGTACCTTTCGTTCCCTCTAAGAAAATTNAAATTATTTTTATTNNTTTCTAAACTTTCTTTAATTGCGTAAATTTTACTNACNAGCCCNACACTAAANGAATTGTACATTAANGAATATGCATTNTTGTANAGAAAATATGTTTCGTTATAATCAATAACAATGCATGCTGAAATAAGTTTTNCACCATCATNCAANGATANTATTCTTAATTGNGAAACAGCAGCAAAATTAAATAATANTTTTTCAAAAAAGTTTTTTCGATCAGAAGTTAAGAATTCTTCCTTATCTTGTCTACTCTTAACAAAAAGATCAAAGAAATCATCGAAAAATTTATCTGATTGGACNGGATNTGTTATNAGTTGATTTGTGAATNCTTCTGCTTCAAANTTTCTTAATTTTCTTCTTACTTCGTGTCTTTGTTTTTTATTTAAAAGCATAAGATAATCTTCCCAAGAATTNGACAATTCNATANCAGGAGTAACATCCTCTTCATTTACATCTANTTNATATTGATCCAAATTTAATTTCTTTAAAAAGTTAATAAGANNCGAATTTTCAGGAATAGATTCAAAANTAAATTTGTATTNTTGGTACATTTCGCAATCAAAAAAATCAAATAATAACAATTCATAAATNTGATTCGCGTAATCAGANTTCACAATTATATCTCTGTAATCAAAAAGATCTTTATCACCCAATATTGAAATAGTTTTACTTTGTTTATCAATAATNAGAGGGGCTATCCCAATTAAAAATTCATCATCGTAAAAAAATAATACTCTGATTTTTTCTTGGTCATCTATAAATGTATCAACCCAGGCATTATAAAATGGGATAGAAGAAAAAGGATTTGGGAAATCTGAATTAATTAATAATTGATCCCATTCATTTTTTTTGCGTNATGCTTCCNTCCATGAAAGATTTGAATATTTTATTTTCATAATTTTAATGCTTTATAAGTCAAGTATACGAGTAAGATCTTTTAGCGTTGGGTTAATATTATGTTGTTTAAATTCTAAATACTTATTTGCCACCTCTGGATCTTTCAATCCATTTCCAGTTAAAACACATACAACAGTTTTATTAGAAAAATCATAATTTTGTTTTTTTAAATAAAATAATCCTGCTATAGAAATACTAGAAGCGGGTTCAACAAAAATTCCTTCCTTCGAAGCAATCAATTTGTAAGCATTTATTATCTCATCATCACTAATGGCATGTATAGAGCCNTCTGATTCATCTAGTGCAATTTTTGCNTGNTCCCANCTTGCAGGGTTGCCAATTCTTATTGCTGTTGCAATAGTTTGTGGATTTTGCACAGTTTTATTATTTACAATTGGAGCTGAATTTTCAGCTTGAAATCCAATCATTTTGGGCAATTTNGTNTTTTNTNTATCNTTATAAACTTTATANCCGCGCCAATAAGCAGTGATGTTTCCTGCATTTCCTACAGGCAAAAACATCTCGTCAGGAGCNTATCCCAATTCATCGATTATTTCAAAAGCAGCTGTTTGTTGTCCTTGAATTCGATTCGGATTTAGAGAATTAACTAATTCAACNCTCTCCTGATTTTCTGAAATTTTCTTAACTAAGTCCANTGCTTGGTCAAAATTTCCTTTTACACTAATAATTTTCGCACCATATGCTACTGCTTGTGATAATTTTCCAAGAGCAATATTNCCTTCAGGAATCAAAACTATAGTTTCTATTCCNCAATATGCTCCATAAGCNGCTGCAGATGCACTGGTGTTTCCAGTAGAGGCACATATGATTTTAGTCACTTTTTTCTCAGCTGCTTTAGATACAGCCATTACCATTCCTCTATCTTTAAAAGAGCCTGAAGGATTACATCCTTCAAGTTTGAAATATAATTCTTTNCAGCCTATATCATCAACTAGATTGTTAGATTTAATCAAAGGAGTAAATCCTTCTCCCATACTAATCATTGGAGTTTTTTCATTAATTGGCAAAAATTGTTTATATTTCTCAATTAATTTCATTTTTTNCCTTTAAAAGTTTTGAATCAACAAACTTAATAACATTGATCTATATTTAACCAAAGATATAATTGACACCATTCTATATGTTATTTATCATATTATCTCACTGAAAATANNAAATTCAAAGCGATGACGAGGATTAGTATAAAGAACTTTATGATTTAGCGAATCGAGTATGGTGTAAGTCGATATCATAAAACTTTTGAACTCCCCTCTGAGTGTTATCCTGAAATAAGTAAGGATAAACGGGTAAGTCCGTTATAACTTAAAATAAGTGGCTTTCAATAATTGGCAGCAATTAGGGTGGTACCACGGGTAGTATTCCCGTCCCTTTGGGGCGGGTTTTATTTTTTAAAAAAGGACAAAATGAATAAAGAAATAATAAAAAATGGTTCACAAATGGTTTGTGAATCGCTTATAAAAGAGAATGTTGAGCATATCTTNGGCATTCCTGGTGGCGCAATTTTACCTTTATACCAAGTGCTTCCAGAATACCCTCAGCTAAATCACATATTAGTNAGACATGAACAAGGAGCTGCTCACGCTGCAGACGCATACGCNAGAGCAACTGGAAAAGCTGGNGTAGCTTTTGCTACTTCCGGNCCAGGNACTACAAATCTNGTAACAGGAATAGCAACCGCTCAAATGGATTCGGTTCCACTTGTTTGTATTACTGGCCAAGTAGGCAGACCTGTAATTGGAACTGATGCATTTCAAGAAACAGACATAACAGGTATTACTTTACCCATAACCAAGCATAATTATTTAGTTATGGAAACTAAAGACATTGGAANTATAATCAAAGAAGCATTTCATATTGCAACTACAGGGCGTCCTGGGCCGGTTCTAGTAGATATACCNAAAGANATACTCCAAGAAGATGGTTTGTTTGAATACCCAAAAGATATAAATATTCCTGGATACAANCCCAATACATCNGTAAATCTAAAACAAATAAAAAAAGCTTCTGCTTTGATCAAAGAATCAAACAGGCCAGTTATTTTAGCTGGNCAAGGGATAAAAATATCTAATGCCTACGATGAGCTACTAGAATTAGCTGAAAAATGTGAAATCCCTGTTATAAACACTTTNCTTGGATTGAGCTCATTTCCTGCTAATCATTATTTGTATGCAGGATGGCCAGGAATGCATGGAATGGCCTATTCGAATTTAATCTTAGACCAAGCTGACTTGATAGTNGCGATTGGGATGAGATTNGATGATAGGATAACNGGTAATCCTGAAAAATTTGCTACATCATCAAAAAAAATCCANATTGATATTGATGCATCAGAAGTTGGAAAAATCATACAAGTAGATGTACCTATAGTTGCAAATGCAAAAACTGCTTTAAAAGAACTAATACCTGCTGTTTCAGATAAANAACATTCTGATTGGNTGAGTCAAATTGATAGAATTAAAAATGATCACCCTTCATTAAAANTAANAGATACTCANAAACTANTGCCGCAATATATAATCAGTAAGCTACATGAAATTACAAAAGGAGAATCCATTATAGTTACNGGTGTTGGGCAACATCAAATGTGGGCAGCACAANACTATACATTTAATGATAAAAACAAAATNATAACGTCNGGNGGTGCTGGAGCAATGGGCTATGAAGTGCCTGGNGCGTTGGGAGCTCAAGTTGGGCGACCAAATGAAATGGTTTGGTCAATAGCAGGTGACGGTGGNTTTATGATGACCATGTCTGAACTTGCAACAATTGCTGAAAATAAACTTCCAGTTAAAATTGCAATAATGAATAATGGATTTTTNGGGATGGTAAGACANTGGCAAGAATTATTTTATGATAAATCATATGTATCAACTTCATACAATGGCATTCCTGATTTTGTTAAACTAGCTGAAGCATTTGGAATAAAAGCTATGAGAGTAACTGACAAAACTCAAGTACAATCTGCTATAACTGATGCAATTAATCATGATGGTCCTGTGCTTATAGATTTTATTGTTGAGTCTGAAGAAAATGTATACCCAATGATACCATCTGGTGCTACTGTTGAAGACATGATGGAAGAACCAACTTCACAGGAAATAAAATAATGACAATACACAATTCAAAAATAGAGACAAGAACAGTTACAGCTTTAGTAAATGATAAGCCAGGAGTGTTAAATCGTATTACTAGCATGCTAAGAAGAAGAGGATATAACATCCAAAGCTTAGCTGTTGGACACAGCGAAGTCGATGATCTTTCAAGACTAACTGTAATAGTTGAAGGTGGAGACGATATTGTAGAAAAAGTCACTAAGCAACTTCATAAATTGATTGATGTTATTAAAGTTAATGATATATCAGATGATAATATTGTCTCTCGTGAACTTGCCCTTATGAAAGTAAAATCAACTCCTGAAACAAGAAGTGAAATTGTTCAATTAGTATCTATTTATAGAGCTAAAATCATAGATGTAAGCTCTAAATCAATTATTATTGAAGCAACTGGAGATGATCAAAAAATCAAAGCATTGCAAGATCTGTTATCTAACTTCGGAATAAGTGAAGTTATGAGGACAGGAATAATTGCTATGAACAGAGAAAAAAATTAAACAAAAGGAGAATCAAATATGGCTAAAATGTTTTACGATTCAGATGCAGATTTAAATCTTTTAAAAGATAAATCAATCGCTGTCATTGGTTANGGAAGTCANGGNCATGCTCATGCACTTAGTGCTCATGATAGNGGTATAAAAGTAAGAGTAGGTCTTTATGAAGGAAGTAAAAGNTGGGAAAAAGCTGAAAAAGANGGATTNGAAGTNGNTACTGTAGATCAAGTAACAATTAATTCAGATATTATNATGTTACTTTTACCAGATACTGTTCAACCATCCGTTTACAANGATCTTATAAAACCTAANTTGGATGAAAGTAAAACTTTAATGTTTGCTCATGGATTTAACATACANTACGAAACAATAGTCCCTCCAGANAATGTAGATGTGATAATGGTTGCACCAAAAGCTCCNGGACATAGAATGAGAGAAGTTTACACNAAAGGATCCGGAGTGCCNGGACTATTAGCTATACATCAAAATCCATCAGGCACAGCAGANCAAAAAGGATTGGCTTATGCTAAAGCTGTGGGATGCACNAGAGCTGGGGTATTAAANACAACCTTCAAAGAAGAAACTGAAACAGACTTATTTGGAGAACAATCAGTNCTTTGTGGAGGCACTGCCCAGTTAGTTAAATATGCATTTGAAACATTAGTTGAAGCAGGATACCAGCCTGAATCAGCATATTTTGANTGTCTTCACGAATTAAAACTTATCGTAGANCTTATGTATGAAGGNGGATTAGATTATATGAGATATTCAATAAGCACTACTGCTGAATANGGAGACCTAACTAGAGGTCCTATGATTATTGATGAATCAGTAAAAGAAAATATGAAAAAAGTTCTTAATGACATACAAGATGGGTCATTTGCAAAAGAATGGATAGCCGAAAATGATGAAGGTCTACATCGTTTTGAAAAATTAAGAAAAGAAAATAGCTCACACCCTATTGAAAAAATTGGTAAAGAANTAAGAGACATGATGCCATTTTTAAAAGATTCTGAATAATAAAATAAGAGGAAAAATGTTATGAGTAATAATAAAATACTTATTTTTGATACAACCCTAAGAGATGGAGAGCAATCTGCAGGTATAGGGCTNACAAAATCTGAAAAATTAGAAATTGCTCACCAATTAAAAGAACTTAATGTAGATATAATTGAGGCAGGATTCCCCGCATCATCTCCNGGTGATTTTGAATCTGTTATTGAAATTTCAAAAGAGATAAAAGGACCAACAATAGCTGCTTTGGCACGTTGCGTACCTTCTGATGTTGATGCAGCATGGGAAGCAATCAAAAATGCCGAAAACCCAAGNATTCATGTATTTGTAAATAGNTCNGANATACAAATNATTAATCAACTAAANAAGAANAGAGAAGAAGTTTTGGATATGGCNGTTTNTTGNGTGGAACANGCAAAAAAATACTGNTCTGATGTAGAATTNTCNCCTATGGATGCTTCNAGAACTGATATGGATTTTTTGTATCANTTAATTGAAGCAACAGTAAAAGCTGGNGCAACNACNATNAATATTCCTGATACAGTTGGNTATACAATGCCTTGGGAATTCANACAAAGAATTGAAGATATAATAAATAATGTNCCNGGAATGAATGATGTANTCACNAGTGTNCATTGCCACAATGATCTTGGCTTATCAGTAGCAAATAGNNTNGCNGCAATAACAGCAGGAGCAAGNCAAATTGAAGGATGNATTAACGGATTNGGNGAAAGAGCAGGAAATGCTGCTCTTGAAGAAGTTATNATGGCTATAAATACACGAGAAGATTTACTTGATGTATCNACTGATATAAATACAAAGCAAATATACAAAACAAGCCGACTTGTTAGTGATATCACTGGTTTNCCAGTCCANCCAAATAAAGCAATTGTTGGCGCAAACGCTTTTAGACATGCNTCNGGNATACATCANGACGGTGTAATCAAATCAAAATCAACATTCGAAATAATGGATCCTGAATCTATTGGATTAACTGGTAATTCATTAGTGCTAAGCAAATTAAGTGGAAGAGCCGGATTAAAATCNAGATTAGAAGANNTAGGATATATTTTAAACAAAGAAGAATTAGACAAAACTTTTGAAGATTTTAAAAATCTAGCTGACAAAAAAAAGGAAGTCACTAATCAAGATCTTGAAATTCTNATGTCAGATCAAAAAAGATCTGAAAGATCTGATAATAATTATGAATTAATTTCAGTCAATATTGAATCAGGCTCTGAGAAACAACCAAAAGCAAATATTAAGATAAAAAATAATTCAAATAATAAAATAGAAGAAGCAACGTCNAGTGGCACAGGTCCTGTAGATGCTATATATAAAGCAATAGATAAACTAATTGATATTAAAGTAACTCTAAATGAATGGAGAATTGAAGCAGTNACCGAAGGTATAGATGCAATTGGTGATGCTATAGTAAGATTAGAAAAAAACAATTCTATTGTTATAGGAAGAGGGTCAGACACAGATGTTTTAGTTTCTAGCGCNAAAGCGTATATTGATGGNCTAAATAAATTAACTAATAATAAGTAANAACTATGATTAACAAAAATCCCAAAACTTTATTTGAAAAAATATGGGAAAANCATGTCGTAGACGAACAAGATGGACAACCCACTCTATTGTATGTAGATCTCCATATGATACATGAAGTAACTTCACCACAAGCATTTGAAGGTCTTAGGTTAGCCAATAGAAAAGTTAGAAGACCNGANTTAACAGTAGGAGTAGCAGACCATGCAATACCAACATGGGCAGGAAGAGATTCTATTTCTGACCCAATTGCAAAGCAACAAGTCGAAACTTTAACTAAAAACTGTAAAGAATTCGGAGTAACTCTTTATGACATGTACCACAAAAACCANGGNATTGTTCATGTAATAGGACCTGATTTAGGATTAACACAACCTGGTAAAATAATAGTATGTGGNGATAGTCACACTTCTACAAATGGTGCTTTCGGTGCTTTTGCGATGGGAATAGGGACATCTGAAGTTGAACATGTACTAGCTACGCAAACATTAAGGCAATTTAAACCAAAGACCATGAATATACACATTGACGGANCTTTGCCAAAAGGCGTAACAGCAAAAGATCTAATACTTGGAATAATAAAAAATATAGGAATAAGCGGTGCCGTTGGGCATGCAATTGAATACACCGGAGAAGCACTGACTNATCTAAGTATGGAAGGNAGAATGACAGTATGTAATATGTCTATAGAAGCTGGAGGCAGAGCAGGAATGATAGCACCTGATGAAAAAACAATTGCTTATCTTAAAAANAAACCTTTCTCTCCAAAAGGAGAAGATTTTGAAATAGCAAAAAATGAATGGTTAAATCTAAAAACAGACGAAAANGCNAAATANGATACACAAATTATTATTAATAGTGANGAATTNGANCCGTTTGTTACNTGGGGAACAAATCCNGGTATGGTNGCCCCAATTACNGGCAAAATCCCTNANCCAAATAAATCTGAAGATAAAGATGAGCAGTTATCAATAATTAANGCNCTTGATTACATGGGGTTAAAACCAGATACCAAAATTCAAGATATTCATATNGATAAAGTATTTATAGGTTCATGNACTAATTCNAGAATTGAAGATCTAGAAGCNGCTGCNGAGGTAGTCAAANATAAAAAAGTTAATNCTAATGTNAGTGCAATGGTTGTTCCNGGNTCAACTTTAGTTAAGAAAATAGCCGAAGACAAAGGTATAGACAGAATATTTAAAGAAGCAGGATTTGAGTGGAGAGAAGCTGGTTGTTCTATGTGTNTAGGAATGAATCCGGANATTTTATCNCCAAAGGAAAGATGTGCATCCACATCAAACAGAAACTTTGAGGGAAGACAAGGAAAAGATGGAAGAACACATTTAGTTAGCCCTGAGATGGCAGCNGCNGCAGCGATTGCTGGTCATTTTGTNGATACTAGGGAATTGTAATGAAACCAATAAACAAACATAAAGGAAAAGTGGCGCCANTAGATATGGTAAATGTAGATACTGATCANATAATACCAAAACAATTTTTAAAAAGAATAGAAAGAACTGGTTTTGGTAAATATTTATTTTATGATTGGAGATTTAAAGAAGANGGATCATTAAACTCAGATTTCATTCTAAATCATCCTAGATATTCGAATTCATCAATATTAGTTACTGGTGAAAATTTCGGATCCGGATCTTCANGAGAGCATGCTCCNTGGGCNTTAGGTGATTATGGATTTGAAATCATAATNGCACCTAGTTTTGCTGATATNTTTTATAATAACTGCTTCCAAAATGGATTGTTACCNATCAANCTTGATAAAGAAATAGTAAAAAATATAATCAAAAAATCAGAAAAAGAACATGATTTTAAATTAAATATAGATTTGGAATCTCAAATGATATGGGATGACACCGAAGAGATTTCTGTTAAATTTGATATCGAAGAATTTCGTAAATATTGCCTTTTAAACGGTCTTGATGACATTGGACTTACGCTTAATGCAGAAAAGAAAATACAATCATTTGAAAATAAAAGAACCAANATTGGGGGTGTAGTAACAGATAAATAATAATTTTATTCTGTTGCTTTCTTATTTTTAATTTTTTCAGTTATATATTTAGCTAATTTAGACNTGGCTGATATAGCTTCATTAGCTAAATTTGAAATATATGAGTTATTTAAATCAGATATTGTTCTAAATTTCTTATACTTATCTTTAAATCTAGATCTTTCTGATCTTTTATTTAATTGTGCNAGTTCAATCATTAAAAATTTTCTTAATAAACTAAAACACTCATCTGGATTCAAATGCATACCACCAACCGGCTCTGGAATCACTGAATCAATAATATTTAAATCTATACATTCTTTTGCGCCAATAACAGTTGGGTTNTTTAATGAATCTTTATCATCTCTATTNTCACCCAAAACTAAAACAGAATTTTCTAACATAANCCGCCTGTCAGATATGTCTAGCGAAAGTGCAGTTTCAGTNCCNCCTGATCCTATTAATACAGAAATAGAAGGAGATGAAAATTCAGCCATAGAAAGCATAGTATCTCCTAGTGATATTCCGATTCCNTGTATTTCTTCTTTATAAGACATGTTGTGGCCTANGGTGTCTATAAANGTAATAAGNGGNATATCAAATCTTGAAGCTAATTTAATNGCACGGCTACATTTTCTAAAATCTGTGGANGTAAGACCCTCTGANGATTTGTTTTTAGTCGAGTTTTCTTGTGCAACNATCATAACTGTTTGACCTCCAAGTTGAGCTAGNCCAGTTATAATTCTTTCNCTATTTTCTAATAGCCTGTCACCTTTTATCTCAAAAAAATGTTCAAATACATTTTCTAAAAATACAGAAGCTTTGGGNCGATNTTTGTTACCAGAAATCTTTACTCTTTCATCAATGCTTANATCTGAAAGAATGAATGGAGTTAGNTTAGTTTTTTTACTTTCATATATTAATTTATGATTATTATTTAACAAATCTATAATTCGGGATATTTGTTCTTTTTGATGATTGCGGTTAACAATAGAATCTATTAATCCACGNGAAAGCATAGAATCTGATGTTCTTGATTCAAAATCCACAGATCCAAAATCGCCTTTCAAATCTTTCAATGGACTCATTCCAACTGAAGCACCAGGTTCTGATAAAATTATATCTGAAAATGTTGCCAAAGTAATATAAGCTTGTCCNGTACAGGGATTTGTGAGTAATGATACAGATGGAATTTTCTTACTTTTNGCATTAGCCATGGATAACGTCACTTTTGCCATTTGCATCAAAGATAACACTCCTTCNTCAATTCTTGTACCTGAACTAGATATAATAGAAATAATTGGNATTTTTTTTGATACTGCAGTATCAATAGCCTGGGAAATTTTTTCCCCTGANATCANNCCTAAGTTTCCNCCCATAAATGAAAAATCCATTAATATAANCACACAACTATTGCCACCAATTGTACTCAATCCTGTTATNACAGAATCATTAAGTCCAGTTCTTTCAATATCNGATTTNGCTCTTTTTTCATACTCAGGTAACTCACCATATAAATATCCATACTCATTTGGCAAATCTTGGTTAAATTCCTCAAAGGAATCTCTATCAGTTAGTAATTGCAGTCTTTCGTATGGNTTTATATAAAAATGGAAATTGCATGCTTTGCAAACTTTGTAAGTAATGAATAATTCTTCATTCAGTAATTTGGCATCACATTTTAAGCAAAATTCATGATCTTGTTCAGCATATTTNGTTATAAAATCTTCAGAATTNNNATTGATATTTTCATTGATTTGCTCTTTCAATACATAATACCTAACTGGTTATAATTAATTAATTATAACATCTCTAGACTTAGCAGATTCTTGCTGAGGACCGACTATTCCTTCTTCTTCTAATTCATCCATTAATCGAGCAGCNCGTGGATATCCTATTCTAAGTTTTCTCTGTANCAAGGATATNGATAATTTTTTTGTTGATTTAGCTAATGAAACNGCATCATTAAANAAACTATCTCTATCTATACCCGAAGAGTTACTATTNAATTCATCTTGATCATTTTNAAAGTTTTCAAATATATTAATATCATAATTATAATTTTGAGAATTATAATTATTCCAAAAATTAACTAAATTACCTATTTCATCATCATTGATAAAACATCCTTGCAATCTAGATGGCATCGCTCCATCTACAGGTAANTAAAGCATGTCTCCCTTTCCTANNAGTTTTTCAGCACCAGTAGTATCTAATATTGTTCTTGAATCTATNCTAGAACTCACACTAAAACTTATACGACTAGGGAAATTNGANTTTATAAGTCCNGTTACAACATCTACCGAAGGNCTTTGTGTTGCAACAACNAAATGGATACCNGTNGCTCTNCCTAGTTGAGCNAATCTNCATATTGATCTTTCNATTTCTGCTCCGCTAGTCATCATCAAATCTGCAAGNTCATCAATTACAATNACNAAATATGGCATTGANTTTGGAAATTTATTATTTAATTCAGAAATATTTCGAACAGATTTAGATTCCATTANTTTATATCTTTTAAACATTTCATTTATAACACCTCTAAATATTTTNGCTACAGAATCTAATTCGACAATTACAGGAGAAATCATATGAGGTATTCCGTTATATTGAGTTAATTCNACTCTNTTTGGATCAACTAACATNAATCTTAGTTGATCNGGTGTTTTGCTNTATATCANACTNGAAACTATNGAATTCATACAAACACTTTTTCCNCTACCTGTTGCTCCAGCTATTAACAAATGNGGCATTTTAGTTAAATCAATNGATATATTATCTCCTCCTGAACCTTTGCCCAAAGCTATTGGCAAAGAATCATTTTTAATCATCATATCTTTATAAGTATTNGATTTTAGTAGTGATTTAATGCCTATTACTCCAGGGTTTGGATTAGGGACCTCTATTCCAACCAATGATTCTCCAAGTACAGGTGTTTCTATTCTTATAGAAGGTGTTTTAAGAGCTAGTGACAAATCTTTTTCTCTAGCAAAAATAGCGTCAACTTTTACTCTGTTTTTCCTCTCTGATTCTTTCAATATATGCTTACCTTTTTCATCTAGTAATGGATTTCCATCTGCATCAAATTGCTTTTCTTTTTTTATTTTTTTAATCCAACCTGGAACCAATCCATAAAGAGTTACGACAGGGCCTGGTTGTACTTGTCCAATTTCAACTTCAACATCATATTCATTTAAAGTTTTCTTTATATTATCTGCAGTGTCGTCTATTTCATTTTGAGAAATAGATACTTCTTTTAAATCATTTAACAGATCAATCGACGGTAATAATGAAGAACCAGGGTCAGTTGTTATTTTCTCTGGTACTTTTGTAGTTGAAATAGGAATACTTGGATTTTTATTATCAAAATAACTAGTGCTATTCTCTTTGTTTTTGATTACGGAGTCATTATTAAGTACTTTATGATTTTTAGACCAATTAGAGTTATATTTAACGTTTAAGTCCTTAGAATCATCATGGATTTGATTTGAAGAGTGAATTTCATCTTGTTCATCTAGTTCAATTGGTTCTGATTTTAATTGTGTTTCAGGTTCAGAATAGTCAAGTTGCTTTGTAATAATAGTTTGTGGAGAAGTATTTTGGGACACAGTGACTGATTCTGATTTTGTTAATCTTAAAATACCTGATAAAGCTCTTAATCCCAAGGTGACTACCATCACAGCTATTAAAAAAATATTTACAAAAAATTTAGTAATAGTTTTTGGACTAACTGAAAACATAATACTTATTACAAATAGTGTACTTATAGAATAAAATCCTAATATTGAACCAGATTGGAAATTTTGACCAAAGGTACCAGCCAAAGTATTATCTGATGTGGATACAAGATAATTAGTGATAGAATTTTCAGCTTTTAAATTACCAAGTATAAAAATAATAAAGCCAAAAACTATAAATAATGAAAAATTAATTCTGAAATTAATTTTATTAATCCCAAAAATATAAAAATTCAAGAAAACTAAAGAATAAATTCCTAAAAATAGAGGAAGGGAAAGTCCAAAAAGTGTTCTCAAATCTGTAACAAAATTAATTATTATATCCATATACTACTTAAATATTTTTGATATTTAGATAATAAATAATCTTAGTTACAATTTCTATTTGTAATAGGGTTAATTTGTTATGAGATTTTAAGAAATGCCTTTCTTGTTCAAAAAGTTCAGAGCATCTTGTACAGTTAAAATACCTTCTGCGTCTTCATCAGAAATTTCAACAGGATTATCATCTGTACTAAATTCTTCCTCAAAAGCCATAATTAATTCGACTAAATCTAAAGAATCTGCATCCAAATCATTCATAAAAGAAGCTGTTGGAACTACTTGCTCTGCATCAACTCCCAACTTATCTGTTACAATATCTTTCAATCTATCTTCTAAACTCATATTATCTCCTTATTTTTTATTTATTTTTTGGATAAAAGAATCTAAAACTCCATTAATAAATGAAGACGAATTCTCTGATCCGAAAATCTTTGCTATTTCTATAGCTTCATCTAAAGCTATCTTAGATTTTAATTCTATATATTTTATCTCAAAAATAGATATTCGTAAGATATTTTTATCAATAATAGCTAAGTCTTTCAATGGAAATGAGGTAGCAAAAGTCTCGATTATAGAATCAATTGTATCTTTTTGATTGATTACACCATTTAATATTTTATTGGCATAATCAATATCTTCAGAATCATAATTAGAAATATCATCTTCAAATCCATCAATTTGAATTTCATTCAAAATAAGTCCCGCATCATCCATGGTAATAATCAAATCATTGAAAGCCGGGATCAATTCTAATTTGTACAAAAATTGTAATGCTAATATTCTCGAAAAAGTTCTTCTTCCATAAAAATAAAGTTTATTTTTTTTGGAGATCATCTAAGATATCATCGTATTGATAGAATCTGTGGTATCAACAGAAGTAATATTAGATTCAGAATCAATTCTTTTTATCATGTTACCTAACACTCCTCCGTGNCCATATTCAATAAATGAGTCAACTCCAGAATTAATCATATATTTAACACTNTTATTCCAATCAACACAATTGCATATTTGATGAATCAATTCNTGTTTAATATCAGAAGTTTTAGTTAAAGGTTTAGCACTGCAGTTTGCTATGATTGGTATCTTAGGATNNGAAAATTTCAAATCATTTATATAATTTTCTAATTTNTCTGCTGCCGGTCTCATTAAATCTGAATGNAANGCNCCAGCTACTTTTAATGGAATNGCNCTCTTAGCTCCTCTAGAAGTTGCTAAATCTATAGCAGATATAATTGCAGCTTTATCNCCACTTATAACTGTTTGCANATCTGTATTAATATTTGAAACATAAGTTCCAGTCTGCCTNCTAATTTCGTATACAGCTTTTTCATCAAGTCCAATNAAAGCTGCCATAGTNCCAGGATTNTGNTCACAAGCATCTTGCATNANTTCTCCTCTGAGAGAAACNAATTTTGCAGTTTCTTCTAAATCTAATGCNCCTGAAACATATAAAGAAGTATATTCNCCTAAACTNTGACCNGCNACATATTGAGGAACAGGGAATAAATCNCCNCTTTTTTCCTTNAGAGCTTCATAGCATGCAATNCTTACAGTCATAATNGCNGGTTGAGCATTACGNGTNAGCATTAATTCATCATCNGGACCATTAAATATNATATCACTTAATTTTCTACCTANTGCNTCATCAACTCTNTTAAANACATTNGCNGAAACNGGNAAATCTAGTAAATCTCTTCCCATNCCAACNTTTTGNCTNCCNTGTCCNGGAAAAATAAAAGCTGTGTTAGAAACTGATTNTATACTTTGATCGCTATTACTCATTTAAAGCCTAANGTTATTCTAATATCTGTTCGTCTTTATAAATACCNCACTCAGGACAAGCAGAATGTGGAACTATAATCGCTCCGCANCCAGGTACTCTGCATTTGGTAAGAGGAACATTTTTTATACCAAAATGAGAAGCTCTGTCTTTTTTTCTTTTTTTCGAATGTTTTTTCTTAGGTAATGGTGCCATATTTAAAATCCAAAATATATATTACATNAAATTAACGAGTTTACAAACTACTTACNACTTAATAATTCATTAATTTACATTTTTTANTGCATATTGGTTTCAAAGGCNTGTTTATTATTATATATTCTCTNAAACATGACTCTAATCTTAAATGNTTATCATCGTCAATTGTAAAATTATCTTCAGCTTTNANATTNNCTGTTAAAAATTCCTCATTTAAAACTATTTGCATACTAANATCTNTTTTNTNCANACATCTTGAACATTCCATATATANAAAAACCGNNATTTCNCCTGACACCCAAATCCCANTATCTGTTTTNATAAGATTTAACTCAGNTTCACTCACTAAAACCTTNCCTATTCCTTCATAAAAACTTGAATTNGATTTNATATTTACTTTTTTGNTAAATCCTANAGATTGGNTAAACATTTCTGAAACNTTATAAATCATAAACGAAACCTTATATTAACTTAAAATATGATGATATATAATTTAATATGNTTTNNAGAGCGTATAATCAATGAAATTAAGTGAATTAGAAATAAATAAAATNTTGATAGACAAAGAAATCANNTTGTCTTCAANAATATTACGTNAATATTTAAAAAGTTTACAAAAAGAAANCNACATAAATGAAACNAAAAATTTGCCAATTTTTTTTCCTACNGCACTNATTTTTGGAGAAATTTTTAAAAANTTNTCTCTTCCAGATGGAACTATACACTTNTCNCAAAAAATNNTATTCTCAAAACCAATAGCNCAAAANTCNAANATTCATGCNTTTGCAAAAATCAATAAAAATACNGTTAGAGCNGGAAAGAGATTAATTTCTATTAAAGTTAANATANATANNAATAATTCAATAATGCATGAATCTGATTGCAATTTACTNGTNTCATGAAAAAATATAAATTAGGGTANAAATTCAAATCTGAACCAATNANATTTTCACAGCAAAATGTNANTGAGTATGCNAATGCTAGCGGAGATCANAATCCTATTCACATAAANAANGANTTTGCATCTAAAACTATTTTCAAAGAAACAATNGCACANGGNATGATGATAGGCGCTTTTTTAGGNGAAATTATTTTTCTTGANTACAAAGATAAATGGNTGGAGAATGGATCGATAGATATTAAATTTAAAGCTCCAATATTCATGAATGAAAAAATTCAAGCTTTTGCNGAAGTTACTAATAATGAAAATCAAATCATCAAATTAAATGTGTNTGTTATAAAAAATGACGGAACTGAAGCTATAAAAGGCTACGCTACAATTAAAATTTAATATATGATTCTATTACTACAATAATTAAGTTANATAAATGACAGATAAAANTATAACAATNTCAATTGACGCAATGGGCGGAGANAATGCACCTTCCGAAATAGTAAAAGGNGCNGTCCTTGCNGTTAATAAAAACTCNTTTTTAAATATANTATTAGTTGGTGACGAAGATCAAATAAAAAACTCACTTAGTATGCTCGGNCCATCTGCTTTAGAATTTATAGAAACAAACAGAATCACAGTTGTTCCNTCAGNAGGTGTTATTAAAGATGGNGAACAACCAGTAGTTGGGTTTAAGAAAAAACCTAAATCATCTATAGCAATATCTTCTTATNTNGTAAAAGCTAAAAAAGCTCATGGNTTNCTTTCAATGGGTTCAACCGGAGCNACAATGGCAGCATCNGCACTTACAATGGGAATGATAAAAGGGATNGAGCGACCTACAGTTGGNGGNCCTATNATTGGAAGCTCACCTAATACTGTAATTCTCGACATTGGTGCTAATGTAGACAGTAAGCCTTCTCAGTTAGTAACATTTGCNGTACTAGGCTCAATATATTCNAAGCACACTTTTGGCGTTGAATCACCAAGAGTAGGAATNTTAAATGTTGGAAGCGAGGAAGGGAAAGGNAACAAATTAACAAAAGAANCTTTTGATCTTATAAGAAATACAAACCTTAATTTTATTGGAAACATAGAACCTAATGACTTGTTTTATGACAAAGCTGAAGTAGTNGTTTGCGATGGGTTTGTTGGAAATATTCTTCTAAAAATTCTTGAATCTACAGGATTTTTAATGAAAGATTTTATTTCTAGTCAAATAGATTCNTATGTAAATGAANATATAAAAAATGAAATATCAACAAATGCGTTAAACTACCTCAACGTNGGNGAAACATATGGTGTTGCTCCNCTATTTGGAGTAAATGGAGTTGTTGGAATTGGNCATGGAAAAGCTAACCANGTTACTGTTGAAAAAGCGATTAACAGTGTTATNTTGTGGATCAACAGCAATATGATTGATGAAATGAATAAAGAAATTAACCAACTAAGCATAGAGAAAAATGAATAATACCAGAACTAAAAACGCACTTATAACCGGAGCATCAAAAGGAATTGGAAAAGCTATTGCAATAGAATTNGCTAGCCAAGGTATTAATATATCNATAAATTATAACAATTCAAAAANNGAAGCTGTTGANCTACAAGNTCAATTGAAGAGTGATTACAATATTGAANCTTNNGTAATNAAAGGAGATGTTAGNAATAAAGAAGATTGTTANAATCTNGTCGAAACNTCAATTGCNAAATTTGGNTCAATAGANATTCTTGTTAACAATGCTGGAATNATAGACGATAGTTTNATGATAAGAATGCANGANGATGCATGGGAAAANGTAATAAGAACNAATTTGAATAGTATTTTTTATTGTACAAAACCTGCACTNAAATCAATGCTTAAAAATAAATGGGGNAGAATATTAAATATAGGTTCAGTAGTNGGNATACGNGGNAATATCGGACANGTAAATTACTCTTCATCTAAAGCNGGAATGATGGGATTTACNAAATCTTTAGCTAAAGAAGTTGCAACTAGAAATATTACTGTTAACACAATAACACCCGGTTACATTAACACTGAGACNGTAGANGTTTTAAAGCAAGAACAAAAAGATACTATTATGAAATGGATACCTCAAGGCCATTTTGGAGAAGTTGAAGACATAGCACACTTAGCTGGATTTATTTGTTCAGAAAAATCTAACTATATGACAGGTCAAATAATTAGTGTTGATGGCGGAATGGCAATTTAAATTATANTTATNAATTAGATATAGACCATGGAAAATTTTAAAAATAAAACTGTAATTGTAACTGGAGGAAGTCGAGGNATTGGTAAAACGATTTGTATCGAGTTTGCTAAATTAGGTGCTAATGTGATTTTTAACTATGCACGAAATCACAACGAAGCAAAAAAAACAAAAGAAGAAATCATAAAATANGGAGTTACATGCGAAGTAATAAAATGTAATTTAAATGATTCTGAGCAAATAAATAACTTTTTTACTGAAATTGAATCAAAATATAANTCAATAGACATTTTAGTAAATAATGCTGCCTCTGGAGTAAATAAAAAATCTTACGAGTTAGANATAAAACACTGGGATTGGACATACAATATTAATGCTAAAGCTCCATGGTTATTATCTNTAAAATCTTCCAAGTTAATGAAAAATGGAGGGNCNATCATTAATATTTCTAGCCTAGGATCACAAAANGTTTTACCAAATTATTTTCTTGTAGGAACTTCCAAGGCATCATTAGAGNCAATAACTAAATATTTAGCTGTAGAATTAGCAGACAAAAATATTAGTGTTAATGCAATATCAGCAGGTATAGTAGAAACAGAAGCTCTTAATAGCTTTCCNAATAANGATGAAATGTTAAATTCTAAAAAGCAAAATCCGGTTGGACGTTCNGTAAATACAGTNGATATCGCAAATCTCGTATTATTTTTATGTACACAGAAATCNGAAATGATNAGAGGNCAAACAATAGTACTAGATGGTGGGTACAATCTTACAACCTAATTATTNAATNCCNGTATCCCTGATTTCAAAATCNTCATGTTTATCATTTAGATATTTTTTTTTCAGATAAGCCAATTTAAATGCTCCGTCATGGTATTGATCTGAAGAATGAGACGTAATACTTCCTATCTTTGTATCTTTAACTTTTAAATCAGATTCTAGTGGTTTTAAAGCTTTTATTAAAACCAACTGATTTTGTACTTTAGAATAACTATCTAACCTTGTTATCACTTCTTGTCCAACATAACATCCTTTGTTAAAGCTNACATATTTCTTTAGTCCTGCTTCAAGTGGATTATAATTATCATTAATCTCATAAGGAGAGGCAGGAATATTATTAATTATTCGGTAATCATTAAAATTTTTGTCATTNATTAAAATAGTTTCAAANCTAGTTGTTTTAGCAAAAATCTGNATTAACTGTTTCAAATTCTCTGAAGTACTATAAACTTCATAATGATCAGCGTGATAATANTTTTTATTTACTATCAAAATCTTAGATCGTCCTTCAGAGTTAGAGTTGAAGGCAACATACATTGACTTTCCTTCNGAAAGTGACATATCTAAATCAAAAGTATTATTCAATAATTCTACAGAACTATCTCCAAAAANCATNAGACTAGATTCANAATCTTTTTGGTCAATAATTATTTCTACTTCTTCTCCGAATGTATAAAAATCAATCCATTCTAATATTGNTTTAAGTGAATCTTTNGANCATCCCAATATAATNTTATCNTCAAGTCTTAAAATACTTANAATATCNATCATCTTACCTTTTGGNGAAGTTAGAATAGTATACATATGNTCCATAGGTTTAAGGGAGCTTACATCGTTAGTAGTAAGTCTGTCTATTAAATCAAGAGCATCANTNCCCTTAATNGAAATTAAAGAACAATTATTAATATAGTGAAGGTATACTTTTTTTCNCAGATTATTATCAANCATTTTTATACCGAAAAAGAAGTTCCNCAACCNCAAGNAGTTTTAGCATTCGGATTATTAAATACAAATCCTTTNCCNTTTAACCCACCCTGATATTCAAGAATNGTCCCTGCTAAAAAAATATATGATTTNTTATCTACATAAAGTTCTAACCCATTTTCAGTTATTACTTTTTCATTATCTTTTGCAGATTCNGCTAATTCTAATACNTAAGTTAATCCTGANCACCCTCCNCCTTTNACNCCNACTCTAAGGTTNGTGTCTTTTTTACCTTCGAGTTTACCAAATTCTTTAATATGCTTTACAGCATCTTCAGNAATAGTTATTGTTAATAATCCTTTTTGATCTCTTTGAGCAGATGGTTTNTTTAGCATTNAGTTAATTTTTTTATATATTAATAATTATATTATAAGTTATGAGTAAATTAATTTACATAACTATATTATAANTGTCATAATATATTTAGGCGATCGGACAACTGCTATATTTATGTAGAGGAAAGTCCGAGCACCNATGAGAAAGGTGCCAGTTAACGGCTGGTCAGGGNAACTTGAAGGAAAGTGCCACAGAAAATATACCGCTATTTTANGATAGTAAGGGTGAAAAGGCGAGGTAAGAGCTCACCGCTTTGTTGGTAACAGNAAAGGCATGGTAAACCCCACCTGGTGAAAGGCCATATAGAAAGGAAATGGATCATCTCATATCCAAGTACTTCGGGTAGGCCGCTTGAGCTTAATGGTAACATTAAGCCTAGATAGATAGTTGTCAGTGTTTATCACTACAGAACTCGGCTTATAGATCGCCTAAATTANTCAAATTCTAATTTTATTTTTTTGTTTTGAGCTTGGTGCATTAATGCACCTGAAGATATACCGTCTACACCNTCAATAATATAATCNGATAAATTATCTATGGTTACNCCACCAGATATTTCAATAAAAACNCGATCATTAANTTTTCTAATAAGTTNAACACATTCTNCAGCATATTTNGGAGACATATTNTCAAGTAAAATCGCNTCAATATCATACTCAAGTAAATAAGATAATTGCTCTTTTCTATCAACTTCTACTTGGATTGGAAGTTCNTGATCATATTCCNTTATTATTTTATAAAAATCATCAGAAGATGNTACCCAATGATTATCTTTAATNAANANNCCTTCAGATAAGTTTAATCTATGATTGTANCCACCTCCNACACANACAGCATATTTTTCAAATAATCTTAATCCTGGAGTTGTTTTTCGAGTATCTAAAATTTTAATTTGNCTATCTTTTANAATATCANCGTATTTCTTAGTTAAAGTTGAAATNCCTACTAATCTTTGAAGTAAATTTAGTAANATNCTTTCATATTTAAGTAATTTNTTAGCATTCCCTTTTANGATTGCAATTTTTTGATTTGGACTTATTANATCNCCATCNTTACAAAGNANCTCAANTTCAAAATNNTCCAAAGATAATATTATNGGTGANCCACAAAANATAGCAGAATCTTCACTAACNAGNAACGANGTAGCAATTNTTGTTTCTTTTANAGTTAAATCTGANGTTNGATCTCCAGANGGAGANTCTTCATTTATGTAGNTATTCAATTTTTCTACAATATATTCTTTNGGNAGAGATTTTATTTGTTTNTATAAAGGATCATTCATNTTGAATATAATAAAATATTAATATANANAATATAATATTTACTAATTGAATAAGATACACATAAATCAAAATAAAAAATTTGGATTAGCAACAAAATCTCCAAGAAGNNTGGAATTATTTAATTTTTTGGGGTTATCATTTGAACTTATAGATAACACTGAATCTGAACCAAAACCCAATTTATATGAATCTCCGTTGGAATATGTGATCAGAGCTAGTGAATTTAAAACCAAACATAATAATAATAAAAACAAATTCATAATTGCTTCAGATACAATCGTATATCTAGGCAATCAAATTTTTGGCAAACCAAAAAATACAAATCAAGCAATAAAAATGTTATCGATTTTAAATGATAAAAATCATTCGGTTATTACTGCAATATCATTATTTAATGCTAGTACAAAATCTATCACAACTAATACAAAAATAAGTAATGTGAAATTTAAAAATTGGACTGAAAATCAAATTAAAGAATACGTAAATAATCATGAAGTCATAGACAAAGCAGGTTCTTACGCGATACAGGATAATAAATATTCGCCTGTAGATAAATTTATTGGATGCAAGTTAAATATAATTGGACTTCCTATTTGTAATTTAATCGATATGTTAGTAAGTAATAAAATTATTGATGGATTAAACAAAAGTAATGACAAAATCTGCTCTATAGCAGAGTCATGGCAGGAGCGAGAGGGCTCGAACCCCTGACCCTTGGTTTTGGAGACCAATGCTCTACCAACTGAGCTACGCTCCTATCTCCTTCAGTAATACTAATTATCTAAACAAATAATATGCTCAAATGTCACATCAAATGTCACATTAGCTACTGATAAAGCCATGATTTACTACAATTGAAAGATTATTCTAGCATATCCTGAAGCTCTAGCCGAATGGCTTTTTGGTTAATTATTTTAAGGTTTAAAAAAATTAATAATACAAGTAGTATGAGTTTAGATACTTTGAAAAACAATGTGTGGTCTGTAAGCATGCATTGTGATTACCTAGATAGTTAATGAGCTATCAAAAAACTTCAAGATATATTTCTGACCATAGAAAATTGCATACTTACAGATTAATTATTATATCAGTTTTGATTTTCTTTTGGAAAAAATTTTAATGTATAATTGAAGAATGAATTTATTGAATAGTCTAAAAAAAAATGGATACAGAATCACAAAATCTAGAAAACTAATATGTGAATTATTAGAAAGTAATATTCACTTTCACTTCAACGTAAAACAATTACACCAAAAAATAAATTCACTATCAAAATCAAATATCGATCGTACAACCATTTATAGAACACTTGTAGCATTAGAGGAATTAGGATTGCTGCAACATTCTCATATTCCTCATAAACCTGCAATATATTTTTTAAATAACGATAATCAAAATGTGCATTTAATATGTGAAATGTGCGACAAAATTGTAGATGTTGAAAATGATTCAATAAATTCTATAAATTTAATTTTACAAAAAGATACTAATTTTGACACTATTAATAATAATTTTATATTTGTAGGTAAATGTCCAGAATGTAATTAGTTATTGCAACCTTATTGCAATAAGATTATAATTATTCAAATGATAGAAATATTTAATTTAGAATCAACTTATTTTACTTTTCTAGACGAATCATTGCCAGATTCCAAATGGATAACAATGTTTGTTCTTGGATTAGCTATGGGCCTGCGGCATGCAACTGATGCTGATCACGTTGTTGCTGTTTCAACAATAGTTTCAAAATCAAGAAACATTTGGAGAGGCTTTTGGATTGGTACATCATGGGGATTAGGTCATACTATTCCTCTATTAATTTTAGGGTTTATTATTCTTAATCTAAGAAGTTTAATGAATAATTATGAAAGTATCTCGCATTATTTCGAATTACTTGTCGCAATAATGTTAGTAATATTAGGAATTCAAGCATTAGTAATTTCTATTAAAAACAGAGATTTAATAGGCTTGTTATTTAGTAGAGCATATAATTTTTTAAAATTACCTAAATTTAAAATTCACGATGATCAAGAGCATGATTCTGAAAGTGAAAAACATTCAAAATTAACATTCCACAAGCCTCATTTTAGAATGAAATCGTTTGTAATTGGAATAATCCACAGCTTAGCAGGCAGCGCTGCTGTTATGTTAATGTTGCTACCTTCTATCAACAATGTGTTTAAAGGATTATTATTTATATCTCTATTTGGATTTGGCACAATCATTTCGATGTCATTAATGACTTTTCTTCTATCTCTTCCATTTGCATTAGGTAACAACAACAAAAATTTAATCAAAGGATTAAGTGGTGTTGCGGGGATACTAAGTATAATACTTGGGATGCTTCTAGGATCAGATATTCTGTTTGAAACAGAATTTATATGGTACTAATTATTTCAAATTATCATCTACTTGAACTTGATATGATTCTACTAACCTATTAGTTTCATTTGCCATAGCTACAACTGCAATTAATTCTTTAAGCATTTCATCACTCATTCCTTTTGATTGAGCTGATTTTGTGTGAGATCTTATGCAATATTCACAACTGTTTGTCATAGAAACGGCAATGTAAATCATCTCCTTAAATAAAGAACTCAGACTACCCTCTTTCATTACTTGTTTTAGAGAGTTCCATGTTCGCTCCAATGTATCGGGATCATTTGCTATTGTTCTCCAAAAATTTGGAATTGTCTCAATTTTTCTTGATATTTTTATATCTTCAAATATTTTTTTTACTATAGCATGTGAACTGTTTTCAGATATAGGTTTTAAAATGGTCATTACTTTTTCTCCAATTAATATAAATGTATGATAATAATATAATAAATATTTAATAAGAAAAATTATGTCAACAGATTATGATAACGCTTCTATAGGTGATTTAATTGATGATTTTGTAATACAAGAAATTACTTTTAACGAAGTTATAAAAATAAATAAAAATAAAATTGAAAAACTAATTTTTGAATGTGCGAACAGAATTCGTAACAAAAACAAAATATTTTTTGTTGGATCAGGAACTAGTGGAAGATTAGGTATGATTGAATCAGCAGAAATTTATCCTACTTTTGGAGACAAAACCTATATCGGAATTATTGCAGGAGGAGAGAGTGCTATAACTAAATCAATTGAAGGCTCTGAAGACTCGTTAAACGAAGGAATAGATCAGCTTAATCTTCATAAATTAAATTCTGAAGATCTTGTTATAGGGATAAGTACAAGCGGAACAACCCCATTTACAATAGCAACATTAAACAAATGCAAAAGTAAAAAAATCAAAACCTGTTTAATATCTAACAAATCTCAAAATGATTATGATATAAATATCCAATTGGGTGTTCAAAAAGAAAAAATTTTAGATTCTACCAGAATGTTATCAGGAACATTGACAAAACAGTTATTAAATATGATCACAACTATTTCAATGATCAAATCAGGTAAAACTTATAAAAATTATATGGTAGACGTAAAACCCTTAAATAAAAAATTAATAAAAAGATCAATAGATATAATCAGCAAAATTACAAACACTAATGAAAGAGATGCAGAAATATTATTTAAAAAATCAAATTACCAAATCAAACATGCAATAGTAATGCACATAAAGAAACTTGATTATGAAAATGCTAAAAAATTACTGAAAGACAATGATGGATTTTTAAATAAAATCATATGAATTATGAAAAAAATTAATGTAATAGGATTAATGACTGGCACATCTTGTGATGGGATCGATTTATGCTTAATAGAATGCTACTTATCTGATGGAATCCCAATTGGAAAAATCATTAAAACTAAGTATGTAAAATATTCAGAAGATTTTAGTAAATCATTATTAAAATTAAATATATCTCCAATAAAAAGTATAGCTCAATCCCATATGGATTTAGGGAAATTATGGTCTATTGAAATAAACAATTGGGTCAAAAAAAACAAATTTAAAGTTGACTTAATTGGAATTCATGGTCAAACAATTTTTCATAATGGACAANAATCAAGTATTCAAATAGGCGAACCTTTGTATATATCTAAAGTTCTAAAAATTCCNGTGATNTATAATTTCAGAATNAAAGATATCATTAATAAAGGACAAGGAGCTCCTTTAATGCCTATAGTTGATAATTGGATATTTAAAAATACCAAAGAAAATATTATCACTTTGAATATAGGTGGGATATCAAACATATCTATTTTAAATCAAAACAAAAATATTTTAGGATTTGATACCGGTCCAGGAATGTCGTTGTCAGATCTTTATTGCTTACGNTTTTTATCCCAAAATTTTGACATNAATGGNAATCTTTCTTCAAAAGGGANTGTTGACACTAATCTNGTAAAAAAATGGNTATGTAACGAAAAATTTATATTAGCCAATCCACCAAAAAGTGCCGACAAAGAACTATTTGGGTNTAAATGGATAGAAAAAAATATAAATGATTACAATTCACATGAAAACAACTTAGCGAATTTAGCTTATTTTACATCACTGTGCATATCTTTAAATATTAAAGCAAACAATCAAGCTAAAGANACTACAATTTATGTTTCTGGAGGAGGAATAAATAATAAATCAATTATGAAAAATTTATCNGAACTTCTTCCAGAATACAATATTTTATCAATAGCAGAAAAAGGAATAGANCCAAAATACAAAGAGGCATATGCTTTTGCTCTGTTGGCAGCATCAAATTATTTTAATGTTNCAATCAACGCGAAATATATTACTGGCGCAGTGGAGCCATATATAATTGGAGAAACAGCATTATGGAGATAATTTGAGAATAGCAAAGTATTTAGCATCACAAAACATTGGATCAAGAAGAGAAATTGAGAAATTTATCCAACAAAAGAGAATAAAAGTTAATGGTACAACTATAAATTCTCCTATTACTTTTGTAAGTGACCANGATAATATTCAGTTTGATAACAGATTAGTTGAGCACCAAGATAAAATAACGATACTTAAATTTCACAAACCCATTAAATATATAACTTCTCACAAAAGACAAAATAACAAACCAATTATTTTTGACATTATTGACTCAAAATATAGAAATTATAAAACTGCTGGAAGATTAGACTATTTTTCTGAGGGGCTTCTGATTTTATCTTCNGATGGAGAAGTTTCAAGAAATTTAGAATTGCCCAAAAATAAATTTAAAAGAGTATANGAAGTAACAATAAGTGGATTATTAAATNAAAAAAATCTAGCAANNATAAGCAAAGGAGGTATAATACAAAATCAAAAGTACAAACCTTTTTCTTATNAAATAATNTACGANCAAAAAAAANNAACTAAGTTAAAATTAACTTTAGAAGAAGGAAAAAACAGAGAGATACGCAATATAATGACATATTTAAAATTAAACATTTCTAAATTGAAAAGAATAGAATATGGCCCTTTTAAATTATATTCTCTTAAATCCAAAGCTTTAGAAGTAGCTAATGAAAAAGAAATTGAGCAATATTATTCACACATTAAAAAATGATAAATTTATTTAATAAAAACGAATTGGTAAATGGAATCAGTTATCTTTCAAAAAGTTATCCTGTNATTAANAAATTAAANGCACAATATGGCACTCCCAATTTAGANCGTGGTACNAAAAATATTTTTCTATCATTACTTAGGTCTATTATTTCACAACAAATAAGTACAAAAGCTGCATANAGTGTGCATNCAAAATTCAAAGCATTGTACCCAGAAAACAAAATAACTCCGAAGGCAGTATTAAGTACAACTAATTTGCAACTAAAATCAGTTGGGTTGTCACGACAAAAAATTGAATATATAAAATCCACAGCAACATTTTTTATTGAAACAAAGTATACCAACAAAAATTTGTCTTCGATGGANGATNATGATCTGAAAAACAAACTAATTACAATTAAAGGAATTGGGCCGTGGACAATTGATATGATATTAATATTTTCTCTTGGAAGGCCNGATGTTTTNCCAGTTGGTGATTTGGCTATAAGAAAAGGATTTAATATTCTATTCAAAAAAGANCATACAGANAAACAAATGATCAATGAAGCCNAAAATTGGAAACCTTATAGAACTATNTTTTCTTGGTATCTATGGAGAGTTATNGACGGNTCNTGGGAATCAATGTNAAAATNNTTTTTATGGTTTTAACATGCTTATGAAGGANNGGGGTTGACAANANGTTTTTNATTGTGCTATAATAGTTTCACGTCAGCTTTAATTAGCTGGCTTTTTTTTTGGAATTTTTTAATTCTCTAATAATAATTGAATTAAATTTTTNTTCCTGTCCATTTCAAACCATNTGTCCGGAGTAAGATTTTTCTTGTCAATCAAATCTAATTTATTNTTAACTAGATAAGTTGTAGGAATAATTTTATTTTGAAAATGATTCGAATATACNCTACCTATATCTGTTTGAGAAATTTCCATTGAATAAAGTATAATTTCATTCTTGTTTAATTTATTTTCTAAATCTCTCACCGAGGATTTGGCAGCTCTGCACGTTGCTCATGATTCTTCCCANAAATAAATTAAAGTGTAAGGTCTGTTACTGTATATTGTTTTAAAATCATTAGTTTTATAACGATCTAAAAATTCTTTTTCAAATTTNCNTTTTTTTGCATCATTTCTTNTTTTTATTGTNTTATATCTTTCATTTAAGTTAATTCTTGTAGAATTATTTGTTTCTACCAACTTATACATTTCCGAGTTTGGGTCTAGATTGTTTTGATTTGAATCTATACTGGTAGTCGAGCAAGATAAAGAAAAAATTAAAATAATGAGAATAATTTGCTTTTTTAATTTCATAATGAATAGCATATTAAAATATTAGAGGCTAGTAAATATTTACTAGCCTCTAAAACAAGGAGGTGCTTAAACAACTTGTATTTTATTATTCTATTGTACAAATATTGAGTAAATATTAAGACTTCATATATTCGCTAAATTCATTTCCCATTCTGCTTTCTTGCAAAGCTATATATTGTTTTTTTGAATAGGGAGGAACATTATTAGATATAATTTGTTTTAATCTGTTTTCTTCTGGCCATAACAAGTCAATTACTGTCATTGCCATAGATTTAGCAGGATTAATAACAGATTTATAATAATCATCAATAAAATAATCATTGCCATGCCCTACACCAATCGCGCCACCACTTCTTGGATGAATAATTGGCATAATTTGACTTAAGTCACCCATGTCTGTTGATCCTCCCGATTGAGTATCAGGATGAATTTTTACATTTTCACTGCCAACAATATTATTCGCATTATTAACATATAAATCATTAATTTCACTATTTTGAAGCATTGGTAAATTGCCAGCAATAGATCTAATTCTGACATTAGCACCCATAGCCATAGCTCCTGCTCTCAATGACCTATCTATTTTCTCATTAACTTCATTAACTATGTCAATTGTACGTCCCCTAATTCTCCATTCGAGTTTTACTATGGAAGGGATTGAATTAGTTGCAGTGCCACCTTCTGTTAATATTCCATGAACCCTTATTCTATCCTCATCTTTAAATGACTCTCTTTGTAAATCCATTGCCATCATAGCAATGTTTGCAGCTTTTAGTGCATTCACTCCCGCGTAAGGAGCTCCTGCTGCATGCGAAGCTCTTCCATGAAACTCAACATATTTGACTACATGTCCCAAAGATGTTCCGCCTATAGATAAATCTTTATCTTCCGGATTAGTGGTAGCATGGCTCAACATTGCAGAATCAATATCATCGAAAGATCCTATTCTAATTAATTCTTGCTTGCCAGACATAAATCCTAATTTACCTTCATCAATTAAATTAATTCTGTATTCATTCTCAATTGTTTCTTCTGCAGGAACCGCAAATAAAACAACATTACCATTTAGATATTGATTTGCCTTACTATTAATCAATCCCAATCCAACGCCTAGCATAGATCCAAGTTGACAATTGTGACCACAGGCATGAACCGCATTTGTTTTAGGATCAGCTAAAGGATGGTCTTTAACAATTAATCCATCTAATTCGCCTATTACTGCTATCGTAGGACCTTCAGACTTGCCTTTAATTGGTTCGGATTTAACTCCAGTTATAGCGTGCCCATCAGTGAATCCTAAATTAATACTTTTAAAAATTTCTTTTACCTTTGCAGCAGTTTTTGATTCTCGATATCCGGTTTCAGCATTTTCTGCGATATCTTTTGAAAAATTAATTAATTTATCTTTGTTATTTTCTATTTCTTGTGTAACCTGCTTTTTTAATTCTTCTTTAGAAATACTCATTAGTGCCTCCTTTTGTTATTATTGTATTATTAAAATTAATAATACAATAAATATTTAATATGTTGAAATCTGTACTAATAGCAGTTCCGGTAGTTATACTAGCCGTTTTATACGCGGCATCAGTAGGTTTTTAATTATTTTGAAGTTTTAACTCTTATTATAAAAAAAGTACCTATAACTAATAAAAGTAAAACAATACTTCGGATTAAAAACAGATCATTAGGAATCCACATTAAAATTGACAACAGTCCAAATAGCCACATAATAATCAAAGATATTAACTTAGCTTTGAGTGGCATGCCCTTTCCTAAAAGGTAATTTTTTATATAAATCCCTAATAATTTGTTGTTTATTAACCAATTGTATAATCTGCGTGAACTCCTGATATAAAAATATGAAGCTACAATTAAAAAAATTGTTGTGGGCCATCCAGGTACAAATATTCCAATTACTCCCATACCCACTGAAAGGCTTCCTAGTAAAATCCACAAAATTCTAATCGGTTTATATCTATTCAATTTTGACATGTTTAACCTTTTTTAAATCAAAAATAAAAAAGCCACACACTAACTACTAAGAAAGTCTAATATTTGCATAGCATGTCCATTAGGATCAACAGGGTTCCATATCTTAGAAATCACACCATTTTTATCTATTATAAATGTGACTCTTGAGATTCTCTCAACCTCATTTCCGTCTACAGTTGTTTTATATAAAACATCATAATCTTTGCACATAGATCTATTTATATCAGCAAGTAGAGGAAATGGTAATTTGAATTTATCAGTAAATGCTTTATGTGATTGCTCATCGTCAGCACTAATTCCAAAAATAGAAATATTTTTATCAATAAACATAGAATAATTATCACGTATTTCACAAGCTTCTATTGTGCAACCCGGAGTGTCATCTTTTGGGTAAAAATACAAAACTAAATTTTTACCCTTAAAATCACTTAATTCAACCAAATTACCATTTGTGTCTTTCAATTTAAAATTTGGAGCTTTATCATTTTTTTTCAACTTCATTGTTTCACCTATGTTTTGTTTCTTCTTATATTTATATATATAAATAATAATATTATAAATATAGACAATATTAAAACATAAATCATGAATGTGTTACTTTCCGATCGTTCTGTTGAAACTTCAGATTGCTCTATTGAAACTTCAGATTCATTGGTAAAATTACTTTTCTCACTTTCTGCATTAGGTACATTTTCAATCTCATAATCATTTGTATGAAATTCTCTTATAGTATTTCTATTTCCTGCAAACTTTGCTAAATCTGTAATACCAAAATCCTCTATAATTCCAGTAGCAAACCATAATCTGTAATCCATCTTGTAATCCGATTTAACTCTAACATAATAATTACCTGCCATGGGTGTTGAATATCGATCTTTAACATATATCCATGAATAAGTATTAGTAAATGGTTCATGAAATTCTGATAATCCCCATTTATTATCAATGTTATATTCAACCAATTTATCCAAATTCATTTTTTCATTTTCGTAATATACAGTTAAATCAGGGTACATGTTTTTATATATATCAAATTTAGGAGTCCCTAAATCTAATATCAAACTATGCCCTTTTTCTAAATTTAATTTAAACCAAAATTCTTTTTCGTCTTCAGATAAAACAAAATAAAAAACTTGAGAAATATTAGGCTTGTTAATAGGCAAAGCATTATCTTTAATTGATGACGATGGAGGAAAAAATGGCTTGTGAGCTTCAAGATGTTGAGTTTCCATAAGAAATGTATAACCTAATATAGAAAAAACTATCATTAATAAAAATTTATGATAAATTTTTATTTTAGTAATCAATAGTATTTGCTCCAGAGATTGATAAATAAAATCATTTGTGAAAGAATTAATTAAAACTCTAAGGTATATATTATAATTAATTTTATTACAAATTTCTCAAGTTCTAAGCGTGGTAAATGGATCGTACTTGCAACATGGATAATTGCTGCAGGTCTAATTTTACCTTTCGCACCTCAACTCACAGAAAGTGTTAATCAAACCGATTTTCTACCAGAGAGTGCCGAATCTACAAAAGCTGCAAGATTAGTTGAAGAACGTTATAGCACCGGATCCATAGAAGCACCGAGCATAATTGTTGCTCAAACCAAAAACAAGGAAAAATTCACAAATGAAGAAACAAAAATATTGTCAGATATCGAAATTAAGATAAAATCTGACGAATCTCTAAAACTTAAAAATATAGTATCTGTTTTTAGCCTGCCTCAAGCGAAATCAGAATTTGTTTCCCCCTCTGAAAACACTATGACTATGATATTAAATTTGAATATTCCCCCTTTTGATGATGAGTATCCTGGGGAAATCAAAAAATTAAGACAAATAGTACAAAAAGAGCTTAGCGGTGTTGATAATTTGGAAGTCTTAGTTGGAGGGCCTGGGGGTTTATTAGCAGATCTTATAGAAGTCTTTAGTTCAATAGATGGATTATTACTCCTTGTTACTGTAATACTTGTACTTGTTTTACTTTTATTAATATACAAATCTCCGGTCACAGCTCTTTTACCATTAATTGTTGTTGGATTAGTTTTTCAGATTGCTCAAGGTGTAATAGCTTGGATTGACCAAGGCTCAGGAGAATTTCTTCGTATAAATGGACAATCTACAGGAATAATGACAGTTGTTTTATTTGGTTCAGGCACAGATTACTGCCTTTTCATTTCATCAAGATTTAGAGAAGAATTAACAAAAACAAAAGATAAGCATCAAGCTATGAAAAAAACAATGCAAGGGGTTGGAGGTGCTGTAGCTTCAGCTGCATTAACTATTATTATAGCTTCCTCAATATTATTATTATGTGTTCTTAAATCTTATCAATCTTTAGGTCCCGTAATTGGAATAGCTGTATTTTTAATGTTAATTGCTGCTTTGACTCTAGTTCCTTCACTAATGTGTATAATGGGTAAATTTTCATTTTTCCCTGTTGACTATTCATGGAGATCAAAACTTATTGCATCAATTGTATTCCCATTTTATTCAGTAATAGGACTATTTCAACTTGTTTTACATTACACTATAGGTAAAAACAAAACCTCTAAAAATTCAAATGAAACAATTTATTCAAGAATTGCTAAATTAGTAATTACAAAACCAGTCACAACTTTAATTATCACATCATCAATCCTTCTCCTTATGTTTACAGGGTTAATTGGAGCAAAGCCTACGTATGACCAATTAGCTAGCTTGCCAAACAATGCTGATTCCGTTAAAAGCTTTGAATTACTCAGATCAGGATTTAATCCTGGAGAATTAGCACCAGTTGAAGTTTATTTAGATTTAGGCTCCGAAAATGCTGCTATTGAAAAATCAAACTTGGAAAAAATTGATTCATTAAGTAAAATTTTAATTNNTGCTCCNGGNGTAANNCGTATATCAAGCCANACNAGACCNTTTGGNTTAGANTCACCNATNGGAGGNGCTAATCAAATTCAACANTATATTAAGNTCTCAAGATCCTCAANCTTTNGCAATNAAAGCTAANGTAAGCAANTATTCATCACCNGANAATTCTNTNTCNAAAATAGANCTNATTTTAAATGAGAANCCATACAATGAAAAAGGAATGGACTTAATNCCAGGTATAAGAAAATANATAAAAACTGAAGCATCTNAGTTAGGAATAGATTTATCTAAACTATATGTNGGAGGTGAAACNGCTGTNCAATTTGANACCCGTGAAGCNGTTAATAGAGATCAAATTGTAGTTCTNCCTATNATNTTATTNGCNATNGGATTAGTTNTNCTNNTCNTNCTAAGATCTGTTGTTGCTCCTATTTATTTATGCGCAACA
The DNA here is from genome assembly GCA_002711005.1 of Chloroflexota bacterium. Taxonomy (GTDB): domain Bacteria; phylum Chloroflexota; class Dehalococcoidia; order Lucifugimonadales. The sequence goes on from PAHZ01000008.1 coordinate 94,867, forward strand.
ATAATATTCACATATTTCTCAACAATTGGTATATCNTTATTAGTGTTCNGGCATATTTTTGACCAACCTGCTTACACTGCGGGATTACCGTTTTTCTTATTTGTATTCTTAAANGCGCTNGGTGTTGACTATAACATATATTTAATGAGTAGAATCAGAGAAGAAGCAAGGATAAATGAATTATCAGAAGCAACTCGGATAGCAGTATCACAAACGGGTGGTGTTATTACTTCAGCTGGAATAATATTAGCCGGAACATTTTCTGCATTAATGGTCTTACCTCTTACTGATCTGTTTCAATTAGGATTTGCAGTAGCAATNGGTGTNATTATAGATACTTTTATAACACGGACATTGTTAGTACCAGCTTTGGTTAAGTTANTAGGGCAAAAAAATTGGTGGCCTAGTAAAATAATACCTANTAAANAAAAATAGATTNCAATTAAAATCTATTTTTTATACGATATCATTATNAATCCTGTAATAATAATAATTCCTGAAATAATTTGATATATCTCTAAAATCTCATTTAAAAATAAAAATCCAAAAATTGATCCNGTTACGGGCACTAACAAACCAAAAGGTGTAACTTTTACTGAATTATATTTATTAAGTAAAAATTGCCATAAAGAGAATCCNATTAATGTNGANAGGCATGCAGTGTATAAAACNGATAAAATGACACGGATTTCNAATTGGGTAATGCTAATTTTTTTAATGTCTTCGTATTCTAGCAATATCGATATTACAAATAAAAACACAGCNGCAATAGGTGATATCCAAATCAAAAAAGATATCATATTAATTTTACCAAGATTCTTTAATTGAATGTTTGCCACACCCCANGAAATAGCAGCAAAAAGAATTACTATAACAGACTCAATTTTGAAATCACCATCATTAAATAAAAATAACAATAAAACACCAAAAGCACCTACAATCAATCCNAAAATTTCTTTGCTTTTAAGTTTCTCTTTCATNAATACAGATGAAATGAAAACAGAAAAAAATGATTGGGTTTGAAGGATAACAGCACTCAATCCAGTTGATAATCCTAAACTCATTCCATAGTACAAAAGACTGTATTGAAAAACGCCTAANGTCAANGGAATAGAAATAAATTGAGTTTTAGAAATATTNGGTTTTTTNACAAAAAATATCCAAGGAATAGATAAAATCAAAAAACGCAAAGCTGCTGCNAATACTGGAGGCAATGAGGTTACGGTAATTTTTAAAGCTACAAAATTAAATCCCCAAAGAAAAACTATAAAAANAGCTATAAATATATGCTTTTGTTTCAATTATTTACCAAGTTTTATTCAGTGATAATTTTGTAAGGTTTGTTATTATTTGAAAATCCAGGAACAGAATTTAATTTAATTAAATTTCTTTTTTTAGATCTTTNATATGAATCTGCNGAGCTTTTTCTGTTTTTACATNTATATGNGCAAAATATTTTTCTTTCGTTATTNGTACTAAACAANTCNTTGCAATATTCACATAATTTGTAATTCAATTTATTTACAATCGAGTTAATAAATTCTTTCCATAAGTAATTAATACAATCATTNCGTTTATTTTTAATTTTTAAATCATTTGAATTAATATCAAATTCAAATTTAATATTCGGAAGAGCATTTGAATGATTATTGAAAACATCTTTTACATACAATGACATAGTCTTTTTTAATAAAGAATCATTTTCANTGTTTGACAATAAATCCAAAAAATAANATGATTTGAAGTTTTTTGTAGNAGTAACCAAATCAAGTGAATGAGTCNTCACACAATGNTCTAATATCTTTAATATTCTAGATTTTGTTTTCTTTGTAGGATTATTGAAGTGATTATAACTTAACAATATAATCCACATAATTTTNAATTCAGCTAANGCATCATTTACAACAAAATTATTATTAAAAAGAACAAAGTTATTGTNGATATACATATTTAATTTTTGAGAAAACANAANATCTAACGAATAAGAATGGTTTTCAAAATATGAAAAATTCAAAAGNTTCAAATACTCGATTATGTNTGGATTACTTTGGGTTAGTTTTAAATNATTTTGAAAATNACTTTTAGGANTAACCGAATAAAATGACATTAAAATATCTGAACTATTTTCATCATATAGATAAATTTGTTCTTCTTCAAAAACCTTTAAATTTAAATTATCATTAATGTTTAACATAATAAGTTGAAATAAATAATTATAATCATTGAAAAACATACAACTGTTTATTTCAATTAAATTTAAGTTGTAAGTTTGGTTATTTTTCTTTAAATTTATCTTTGATTTCTGATAATTTTATTAGTGCATCTAATGGAGTAATTCCATCTGTGTCAATTGAATTTATTAAATTTTTAATATCTTCATAATTATTTTCAATTAAATTTAATGGTAGCTGTTCAGGAATATTTTCAAATGAAAAATCGGATTTTGATTCAAGATTAGACAGCAATAATTTAGATTTTTGAATAACTTCAGTAGGTAGTCCAGCTAGTTCAGCCACATATATACCGAAGCTTCTTTCAGATATCCCTCTTTTAATATCATGTAAAAATACTACTTTATCACCATCTTCGACTACACTAACGTAATAATTTTTAATCCTCTTAAAATCAGATTCCAAAGATGTCATTTCATGAAAATGTGTCGCAAATAAGGTTCTTGATTTCAGATGATTACTTTCATGTATATATTCAGCTACAGACATCGCAATAGCCAATCCGTCGTAAGTACTTGTCCCACGACCAATCTCATCAAGAATGATCAATGATCTATCTGATGCTTCATTTAAGATCAATGAAGTTTCTAACATTTCAGTCATAAAAGTTGACCTGCCTTCTGATAAATCATCTTCCAATCCTACTCTAGTAAATATTCGATCAACAATGCCTATTTCTGCAGAAGAGGCTGATATATAACAACCAATTTGTGCCATTAGAACCAAAATTCCTATTTGTCTGATGTAAGTTGACTTGCCTGACATGTTAGGCCCAGTTAAAAGTATAATTTGTTCACTCAAATCATCTATAAACACATCATTTGGAACAAATTTACCTGACTCAATAATTTTTTCCACCATAGGATGTCTTGAATTATTTATTTGTAAGTTTTTAGAATCGTTAATTATAGGTTTAATATAGTTATTTTGTTTAGATATTGCTGCAAAATTTGAAAACACATCTAATTTTGATATGATTTCAGATGATTTCAAAACTAAAGAAGATTTAGAAATTATAAACTCATTTACTTCGTTATATATTTCTCTCTCTAATTCGGACACCAAATCAACAGACAATGTAATTTTTGTTTCTAATTCTTTTAATTCTTCAGTGAAAAACCTTTCTGCATTTACTAAAGTTTGCTTTCTTATGAAATAATCAGGTACATTTTCAATCTGTGATTTTGTGACTTCAAAATAGTAACCGAAAATTTTATTAAATCTGATTTTCAAGTTTTTTATTTTGGTTTTTTCTTTTTCTCTTTGTTCTAATTCTGAAAGTATTTGTTTTGAATTTTTTAATGAATATAAATATTCATCTAATTTCTTAGATACTCCTTTTTTGATAAGATCTCCATCTCCCAATTTTCCTGAATAATCAATATTAAAAGTTTTTTCAATTAATAAGCTTACATCGCTAATATCAGGTAATTCGTCAATTAATCCTTTAATATTATCTGATACATTATTCTGGGATAAAAATTGAGTACTATGAATCAAAGTTTTTATACTTTTTGACAAAGAAATAACATCTCTAGGTTCAGAGTTGAAATTAGATATTTTAGATATTAATCGTTCTATATCTGATATTTCGGTTATTTGTGATCTGAATTCATTTGTAACTAGATTATTTTCAAAAAACCAATCAACTATTTCTTGTCTAAATAGTATTTTATTTTTGTTAATTAAAGGTTGCCCAATATAATGTTTTAAAAGCCTTGCTCCCATTGAGGTTTGAGTACTATTAATTGTATTAAATAAAGAAAAAGAATTGGAATTAGAAGAAAACAAACTTAGATTTTTTCTTGTTTGGGGATCTATAAACATAAAATCTGAAAATTGATAATACTCTGTATTTTCAAAATTAATATTAGTTAAAAGTTTATTTTTATATAAATAATTTAATAATCCAACAAAAGCTTTTTTTTCAACATTGTTACTATAAAACCATTCTTGTTCACTTAATTTATTTAAACTTTGAACAACATTTGATTCAAAAATAAAATCTTCAAAATCATCTTCAGGAAGAATCATTTTACTTGAGTGCTCTACTAAATCAATTCCGTCACGATTATTAATTATTAATTCAGCAGGATTCAATCTTGATATCTCAGATGATAAAGATTGAGTGCTCAATTTTGAAACTTTGATTTCATTAGTTGAAACATCAATATATGATATTCCAATAATATTATTTGAAAAATACAAGCTTGTTAAATAATTATTAGATTGGTTATCTAGCATATAATCTTCAAATATTGTTCCAGGACTAACTACTCTAACAACTTCTCTCTCTATAATTCCTTTTATATTTGTTTGTTCGCTAGTCTGCTCACAAATTGCTACTTTGACATCCTTTTTTAACAACGTAGATAAATGTTGGCTTAAAGAATGATACGGGAATCCTGCCAGATCATGTTTTTGATTTTTACCAAATTGTTTTTGAGTAAGAGTAATTTCTAATTTTTCAGATAAAACATGAGCATCCTTATCAAAAGCTTCATAAAAATCACCCATTCTAAATAGCAATACAACGTCAGCATAATCTTTTTTGATATTAACATACTGTTCCCAAGCAGGAGTCATTTTACTACTCATTTATTTCCAAAATCTTTCCTCAATAACAGTAAATCCTTTTTTATGCTCTAAATTATTTTGAATATCAATTATCATATCAGGATTACCACAGGCAAAGACAATTGTATTATCGGGAGATAAATTATTACTTTCAATATATTGATCAACAATTAAGTTCACCCTACCTACAGAACCTTCCCATGATAAATTTCTTTTTTCATTGGGTCTACTTATAGTTGGAACATAATTTAAATTTTGATTATTANCTACTGATAATTTTTGTAATTCATCAAAATAACCAAATTCATCTACNTAACTTGATCCCTGCAAAATATGGAATTTCATATTATCTTGATTATTTTGNAGATATGTTCGAGCAAAACTTACATAAGGTACCACACCAGTCACCGTACTTATNAANAGATAATTATTTAGTGTCTGATCTTTNATTTGAAANATACCTTTAGCTTTTGGTCTCATNGTAAAAATATCNCCTTCTTTCATNTNCCATATTATTGGTGTTAANACACCGCCTTCGTCTTCTTCAACCAATTCTACAAACAATTCAATAANATTTTCATCAGGTGATGAAGCAATAGAATATGCTCTNTCTATNCCATTTACTCCCAACGTGCAATACTGNCCAGGCTTGAAAGAATATTCAGGAGGTTTNGTAACCCATATTTTNATCATAAGGTCACTAATATCTTCTCTTTTAACNATTTTAGTCTGAAGAAGTTTTTTTTTGGACGAAAANTTTGTNTTCATATCAAATAAAAAAAATTATAAATACAGTTTATTTTTTTATTTGAACNGAAACAACATCTAAATTAGGNACTAAATAATATTTCAAATCAGATTTAGTCTCATCCAAAGTTTGAATCATATTTCCAAATAANGTAGTTATCGCAAATACATCTTTTGTTTTNCCATTAGTAATAACAATACANTCTATNGGGTCAGAATTTTCAGGAATTAATTTTATTATTTGNTTNTGTTTTAATTGGTGCTTANTNGCATCATCAGGATGCATNGANAAGTTATACATTTGTTTAAAATTAGATTGTTCNTTAGATTTNTGNGAAATTGAAAATTTTGATTTNTTCAATACTCTTCCNAGAGCNAAATANGANCCATTTCGNCCNAACATTGATTCNTCAANATCAGATATTTTAAAATTAAATTTCTCATTAATAGCATTTGATTTCATTGAATACAAAATATTATTTTTATTGTTTTCAGAAATTGGCCAAGTAATGTTTCTGTTTTTCTTNATAAATTTGTAATTNATGTTTTTGTACATNGGAATAAAATCAGATATTTCAGCAAAAACACTNTCGNTTTTATTATATTGAAATTTTTTACTACCAAAATATTTTGACAGATTTTGCATNGATTTATATATTTGNGTTTGATCATATTTAGGCTTTATAGCAATATTTAATAATTGAATNCTTCTTTCAATATTGGTTTTNGTACCNTCTGATTCAGCAAAAGTTGTNGAAGGCATAATATAATCTGACACTTCATNCCTGTTACTACNAGANAGTGATTTGTGAGAAATTATTTTCATATTATCTTTAACATTATTTATNATTTCAAATAANTNATCATTGTAATCNTCATGAAAATCACCAACCAAATGTAATACTTTAATTTGATTATTTTTTATCATTTCTAATATTTTGTTATANGATATATCTCTATTGTCNGTAATATCTAAATTNGANGGATTATTAACAACNGTAGTTAAACCTAAGTCNGTTGCTCCNTGNGAATTAGATCCTCTAAACATNGGATAAATNCCACCNCCTTTTTGNCCNATATTNCCAGTAACNAGACTTANNTCAATTAACAATTTNACTAGTTCATCTAAGNTNTGAGGTTTNATTGTTTCATTTGAATATATNGTNGCCATNGGNCCATTTGCTAATATATTAACAGCNTCATTNATNTCCTCAACNCTGATACCNGTAATAGAAGATACTTTAATNAAATCAAATTTCCATATCGATTTNCTGAAATCCGCATAATTTTGAGANTAATTTTCAACAAANTCTTTATTTTCNAGAGATTGATCAATNATTGATCTTATAATTCCACCAATCAAATAAGCTTCTGTACCNGGGTANGGATTTAACCATAATGANGCAAACTTAGTAATTTCTGTTTCTCTTTGATCAATAACAACNAATTTAGATTTACCTGAATCAATTGATTGTTTTATAGGNAATGATAAAATGTTATGATTTTCAGTNATATTTGANGAAACAACCAAATANGATTTTGAGTTTTTCAAATCCTGTATTGTATTTGAAGCTGATGAAAATCCTAANGTTTCNGTTAATTTATGNCTAAGNCCACTATCGATATCNGCATTGGAAATAATATTATTTGANCCTACTACTTCNGATCCAAATTTTTTAGANAAATACATATCTTCATTTGTNATAGTAGAATCTATTATCATNGCATAATTTTGCGGATCNGTANTTTTNATTAAATNTGAAATAGATTCCATGTTTTCAGTATTNGTAGATTTGACTAAAGTTTTATTTTTACGTTGCATTGCATATAATAATTTGGANTTGGAATTAACAAAATCAAATCCAAATTTACCTTTGAAACATGTTTGTCCCTTATTAGCAGGNCCTGACAAATTACTACCTATTCTNACTAATTTTTCTCTAGCATTTGTTTCTAAATCAATTGTGCANCCAACTGGACAATAATTACATACTGANTTNGTTTTGGATTCNGCNTTTTCCCATTTGTAATCTCTNTCAACTATNGCACCTGTTGGGCACACNTCTAAACATGCNCCACAAAATTCACANCCTGCATCAATTAANCTNTCNCCCATAGATGTTCCNATTATAACTTTACCTGCTCTTTCTTTTACAGTTAAAGCATTATCNACTCNAACTTCTGAACAAACTCTNACACATCTAGCACAAACTATNCACAAATTCATGTCCATGTCCCATAAAGGNTCATCATTTTTNACATGCTCTCCTCTATAGTTNTACGTTAANGGACTATTCATTTCCATATCTANGCTACGNACTGTATCTTTTAGCTCNCATCTCTCNTTTTTAGGNCAAGTTATACATCTATCNTTAACAGANACATGTCTTAAACATATGTCACTTGGNCCACACAAATCAATTCTATGACATGTTAANCAACCNTGNGGATGNTCNGATAAAAGTAATTCCATNATCCCTTTTCTTAAATCAACNAACTCGTCTGTTTGAGTATTAATTTTCATNCCATCAGCAACAGGAGTCGTACAAGAAGCTGGCGCTCCTCTGCCTCCTTCTACTTCTACAACACACATCCTACAAGCACCGTACGATTTCATTCCAGGGTAATAGCACAAATAAGGAATATACATTCCTGCGTCCATAGCAGCCTGCAAAATATTTGTATTTTTATTTGCTTTGATTTTTTTACCGTCAATAGTTATATCTACAGTATCAATATTACTTTCTATCATTCATCACCTGTTCCTGTTTTTATCTTGCCCTGATAAACTTGCCCTGTTTTNGNTTGCCAAGCATTAGGTCTAGTNTTGATTGGAAAAACAATATTTCGTTTTTCACAACTTCCTGTNGGACAATTACCATTCATACATTCTTCAAAATCTTTNTGGAAATGTTTCAATGCTGAACTTATNGGATTGTAACCTAATTGNCCATGTCCACATAAAGATCCTGCTTGCATATTCTTGCCAATTTTATTCATTAANTCCAGATCCTCTATTTTACCNTCACCTCTAGAAATTTTTTCAACNATTTCTAATAAATGAGTCATTCCTAATCTACAAGGAAAACATTTTCCGCAAGATTCATATTGGCAAAANGCTACTAATGATTTAGTCAAATCTACNGCGCAAGTCCTNTCATCAACAACAATGATTCCTCCTGATCCNAAAATTGCTCCAGCTTTGGCCATTTCNTCAAAATCTATCTTNACTTTCAAGCTATCAGATCCTAAAACACCACCTAACGGACCNCCNGTTTGAAGCATTTTAAGTTTTCGTCCACCNGGAATTCCTCCNCCTAATTTTTCAATCACATCTCCAATTGATAATCCCATTTCCACTTCATACATACCTGGATTTGNAATGTCTCCNGATAAGCATACAATAGCAGTACCTGAACTACTTTCAGTACCAGTTGATTTAAACCANTCACTTCCATTTCTTATTATTTCTGCAACATAAGATAATGATTTAACGTTATTAATTGTGCTTGGATGTCCCCANACTCCATAAGCTGCAGGAAACGGTGGTCTCGATCTTGGCCTTGANCTTTTACCTTCTATAGATTCCATTAATGCAGTTTCTTCTCCTGCAACATACGAATCTCCNGTAAGTGACACTTCGATATCAAAAGAAAATCCGGATCCTAAAATATTTTCTCCNAANAATCCATTCTCATAAGCTTGTTTGATTGCTTGTTCAGTTCGAACAATTGGGCCTTCGTGNCCATGTCTAATAAATACATATCCATTAGTAGAATTAGTTGCATAACCTGCGATTATCATTCCTTCTATCAAAGTAAAAGGATCGCTTTCTAAAATACCTTTATCATTAAAAGCTCCCGGATCACCTTCCTCACAATTACATAGTATATATTTTTTCCCATTCGAGTTTGCCATAAAACTCCATTTAACACCCGTAGGAAACGCTGCTCCTCCTCTACCTCTTAATCCTGAGTTTTTNACCTCATTAATAACATCCCCTGAACTCATCGAATTTAAAGCTTTATTTAATCCGGAAAATCCATCATTAGCAATATATTGGTAAATATCATTAAATGCTATGTTTCCTGAATTTTTTAATGCTATTCTACTTTGATATTTTACGCCCGGAAGGTCTGTAAATTTTGAAACACCTTTAATAGATTTTTCTCCTAGTGATCCTAACAAGTTTTGCTTCACAATCTTATTATTGGTGATATAGCTATCGACAGTCTTGACAACATTTTCAGGAGTAATATAGCCCCAAAATACTCTAGGATTGCCTGGTAATAATACATCTATAATTGTTCCAGCATAGCACAATCCATGGCATCCAACAGTGTCAATGTTTATTGATAAATTGTTTGCTTTACTATATGTTTGTAAAACTTCAATTATTTCATCCGAACCTAAAGAGGATCCACAACACATAGCATCACTAACTCTTATCCAAGGAACATTACCTTTTGTTAGCTCATGCCATCTTTTATCGCTATCATTTTTCAGACTTTCATAACTCAAATTAGTTCATCCATTATTTTTGAAAATTTTTTAGAATTCATTTTGCCATAAAGTTTATGATCAATACTAATGAGTGGGGCTTGAGGACAAGCTCCCAAACATGTATTGAATTTCAATGTAAATTTGCCATCATCCGTATCGCCTTGATTTTCTAATTTTAATTTCTTTAATGCTGTTTGTTGTAATTCTGATGCCCCACCAATATGGCAAGAAGGTCCCCAGCATATCTCTAGGTTAAATTTACCAGGAGGATCAAATCTAAAATTCAAATAAAAAGATGCTACTCCCCAAACATCATTAATTGAAACATCCATAAATTCTGCAACTACATTTATTGAATTTTTAGGCAGGTAACCTATATCATCTTGTACAGTCAATAAAGAAGACAATATTGTATGCGTTGTATAATGCTGATTTTCAATAATGTCTAAAATATATTCATCTTTATAATCTTCTGACATCCAAACACATAAAAAAATATATAAAAATTACTTCAATGAGATCATAACATAAAAATATATATTTTTTACTATCCTTTATACATAACTTTAATAAAAATTGTGAAAAATTGAACTAGGACTATTAGTAATATCTACTAATAGTCCTAGTTTGTTATACTATATTCAAGTTTTTATAAAAAATTAAATTTTTGGACAAGCTATGAATACAACAGAAATGATTGAAACTCCACAAGAATTATGGAATTTAATTCGTAAAGATGAATATCTAAAATCTACTGCAGGAGTTGCTCTAGGTTATTTACAAACTAATTTAGTTCCCCTGCCACAAGAATATGCTTTTGATTTTCTTCTTTTCTGTCAGAGAAACCCTAAACCATGTCCTATACTTGAAGTTATGGAACCTGGAGAATTTGAACCTAAAATTCTTGCTAAGGGAGCTGATATTAGAACTGATGTCCCATTTTATAGAATCTACGAAAATGGAGAACTGAAATCTGAAACAAAAAATATATTAGATTATTGGCAAGACGACCTAGTATCTTTCTTAATTGGGTGTAGCTTTACATTTGAAACAGCAATGCTAAACGCAGACATACCACTAAGACACATTGAACAAGATACAACTGTCCCAATGTATATTACTAATATTGATACTAAACCAGCTGGTAAATTTAGTGGGCCAACAGTTGTTTCAATGAGGCCAATCCATAAAGAAAATCTTGTTAGAGCAGTCCAAGTAACTAGTAGATTTCCTGGTACACATGGTGCTCCGATTCATATTGGCGAACCTGGTGAAATAGGAATTCAGGACATCAACACGCCTGATTTTGGCGAAAAATCTGAAATTAAAGATAATGAAATTCCTGTTTTTTGGGCTTGCGGGGTTACCCCACAGGCAGTAGCTTTAAAGTCTAAACCTCCAATAATGATTACCCATTCACCTGGATATATGTTTGTTACAAGTACGAGAGATGAATCAGTTGCAGTAATTTAAGGGAAGGATATATATGGAAACAATTAAAAACATAATAACTGACAATGACAAAAGAGGTATTTCAATGCTTCTCCCTCATGTTTCTGACACTGTTTGCGAAGATGCTGCAAATATTATTTTAAATAATCCGAATAAGGCAATTATATTAACTGGATTTTATATTCTTTCAGCAGGAGCTGCTGAAACTGATGGCCCAATTGGTGCTATAGCAATAGGAAATGCTTTGAAAAAAATAGGTTACCATGTAACTTATATTACTGATGAATTCTCACAACCTCCAATAAAAAAAGTATTATCAGCAGATGATAATCTCGAAATTTTCCCAATGCAAAATCATGAACAAAGTGCTATTACTGCTGATAAAATGATAAACGATTTAAATCCGAGTCTAATTATTTCAATTGAAAGATGCGGGCCTACTGTGGATGGAGACTATCTGAATAGTAGAGGTAAAAAAATTGAAGAATTCAACTCTAAAACAGAATATCTTCTTAACAATAATATTCCAAGTATTGGGATAGGAGATGGTGGAAATGAAATTGGTATGGGTAACCTAAAACATATCATAAAAAATTCAACAGAATTATCAAATCCTCCATGTATAACTACAACTGATTTATTAATACCTGCTAGTACATCAAATTGGGGTGGGTACGGATTAGTGGCTGGATTGTCTAAAATGACAAACAAAAATCTTCTACCATCAATTCCTGAAGATGAAAAATTAATTAAAGATTTTGTTGATGCAGGCGGAGTGGATGGAATAACAGCAACCTCATCTTATAAAGTTGATAGCTTTGAGTTAGAAGTTAATAGCTCAATATTAAATCGACTTCACAAACTAATTCAATAAGTGCCTATTAATTTAGAATATATCAGCAACCTTGAATGATAAAGAAAACTAGGAACGCATGTTACTAGAATAACTTCAGAATATTCTGACTCAATATCTAAAACTAACTCTTCTTTTGGAACTACTTGTGTTTTATAAATTTGATAAACGAAAGTTTTAGAATTAGTTTTAATGTGAATAAATATATAAGGATCGGATTTCATTAATTCAGGTATCTTTGGAAGCATGTGAAAAACATTCCCTTCCTTTTTAATAAAACTTTCTAAATGACCAAAATACCAGGATTTACCTTTCTCTCCAGGATTTACAGTTTGAGGAATATGCCCAACAATGTTTTTAGGTGTTTCATAGGAAGAAGAATTACCTAAATCTACAATCTCTAATTCTTTAATATCAGATTTCAATCCTATTTCATTGATTGAAATTACCTTAGGCGAATTGTCATCAAAGAAATCAAAAATTGATTTCTTATACAATTTGAAATTTGCTGGTAATTCCTGATATGGATCTGAATTATATTCAGATTGGTTAACAATAGTGACTTCTGTTGATGGTTTTATAATATTTTTTGCACTAGTCAGATTATTTGGGTTATCATTAGTTTTATTGATCGTATCAGAAATTTGTTGAGTTTTTTCAGGATTTGAATTTTGGATTGTTTCCGTATTTAAATCCTTAATAGTTTCATTAGAATATTGAATAAAAACATAAAGTAGTCCTCCTAGAATTAAAAAAGAAAATCCTAAAATTTCAATAATTCGATACTTTAAAAATAATTTAAAAAAATTCAATATCTGTATATCTTAACGCATCCTAGGAGAATGAGATTCGCCACTCGCAATTGGTTCATCTATATATACATCTCCATTTCTAATTTTCAAGTTATACCCACAATCAGGAACATTGCACACCCATGCCTTATAGTGAATTGCAGCACCGTGATTACCAAAATCTGAAAGTGGTAATAGTGTTCCGCCTTTTGAACACTTCATACATTTTGGGAAATTTGATTCATCTGCCATTTTCGAACCTCCACACCTATTTTATTTATATTAAAAACATTATATTCGATATATTTTTTTTTACCAAGATAATAAATTTAAAGCATTTTTAAATAACACATTTTCTAATTCGACAGGATTTAATTTTGAATTACGAATGTTTTGTATAGCTCTGTCAATTTTAATCAATCCATAATCGCTGCCGAACAATATCTTTTCAGAGCCTAAAATTTCACAAAAAACTTTGACAATTCTTGGCTCATATAAGAAATCTGTTGCCGCAGTATCATAATATACATTTTTTAAATCTTTTTTTACTTCAGGCATAAAATAATAAACAGGGAGTCCACCACCTAAATGGGAAAGAATAATTTTTAATTCTTGGTATCTAGCTGCAAAAGAATACAATTTGCCTGGAAACATACTGCCTTTACCATTATAAATATGACCAACAGGTTCAGATGAATGTAAATTTAAAATCATATTATTTGATACAAGATTTTCTACTATGGGATCAAACAACTCAAAATTCAACAAATCAAAACCTTGCGAATCTGGA
>PAHZ01000010.1 GCA_002711005.1 Chloroflexota bacterium
GGTTGAGCTGGAGATTCTGGTTGAGCTGGAGATTCTGGTTGAGCTGGAGATTCTGGTTGAGCTGGAGATTCCTGAGTGATACTTGTAGGTTGTGTGAAATCAGTTTGACTAGTTTGATTATTTGATTGCTGAGATTGAGGATCATTAAATATTTGCACCTCAAATGCATTAACATCAAGTGACGCACGAGTTTCTCCTGATTCTGTTTGATAAGCTCTTCCTGATATTCTGCCTTCGACGTATAGTTGCATTCCTTTTTTTACATAATTAACTACAAAATCAGCTCTTTGTGCCCAAACTGTTACGTTAAACCATTGAGTGTCATCAACTTCAACTCCCTCTCTGTTTGTATATTTGTTTCCAACAGCAAGGTTAATTGTTGCTAATTGTTGTCCTGAGGGCGTGTACCTCATTTCGGGTGTATTTCCAACATTACCTATTAACATTACTTTATTTAATCTTCCCATAACTAGTTATTTGCTACCTGATTTAAAATATTATTTTCTCTAAATTTAAGTTCTGCGGGTGTAAGTTTTATTACAAGCGATCTTATAACTGAAGGGTTATCTGATAACCATTTGTCTAGAATTTTCACGTCAGAAGAATTAGATTCTAAAATTACATATACATAAGTTGCTTCAACAAAGTTATTTATAGGGTAAGATAGTTTTTTTACTTTTGTTTTAGCAGTATGAATTTGCTTAGAATTATTTTTTTCTAGCAGACCATATAACTGGGTGCAAAGCGAGTCAATTTCTTCAGGTCTCAATTCCGGAGAGACTACCATTGCTAATTCGTATGTGTTGTTATTCATTATTGAAACAATCCTTGTTTTATTTTTGACGAAGGAAAATTATAACATGATTTACCTTTTGCACAAATAAAAATATAGTCAATTTAGTTTTTATTTAATATGTTTTTGGTATTTTTAAAATAAACTTGACTATATATCAATGGAATAATACTATATTTGTAATACAAAACTAAACTTATTATAGGTGGGAATATGGANAATNTATATATTTTCATATCTCTTAGTAGTAGGTNTGTTATTTGGANTNATNGGGTTTCTNTTTCTTGTTTANNTNAATAACAAAAGATCAGAGGANGCAAGATCAGAAGCCAATTTAATAATTGAAAATGCTTTAAAAAAAGAAACTGAAATATTAGTTGAAGCNAAANANAAAGCTTTAAACACTTTATCTAAAGCAGAGAAGGAGTTAAATTCTAAAAAATTTGAGATAGAGAAATCTGAAAGAAGATTANCAGAAAAAAATAATGAAATTAATAATAAAATTGATTCTTTATCACTCAAAGAAAAAAATCTAATTAAGNNTGAAGAGCAAATTCGNAATAAAGAATTTGAATTAAATGACATTACTGAACAAAAAGTTTCTGAATTAGAAAAAATAACAAACTTATCTTTAGAAGATGCGAAAAATCAACTTATCTCTGANGCAGAGATNCAAAGTAAAGAAGAAATAGAAAAAAGATATCTACATCAAGTTGAAGAGNTAAAGCTTGANAGTAACGATATTGCAAGGAAAATCATAGTAGANTCAATTCAAAGATTTGCGTCTGATGTTGTTTCAGAAAAAAGTGTTAGTTCTGTTACTCTTCCTGATGAAGATATGAAAGGAAGACTCATAGGTAGNGAAGGTAGAAATATTAGAGCTATTGAAACAGCAACNGGTGTAGACGTATTGATAGACGANACTCCNGGGATGGTTGTANTATCTTCTTTTGATCCGGTTAGAAGAGAAATTGCAAGATTATCTGTTGAAAAATTAATNAAGGANGGNAGAATTCAACCTTCTAGGATTGAAGAAATAGTNANNAGATCAAATTCTGAAGTACAAGAAAATATTATGAAAGCTGGTAAAAATGCTGTTTTNGAATTAGGAATTTCAGGATTNCCTAATGAAATANTAAAAACACTNGGNGAACTTAAATATAGATATAGTTATGGNGAAAATGTTTTACAGCATTCAATAGAGACTGGTTGGNTAGCATCTCTAATTGCNTCAGAAGTTGGCGCAGATATTAACAAAGCTAAAATGGGTGGATTTTTGCANGATATNGGTAAAGCTTTNACTCATAAAATTCAAGGACCGCATGCTGAAGTTGGTGCNGATTTGTGCAAAAAACAAGGAATTGACAAAGATGTTTGCGACATGATTGCNGAACATCANGATGATGTTCATTCATCTGTTGAAGGTTTTATTGTTTCNGCTGCTGATGCTATAAGTGCAGCAAGNCCAGGNGCAAGACATAATTCTTTGGAAAATTATGTNAAAAGANTATCTGANATAGAAAATATTGCAAATAATTTTGAAGGTGTCGAAAAATCNTATGCGATTCAAGCTGGNAGAGAACTTCGTGTTTTTGTTAATCCTGAAATCGTTGANGATACTAAAGCTCAAAATATATCNAGAGAAATTGTTTCTGAATTAGAAAAAACACTTACATANCCAGGCCANATAAAGGTNATGGTTATNAGNGAACTTAGAGCTATTGAAACNGCAAATTAAACTAATTAATGTTTTTANATTTTTTTGAAATATTAATTTTAATATTTTTGTACTTNTTNAGTAGTATTCATTCAGGATATTTAATAGTTANATTTTTTNACAGTAAAAATATTTATACTATTGGATACCAAAACTCAGGTTCNTCAAATGTTTACAAGGAATTTGGTATNAAAACAGCAATTTTTGTNGCTTTNTATGATTTGATTTTAAAAGGAACTATCCCTATTTATTTATTANNCTNNNTAGGNTTNTCAAANTTGTTTTTGTGTATAAGTACTATTTTAATAGTANCTGGGCATATNTTTAGTGTATTTCATAGATTTAAGGGNGGNAGAGGGATTTTGACAACTATTGGGCTTGGTTTAGCTTGGGGATTATTAGTNGAAATTGCTTTTNTAGTTATNTTTTTTAAAATNNTTGAGATTTNTTGGTGGAAAAANAATGCATTTTCNACTTTTTTAGGAATTATTACTTTTATATTTATAATTCCATTTTTNTANGATGATTATATTTTTATTATTTGTTTTGAACTTATATTCATATTGTTGTTGTTTAAAAGAATTATTACTAATAATATAAATATGAATTTAGATTTAGGTATGATAATACATAGAATTTTATTCGACTCAAATTTAAANAAATAAATCAGAGGTAAATTTTGTATAGAGATTATTATTGTGGAGAGCCAAACGAAGAATTGATTGGCAAAGAAATAGAGCTATCTGGTTGGATAAATAAACGCAGAGATCACGGTGGNCTGTTATTTATAGACTTAAGAGATAGAACAGGATTGATTCAAGTTGTTTTTGACCCNGAAAATATAAAAGAAAACGAATTTCATTGGAATCAATTNAGATCGGAATGGGTAATTCAAGTTAAAGGNATAGTNCAAGCAAGGCCTGAGGGNACAGAAAATTCAAATATGNCTACNGGTAAAATTGAATTGATTGCTAAAGATTATAAGGTNTTAAATATTTCTAAAACTTTACCTTTTGAANTAACTGATTTTAAAGAAGANACTGACGAATTATTACGNTTNAAATACAGATATTTGGATTTAAGACGACCTCAAAAATANGAGATGTTAAATTTANGACACAANGTTGTNAAGTANATAAGAGATTATTTAGATAAAGATGGATTTTTAGAAGTTGAGACNCCTATTTTNATTAAAAGTACACCTGAAGGNGCNAGAGATTTTGTTGTNCCTAGCAGAAACAANAANGGNCAATTTTATGCNCTNCCTCAGTCTCCTCANCAACTAAAACAATTACTTATGGTTTCGGGAGTTGATAAATATTTTCAAATTGTTAAATGTTTTAGAGATGAAGATCCCAGGGCAGATAGACAACCCGAATTTACNCAATTAGATCTTGAAATGAGTTTTGTNACTCAGGAAGATGTTTTGAATTTAACTGAAAAAATGTTTTCTGGANTNNTTAATTCANTNGATTTAAATAAAAAAATAAATNTNCCTTTTCAAAGAATGAAATATGATGTTGCGATGAATTTATATGGAACTGANAANCCCGATTTAAGATTTGATATGCAAATTAAAGATTTNACNCANCAAAGNTNTGNNAATACTTTTAAAGTATTGTCAGATACTGTGAAAAANGGTGATTCAGTAAAAGGAATAGTTGTTCCNACNGAAGGTAATTATTCNAGAAAAAAAATNGATTCTNTAGTTGANTACGTAAAAGAATTAGGTGGNTCAGGATTGATTTGGATAGTANTAGAAGAAGATTATAANTCTGCAAATTTTGATTTTAAAAGTATAGTTAAGAAATACTTAGATNANGAATATGTTAAGANNATAGCTAANTCNTGTGNAGCAACNAAGGGNGATATGATTTTATTAGTTGCAGGTGAAGAAANATCTAGNTTAGAGATANTGGGNGCATTAAGAAANAAATTAGGTAAAGATTTAGNTTTAATAGATGAAANCCAANTGAATTTTTGCTTTATTACAGATTTTCCATTATTTGAATGGGATAAAGATAAANAGAAATGGACATCTTCNCATCATCCTTTTACTATGCCACATGAAGAATATATTGATAATATGAAAGNNGATCCNTCTAAGATAAGAGCATNNTGTTATGATTTNGTTGCTAATGGNTCTGAAATTGCAAGNGGAAGTATNAGGATACATAAAAAAGAATTACAGGANGAAGTATTTTCTATTNTAGGTTACTCAAAAGATGAAACTAANGAATTATTTGCTCAACTNTTAAATTCTTTTGAGTATGGAGCNCCTCCNCATGGNGGGATNGCTCCTGGAATTGANAGGATAGTNATGCTTCTTAGNGGAACAGAAAATATNAGAGATGTNATTGCATTTCCAAAGACTCAAAGTGGCTTTGACCCATTATTTGAATCTCCAAGNGAATTAACTTCTGAGCANCTAGCTGAATTAGGNATAACTATTAAAAAACCAGAAAATAATTTGAATTAACAACGTGATTAATAGTTTTTTTTTATTNCACATTAAATATACTGTTTTTATATTTACGTAATTTTTTGGTAAAATANTTAATTGATCAGTNACTACTTGTATTGGAGAGATGTCCGAGTGGTTTAAGGAGCTGGTCTCGAAAACCGGTATCTGATTTTTTCAGATCGTGGGTTCGAATCCCACTCTCTCCGATAGAAAGTATNTGCGNGTGAGTATGTGGAGAGGTGCTAGAGAGGCCGATTAGGCGCGCTTGGAAAGCGCGTGAACTGGCAACAGTTCCATGGGTTCGAATCCCATCCTCTCCGAANTTTTATAAAAATAAAAAATGAGAANCAAATTGACTGGAAAGAAAAAATTAGTNATAGTTGAATCACCTACAAAAGCTAAAACTATATCTAAGCTACTTGGAAAAGAATATACNTCNATAGCTACCGTTGGCCATTTNAGAGATTTGTCNAAAAAAAATTTTGGTATTGAAATNAANGAAATCTCTAATGGCAANGCTGATGAAAAAGGATTGAAATATGAATTTATTCCAAATTATGAAGTTTCTCGATCTAAGGAAGTTCAAAAAGTTAAAAAGGAATTAAAAGAAGGTAAAAAAAATGCCTCAGAAATATATATTGCAACNGATCCNGACAGAGAAGGNGAAGCTATAGGTTGGCANATAGCAGATTTTCTTGANCTTANNCAGAAAGAAACNAATAGAATAGTATTTAATGAATTTACTAAAAAAGCTGTTTTAGATTCNCTTGATAACCCAAGAAAATTGGATTCTGATTTNTTTAACTCACANCAAGCNAGAAGATTNCTTGATCGNCTTTACGGATTTCAGGTNAGNCCNGTANTATGGAAAAAAGTCAAAGGNAAAACCTCTGCAGGNAGAGTACAGTCTCCTGTANTACAGTTTGTTATAGAAAGAGAAGAAGAAATTGATAANTTNACACCTGAAGATTTTTGGAATATATCTTCTAATTTNAAATANAAAAATAATAATTTGACNTCATTTTTNAATGATCCTAAATCAAGTAAGTTAGCNAGATATAGAATTTTTGATAAGAGTAAAACAGATGCAATAGTTAAACTATTAAGNACTACNNCNGGGAAAGTTAAAGATATNAAAACNTCTCAGAGCTACAGATCNCCCAGNCCNCCNTTTATAACNAGTTCGTTNCAACANGAAGCTAGTCANAAATTAGGAATGTCTCCTGATGTAGCCATGAGNTANGCNCANCAATTATTTGANGGTATAGANCTGGANGGATTAGGATCTGTTGGATTGATAACNTANATGAGAACTGATTCTTTTAGTGTNACAGAAACTGCTATGAGNACNT
This sequence comes from Chloroflexota bacterium, assembly GCA_002711005.1. Classification (GTDB taxonomy): domain Bacteria; phylum Chloroflexota; class Dehalococcoidia; order Lucifugimonadales. The sequence goes on from PAHZ01000010.1 coordinate 6,327, forward strand.
TAAGATCGTATATTAAAAATAAGTATGGGAATGAATACTTGCCCGANAAACCAAATACNTATAAAAATAAAAGTAGATCACAAGAAGCNCACGAATGNATTAGNCCAACTGATGTNGAAATGTCNCCAGANAAATTAAAAAAATTAATTNCTGANAAGTTAGAACGTAAGGATAGTTTGTTAAGACTTTATGAAATTATTTGGAAAAGATTTGTTTCNTCNCAGATGGAGAAAGCNAAATATGATGTTAANAGAGTAATTATAGAATGTGAAAAAAAATATTTAGATGAANANTTAGTATTTAGAATTGAAAACTGGAAAGTAAAGTTTGCNGGGTATTCGATATTATATGGAGATGATAGAGAAAAATCTGAAGANGAAAGTGNAGGTTCATATGATTTTGTAATNGGTGAAAAANTNAGTTTTGAAAATGTAGAATCAAAATANGANCACACAAAACCNCCNCCTAGGTACAANGAAGCAATGTTAGTTAGAAAAATGGAACAAGAAGGGATAGGAAGACCAAGTACTTATGCTAATACNATNAAAACAAANTTGAAGTTATATTTAGAAAAAAAAGAATCAAGNTTATGGCCNACAAAGCTAGGGAAAGCAATTTCAAAGTTTTTAAAATCTAATTTTTCTACNGAAGTAAGNCCAAGTTATACTACTGAAATGGAAGAAAAATTGGATTTGATTGCAACTGGAGANATGAATTGGCAGCTTCTTTTAAATGATTTATATATTAAATTAGATNCNAGTATCAAAAATGCTTTNGAGCAAGAAAGAGTTCCTAGAGAAGAAGTTGAAGACTATTCAGACGAACATTGTGAGTTATGTGAAAGCCCAATGATAATTAGAGCTTCAAGAGCTAATGGAACAAAATTTTTAGGATGCTCAGGGTTTCCAAAGTGTAAAAATATGAAACCAATAATTGTTGAAACAGCAAGTAAGTGCCCGGAGTGCGAAAAAGGTAATCTAAGACAATTGCAAGGATCTAAAGGCAGTGTTTATTATGGCTGTTCATCATACCCAGATTGTAAATTTAATTCTAGGTATCAACCAATTGATGAAGCTTGCCAAAATTCAGATTGTGATAAAAAACCTCTTACTCAATTTTTAGTTAGAGGAAACAAGATGCACTGTGTATTATGTAAAAATTACAGTGACTTGCCTGAAAAAATTAAATCAAATTAAATATACATCATGGAATCTAAAAATCATTCAACAGAATTGGGAGTGGCAATTAGTAAGTTTTTAGACTATTGTGATAATTATAGAAATTTATCTTCATACACATTGAGGAATTACAAATCTGATCTTGATGATTTTTTAAAATATCTTATATCTGAATCAAAAACAAAAATAGATGATATGGATAGATCTGTTATTAGAAAGTATATTAATTTACTAAATAATTTAGATTACAAGAGATCAAGTATCAATAGAAAATTAAGTGTAGTAAGAGTTTTTTTTAAATACATTTCAACCAATGAAGATTATGGATCTAGAGATTTGGTTTTTACAGCTAAGAGTAAGATTGAACGTAGTTTGCCTAAAGTATTAAGTAGTAATAACATCAAAGATTTACTGAATTCTGTTGATATTTCTGATTTTTATGGAATTAGAAATAAGACTATAATTGATATCATGTACGTTACAGGAATAAGAGTATCTGAATTAGCATCTATTAATATCGATGATATTGTGAATTCAGAGCAAATAAAGGTGTTAGGTAAAGGATCTAAATTCAGAGTCGTTTATATTAATGAAAAATCTAGAATAAATCTTCAAGATTATTTGAAGCAACGAATGAAAAAAAATGTTAATAGTAATTCTTTGTTTATTAACAAATATGGTAAAAGATTATCAGTAAGATCAATTCAAAAAATAATTAAGAAATATGGTTTTATTGCTGGATTAGATACTTCAATTCATCCACATATGCTAAGACATAGCTTTGCTACTCAAATGTTATCTAATGGAGCAGATCTAAGGACAGTTCAAACTTTATTGGGACATTCTAGGATTGCTACTACTCAAATCTATACACATGTAGCAAACAAAGATATGGAAGAATCATATTTTAATTCACACCCTAGGGTAGAAACAAGATGAGAATTTTAGTAATTAATGGCCCAAATTTAAATATGCTTGGTATAAGGCAACCTGAAATTTATGGCAATCAAAGTTTAGATGATATAAATGATGACCTAAAGAAATATGCAGAAAAACATTCAATTATGATTGAATGTTTTCAGTCGAACCATGAAGGGGAAATTATAGATATGATTCAGCAAGTAGACAAAGAGTATAACGGACTTATTATTAACCCAGGTGCTTTGAGTCATTATAGTATAGCGATAAGAGACGCAATATCTTCAATACATAATAACGTTGTAGAAGTACATATATCAAATATTTTTAAAAGAGAAAAATTTCGNCATCATTCAGTTATTTCTGAAGTATGTAGTTCTTCGGTAATTGGATTTGGGACAGAAGGTTATAAATTAGCTTTGAATAAATTTATTACATTTACGGAGTAAAAATGTCTTTAGCTTATAATGAATTAAAAAAAGGTATGGCACTAGAAATCGATGACAAACCTTGTATTTTGTTGGAATATTCTAGGTCTAAGAAAGATAGAGGTGCTCCAGTTATAAAAATGAGATATAAAGAAATCATATCNGGAAAAGTGTTAACAAAAACTTTTTCAGGTTATGATATTAAGATAGAGTCAGCTGAGATAGACAGAGTAGCTGCTACTTTTATGTATTCAGATCAAGATAATTATTATTTTATGAATCAATCTAGTTTTGAGCAAATTACACTAAGTGTTGATATTTTATCTGATAATATTAAGTTTCTTGTTGATCAATTAAAGATTGATCTTTTATATTATCAAAACAATCCAATTTCTATAGAGTTACCTAATTCAGTAGAAATGAAAGTCGTTTCTACTGATAACGCAGTCAAAGGAGACACAACTCAAGGAGCAACAAAAAAAGCAATAATGGATACAGGNTTAGAAATAAATGTTCCCTTATTTATTCTTAATGAAGATATAGTAAAAGTTGACACAAGAACTTCTGAATATTTAGGAAGACTGTAGTATGAAAGATATTTTTGAAGTATCTGGTTTATTAGAAAACATTAATAATTTATTTAGTAGTAACTTATATCTTAAAGATATATATATAAGAGGAGAGATAACTGATTTAAGAGAAGCAGCTTCTTCGGGTCATAAGTATTTTCAAATTAAAGATGAAAAAAGTTTATTAAAATGTGTATTTTTTAAATTTTTACAAAAATCTTCTGATATTTTTAATGATGGAGATTTTGTTTTAATTAACGGAGAAATAGAAGTATACCAACCTAGAGGTGATTTAACTCTTAGAGTGAGATCAATGACTAAAGAAGGATTGGGTGATATTGCTGTAGAAATACAAGCTCTTCGTAAAACATTAGAATCTGAGGGATTATTTGATCAGTCTCGAAAAAGATTTTTACCTAAATTTCCAAAATCTATATCTGTTGTTACTTCTCCAAACTCTTCTGCATGGGAAGACATAAAGAAAACAATATCAGACAGATATCCTTTGGTTCATATAAATTTAATTGCTACAATAATGCAAGGTGAAAATTGCGAAGATGATGTTATAAGATCTATAAATTATGCTAATCAAACGGGAACTGATGATATTATTTTAATTTCGAGGGGAGGNGGTTCTGAAGAAGATTTAATGCCATTTAATTTGGAAAAAATTCCAAGAGCGATATTTTCATCTAATATTCCTATTATTACAGGAATTGGACATGAAGATGATTTTACTACTTCAGATATGGTGGCTGATGTAAGAGGCTTAACTCCTACTTCAGCTGCGCAACTTGCAGTCCCAGACATAAAGCAATTAAAAGAATATTTGAAAAGAATGAGTATAGATATAAATCGAAATTTGGAATTTTATATTGAAAACAAATTACCATTATTATTAAATTTCAACTCATCTTTAAGTAACTCTTTTGAAAAAAATATAATAAATTATTTNCAAGCTATTGATAACTATGAAACTAANTTNATAAAAAACTTAACTAATAATATTTNAAATAAAATNTCAAAATTTGAACGNATTAAGAATTCAATTGAAATCTATAATATAAAAGAAATGGCGAAAAANGGATTTTCNATGATTGAAAATACAAATATGNAAATAATCAAATCGGTTTCAGATGTAGAATTAAAAGAAGAAATAAAAATTCTGATGTCGGATGGTATTTTAAATTCTATTATAAATAAGAAAATTAAGGAGTGAATTATGGATCATGAAGATAAGTATGTTAACTTCGAATCAGATATTCAAAACATTGAAAAAATCATATCTGAATTAGAGAAAGATGAATTGTCTCTAGCTCAAACAATGGAATTATATGAAAAAGGGAAATTACTAATTGAAAAGTGTAATAAAGTTTTAGATGAAGCTAGATTAGTAATNAAAGAGCACGAGAATTAAAATTATATNAGNAAAAAATNAAATTGAATTTATATAATCGAAATAGACCAATATATATTTATATTTTGTTTATTAATGCTGNACTTTGGCTTTTAACAGAAATANTANTAGGTGGATCTACTACAANTTTACTTAATTTGGGGGCAAATTATGCTCCTTNTGTNAAAAATGGAGATACNTGGAGATTANTTACCTCTATATTCCTTCATGGNGGNATTTCTCATTTNATTTTTAATTCTATTGCATTATTAGCATTTGGTAATATGNTTGAGAACATATTNGGGAAAAGAAATTTTTTAATTCTTTATATTTGNTCTGGAATTTCAGGCAGTGCATTGAGTGTTACTTTTAACTCNAACGTNGTATCNGTGGGATCTAGNGGNGCAATATTTGGNATGTTAGGAGGNTTAATTGTTTANTACTATTATATGAGAAAANTTAATTCTTTTTATGCTAAAGGTAATTTGTATGGACTTGGTTTAATGTTAATGTTNAATTTNTTTTGGGGATTATCATCTACTAGAATTGATAATTGGGCTCANTTAGGAGGATTGCTTGGAGGNATGTTNTGTTCTTTTATATTAATTAATTTCAGTTTNGAAAGAACTTATTTAAATAGCTTNGCTTTTGTAAANTTAAATATTNTNTATAAGAGAATTTTTGTTTTCTTATGTTTTTTAATTTGGAGTTGTATAATTANTCTATTAATAAGTGTTAAATAAAAAAGTAAATGCTAAAAATAGGATGGTTCTCTACTGGTAATGGCGAAGGATCTTTAGGTTTTNTNAAATACTTCCTTGAGTATATAAAAAGGAATAACTTAGATATTTCTTTAGAATATGTTTTTGTAAATAGAGAATACGGAGAACAACAAGGAAGTGATAATTTTATTGATTATCTAAAAGTTAATAAAATTAATACAATAACTTTGTCTTCAAAAAATTTTAAAAAGAAAAACCTTAATAAACCATTTTTTAAATATCGAAGAGAATATGACTTGGAAGTCAAAAATTTAATTTCTTCTTATGATACTGATCTTATTGTAATGGCAGGATATATGTTAATTTTAAGTGATATTTTATGTAATGAATTTCGCTTCATTAATCTCCATCCTGCATTACCAAAAGGACCTAAGGGAACTTGGGTAGANGTTATAAAGTATTTAATATCAAACAATATNACCGAATCTGGGTTAAATGTNCATGTTGTNACTAATAAATTAGATNCNGGNNAGAGTATNGGNTACTGNAATTTTTCNTATGNTAATTNTAATGAAGAATGGNAAGAATATTATGAATTGNCAAAGAACTCTAAAAAAATAAATTATCAGAATTTNAAATTATTTTCGNTAATAAGAAATCAAATTTTAGACCGAGAAAAAATTCTNCTNTTATNTGTTATTGANGAATTTTTAAAAAANAAACANAAATTAGANGATGTNTTTNANGANCCTNATNAATNGNGATTGNTTAAAAGTATAAATTATTCTTCTAGAATTGATGCTATGTTAAGCTGATTTAGANAATATGTCGTTNTATTTTATTTCCAAATTATTTTTGTCATAAATTAAGAAACTATTTTTTTCATTAATNGAATTTTCAGTAACAATTATTTTTGACAAGATTTTTTTACCAGGCAACTCATACATAGCGTCTACNAAAGTNTCTTCAAGTATGGATTTNAAGCCTCTAGCACCNGTNCCTCTTTCTATAGCAAGGTTTGCTATTTTNANAAGAGCATCNTTTTCAAATTCTAATNTTAAATTATCCATTGAAAACANAGTTTTGTATTGTTCAATNAAAGAATTTTTTGGCTTTGTAAGTATATCCAATAAATGACTTTCNTTTAATTCATGCAATTGGGCAATAACAGGTAATCTTCCTATGAATTCAGGAATAAANCCNAATTCTAGNAAATCTTCATTGGTNGCAAAATGTTCANTTTNATCTTTTNTATCAGATTTGTCTGATTGNAACCCTATCGANTGGAAATTACTTTGNACNCTTTTACTNACTATATCTTNCATCCCTTCAAATGCACCTCCAACAATAAATAAAATATTATGAGTATTGATTTGAAGAAATTCTTGATGTGGATGTTTTCTGCCACCTTGAGGAGGGACATTAGAGGTTGTTCCTTCTATAATTTTAAGCAATGCTTGCTGAACACCTTCCCCAGAAACATCTCTTGTAAGAGATGGATTTGCTGATTTTCTTGTTATTTTATCAATTTCATCAATATAAATTATTCCACGTTCAGCTTTTTCGATGTCAAAATCGGCTGCTTGTATTAATCTTAATAATATATTTTCGACATCTTCGCCAACATATCCAGCTTCAGTAAGAGAAGTTGCATCTACTATTGCAAAAGGGACATCTAGTATTTTTGCTAATGATTGGGCTAATAATGTTTTTCCTGAACCAGCAGGGCCNACTAGAGCTATATTTGATTTTTCTATTGAGATATCAGATTTTGTATTNGTATTAATTCTTTTATAGTGATTATATACAGATACGCTTAAAATCTTTTTTGCAACATCTTGCCCTATAATAGATTTATCCAGCTCTGATTTTATAGAAACAGGATAACTAATTTCGTTGAGTAGTTCTTCTTTTGAATATTTATTTAGCTCTTTTGATTTAGAGTTTGACAGCATTTCAGAACAAAGTTTTACGCATTGATCGCATATAAAAACTTTTTCTGGTCCTGCTATTAGCCTATTTACTTGTGTTTGTGTTTTTTTACAAAATGAACAGGTATATTTATTTGAACTGTTATCCATTATAATCTCTCAAATTATTATTTGTTATCATTTAAAACTTCGTCAATTAATCCATAATCTTTAGCTTGTTCAGCTGTTAAGTAGTAGTCTCTATCAGTATCTTTAGCTACTTTTTCGTATGATTGTCCTGTAGAGTCTGAAATCATTTGTCTTACTTTATCATTAAGTCTAAGCATTTCTCTAGCTGCAATTTCCACATCAGAGGCCTGTCCTTGAGCTCCACCTAATGCTTGATGCATATGTATTGTAGAATTTGGTAAGGCATATCTTTTGCCTTTCGTCCCTGCACATAAAAGTACAGTAGCCATGCTTGCTGCAAGTCCAACACAAATTGTGGAAACAGGAGGTCTTATCAGATTCATGGTATCTAAAATTGCAAACCCTGAATTGATTACTCCGCCAGGAGAGTTAATGTATATACTTATATCTCTTTCAGGATCTTCTCTATCTAAATAGAGAAGTTGAGCAACTAGTAGATTTGCCACTTGATCATTAATTGGAGTCCCTAGAAATATAATTCTTTCTTTTAGAAGCAGTGAATATATATCAAAAGCTCTTTCTCCTCTTGAGCCGCTTTCAATAACCATAGGTATAATATTTTTAGGATCTTGTATCATTTTTACTCCTTATTTTTAAGATAGGTTTGTAATTTTCTGATAAATTTAAGATTTATGCAATGTTTTTTGAGGTTTGTTCGAACAAAAATTTTGACGCTTTTTCTAGCTTTAATCTGTATTCAGATTCAGCTATTAATTCATCTCTAGATAAATTGTCACCCTTACTGTTGGTCATTTTTTGATTTTGTAGCAATTGACTTGTTTCTCTGATTTCTTCTTCTGAAGGTTCTATATTATTTGTTTTACAAATTTCTAATAATAAAAATGTTCTATTTAGTTTTACAATAGTATCTTCAAATATGGATTTCTTAGTATCTTCAAGATTTTGATTGTTTTTACTAAGGTATTCTTCAAGTGACATTTTAAATTGTTTAGATAAATTTTCTAAATTTTGCATTTCTGATTCTGTTTCTCTCTCTACAATAATAGGAGGTATTTCAATTTTGGATAATTCAATTAATTTTGTAATTGAATTATTTGTATATTCTGCTTCAGATTGCTGATTATGTGTTTCTTTTATACTAGTTTCGATTTTTTTTCTTAATGTAGCCATTGTTTTTATTTCATTATTCGAAACCATTTTTGCAAATTCTCCATTTAACTTTGGTGCGATTGGTTGCTTAATAGAGTTGATTTTTACTTCGAAATCACCTTTTTTGTCAGCAAGTTCTTGCGACGGGTGTGATTTTGATATTTTTAGTTTAAAAGAATCACTATCTTCTGGTTTTTTGCCTATAATTTTTTTTATTAACCCTGGTGCAAATTCATCATTTTGCTCATCTAACACTATTTCGGTATTTTGTTGATTCAATACTTCTTTTTTATCAATATTAATTTTTATATCAATATTTACCAAGTCTCCTTCCTTAGACTTTGTTTCTTTTGGAGTCCAAGTAGTAAATTGTTTTTGCATGTTATTTATTTGTTCGTCAATTAACGTGTCAAAATTAGGAGTATCAATTTTTTCTAGTTTGATTTTTCCAAGGTCCCCTATTTCTACTTTTGGCTCAAGAGGTAGAATCACTTTAAATTTTACTGGGTTAAAACTTGTAAGTTCTATCTTGGGGGTCATATAAAATTCTAACTCTGATTCTTTTATCACTTCTGCAGTCTTTTCAGAAATAATATCGTCAATTGCTTCTGAGAGTATAGATTCTTTACCATATTGAGATTCAATTATCCTGTAAGGAGCTTTTCCTTTTCGGAATCCTGGAATGTTAACTTTTTTTACGAGTTTTTTATATCCAACCTTGTAATATGGGTCAATATCTGATTCGTCTAAATCAACATCAATTGTTATTTGTCTTTCTTTTTCTTTGCTTTGTTTAAATTTCATTATTCTTAATATTATAAATCAAAATTCTTATATTTCTAAGGTGTATAAACTAATCGATTGTTATAAAATTAACATTATTTGCAGAGTTCTTAAATAATTATGATTTCTTTGAATGATTATATAAATCAATATTCAGTTAATTCTGATCAAGATAAAGCAATATTTGAAATAATAAGTAAAATATCCAATGGCGTAATAGAAATATCTAAACTTCTTTATGGACCTGATTCAAAAACATTATTTGGGAAAGATGGTGGAGAAAATATTCATGGTGAAAAGGTTGAGAAATTAGATTTGATAGCCACAGATGTGTTTTTGAAAAATTTTAAACAATCCAAATATATTTCAGCCGTAGGGTGCGAAGAACTTGATGAAATTAAAGAATTAAAAAATAAAGATAACAATTCTTACATTATTATGATGGATCCTCTTGATGGCTCGTCGAATATTGATGTTTCAGTTAGTATTGGTTCGATTTTTGGTGTTTGGGAAAACAATTTTGAATATTCTAACTTTAAATCTTACAAAGGATCGAATCAAAAAATGTCAATGTATGCTATTTATGGNCCCAATACAGTTTTGGTTATAGGATANGAATCTAAAATTATTTCATTTATATTGGANTCAGACTCAAAATTTGTANTACTAGATGAAGATATGAAATTACCNAAAAATCCTGAATATTATAGCATTAATATAAGNAACTATGATAATTGGTCAAAAGAAGTANAAGAATATGTTGANACTTTAAGTTCAAACAAATCNTTGAACCAAAGATATGTNGGNTCNTTAGTTGCGGATTTTCANAGGAATTTNTTAAAAGGAGGAGTTCATCTTAANCCNACAAATATAAATACTTCTAAGTCAAAGTTANGATTAATGTATGAAGCTAATCCACTNGCTTATATAATTNAAATTGCNGGAGGAAAGTCTTTTTCACAAGGTGTAGATACGCTACANATAGAACCGGANGAAATACATCAAACAGTTTCGTTAATTATTGGGAATTCAAGTCTTGTAAAAAATGTAAAATAAAAGGATATATTATGAATAAAGATTTATTATCAAATATTTCTAAAAAATTAGTTGCTCCTAAGAAAGGAGTATTAGCNGCTGACGAAAGTAATCCAACAATTANAAAAAGATTTGATTCTATAGGNATNGAGTCAAATGAAAATTACAGAAGAAATTANAGAGATCTGCTTTTTTCCACTCAAAATTTAGAAGAATATATAAGTGGTGTTATTTTGTANGAAGAAACTTTGTATCAAAAAAATTCTANAGGNCAATCTTTAACTAAAATATTATCTGATAAAGGAATAATACCNGGCATNAAAGTTGATAAAGGTGCAAAAGANATGATTGGATTTAAAGGTGAAACTATTACNGAAGGNTTGGATGGGTTATANGANCGTGTAAAAAAATANTATGATGACGGAGCTGGTTTTAGNAAATGGAGAGCNGTAATATCTATTGGAGATCAAAAACCTTCAATNCAAAGTATTCAGTTAAATGCAGTATCTTTAGCTAGATATGCCATTGTATGCCAAGAAGCNGGATTNGTTCCAATAGTAGANCCAGAAATATTAATGGANGGNGANCANGATATAGATACTTGNTATGAAGTNACAACAAATACATTGAATGCAGTATTTNATGAATTAGATTTTCANAATGTATACTTGCAAGGNATTTTACTAAAGCCAAATATGATTGTGAGTGGTAAAGATTCNATTGATAGAGCTAGTANTCAGAAGGTAGCTGAAATGACTATNAAATGTCTTGGAAAATACTGTTCCAAAAGAAGTTCCNGGTATTATATTTTTATCAGGNGGTCAAGAAGATGNTGAATCATTAGAAAATTTAGATTCCATAAATAAATTAGCAAAAGAAAATAANATGCCATGGGAATTNAGTTTTTCATANGGAAGNGGTCTTCAGTCTTCNACNTTAAAAAAATGGNAAGGNAAAGATANAAATTTGATCGAAGCACAAAAAGAATTTATATCTAGGTGTGAGCAGGTATCCTTAGCTAGGGAAGGCTTNGCTTAANTATAAATGGANATATTNATAGCTACNAGAAATAAAGGTAAAGTTACAGAATTTTCTGAATATTTCAAANCTAAAAATATTAATATANANGATCTNAATTCTTTGAGNATNGATTCAAGCCCTGANGAACCATATGATTCTTTTTTAATGAATTCTTTTCACAAAGCAAGNTATTATTCACAATTTACTGAAATGGCNATNTTGAGTGATGACTCTGGACTCCANGTTNAATGTTTAAATGATGCTCCCGGTGTATATAGNGCNAGATATGGNGGNGNAAATTTGTCTGATCATGANAGAAATAATTATTTNATTTCTAATTTACCTAAAGANGAAATNAAACCNAGAGCNAAATTTAAATGTGTATTAACTTTATATNTTAGAAATAAATGGGTTAGTTTTTTTAACGGAGAATGCGAAGGTTATCTNATCAGAACTCAAAAAGGAGTTAATGGTCATGGATATGATCCGATTTTTTATNTNGAANAATATTCTAAAACNTTAGGAGAACTAGANATANTNTTGAAAAATNAGATTAGTCATAGAGCAAAAGCTTTAGCTAANTTGATTAAATTTATTGAAACCAATCAANNTTCTTAGANTTATAATCTNAAATATTTTNAATTATTTTATTTTAATATACTATTAAAATTCATTGAATAAATTATTTAAAATGTATATTGTTTTGCTATGAATGTGAGAGACAAATTTAAAAGACCTATAAAAGANTTAAGAATATCTGTCATAGATAAATGTAATTTCAGGTGNCCTTATTGCATGCCTAAAGAAATATTTGGAGAGAGATATCAGTTCTTNAAAAACAATGAATTGTTATCNTTTGAAGAGATATACGAAATTACTAAGATCTTTGCTAAGATNGGAGTAGAAAAATTANGAATTACNGGCGGAGAACCTTTATTAAGAAAAGATTTGAATTTATTGATTAAAGATTTGAAGTCNATCGATAATATNAAAGAAATTGCTTTAACTACTAATGGNTTTTTGTTAAAAAAACATGCTCAATCTTTAAAAGAATCAGGNCTTGATAGACTTACAGTNAGCTTAGACTCATTAAATTCTGATTCTTATAAAAAACTTAATGGTCAAAATTTAGATCTTAATAAAACTTTGGAATCAATTGAATTTGCTAATNATNTGGGTTTTGAAAANATAAAAATTAATACTGTTGTTATGAAAGGNATAAATGAGGATCAAATAATTAAATTAGCTGAATTTGGAAGAAAAAATAATTTNATTATTAGATATATAGAGTACATGGATGTCGGGAATATTAATGGATGGAANCCTGAGGATGTNGTAAGTGCCAAGNANATNATTNAAANTATTGAAAAAAAATANAAATTAACTCCNTTGGAATCAAATTANTACGGAGAAGTTGCAAGTAGATANGGATTNGAGGACGGNNTAGGAGAAATTGGTATAATATCATCNGTTTCAAAGCCTTTTTGTGCNGANTGTACTAGNTCTAGAATTACNGCAGATGGATTGATGTATACTTGNTTATTTACAAATAAAGGACATGATTTAAGAACTCAAATAAGAAAAAATAGTTTGNAAGATTTAGAAGATTNTATAAAACAGATATGGATAAACAGATCTGATCAATATTCAGTNTTAAGATCTCTTGGNAAATTAGATTCTGAAAAAGTTGAAATGTTTAAAATAGGCGGCTAATGATGGATGAAAANCAATTTACTATGGATGATTTTGTAANTGATGGNCANAATAATGANCAGCAAAGATTTGTTGTATANACNGATGGTTCTTGCATACCAAACCCNGGACCAGGNGGATGGGCTTANCAAATNATGGATCAAAATGATGAAATTAAAATTAGTGAAGACAGNGGATCTGATTCTGATACTACNAATAACAAAATGGAATTGACTGCNGTTATTAANGCTTTAGATGATGACAATATTAAAAAACAATCTATTGTAAAAATNAAATCTGACAGTCAATTAATAATAAATACNATGACNAAAAATTGGAAGAAAAAAGAAAACACNGAATTNTGGACNCANTTAGATAATGTTGAATTAANAAAACAATTAAAATTGGAATGGGAATGGGTNAAAGCTCATGCAGGAAACNAAGGAAATGAATCAGTAGATAAAAANGCAAANCAGAAAGCTAGAATGACACATATTTCTAAATCTAATGAATTGAANATGGTTGATGTTTCAAATAANAATGAAACNATTAGAATAGCTAAAGCNACATCAGAAATTCATATGTCCAAAGAAGCCTTTGNTTTAGTAAAAGAAAACAATTCTAAAAANGGGAATGTTATTGATACAGCTATGATTGCCGGTATTCAAGCTGCNAAAAAAACTCATGATTTNATNCCGTTGTGNCATCAAATAAATTTAACAAAAGTNGATTTANATTTTAAANTNGATGAAGATTCTTGTATTATAAATATTTTTTCAGAAGTTAAATGNAAAAGTTCGACTGGNGTAGAAATGGAAGCTTTAACTGCAGNATCTATAGCTGCNTTAACAATATATGACATGCTNAANGCAGTAGATAAAAAAATATTAATAAATAATATTCATTTACTATCTAAATCAGGTGGNAAAAGTGGAGAATTTAAATATTAAATCAAATATTACAATGTTTAAGTTATTGGTAGGCATAGGAAATCCAGGTTCTAAATATAATAATACTCGTCATAATATTGGATGGGAATTTATTGATTCTTTCAATACGAATTTTAATTTTGGGCTGACAAAAACTACAAAAGATTATGAACTTTGGAAAGGTATGTTTAAAGATTTTGAATTATATACTATGAAACCATTAACTTATGTTAATAATTCAGGTGTACCATTAAAAAAGGTTATAAAGAAGTTAAATATTTTACCTGAAGAAACGTTGGTTTTTATTGATGATATTAATTTACCATTAGGTAATATTAGGCTTAAGAAAAATGGTAGTGCTGGTGGCCATAATGGACTTAAATCAATTTTTAATGAATTACAAACTCAAAATATACCTAGATTAAGACTAGGGATAGGTGTAAAAGATATATATAATCATGATCTGATTTCTTTTGTTTTAGGTAAATTTAAAAAAACTGAATTTAATTATGTGCAAGAAATGATTGACGATTCAACAAATGCGTTAAATCAAATGTGTGAGAATGGGATAGAAAAAACAATGGAACTTACTAATAGGAAAAAAAGATAAATTATATGGGTAATGTGGATAAAAATTTAATTCTTAAATTATCTGGTTTAGTAAAACTAAATCTTACTAAAAAAGAAATTGATATTTTGTCATTAGATCTAAATGATATTTTAAGTAGTTTTACTAAATTAAATAGTATAACCAATAAAGATTTTGATGAATTTGATGACAGTCTAAAAGAGAATAATCAAACTCGTAAAGATATTGTAAGTGAATCTTGGGATAGGCAAATCTTACTAGATAGCGCTCCAAATCATGATGGAGATGAGTTATCAATAGAACAAGTACTAGGTGATGAATAGATGCCTGATAATTTACACTTAAAAAGTATTAAAGAATTAAATAATTTATTGGTAGAAAAAAAGATTAGTTCTGTAGAATTGGTAAATTATTTTTTTGACAGAATAGACAAATATGAATCAAAGATCAATTCATTTATTTCGTTTGATAAAGAGTATGCTTTAGAGAACGCAAAAAATGCTGATGCACAAATTAGTAACGGTGATGTAAGTTTATTAACAGGNATTCCTTACGTGGTGAAAGATAATATTGCTACAAAGCATTTCCCTACTACTGCAGGTTCTAAAATATTAGATGGATTTCAAGCAAATTATGATGCAACAGTAGTTAGAAAAATAAATGAGCAGGGAGCAATTTTGATTGGGAAAGCTAATCTTGATGAATTTGCTATGGGCTCGTCTACTGAAAATTCCGCTTTTGGACCTACTAAGAACCCATGGAATTTAGATTATGTTCCAGGCGGAAGTAGTGGTGGTCCAGCTGCAGCGTTATCAGCAGGTTTTTGTGTTTTTTCTTTAGGCTCTGATACAGGAGGAAGTATTAGGCAACCTGCTTCTTTGTGTGGTATTACTGGATTAAAACCAACTTATGGCGCAGTAAGCAGATATGGGTTAATAGCTTTTGGTAGCTCTCTTGATCAAATTGGTCCGTTTACAAGAACAGCAGAAGATTCAGAAATAATTTTAGATGTAATCGAGGGAAAAGATGAATATGATTCAACTTCTAAAGGTCTTAATATTGAAAAACCAAATATAGAATTAAACGGATTAAAGGTAGGATTGCCTAAAGAATACTTTTCTAGTTATTTAGAAAGTGAAGTTAAATCAAATGTAATAGAATTAGTAGATTTTTTGTCCTCACAAGGAGCTATTGTTAATGAAGTATCTTTACCACACACCGAATATGCTCTTTCTGTTTATTACATATTAGCACCTGCTGAAGCTTCTTCAAATCTTTCAAGATATGACGGGGTGAAATACGGATATTCTGAAGAACAAGTGGATAGTATGTGGGATAGGATAGAAAAATCGAGATCAAATGGATTTGGACTAGAAGTTAAAAGAAGAATAATGTTAGGNACCTATTCTTTGTCTTCAGGTTATTATGACGAATATTATGGTAAGGCAGAAAAAACAAGACAGATAATAAAAAAAGAGTTAAATAAAGTATTTGATGAAATAGATATACTAATTACTCCAACTTCTCCTTCTACAGCATTCAAACTAGGAGAAAAAACTAATGATCCTATGGCAATGTATTCTAGTGATATTATGACAATCCCCGCAAATATCGCTGGTATTCCTGGGATATCTATTCCTGTAAAGGATGTTAAAGGGTTACCAGTTGGTGCTCAATTAGTTGGTCCTTATATGTCAGACAGAAAAATACTAGAGATTTCTAAAAATATTCAAAAATTAACTGATTGGCATATGAAGTCAGCAATAACAGATTAAATTTTATATTTTTCAGGAATGTTATTTGGCCAATTTATAATGTTCTCAAAATAATGACTAACTTTAATTAATTCTTTTTCTTGTTCCCAAGGAGCAATTATTTGTAAACCAATGGGCAATCCTTGATTATCAAACCCCGTAGGAATATTTACCGCAGGAGTACCAGCTAGATTTACAGGATAACTATATAAACAGAATCCCCATGATGGATGGACTTTTTGTCCATTTATTTCTTGAGGAGGATTGCCTACATCAAATGCAGTTGTTGGCATGGTTGGGGATGCGATCATATCATATTGTTGAAACATTTCAGAAAATTTTAGCTGAACTTCTTTTAATTTTAGTATTGATTGAGCATATTCTGTTGCAGTTATATTAATAGCATTTTCAAATGCTTCTTGTGTATACCATGCAAATTTCTTTTTATTATTTTTATAATCTTCTTCGTGTCCAATGTATGTGCCTACAGAAAATATGTTAAACCACGATTTGAAAATTTCATCAAGTTCAAATTTTACAGGAGTAATTGTATGACCATCATTTTCTAGTATAGACAGAGCATTTAGGCAACTGGTTGTAATCTCAGTGTTTGGAGTTACAGATCCAAAATTGTCTATCCAAGCTATATTCAATTGTTTTTTAGAATGCTCTTTTTGGAAATATTCCTTAACAGAGTACTCCCAAAATTCATCCTCAAATTGTATAGGAGGTTTGTTTAGACTTGAAGGGTCTTCGGAGCTAAATCCTGATATTATTTCCAACATTAAAGCAGAGTCTTCAACATATCTTGTCATCGGTCCACCTTGAGATATCATGTTATGCACAGGAAAAGCTCTTCTAGGAACTCTACCTTGTGTTGGTTTGATTCCAAATATGCCATTATAACTAGAAGGAATCCTTATTGAACCNCCCGCATCACCACCCATTGCAATTGAACAAAAACCAGCTGCAACAGCGCTTCCTGCGCCACCACTCGATCCTCCAGCAGATTTGTTATGGTCCCATGGTGTTCTGCAGTGATCTTTAAGTAAATTTTCTGTGTGACCCATTAAACCAAATTCTGGNGTATTTGTTTTCCCTAATATAACGGGACCATGTATTTTTATTCTTTCAAATTCTAAATTGTCAGATTCTGCAATATTATCTTTTTCTAATAAAGATCCTGAAGTTGTAGGCATTCCTTTAATTGGAGTTAAATCTTTTATAGCTATTGGTAATCCAAATAATTTTCCGTTTGATATTCCTTTTGCAATTTGATCATCTTTTTCTTTTGCAACTTTCAATGCATTTTCTTCATTTATATACAAAAAAGAATTTAGATTAGAATCTAATTTTATAATTCTATCTAAGTAAGCTTTGGTTAATTCGTATGAAGAAATTTTTTTACTATGGATTAGTTCAATTTGTTTTTTTGCAGATGAAAAAATTATATCCATTTTATATGTCCTTTTTAATTTGAGTTAAATGTATCCTCTTAAGCCTGCGGTATGAATTACCCTGTCTAATCCTATAGATAATGCACTTAATCTGTAATTTATATTTTCTGAGTGAGATTTGTCATATACTTCATTAAANGCTTTTGTAATAATTTTTTGTAACTCAGAATTTACTCGGTCGATTTCCCAGTGATGTTGATATAAATTTTGTATCCACTCAAAGTAAGACACAATTACTCCTCCTGAATTTACCAGTGTATCAGGGAAGACGGATATATTTTTTGACTCTAATATATCATCAGCTTCAGGAGTAAGGGGATGGTTTGCAGCTTCTATTAAATACTTACATTTCACTTTATCCGCGTTATCTTTATTTATTACTCTTTCTATAGCTGCAGGAACTAAAAAATCACATTTTAAATTTAAAAGTTCGTTATTCGAAATAAAATCAACATTCCCAAAATTTGCAAATGATTTATCTTTTTCGTAATGCGTTACTAGTTCATCAATATTTATACCGTTTTTATTGTAAATTGCATGTGANACATCACTTACTGCAACAATTTTATATTTTTTTTCGTAGGCTATTTTTGCTATCCATTTCCCAACTTGTCCAAATCCTTGTATAGCTAATGAATTTTCNTGAGGATTTAATTTTAAATTTGAACAAATTTCATCTATTATAAAAACAACTCCTCTCCCAGTAGCTGAGTCTCTTCCTACTGATCCGCCTAGCTCAACTGGTTTCCCTGTCACAATTGCTGGTGTGTAACCATGAATTGACCCATAAGCATCCATCATCCATGCCATAGTTTGAGCATTAGTTCCCAAATCAGGTGCGGGGATATCAGTGTTGGGGCCGAGAAATTTATCAATACTTAAAGTGTATCGTTTGGTAAGATTATGAAGCTCAGATTTGGATAAGTNACCTGCAGAAACTTGNATTCCTCCNTTTGCTCCTCCNAATGGAATGTTAACTAATGCNTTTTTCCAAGTCATTANTGANGAAAGNGCTTTGACTTCATTTTGATCNGCATCTGGATGATATCTNACACCTCCTTTGTAAGGNCCTCTAACAGCATTATGCTGTATTCTNTATCCTGANAAAACTTTTGTATCACCGTTGTCCATCTTAATTGGNCAGCTGACAACTATTTCTCTCCATGGAGTAGTAATCATTTCAAGNGTACCATCAGAGACATCATTTTTAATATATTTGGAAGCTTCTAATAGTTTAATATTAATTTCATCGTATGCATTCATAGNACTATTCTATTTTTTTACAATATAGAANTNCATGTTATGTCTTGAAAAANANNTTTACAAGTACTAGAATANATTTAAATATTAATCTGAAATTAGAAGTGGGTTTTGCCCACTTTTGTTTTTTTAGATTAGATTTTTATTTTTAATTTGAAAAGATGTAATTTATGAAAAGTAATTTTTTAATAGCTTTAACTCAATTAGCTGCAGAAAGAAACTTAGATAGAGATACAATTTTGTCTGCAGTTGAAGAAGCTTTGTCTTCNACATTTAAAAAAGAAAGTCTTAAATCAGGACAAAANATCTCAGTGAAATTAGANACNGAATCAGGNGAATTTAANGTNTGGGTTGTAAAAACTGTTGTAAAAACTGTTGAGGATACTTCTAATGAGATNTCNTTAGCTGATGCNAAAAAAATTAAAGACTTAGATACTGTTCCTGAAATTGGAAGCAATATTTTGACAGGTAAACTTAATGGAGCAGGAAGCAGAATAGAGGCTCAAACAGCAAAACAAGTTATTTTGCAAAGATTAAGAGAAGCAGAGAAAGANTTGATNTTTAATGAATTTCAGGGAAGAGAAGGTGAAATATTTTCTGTTACTGTTGTAAGAGTTGANCAAAAGAAAGTNTACGTTGAAATGGGAAGAGCAGAAGGATTACTGCCTGNCCANGAACAGATGTACTCAGAAAGATATAGAGTNGGTCAAAAATTNAGAGTCCTNTTAAAAGAAATTTCNGATACTCCNAGAGGNCCTGAACTTATTGTTTCAAGAGCAGATACAATATTACTTCAAAAACTTTTTGAACAAGAAGTTCCTGAAATTTCAAATGGATCAGTAGATATTATGACAATAGCNAGAGAAGCAGGCAATAGAAGTAAAGTTTCTGTAGTTGCAAAACAAGAAGGCATAGATGCTGTTGGATCNTGNGTTGGATTNAGAGGNATAAGAATTCAAAGTATAGTNAGNGAACTACAAGGNGAAAAAATTGATGTTGTCGAATGGAGTAATGACCCTAANATTTTGATTACNAGTTCATTAAATCCAGCTCAAGTAACTAAAGTAGANTTAAATGAAGATGATAATGTTGCTGTTGTNTGGGTTCCTAATCAACATTTATCATTAGCNATCGGNAAAGAAGGTCAAAATGCNNGNTTAGCTGCAAAAATGACAGATTGGAAAATTGATATACGAAGTGTAGAACCTGAAGANAAANCTGAAGAAGAAAATGAGAANTCTGAAAAGATATTTGANCCNGGNCTAGGNGAAAATGTATTCAGAAAAACTGTTGAAGAAGAAATATANGAAGAAGAAATATATGAANAANNTNNAGAAGAAGTTNCNGAGGAAACAGTTNCAGAAGAAGTTNCNGNGGAAACAGTTGCAGAAGAAGTNNCNGANGAANCAGTTGCAGAAGAACCTACCGAGGAAACAGTTGCGGAAGAAGTTGCTGAGGAAACAGTTGCAGAAGAACCTACCGAGGAAACAGTTGCGGAAGAAGTTGCTGAGGAAACAGTTGTAGAAGAACCTACTGAAGAAACAGTTGTAGAAGAACCTGCAACTAATACTAAGCAAACTAAAGAAAAACCAGAAGAAGAGCTAACAACATTAAGAGATGCTGATGAAGATTTGTTTTCAATAGAAAAATTATTCGGAACAACTGATAATCAAAACCAAATAAGATTTGCTGAAGACATAGATGAGATTAAAAGCAAATCTAATAACAGTTCAAAAAAACCAAAGAACAAGTAAGTGTAAGAGATATAAGATGTAGATTTATTTAGATAGATTTAAGGTATAAAGAGTAAATAATGAGTGAGAATAATACAAACGAATCAAAAGTCATAGAGATTCCAAGTTCTTTAACCGTAGGTGATCTAGCTAATAAATTAGATTTAGATTCTGTAGATGTTATTAAGCAACTTATGAGAGCAGGTTATATGCTTTCAATTAATCAAAAATTAGAATATGAACTAGCATCTTTAATTGCAAAAAGTTTTGGCTTTGATTCAACTCAAGTTGAATTAGAAGAAGAAGAAAAACAAATATTCAAGTCAAATATTGATGGCGAAGAAATCAAAGCACCTGTTGTTACAATTTTAGGTCATGTTGACCATGGTAAAACAACTCTTTTAGATACAATAAGAAAATCTACGGTTGCCGAATCTGAGCATGGAGGGATTACTCAAAAAATAAGTGCATACAAATTAAAATATAAGGATTCGTTTGTTACATTTTTAGATACTCCAGGGCATGAAGCTTTTTCCACTTTAAGATCTAGAGGCGCTAAAGTTACAGATATTGCTATAATTATAATTGCTGCTGATGATGGAATTATGCCTCAAACTGATGAATCAATTCAGCATGCAAAATCTGCCGGAGTTCCTATAATAATTGTAATATCTAAAATTGATGTCCCTGCAGCTGATATAGAAAAAGTTAAAGGGCAACTGGCTGAAAGAGAGCTAATGGTTGAAGAATGGGGTGGAGAAATTATATGCGTTCCTGTTTCTTCCCCAAAAAATGAAGGAATTACCGAATTATTAGACTATATATTACTTGTTGCAGAAGTCAATGAATTTAAAACTGACACAAAAGTATCGCCTAAAGCCGTAATTTTAGAATCAGCCATGGATAGACAACAAGGTATTGTAGTAAAAGCACTAGTACAAGAAGGAATTTTAAAAGTTGGAGACAGGTTTGTAACAAACACAACTAAAGGAAAAGTCAGAGCATTACTAAATGATTCAGGGGCACAGATAAAAGAATGTTTCCCCTCAACTCCTGTAGATATTATGGGTTTTGAATCTTTGCCACAATCCGGAGAATTATTGGAATGGGTTAAATCTGAAAAAGAAGCAAAAAAATTACTATCTAAACGTAAATCTGAATCAAAAAAATCAAATAACATCAGTATGAATTTAACTCATGCTTCTGTTGAACAAAAAGAGATAGAAACAATTAATATTATTGTAAAAGCAGATTTACAAGGAAGTTTAGATGCGATAATAGAATCTCTTAATTCATTTAATAAAGATGTTATTAACATTGCTGTAATACATTCTGGATTAGGAAACGTTAATGAGAATGATATAGCAATGTCAGTTGCTTCTGATTCAGTTGTTTATTCATTTAACGTTGGAATTGAGCAGGGTGTTCTTGAAAAAAATAAAAACGTAGATGTGGTGGTTGAAAATTATAATATTATATATGAATTAATCGATTCAGTTGAAGAGAGAATACTTAAATCGCAAGTTGTTGAAGAAACATTGATTAAACAGGGAGCTGCAGATATTAAGGCTGTTTTTGATTTTGACAATAAACCTGTTGCTGGAATATTAATTAACGAAGGTAAAGTTAACTCTAATAACAGGTTAAAGATTTATAGAAATGGAAAAGAGATGTTTTTTGGTAAAATCAAATCACTAAAACACTATAAAGATGATGTTAGAGAATTAATTTCTGGACAGGAAGGAGGAGTAGGAGTTGATGAGTTCAATGATTTTAAAGTAGGAGATAAAATTGAATTTTTTAATTAGTAAATGTTCTTATTATGGATGATCTAAGGTTTTTAAAAGTTAATTCGTTGATCAAACAAGAAATTTCTAGAATAATAGAAAATGAAATTAGTGACCCTAGAGTCAGCACACTAGTAACTGTTCAAAAGATAAAATCATCAAAGGATTTTAGTGTTATAAGAATTTATGTTAGCTTATTGACTAGTCCTAAAGATTCTAAGTTAGTATTAGCTGGATTAAAATCAAGTCAGGGGTATGTCAGAAAATTATTACAAAAATCTATTAAGAATATCAGAATTGGTAAATTAATTTTTGAGCACGATAAGTCTCCAGAAGAAGTCTTGAAAATTACAAATATAATTGATTCAGTAAATTAATGGTAGACGGAATTATTCCAATTAACAAAGCCGTGGGGACTTCTTCTTTTAGAGTAGTATCAAAAATCAAGAAATTTTTGTCGGTAAATAAAGTTGGACATGGAGGGACTTTAGATCCTCTAGCTTCAGGAGTTTTATTAGTTTTTGTTGGACGAGCCACAAAGTTTTCAAAATATGCTTTAGATTGCTCAAAAGAATATTTATGCAAAATCACATTTGGCCATTCTATGAATACTTTTGATTTAGAGGGAGAAATAACTGGAGAAAAAAAAATACCAGATTTGAGCTTGGATTTAATAAATTATCATCTTTCACAATATATTGGAGAAATTGAGCAAACCCCTCCTATTCATAGTGCAATTAAAATAAAAGGAAAGCCAGCTTACCACTATGCTAGAAAAAACATCGATATTACTATGAATCCGAGGAAGGTTCGTATTTATGATATTTCAATAATAGAATGGAATGGATTAGATTTGATTTTGAAAATATCTACTAGCAAAGGATTTTATGTTAGATCTTTTGCAGATGAAATAGGTAAAGTATTTGACTCGTTATCTTATTTAAGCGGATTAAGTCGAACAAAAGTTGGGATTTTTAAAAAATCCGAATCTATAGATCTTGAAAATTTATTTAATCTTGATTTGAAAGAATCAAATTTAAACAATATTATTTCAACTCCTGATAAATTATTAGAGGATTTTGGCGCTATTCAAATTACCAGTGATTTGATTGATAAATTTGTTGAGAAAAAGCCTTTTTGTGTTAAGGATTTAAAAAAACATTCTAATTACAGAGTGTATGATAATCAAAATAATTTTTTAGGAACAGCGAGTTTTAGTAATTCAAATAATAGTTTAATTAGAAATGAATTATATAAAATCCACAACTAACTCTAAGATAAGCAATTTTTTCATTGACTTATTTCACAGTAGAGCTATAAAATTGTTCTTCGGGTGAAAATATGAGTAATTATGCAATAGTAAAATTTAAATCAAAACAATATCGAGTTACAGTAGGTGACGTGATTGATGTAGACAAAATAAATACTGATGTAGGAGATTTTGTTAAAATTGAAGATGTTATGTTCTTATTCGATGATGGAGAGGCAAAAATTGGAACACCTGTTTTGCCTGACAGTTATGTATCCGGGAAAGTTTTGGATCATTATAAAACTGCAAAAAAAATTTCCGGTAAATATAAAAATAAAACTAGAAACAGAAAAAGATTTGGTCACAGAAAATCTCTTACTTCTTTACAAATAGTTGAGATTTCTGATCTGAAACCTAAAGCAAAAGCAGCTACTGCGAAACCTAAAGCAAAAGCAGCTACTGCGAAACCTAAAGCAAAAGCAGCTACTGCGAA
>PAHZ01000011.1 GCA_002711005.1 Chloroflexota bacterium
AGCAGATTTCAAATCAATATCAGTTACAAATAAATTTGCTCCTTGATTTGCCATTATAATTGCTAT
Organism: Chloroflexota bacterium; assembly: GCA_002711005.1. Lineage (GTDB taxonomy): Bacteria > Chloroflexota > Dehalococcoidia > Lucifugimonadales. Next base: position 67 of record PAHZ01000011.1, read on the forward strand.
GCCTCTGCCTATACCATTTCCAGCCCCAGTTAAAAAAACATTTTTGTTATTTAAATCAGCAATCAATTTAAAATCCTTTTTATATATAATAATAATAATATCATTAAAATTACTTATATAAATAAACAAAAGGATCTGAATATGCTTATAAGCGGAATCTGCGGAAGTTTAAGAAATGAGTCTTGGAATAAAATATTACTAAAAATTTTTCTGGATAAAATTTCTCAAAATAGTGATTTTAAAACTGATATTATTGATGTTTCAAAATTTCCTTTATATAACGCTGATATTGAGGCAAAAGGGTTGCCAGAATCAGTGTTGTCAGCAAAAGATCAAGTGGCAAATTCAAATTTAATTATATTTGCCTCACCTTCATATAATAGTTCTATATCTGGAGTCATGAAAAATATTGTTGACTGGATTTCACGACCTCCTAAAGTCATTGAAGGCAAAAACACTTTGGTTATTGGAGCAACTCCTGGTATGTCAGGCACTTTGCTAGGATATACTCATTTAAATCATATTTTATTAAGCCTTGGAATGAATGTTTTAAATCAACCAAGACTACTTGTAGCAAAAATTGATAAACAAATGGAACCAAATGGCAAAATCATATCAGAAGAGCTTAGTAAACTATTTGACAATTCAGTTAATCAATTAATAAAAAAATTAAATAATTAATATTAAACAATTAGTTAATTTTAGTTATAATATCTCTCTTAATAGTTACAAGCCGAAGTGGTGGAATGGTAGACACGCTGGTTTCAAAAACCAGTAGGGGTAAACCCTGTGTGAGTTCGAATCTCACCTTCGGCATAAAAAAGGAAGAAAAAATGACAGAGTATAAAAAATTAACAAATTTAGAAGGGAATCAAATTAATGGAGATCTTTATTTAAAAATACAAGAAGAAGCAAATCATATGAGTGCCATTAAAATGAAGTTAACTACAGGTTCGGAAACACCTCTTCATACTCATGAACATGAATCTTTGGGAGTAATTATCAGTGGTAAACTAGATGTGATAGGAGATGGTAAATCATCAATATTAGGACCAGGTGACACTTGGGTTAACCCTATAGGTCAAAAACATATGATCAAAGCCATTGAAGATACAGTATTTGTCGAAATAAAATCACCATCCCCTGATTTTAGTTCATTTTTAAAATTGGACTGATAAGGAGTTAAATATGAATGACATAGTAGAATACAAACTCCTTACAGGAGAAGATAATAGTGAATTTTGTGATAGAGTTACAGAATTTTTGAATAAGGGTTGGGAATTATACGGTTCTCCAATAATGCATACCGATTCTTCTTGGAAAAATAATAGAATGGTGGGTCAGGCAGTAGTAAGAAGAAATAAAAATTAACTTCTAAAAAATATTAAATAGTAGAATACAGCGTAAACCATTATAAAGCTTTTGAACATCAAAGCATGTAATCTGATTTTTATTGGACCTCTATTCAAATTTATAAACAATTGCGCTGATCTATAACTCCCTAGTATGAGCCAAAAAACAAAAGCAAAAGCTACCCACTTGAAAAATAATAACTCAAGGGATGATACTAAAAATTGATTTATGAATTCAGTTATTATAATCCCAATAATAAATATAAAAAATGAAATACTTATCTTATATTCACCTTTTATGTATTTCACAAAAAAATTCATTAATAATCCTTTAAAGATTTAATTATTGACAAGGACGCAAGTGAGCTAGTTTTAGGATTGGTAGGGGATTGATTAAGAGAAAAATCAAAGTTCATTTCACCAAAATCACCTTCNAGATATATTGTGTGTTTATTGGTTTTAATTTCAGGATCTACAACTAATTCTACATTGGTTTTTTCAGTCCCAATTCCGTACAAACTTAAAGTTACAGCTACATTTAAATTTTTAGGAAACAAATCAATAGCATTTTTTGCTGATCCTTCAAAAATAACTTTAGAAGTATTAAAATTATAATTTTCATATTTCTTAAAACCTTTTGCTCCTTTCAAACTTTCTGGAGATTTGGTTGTAGTAATTTTTATAAATGAAATAGAATCTTTAACTGCACTAATTGCATCGAGTCCGCCAATTGCTCCATTTGGAATAATAAAATTTGTATTATGTTTATCAGATTCAGCTAATAAATCAGAATAAAATTTTTCATCTGACAAAGCTCCAACAGAAGCAATTAACAAATCAGATTTTTTTAAAATATCCATTGCGTGATTTTGGACAGAATTAACAGAAGCAGATTCTACAACTATATCAATATTTGTGAGATCAAAGTAATCATCAAATTTATTTGTAATCACAGGAGTAATATTTAGCTTTTCGCATATTTTAGTTGCTCGGTCAACATTGTTGTCAATAATCATTTTGATATCATATTTCCCAGCCATATAAGAGTTTAAGTGGTTAATTATTTGAGTGCATATGGCCCCGCATCCTATAAATACTAAATTATATTTTTTCACATGTACTCCATTTAAATATTATGATACCATCACTTCAATTTTTAATTAATATTTATACATGAGTAGAAATAATAAAATTAATACTATAGTTAAGGTTTCAAATCTTACAAAATTTTATGGTAAAACCAAGGGAATTGAAAAAGTTTCATTTGAAATTCATGAAGGTGAAATATATGGATTAATGGGTCCTAATGGAGCAGGAAAAACTACAACTCTTAGATCCATGTTAAATTTAATTTCTTCCGATTCTGGCAAAACAAATATTTTAGGAAAAGATGTTAATGAGTTGTCATCAAAAGAAATTAGCCATATAAGTTATTTACCAGGAGAATTCGAAATGTATTCAAATTTGACAGGAAAGCAATACTTAACTTACATAAGTAATCTAAGAAATGCTAAAACTAATAACATTCATCTTTTATCAGATCAATTAGATTTAGATTTAAATAAAAAAATTAACGCTTTGTCTAAAGGAAACAAACAAAAAATTGGTATTGTACAAGCATTTATGAACAGTCCTAAATTAGCAATATTAGATGAACCAACTAGTGGTTTAGATCCATTAAAACAGCAAGAATTTCAAAATATTGTAAAAGAACAAAACAAAAAAGGATGTAGTGTTTTATTATCGTCCCACATACTAAATGAGATTGAAGATTTATGTGAAAAAGTTGGAATAATCAAAGATGGAACATTAATAGCTTCAGAACAAATATCAGCATTAAAAAATAAAACTATTAAAAAATACGAAGTTACTTTTGAAAATCCTCCTTCTGAAAACAAATTATCTGAAATAAAAGGAATATATGATCTGAAAATCAAAGATGAAATTGCTACTTTTACAATAAAAGGTAATATAGACGATATGATCAAAACTATTTCGAAATTCACAGTGATAAATTTGAGAATATTAGAACCAGACTTAGAAGAAATTTTCTTAACTTATTATCATAAGGCATAACAATGTTCATCAATGTATATTTAAAAAACCTAAGAGATTTAAGGAACAATTTAATATATTGGTTTGTCGGGTTATTAGTATTAGCTTTTTACCTTTCTTTTGCTTATGATTCTTTTTCTGAAAATCTGGATTCATTTAATGATTTGATTGAAAGTTTTCCAAAGGAATTACTACATCTATTAGGAGCAGAAAATGGATTGGATATGTCAACATTTGCAGGATTTTTAAATTTGGAAATATTTGGTGTTATGGGACCTATAATGGTAATTGTTGTTGGAATTAATGCCGGTACTCACATAGTTGCTGGTGAATTGAATAACAAAACTTTGGAATTAGTAATGTCTACTCCAGTTGGTAGAAATAATTATTTATTTCAACAAATATTAGTAATGATAACTAAAATATTTTTCATATCTTTATTTATATGGTTTTCATTTATGTTTTTTTCTACCATATTTACTCTAAATTTAGATGTAATTAAATTAATCGGGACAACTACTCATCTCTTTTTCTTAGGTCTGATTTTTGGCAGTCTATCTTTATTAATTGGTTCCATAACTGGAAATAAAACTAAAACTTTAGGAATATCAACAGTTATCGCAATACTTTCACATTTCGTTAATGCTATTAGCCCTTTGATAGACGGAGCTAAAAACATGAAATATATTTCTGTTTTTCATTATTATAAAAATTCAAATCCTATTGTAAATGGAGCAGACTTCTTTGATATATTTATTATGCTGCTATTATGTATAATATTGATGGTATTAAGTTTTATATCTTTTAAATACAAAGATTTAGTTTAAATTATTAATGATGAAAAGTTTTACAAAATTTTCCAAATTGCCCATTTATATTTTTACCTTAGTTAGTATATTAACTATTTTAAGCTGTTCTTCAGAAGTAGATTCAAAGCCAACAGAAACAATNACTTCTACTGAAAATATTTCACTAGATCCTAGTTTAGATACTGCCATTGATAAATCATTGTCAAATTATCAATCTGTAATTATTGTTTTCTACAGAGGATATTTCTGAGGTATTTGCAGNGCGCAACTAGGTGAGTTGTCACAAAATCATGAATTATTTAAAAGATTTGGCATTGATGTTATTACNGTTAGTACTGATGACCAAGAAAATACAGATGCAATGAGAGCTGATGTTAATGCAAATTTTAGTATGATTTCAGATAATACATATACAATTTCACAGGAATGGAAGGTGTTTAATGTACTAGGCGATGGTGTTGCAGCACCTGCAGCTTTTATTGTTGGTAAAAACAAAGAAATATTATGGTCTCACATAGGCTCTACTCCATCTGATAGACCTCCTACTGATTATTTATTAGCAAAAACTTTNGAATTATTAAAAAAAANTACNAACTAGATTTATAGAATAAAATGCAAGAATCATCNTTTTGTAAAGAATGCGGAAAGNCTATCAATAATATTGATAAATTTTGNAATCATTGTGGAATAGAATTAATNAAATTAAATGAATTTGATNCTAATCCTAGTTTAACNAAAACATACGACTCCTNATNANNANAACAANNCNATNCTTGCNAGTAGATNAAAAAGACTNATAGCAAGAATAATAGATGGGNTNTTAGGNNTNGTTGCAATTGTTATCCCNGCTNNTGTTATAGNTATAATTTCAGGAGCAGGAGANGNTNTAATTGGAGCAATTATTGGNGGAATATCCTTTGCTATATACCAATACTATCTATTAGCAACNATATCTCAAACTNTGGGAAAAAAATTCATGAATATTATNATAATAGATAAAAATGGAAATTCAGGAGGATTCCTAACAAATGTTGTTTTAAGAGAATGGATAATAGGAATNATTGGCCTTTTTCCTCTAGTTGGAATTATTATCATAATTATCGANAAATTATTTATATTNAGAGAAGACAGAAGATGTATTCACGATATGATAGCAAACACAAANGTTATATTAGTNAAAGAATAGAATAGGATTNATAATGAATGGNAAAACAGTAACATTTGGNCCNGAGAANAATTATCAAGGATATTTGTCNCTCCCNCAAAATAAAACAGGCCCAGGATTGATAATTTTGCAAGAATGGTGGGGATTAGTTGATCACATCAAACATGTTGCAGACAGATATGCAAAAGAAGGTTATGTNGTGCTNGCACCTGATTTGTATGACGGACAAAAAGCAACAGAACCTAACGAAGCACAAAAATTAATGCTAGAACTTAAAGCCAAAGAAGCTTCATATAAAATCTCAAACGCAATAAAATATATCAAAGAAGAAAACTTTGTTTCAAACAATAAAGTTGCATGTATAGGTTATTGTATGGGTGGTGGNCTGGCTCTTTATATGGCAACGCAAAATATCATTGATGCCGCAATTCCTTATTATGGTGTATTAGTTAATATAACACCAGATTGGAGTAAAGTTAATTGTCCAATTTTGGGTCATTACGCTGAACATGATAAAGCAACTGAAGCAATTCCAGGTATTGAATCAGAATTAATTAAAACAAATGCTAAATTCAAATTTCATATATATGCTGGAACAGAACATGCATTTTTCAATGATGAAAGATTAGAGATTTATAACAAAGAAGCTGCTGAATTGTCATTCGAAAGAAATATTGATTTTTTAAATACACACATCAGATAATTACAGTAATATACCCTAAATTACGNGGATTCCATCGATCACCAACAGTAAATTCTAATTTGTAAAAATTTAATTTTGATATAACAATATCTTTCATTTTTTTTGAATTTCCTGTGATTATTTGTGTTTCAATGTTTTTACCCCAATTCTTATTTATAAATCTATCAACAAGAATTTCAGCTTCTTCATGTTTTATTCTATGTAAATCAAGTTTAAGAATTTCATTCATTTTTAACCTTCAACATTTCTTAACAATACTATTATAGGGTGATCTTAATAATTATATATATGAGGTACATCATGAACAAGAAAAAAGGAACAAGTAGCACAGTAAAAGCCTACANGAATAATAAGTGTCCTAAATGTAGTTCTATCGTATCCATGGACAGTTTTGAACCGACTTGTGTAATATGTGGATGGGTAGATTATACATATTCAGAAACTAAACCAAAAAAAAATAAATTGAAAGTAAATTTACGTAAACTTAATAAAGCAAGTTAATTTGAATTTGTTCTATAATTAGATTATTAAGAAATCATCTGGGGAAAAATGAATTTATCAACAATTTGGGGAACATTAATTAAACCTTTTAAACTTTTAAGAAAAATTAAACTTAGTAAAATCGGTAAATTAACATCTTTATCACTAACTCTCATAATAGGAACTTTAATTTCAGTATTTTTCTTCAAAAGCTATATTGGAACTGACAATACAATTGTTACAGAATCTCAACAAATCATCACTATGCAAAAAGGTGATCTGGTATCTGACGTAACAATTACTGGGCAAATTAAATTTTCCGATAAAGATGAATTAAAGTTTTTAAGTTCAGGTAAAATCGCAAAAATATCTATCGAAGAAAATCAAATTGTAAAATCAGGAAGTGTACTTGCTGAGTTAGACGATATTAAAACAACAGAATTAGCCAAAAATGTAGCAAAAGCTAAATCAGATGTGGCCACTGCAAAGTATTCGCTCAAATTAAGTGAGTCTAATCTTGTTGATGCTAAAGAAACACTCGAAACTGCATCCAAAGGTGATTCAGTGCTAATTGCAAACAAAGAAAAAGCAATTTCTGATGCTAAAATTAGCATTTCAAGATCAGAATTTGATTTGTCATTTTATCTCAAATCTGGGAAAAAAGTTGATTTGGATAATGCAAAATCAAATTTTGATGTAGCTAAGTTTACCAAAGATAATGCAAAAAAAACACTCGACATCACTAAGTCACAATGGGAAACAGATATTAAGCCTCATGAAGAAAACATCAAGACAAAAAAAGATTTATATTTTAAAGAACTAAATAAATGGTTTGGAATCACTGGCAAAGATGAATATTTAGTAAGCCATAAAGACATTCTTAAAAAATGGAATACTGATCTACAAAAAATATTCAGTGAATCTACTGTACGTAGAGACATTTATCTCAGACCAATAGATGACAAAAACACCGAACTTGATGAGTTAACCATCTATGGATGGCTCCATCTAAGTCCTTCAAGCATTGGGAAAGAAGATTCTTCAGCTGATATATGGATAGATTGCAAAAATACAACAGTAATGCCTACTCAAACAATTGGTACATCATCTATAAATAAAACCTGNATNGAAAAAAATCTAAATGACACATGGGANGATTATNANCAGTCTATNAAAACNNTAAGTGAAAAAAATCTTGAAAAAAACAAAGCTATAGATGGAGCTCAAAGTACCTATGCNAANAAATTNTCTTTGTACAGAACNGCTAAACAAACNTANGAAGAAATTNTATCTAGATCTCAAACTGATAAAGAGCAACAACTTGGTGATCAGTTATCTGTACACAAAGAGTCTCTTAAAAAATTAGAAGATGAACTNAAAGATCTTAAAAATCCTTCTCAGCTAGATATTTCAATTTTNGAGCTNAATGTTTCTAANTTCCAACAAATAGTTAAANTAAGAGAATCTGAATTGAAGAATGCTGAAGCACTATTAAAAAATGCNGAAAATATTTTNATAGGAGCAAAAATATANGCTCCCTACGATGGNGTTATAACTCAGATTAACAAATCNGAAGGAGATACAATAACTACTGCTCAAAATATTATCACAATAGCNAACCCTGATACNTTNGANTTCATNGGAGATGTNGANGAAGTTGATATTTTNTTTTTATCTAGTGGNTTAGAAGCAAAAATACAAACCGATGCTCTAAGAAANACTGAANTAAGTGGTAAANTANATTCTATAGCTTCAGCNAGTAATTCNTCAGGTGGGGTTACAACNTTTTCTGCAAAAATTGATGTNGTTATNCCTGATAACACAACTCTGAAAGATGGATTGAGTGCAACTGCNCAAGTAATNACAAAAGCTAAATANGGAATAAANTTAATTCCAATNCAAAGTCTNTANGGAACTTTTGATTCNCCTACTGTNAAAGTAATTAAAGACGGTCAAATCACNGAAAAAAGNATTNAAATTGGAGATTCAGATTCTAANTGGGTNGAAGTAATTTCAGGAATGGATTCAACAGATATGATAGTAATGGAAGTTCCNGANATACCAACNGCNGATATCAGAGGAGGTCCTCCNTCGTCTGAACCAAGNTCTGAAAATTCAAGACAGCGTAANTAATTATGATTAAACTNCTTGATGTTTCAAAGACATATCAANTATCTGGGGTACAAGTTAATGCTGTGAAATCAGTNAANCTANATATAGAACAAGGTGAATTTGCTTCTATTATGGGACCTTCTGGATCTGGCAAATCNACAATGATGAATATACTTGGATGTTTAGATATTCCNTCTACAGGAGAATACCTNCTNGANGANATTGAAGTTGGNAAACTCAACGANAACCANTTAGCTGAAATNAGAGGAGAAAAAGTTGGNTTCATTTTTCAAACCTANAATNTACTTCCACGNATAAGTGCAATAGAAAATGTGATGATGGGGCTTTCNTATATAAGNAATAAAGANATTAAAGAGAAAGCNGTGTCNGCTNTNGAAAAAGTTGGNTTAAAAGACAGAATGAAACATAANCCAGTTGAAATGTCTGGAGGTGAACAACAAAGAGTTTCNATAGCCAGAGCTTTGGTAAAAAATCCAAGNATTGTTNTGGCTGANGAACCTACNGGCGCACTAGACACTAAAACTGGAAGTGAAATAATGGAAATTCTAACAAACTTNAATATNGAATCNAAAATAACTGTTTTAATAGTTACTCACGAACCAGATATTGCAAAACAAACAAAAAGAATAATNTCATTTAGAGANGGNGAAATAATTAATGACGAGAGGAATAAATGAGTATCTTTTCAATATTAAAAACCTCNTTAAATTCNCTNAGTACAAATAANCTNCGTTCTGGACTTACTCTANTNGGAATNGTGATAGGGATTTTATCAGTTATATCTCTGATGGGTATGGGNAAAGGATTTGAAAAATCTGTAACCGATACNATAGAATCTCTTGGATCAAANCTCATTTATATNACATCTTCNAGAGATTCTAAATCTGGAGCTTCNTCAATAATNTCCTTAAAAGANGCAGAAATACTTGCTGNNAAACGNGAAAATAGTGCTATAAAATCAGTAACNCCTGAATTNGTACAAATGGGTAAGATTAACTTTAGNAACAATTGGAAATACACCCANGTATACGGGATTACNCAAAACTATAAAACTGTGCGAAATTTAGATATGAAGTTTGGCTCATTCATTTCTGATTTGCATGTTGAAAATATGGCTGAAGTTGCTGTNCTGGGTATAAATGCTGCTAATGAATTATTGGGTAATCGTAATCCNGTAGGTCAATACATCAGAATNAATGGTAGAAGTATGCAAGTTATTGGNGTNNTAGAAGAAAAAGGTGGTGGTTTTGGTGGTGTAAGNATTGATGANAGAGCATTNATNCCNGTTACTACAGCCCACTACAGATTATCCAACTCAAGTAATACTCCAGGAACTGTNGCACTTGCTTCNATTGTAGTNGAAGCTAATAGTGCAGAAGAAGTTAACAAAGCTCTTCTTGAAGCTACAAGTGTATTAAGATTTAANCATAAAATTGCTTCAGATGAAGATGACGACTTTGANATAATTAATCAACAAGAAGTTCTTGATACATTTAAAACAGTTACNCAAGGAATAACTATATTTCTNGGNGCAATAGCCGGAATCTCCTTATTAGTTGGAGGAATNGGAGTNATGAATATAATGTTGGTATCAGTAACAGAAAGAACAAGNGAAATTGGAATAAGAAAAAGCTTAGGTGCAAAAAGAAAAGATATTCTGCTACAATTTGTTTCTGAGTCNGTAGTCTTAAGCACNATCGGAGGAATGGTNGGAATATTTTTGGGATGGCTTTCNTTATATTTTATTGGNCAAATTGAGATNGGAGATGATCCTTTTAGAACTGAATTNACACTTGATATAGCTATGCTTGCTTTTGGAGTATCTGCTGCNACAGGATTATTTTTTGGTATTTTNCCTGCACTCAGAGCTTCNAAATTNCAACCTGTAGAAGCGTTAAGATATCAATAAGGAGCATTAAGTATGAAATCATTTTTATTTTTAACTGCAATAATAATTCTAATTGGAGGNACTTATTCAATNGGATTTTATAATGGCAACAATAANGCAAANAGTAAAGTTGATATNGCAATAAGTGGCGGAAAAGAATTCATGAAAATCTATCCTCCNGATGGNNGTANCAAAAAAAGTAAATCNNATTCCGGNACTGAATTAACNGATGAAGAAAAAGAAATTATTCAGAAAGTAAAATCNGGAGATATGAGTATGGATGAAGTNCCNGAAGATCTAAGAAATAAAATCAGAACAGGATTTGTTTCAGAAAACAAACCTNCTACGANTAANTTACCAAAAAACCAACTTGNTANTAGAGGTNTNCGAACAATGNCTGGAACTGTTACTGATATTCAAAACAANACTATATATGTTGAAACCCAAATGGGCAATATTCAAGTNANAATGGANGAAGAAACAAANATAAAATCAATGGTAACNATTGAAAAATCCGAGTTGAAAATAGACAACANNATATCTATTTCNGGATCCAACGATGGNGCAAAATTAAAAGCAGTAGAAATAACTATAACTGATTAAGATCTTNTNGCAACTTTTCCTGCTCTTAAATCTGTTTGTTTGCCATCTTTAACTGCAAAATCTCCGTCAACAAAAACATGAANTATTCCNTCNGGNTACACTCTAGGGTTATCATATGTTGCTTTNTCAATTATGGTGNTTTCNTCAAATATAACTATATCTGCATTTAATCCTTTTTTAATAAATCCACGATCATTTAAATTTGATTTGGTAGCTGAAAGACCAGTCATTTTATGNATAGCTTCTTCCATACTTATAACACCNTCTTCTCTAGAATATTTTCCAAGNACTCTTGGGAAACATCCATATAATCTAGGATGAGGNTTNCCTGGNANAGGAACGCCGTCTGANCCTATCATGGTGGTAGGATGAGATAGNATTCTGGCAATATCATCTTCNACCATACCTTCTATAACAATAAAAATATCTGGATCACTACTTAATAATTTTTGGGCAGCTTCTTGNTCAGGAAGATCATATTCATCACAAATATCNCCNATGGTTTTGCCTTCTAANGAAGGATCTTTNCTTGAACTCGAAATCATAACTTTATCTCCAGTNGCTGATCCCATCCCTCCNTCGCCNGTTGTAAATGCATTNTTTTGAACAATAGCAAANAANGAAGTACTACCNGCATTATAAGGATATTGATCAGAATGTACATTCAATCCTCTACTTCTAGCTTCCTCAATCGTTTCTAATGATTGAACAGATTTNCCCCAATTTTCTTCTCCTGATACTTTGTGATGGGAAATCTCTATTGAACANCCTGCTTCTTCACCAATTTTTATTGTCTCTTCAACAGATTCAATCAGATGTCCTGCTTCATTTCTCATATGACTAAAATAAACACCATTNTANGGAGAAATNGTCTTNCTTAATTCTATAATTTCTTCTGTATTAGAATANCGACCNGGTTCATAAATTAATCCAGTTGATAACCCAACTGCTCCTTCTTCCATNCCTTCTTTAATCCATCCTTTCATTAAATCAAATTCTTTATCAGTGGGCATTCTTTCTTCGTTACCTACAGTAGCTTTTCTTATAGGACCNTGACCAACTAAAAATGCAGAATGTATGCTAGTTTTAGATTTGTTAACTAACTCTGAATANTCACCATATGAATTCCATTTAGGAATTCCGTCNAAATNAGGATACCATTTAACAATATCTGCANCAGAATAAGGNATAACNCCAGAGCCACAATTNCCATTTACATTNGTNGTAACACCTTGCATCAATTTAAAATCCATATCAGGATAAACAAACATAGCAATATCATCNTGAGAATGCATATCNATGAATCCAGGTGCTAGGGCTTTTCCTTTTATATCAACTATTTCTGCTTCAACATCNTNAATTTGGCCAACTTCTGCTATTTTNCCATTTTCTATTAAAACATTCCCANTAAATGGATTTGACCCCGTACCATCGTATATCGTAGCATTTTTTAACAAGTATTTTTTATTCATAATATTACCCCCTTTTAATTTATAGTATAGGAGAAATAAAAATTGTTCAAACCATACGGTTGTATATCTTCAATNATTACATTTTTTTTATTTTTNACNGCATCAATTAAAATTTTCTTATGATACATTTCTTATGATACATATAGTTTTAATAAAACCTGAAATACCACCAAACACAGGTAATATAATNAGACTTTGTGCAAATACTGGATATTATTTGCANTTAGTTAAACCTTTGGGTTTTGATTTGTCNGATCGGAATTTAATAAGAGCNGGATTAGATTATCATGACCTAACAAATTTACAAATTCACAATTCNNTAAATGATTTTATANATTTAATACAACCTNNTAGAATTTTAGGNACTACTGCAAAAGCTAAAAAATATTACACAAANATTAATTTCAAAAAAAATGATGCNATTTTATTTGGTAGTGAATCAAAAGGACTAGATAAAGAAACTCTTGATANAATTGCAAAAGAAAATATATTNAAATTACCTATGGTTCCTAACAATAGAAGTCTAAATTTATCAAATGCTACNGCAGTAATAATTTATGAATCTTGGAAACAATTAAATTTTGAAGGGAGTATATAATAAANATATGAAAAAATTTGATTTGCTATATAAATCTGCATTAGANCTTAAATCTCTAATTNNTAATAAAGANATATCTTGNNTNGAGTTAACAAACTTAGCACTCGAGNGAATAAGTAATACAAANTCAAANACAAATGCNTTNATCACAGTGACAGAAGAATTAGCTATAGANTCNGCNAAAAATGTTGATAAAAAAATTGCTAACAATNANCCGATTGGATTACTTGGAGGTGTTCCNACTTCAATTAAAGATTTNGAACCAGTTAAAGGATANAGAACCACTAAAGGNTCATTATTTTTAGAAAANAGTATCTCNNCAATTGATCAATTAGCTGTTGAAAGAATAAAAAATGAAGACGGAATTATACTTGGNAAAACNAATGTGCCTGAATTTGGNGCAAGCGGNGGAACTGAAAACAAATTAGGAGATGATTGNAGAAATCCTTGGAATTTGAACTATACCCCTGGNGGATCAAGTGGNGGNACTGCTGCTGCTGTTGCTTCCGGAGTTCACCCNTTTGGTCANGGATCAGATGGNGGTGGNTCAATAAGAATTCCTTCNTCTTTCTCAGGTATTTATGGTATAAAAGGAACTCAAGGAAGAGTCCCAAGACGACATTCTGGAAAAATGAGTTGGCATCCTGTNAATTATTCTTGNATAGGGCCNATGAGTTGGTATGTNAAAGACAGTGCTATTCTTTTACAAGTTATGTCAGGATCTCATATCGAAGCTGAACCAGGNACAATAAATCAATCCTCNCCAAATTTTCTAACNAATATTGATAANGGGATAAAAGGNAAAAAAATTGGATGGTCTTCTGANCTGAATTCTAGAATAGTTGANGAAGAAGTATTGGAAATCAATAAAAATGCNATGAGAATATTTGAAAANCATGGAGCAATAGTTGAAGATTTAGATATNAAAATAAATCTAGATGATTANGAAGANCTTGATTCAATCCTNACACTTGCACTTAATTACACCAATAATAAAATTTACTATGAAGAAAATGCTTCCAAATTNATGCCTCATGTTAGNAATTCNATTGAAAGAGGNAAAAATATAAGTTCAGATCAGTATATAAATGCTCTTACAAAACTTTATGANCTAAGATCTTATATNAATTCAATATTTGANAAATTTGATTTTATTGCAACACCAACNGTAGGATTCACNGCTAACAAATGTNATGAAAANCATNTTATCAAAGANAATAANTTAAATATCATTCANATGNCAGATGAAGACAAAAAAATTCATAACAATATGGANTATTCATCTTGGAANTTTGCATATAAACAATACACTGCCCTATTTAATTGGACNGGNAATCCTGGNGCAAGTATCCCNAGNGGATTCACAAAAAACGAATTGCCTGTAGGNCTGCANATTATNGGNGCAAAAGAAAATGAAGAAGGNGTATTACAGGCTTCAAGAGTAATCGAAATTGAACAACCNTGGCAAAACAAAAAACCTAAAATATAAATAAATTTAATGTATTTATGANAATTATAGACATTATAAACAAAAAACAAACATTATCTTTTGAATTTTTTCCCCCNAAAGAAAAATCTAATATAGGTAACTTAAACAAAACAATAGATGATTTGTCTGAATTCAANCCNGATTTTGTATCATTTACTTACGGTGCNGGTGGTAGNACTAGAAAACTNACTCTAGAAATATCAGCNAAAACAAAAAATTCTGATTTTTCTTCTGAAGTAATGTCNCANNTGACNTGTATTACTCACACNGAAAATGAAATTATNGAAATACTGAATAATTACGAGCAATCTAANATAGAAAANATAATAGCTCTNAGAGGTGATTTACCACATAACTCNAACGAANTTAAAAATCANATTCCTCATGCAACNGATTTAATTGAAATAATCAAAAATCATTCAAATNCNTTTTGTATAGCTGCAGCTTGTTANCCNGAATCACATCCTGANTCATTATCNGAAGAGANTGATATNAGTANNATAAAANTAAANCAATCAAAAGGAGCTGATTTTCTAATAANNCAATTGTTTTTTAATAACAATGATTTTTTTAAATTTAGAGACAAAGCAATAAAATCAGGAATTAAGATACCAATAATANCTGGCATCATGCCNATAACNAGNACAAAACAAATAAGAAAATTCACTGAAATGTGCGGAGCATCNATTCCTGATTCTTTAAANAAAAAACTTGAGACATCAATNAACAATGACGAAGAAACAACTAAGTTTGGAATAGAATTTGCNACAAATCAAATTAAAGAATTATTAGAAAACAATATCGACGGGATACATTTTTATTCATTGAATAAATCAAGATCAGTNAAAGAAGTTATTAATAATCTTAATATTTGAAATAAATTTTAAAANATATTACGAATTTGTNTTTAAATATAANTTNAGATTTAGTTAAAATATTTTACTATACTTTTACTACTACNATCNTAAATAAATAATCTTATATATANANATATCATAATAGAGAGATAAAAAAATGGCAGACGATATTTTTGGAGAAATTTACAAAGAAATGGGNGCAAAACCTATAATTAATGCTATAGGNAGTGTTACTTTNTTAGGAGGATCTACTCCTAAAAAAATAGTNAAAGAAGCTATGGACCGTGCAGATGCTGCNTATGTTAANCTTCCNCATCTTCAAGAAGTTGTTGGNAAAAAAATAGCAGAATATTGNAATGTTCCTGCGGGATTTGTAACTTCAGGTGCTGGTGCAGGATTAGCATTAACNGGNGCAGCATTTATGGCTGGGAATAATGATAATTTAATTGAACAACTTCCAGATACAACNGGNATGAAAGGAGAAATTCTNATTCAAAAATGNCAAAGNTATTGGTATGACNGNTGTGTTGAAGGATCTGGAGCAAANCTTGTNGAATTTGGAGAAGANCTATCNGCAAGNGAACTTGATTTTGAAAATGCAATTAATGAAAATACTGCNGGTGTATTATGGGTAGCAAATGAATTGTCNCCTGGTACNGTAGTTGGAAATAATATACAAACNAATCCACTAANCCTTGAGAAAGTAATNGAAATTGCAAAAAAACANGGTATTTACGTATTGGTAGATGCNGCAGCTCAAATATATCCNCTAGATATTCTAGGNAAATATGTAAGAATGGGTGCAGANGCACANGTTATTGCTGCAAAATATATGGGAGCNTCACAGTCAGTTGGNTTAGCTTTGGGTACAACAGAAATGATNGAAAAAATAGCTAATCAATCATTNACAGGTTATGAAGGAAGAAGAATTCGNGGTATTGGAAGACCTATGAAAGTGGANAGACAAGAAATTATTGGTGTCACAGTGGCAGTNCACGAATGGGTTACTATGAATCATGAAGAACGATTAGCAATAGCTGAAGATCAATCAAGAGTTATGCTAGCACCACTCCAAAATATAGAAGGNGTAAATGCTGAAATNATTGATAACATAATAGGNAATCAGCCTTTTGGTGTTAAATTAGAANTAGATCCAAATAAAGCAAAAATGTCTGCAGCAGAATTAGTAGANAAACTACAAGAATTAGATACTCCAATNTGGACACGAAATGGNCAAAATCACGAAGAAAATACAATTAAACTNGTTCCNTGGGCATTAAATGATGGAGAAGATAAAATNGTTGGTGAAANTATAGCTANCATTTTAAAATAATAATTTAATGAATATTTCCATATTAGGCTTACCTCAATCAGGAAAATCTACTTTTCTAAAATCATTNTTAGATATTTCAGAAAACGATCCTCTTCCAGATTATTGTACNNTTAAAGTNAAAGATAATAGGCTTAATCAAGTTNGCAAACTTTTGGGTCATAATAATTTAACATTNCCNGAAATTTCTTTTTCNGAATTAGATATATTNTCACTAAATTCAAAAAGTACTGATTTAAAAGGAATTGAATCANTACANAAATCTTATGGNATTTTNTTAGTTATCAANTGTTTTGATATAGATAACACTTCNAAAATTCANAATGATATAAATGANATAGTCACNGAATTAATAGTATCAGATACCATAATAATAGAAAATGTAATCGANAGAAGATTGAAATCTTCCAAAGGTAAAATCAANCAAGAAATTGAATCAATNAATTCTGAAATAGAATTANTAAAAAATTTAAAAGAGCATCTTGAATCAGGAAAAGCATTNAATTCTTACAAATTAAATGAAGGNGATACAAGAAAACTTGCAGGTTATAACTTAGTTACACTAAAACCAATATTTGTATTATTAAATTCAGANACAGAAATAATGGAAATGGATGAAANTATTAAATTGAANAGTGATATTAATNATTTTTTATATCCTGCAAAACTTGAAATGGANTTATCTGAATTGTCNGAAGATGAATCAAATGAATTCAGAGAAAGTTTNAATATAGAAAAAAATTTNAAATATGATTTNGTACAGTANCTNTATAAACAAATGGGNAAGATTATATTTATTACAGCAGGAGATCAAGAAATCAAAGCNTGGGAAATACAAAATGGAGANTCAGCATTAATTTCTTCTTCCAAAATTCANTCAGATATTTCAAAAGGATTTATAAGAGCAGAAGTTATTGATTTCNATACATTTTTAGAATTNGGGTCTTGGAATCAATGCAAGAAAGAAGGTAAAGTTAAAGGTAACGGAAAAGAGTATATAGTACANGATGGAGATATAATTAATTTTTTACACAGTTAGATGAATAAAAATTTAGACACAAATAAAATNAAANAATTATTACCNGGTTTAATACTAGGNGTAATGATAGCTATAGTATCTTTTTATTCTGCTAAGTACTTNAATNATTTNATCGGATANAAATCTCTGATTAGCTCAATATTATTAGCTATAATTCTTGGAATAATTNTTAAAACATTCATAGGNATTAACCAAAGATTTGANGAAGGNTTGGATTTCAATGTAAAAAAANTATTAAGAATAGGAATAATAATATTAGGAATNAGGCTTAGTATTTCTGAAATTTTTTCNCTTGGNTTAAGTGGGATNCCAATAATANTNGTTTGTATTTTTGCAGGATTANTAACAGGGTATCTATTAACAAANCTTTTAAATTTACCAAGTAAATTAGGTGTTTTAATAGCAGTAGGNACNAGTATATGNGGAGCTTCAGCTATNGTTGCAACTGCACCNGGGATTAATGCAAAAAAAGAAGAAATAGCTTATTCNATNACAGTAATAACAATATTTGGNTTACTTGCTATGATANTTTACCCATTTCTATCAAATTTTCTTGAATTNTCAGAAAAGAATGCTGGTCTATTTTTNGGNACNTCNATTCACGAAACAGCNCAAGTAACAGGTGCTGGNTTTATTTATGACGANACNTTTGGTACAGNAAATGTAGGTAAAAATGCTATAACNGTNAAANTAGTTAGAAATTTAAGTATGGTTTTTGTAATNCCTTTAATGACAATATTATANAAAAAATCTTCAACNCAAAATCTTCAAATATTAANTTTAAAAGAAATTTNTAAACTTATCCCTANGTTTATTTTAGGATTCTTTTTAATGAGTNTCATAAGAACTTTGGGAGATTTGTNATTCAATNCNAATACATTTATNANTGAAAATTCATGGTCTGAAATAACTGAACAATTAACATCTNTTTCAAAATTTTTNCTTATNATAGCAATGGGATCNGTAGGANTGACTACAGATATAAAATCAATAAAAGGATTNGGNCTAAAGCCNTTTTTGGTAGGGATATTAATTGCTACTATAGTTGGAGCNTGTAGTCTGTTATTCATAACAATATTTATGTGAGATGAAAAAAAACAANANTAAAAAAACAAATGAAAAAGAATTNGAAAAATTCAATCAAAAGAATGATATATTCAACCGATCNCTATGGGATGAATCTNTTAGAAGTAANAAAACAGAGAAATTTTATAAAGACTATATAAAACCACCAGAAGATAAAAAAAGACCTGANGGTTTTAGTCATAAAGATTACGCATTTAGAAATGCTGGNTGGTTTATGTCTGATTTCTTTTCTAATTCTGAAAAAAATAANGGAAGATCNGAAGGTTTTACTGATTTTTTTTCAGTNCAAAAAAAAGGAACATACACAAAATATAAAATAGATTCTTCAAAACAATTAACAAAAGAAATAAAAGTTGTAGCAAAAAAATTAGGAGCNGATTTAGTAGGAGTAACTAAATTTAANCCTAAATGGGTNTATTCACATAAATATAACAGAGATAAGAATNANACTTCAGAAAACAATTTAGACAAATCACTTAAAAATGTTATTGTNATTGCAAATGAAATGGANAAAGACTTAATAGANACTGCACCATCAGCACTTAGTGGAGCNGCNACCGGATTAGGTTATTCAAATGATTTATCNTCAGCTTTATCANTAGCTCAATATATNATTAATTTAGGNTATAAAGCNGTTGCAAGTCAAAATGANACTGCNTTNTCNATACCCTTAGCTATAGAAGCTGGTTTNGGAGAATATGCAAGAAATGGATTATTAATCACAAAGAAATTTGGTCCACGAGTTAGAATTTCAAAAATCTTTACTGATTTACCATTAGANCATGATAGNCCCATATCATTTGGTGTGAAAAATTACTGTTCAATATGTCAAAGATGCGCTAACGAATGCCCTCCTAGAGCAATNCCTNATGATAAGCCTTCATATAATCAAATAAATATATCTAATATAAAAGGNGTAAAAAAATGGTCNGTAAATGCAGAAAAATGNTTNAAGTTTTGGGCGTCACAAAGTAGTGATTGTACGATTTGCATAAGAGTTTGNCCTTANAATAAAGATTTTGATAAATTAATTCATAAAATTGGGATNAGATTAGCTAATACTCCTCTAAGAAAAATATTNATTTATTTTGANAGATTTTTTGGGAAAAGAAAAAAACCTAAAGTNTGGTGGGCTAAATAAGTGAANAACAAAATNTTATCGCTNGAAAATCAAATTAATCAATTACCNAAATTNAAATTAGGTTATTTCCCTACTCCACTGTATAANTGCAATAATCTTGAAAAANATCTTAGNACNAAAAATTTGTTTATAAAAAGAGATGATTTGTCAGGCTTNGCTTTTGGAGGNAATAAAGTTAGGCATTTAGANTTTNGAATAGGAGATATGGTANATAAAAAATACNATGCATTTATAAANAGTGATCAAAAANTNTCAAACAATTCTCGNNTAAATGCTGCTGCNTGTACAAAAGCTGGAATTAAATATGTNGCNGTATTAAGNAAAAGTGCCAATAAAGAAAANCAAGGTAATTATCTNTTACAAAAATTAATGAATGTTGAAATTCATCAAATTGACACAGAAGATTCAAATGAAATAAATGATTATTGTAAAAAATTATCNNNAGAATTGANTNAANAAGGATTNAAACCTTATTTAAGATCAGAACAAATNTTTGTNAAACAATCTTCAATNATTGGTTATATATCNGGAGCTATNGAATTATACAAACAAATCNACNAATTACAATTAAACAATATAAAAATATATCAAGTAGCNGGTAATTCTGTTGTTGGACTCGCAATGGNTAACAAATATTGTGATTTAGGATGGGAAGTTAATGCAATATCNCCATANCCCNATGATAGTCATAAAAATATGCAGGATGAAGGAATTTNAAATGCNNCAGAAGTAGCAGAATTTCTTNATATANATATNAAATTAGAAAAATCAGATATAAATTATAATTTTGATTTTGTAGGTAAAGATTANGGAATATCTACAAATGGTGGAATTAATGCAATAAAATTACTAGCTAAATATGAATCNATCTTTCTTGATCCNATTTATACATCAAAATGCATGAATGCTCTTTTAGAGNATNTAAAAAACAACAAATTTTCTGACAAAGATAATATAATATTTATTCATAGTGGCGGCACTCCTAATTTATTTACCTACGCCAAAGAAATAATAGCAAACAAATAATAANTAAAAATGGAANCAAANAATCAACAAAATAACANAGATCATTATTTCAGTAAAACCATCNTATTGGGGNTGGTTATGGTTTTTAGTTCCNTGGATTGTTGTAATAACTGTATACCCTNTNATAAGTGGNGATGTTGCTATACTAGAAAGTCCATTAATTATCTTCGCATTAATTGTTGTNGTNCCAAGAATAATCTCTACNTACAGAACAAAATATACTNTAACTCTAAACCAAATAGAAATAGTNCANGGNTCTCTNNTAGGTTCNCAAAAATATGANATACCATTAACTAAAATTACACAAGTTGAATCTAAAGTTGGCANATTTGGNAAAACATTAGGCTATACAACTTTANTAATGGATACNACAGAATATAATATTGTCCCNTTAAACTANGTACCATTAAATTCTGATTTTTTAAAAGAAGTAGAATCAAAATTTAATGGATTTTCTNTAGATATTCAATCTTCAAAAGAAAATAACGAATCNNCTACTGAATTTGGATCAATTGCTCATAGAGGTTATTCGTCAAAAGCACCAGANAATACTTTNGCATCTTTTGATTTGGCAATAAANAANAACTTTAATTTCATAGAAACAGATGTTCAANTAACATCAGANAATATTCCTGTAATAATTCATGACGATAAAGTAGACAGAACTTCTAATGGTAAAGGNTTNGTTAGNGAAATGAAATTAAATGAAATNAAATCTNTAGATTTTGGAAGTTGGTTTAGCAAAGAATTTAATGATGAAAAAATACCNACTCTTTCNGAGTTACTAAAAAAATACTCAGATAAAATTCATCTNGTTNTNGAATTGAAATCAGATCAGTCTAACCTCGCNAATCAAGTTTCAGCTTTNATAGAAAATGAAGGTTGGGATAAAATNGCNGGTAATCCAATGTCACAAGTNCCNGGGTTAACAATAATTTCTTTTCANTTAGAACAAGTANTAAGATCTATAGAATTATTACCTGTAGTAAGACATGGATGGNTAGTTGGNGAATTNACTGATACNGACATAGATATTGCAAGTAAATTAGGTATTCAAGGTATTTTCCCTTANGCAAAATTAACATCAGAACATTCAGTTAAATANGCCAANGAAAAAGGNCTTTTTGTTGGAGTATGGGGNATAGAAAACCCNGAAGATGTNGTTATGCTTCGAAANATTGGTGTTTCNGCAGTAACNTCAGACTGGCCTGAAAAAATAAATGATCATATTTCTGANATAAGCNCTGATNACAGTNCAANNGGAAAAGNAGTTAATTAATTAATACNATTCAAATATTATATTTATTTAACTTTTAAAGCTTCNTTTTTCCCTTTTTCAACATCTACTAGTAATTGCATACCTATAGTACCAGCAATCAAAAACATTGAAACACTAAATATTGCTGTCCTTGCACCAAGGTATCCAGCAACTAANGCATANAGTAGAGGTCCAAAAATAGAAGCTCCTCNAGACATNAATCCAAGAAAAGAGAAAAATTCAGCACTTTGTTTAACAGGTGTCATNACNGCAAAAATACTTCTTGCTATAGCTTGGCTTCCACCCATAACTATNCCAACGAANGTGCCTAANATTAGCCATTGAAAATTAACGTTNAATCCTAANGGTTCCCATAAATATGTTCTTATTAATTTAGGCCACCATGAAAANANNCCATCTTTAATNGCATATTCTCCTGTNTCTTCAAGAGGNGCAAATCCCATAGCTAAAAATATNATAATTATCCATCCNATCAAAGAAATCATTAANGATTTCTTTGATGAATAAATTCTNGCAAGAGTNTTAAAGAACATTGATCCAGGAGCAGCTATAAATTGTACNATAACAATTGTAGCCATGTTGAATATCAANTCTACTCCNAGTGTGTCNGCTCCNTATGCACCNGCAATNCTAAGTACTGTTTGAATTCCGTCATTGAAAAGTAAGTAAACAATTAANTATATAAATAATGTTTTATACNGNCCAACATTAGATANAGTATTNCTAATCTGCTTAAATGCAATNCCNATAANTTTTGAANNAATACTTNTNCNTTCTTTTGGATCTATATAAGGTTCTTTTAATGAGGAAAAAGTAATTACTGAAAATCCACCCCACCATATTGCAACAGATGCAAGAGATAATTGTATAAACAATTCTGAGGAATCAGTAATNGTNATTATAGCTAAATGTATTGTAAGCAANATACCNCCACCAAGATAACCATAAGCAAAACCTTTACTGCTGATTTCATCTAAATATTTTTTAGGNGCTAAATGTGGTAAAAAACTATTTGCAAATGTCCATGCGCCTGAAAANCCCATAACTGANATTACNATCATNAGNAATAAAAACAACCANCCAGANCCAATNTANGGNGTNAAAAACATTAANAAAGTAGGTATGCATCCGAATATAGTAAATATTTTCAAAAAAGTCATTTTTGTTGGTGTTTTATCAGCAATGACAGCAAGAATTGGATTTAAGAAAGCAATTATCAATATCGACAATGATATTCCTATGCTCCAAACATTTGTNCCAGTAAAATCAAATCCATAAAATGTGTATCCACCACTTCCAAAAACTTCTTTATAAAGATTTACAAAGTAGACAGGAGCTATAGCNACCATTACACTAGTTGAATGAGCTGAGTGTGCCCAATCATAAATATACCACCCTCTTATAGATTTTTTATCCATTTCGATTTTGTTTGACATAACTATTCCCGTATATAACTTGACTTACAAATAATAAATCTTCATGATATTTTCTGATGTAATTTAAAATCTATAAAAATGAGTAATCAATGAATCATATATCTAATATAGCGAAAAAGCTAGACCTCCAAGAAAAAGAAATTATACAAGTCGGTAACTATAAAGCAAAAATACCTTTTGAATTTATAAAAGAAAAGCCTGGGAAAGGTAAGTTAATTGTAGTAACTGGCATTACTCCAACAAAAGCTGGTGAAGGTAAAACTACTACTGCTATAGGATTAACTCAAGGTATAAATAAACTAGGCAAATTAGCGATAACTAGCCTTAGGGAACCATCATTAGGACCAGTATTTGGTATCAAGGGCGGTGGAACTGGTGGAGGAAAATCTAAAGTAATACCTGAGGATGAAATCAACATACATTTTACAGGAGATGCTCATGCTATAGGTTCAGCTCATAATTTACTTTCAGCACTTGTTGACAATGCTGTTCAGAGAAATCAAATTAAAAATATGACATCTGATGGAATAACATGGACTAGAGTAACAGACGTATTAGACAGAGGATTAAGAAATATAGTCACAGGATTGGGAGGAAGTAACAATGCGCCACTTAGACAAACTAGCTTTGATATAGTTACAGCATCTGAAATCATGGCAATAATGGCATTATCAAAAAATTTAGACGATCTTAGAAACAGGCTAGAAAACATAGTTGTTGGAGCAGATAATTCAGGTAATCCTATTTATGTTAAAGATTTTAACATTGTCGGCTCTTTACTATCAGTTTTACGACATGCACTAATGCCAAATATCGTCCAAACAACTGAAGGAAACCCCGCTATAATCCACACAGGNCCATTTGGAAATATTGCTCACGGATGTAGTTCAGTAATTGGTGACACGTTTGCNACACAAGTTGGAGATTATGTACTATCTGAAGCAGGCTTTGGTGCAGATTTAGGATTTGAAAAATTCATGCACATAAAATCAAGAACATCAGATTTGAAACCTCAAGGGGCAGTAATAGTAGGAACAATCAGAGCTATAAAATCCCATGGTGGTGTTAAATTTTCTGCTCTTCAAGAACAAAATAGTGAAGCGATAGAATTAGGAATTGAAAACCTGATTCATCATATAAATAATATAAACAAATTTGGAATTGAACCTGTTGTTGCACTTAATATTTTCCCTGATGATACTAAAGAAGAAATAAATTTAGTTAAAAAACTGCTAAGCGATACTAAAGCGTTTTCTGTAGTAGAATCAGACAGTTATTCTAAAGGTGGCGAAGGAAATATAGAATTAGCAGAATCAGTTATTGAGTCTACAAAAAAAGAAATTACAAATAAATACATTTATGATCTTAATGACCCTATTCAAGAAAAAGTATTGAAGTTAGCTACAAATATCTATAATGCTGATAATGTAACATGGTCAGCAGTAGCCAAAAAGAAGATCAAAAAATTTGAAGAAAATGGTTGGGGTAATTTACCAATTTGCATGGCCAAAACACCTTTATCTATTTCTCACAACCCAAGATTAAAAGCACTTCCAAAAAATTATACATTTGAGATAAGTGATATAAGAGCATCAATTGGGGCAGGATTTATTTACCCTATTGCTGGATCAATAATGACAATGCCTGGATTACCAAAATCTCCTAGGGAATTAGATATCGATTCCAAAGGTAATATTCTAGGTGATTTAACAGCTTAATTAAGTTTGTTTGTTTTAATTAAATAAATACTTGGGATGGAAATTACAGTAATTATTTCTTTTATCAAAATATTGCTAAAAATGACTGATAACAAAACACTATTAGGTAATTCGCCATAAAATGCAATAAAACAAAATACAATACTATCTAAAATTAATGCCAAAGAATTACTAAAAAGAACTCTTCCCCACAGTAATTTTTCTTTATATTTTTTAACCCACATAGAATAAATTTCGGTATCTAACAATTCAGACAATAATTCAGCGATAGAGGAAGCTATGACTAATCGCCAAACAGGGCTTAAAACATACGAAAATTCACTCTGTTCACCCACATCTAAATCAGATGGTAATATGCCTATAATAAAAAAGAATAAGGCCATAAATAAATTAAGTATTACTGATTGAAAAATTATTAGTTGTGAAGTTCTTTTGTTTGTTAAGCGATGAATTAAATCTCTTAATGTAAATGTGAAAGGATATAAAAAAGTACCTCCATCTATACTAAATGAAAATAATTTCAATATTTTCAACGAACCAATATCAGAAAAAATTTGTAAAGCAAGATAGGTACTTATAATTATGAATACTATGTTTCTAGAATTGTTTTTAGTCATTTTTATATTATTATTTTAAATATATATTGTATTCTAATTATATATTTTTTTATATTCACACAATAAATATGTATTTTTTCATATGAAAGCAGTAATTTTAGAAGAGCATGGAAGCACTGATTCTTTACTAGTTAAAGATATTCCTGATCCAATTTGCAGTAAAGATCAAATTATAGTCAAAATCAAAGCCTGCAGTATAAATCACCTAGATATATTTGTAAGAAAAGGTATGCCTAATCATCCTATTCATCTTCCGATAATTCCAGGAGGTGATGGGGCCGGAGAAGTAATTGAAGTTGGAAATGATGTCTCGAAAGATCTATTAGGAAAAAACGTACTAATTGATCCAAATATTCAGCTTGAAAGCGGTCGGATTGGAATAATTGGTGAAGATGCAAATGGTGTTTTGTGTGAAAAAATAGCACTTTCGCCTTCAAGAATAATTGAACTTGATGATACAGTTGATCTTTTTAAAGCAGCTTGCTTACCAATAGCTTATGGTGCTGCATGGAGAATGTTAAATACCAGAGGTAAAATCCAAGCCGGAGAACAAGTATTAATACTAGGTGCATCTGGCGGAGTTGGGAATGCTGCAATACAAATTGCGAAATTAAATAATTGTTTCATAATAGCTGCAACTAGTTCAAAAGATAATGAATCAAAATTATACGAATTAGGAGCAGATATTGTTATAAATTACACCGAAGAACCTGATTTTCATAAAATTGTCAGGTCAATTACAGGTGATGGAGTAGATATTGCTATAAATTTCACTGGTGGAGACTCATGGGTAAGATCATTAAAGTGCATGAAACCAAACGGAAGAATTTTGACATGTGGCGCAACAGCAGGATTTAATCCAAAAACTGATATAAGATATATTTGGAGAAAAGAATTAAAAATAATTGGGTCTAATAGTTGGACTAGAGAAGATATAGTGTCATTAGTTGCCGAATTAAAGAAAGGAACAATAAATCCAATAATTCATGAAATTATCCCATTTAATGAAATATCAAAAGCACACAAAATTATTGAAAGCAGAAATTTTTTTGGAAAACTTGTTATTTCTATATAAGCTAATTTAATGTTCACAATCGCAGACATATTTACAGGAAGATATAAATTAATCAGATTTTTTTCTAAGTTTCATTTATTTATCCTTAAAAAATTTAATAATAAATATTTAAATAATTTACTTGGAATTCCAGTTTTAGTATTAATCACAATTGGCAGGAAATCAAATGTAAAAAGATTTGCTCCATTAGTATATTTCAATATAGATAACTCATATATTATTGTTGCATCAAATGGAGGAAATCCTAATGATCCGAATTGGTACAAAAATTTAATTTGCAAAGATACTGTTTCAATTAATATTTCTGGCAAAGAATTTGAGTGTAGTTATGAAATTCTAAAAAATGATTATAGAACAAAAATTTGGACAGAAATAATAAAAATTTACCCAAAGTATACAGAATATCAAAAATTATCAAAAAGAATTATTCCACTGATAAAATTAAATAAAATTTGAATCTGAATAAATTAAATTCATTAATTCTTTTTTGTAACTATAATATCCAAATGGTATTAATTGCGAAAACATGGAAAAAACAAAATTATTTTTTTGATCTATCCAAACTATTGTGTTAGAAGAGCCTGCCCAACTAAGAATTTGGGAAGTACTTTTATAATTTAACAAATCAGGATTATCGATAATTGAAAATCCATATGTAAATCCCATTCCAGGTCCTGCAAATGTAAAATCAAAAAAATTCATGCCATCTGATAAGTAATTTAAATCTCCTGAAAGTTGATTTGTTTTAAGTTTATCAATATGAGTAATTTGTAATAATTCATAATTAGGATCAAGAATAAAATTGCAAAACTTGTGATAATCTTCAGGACTAGAAATTAGTCCACCCCCACCTGATGAAAAATATTTTGGATTCTTCACACTATCAGACCCACTTATAATCTTAAAGCCAGAAGGAATAGTAAGCTTAAAAGTAGGAATTAAATTTTCTGTATATTCATCTGGAAAAAATGTGTCATTCATATCTAAATGAATAAATAGTTCATCTCTAAAAATATCATTCAATGATTTATTACAAATTTTTTCTAAAAGTACTCCTAATAAATCTGTTGAAAATCCATAGTTCCATCTTGAGCCTGGATGATAAGCAAGAGGTAAAGATGAGATTATTTCTATAAATTGATCCGAGGTAATGCTAGAATTTTGAATTTTTCCAAGTAATCCTGTTTTTCTGTAAATTTCATCAGCATCTGTATTGCCTCTTAAAATACTTTTGTTAGAGTAATTAAATCCATATGTTAACCCGGATGTATGAGTTAATAAGTGTTCAAATGTAATTTCATTATTTGCATTTTCTAATTTACCTTCTGAAAGAACTTTCAAATTGCTAAAATCATTAATTATAGATTTTATTGGTTCATTTATATCAATACCAAACTTTTCTAGGATTATTAATGCAACAATTGATGTTACTGGCTTAGTTAAAGACTGAATTCTATATAAGTTATTATCAGCATAATCATCTAAATTTTTTTCTCTAAATTCAGAGAAAATTATATTATTATTTTGGGAAACTGTAATTTTACCAAAAGGAAGTTTGTTTGAGTTAATAGAATTTTCTAACCAGTCAGTAATATTTGAAAAAGTATGAGGGGAGATCATTAAATTTATTTTTTAAATTTATTTGCAATTAAAGTACTTGAGAACAAAGGTATAGATAATAAAAACAAAAATATAGAAAGATAAAATTTAAAGTCAGAATTAGAAAATATTAATTGACTTGCAAATAAAATCATAAATCCAATAATAATGGTTTTATTAAATTTTGATTTGTAAATTATGGCAATTTGAAATAATGCGAATGCTGCTGTTAGTAGAAATTCAATAGCTTGAGTATCATTGACAGGGAAACTATCAAGTCTGCCTGCAGCTAATGCAAAAATCCACCCCATACTTCCAATCAATAATGACATTTGATTGGCTTGTGAAGAAAGTATAATAGCAATAGATTCAATAGATTTATTTCTAAAAGCAAATAAACTAGCAATTAATATCTCTGGACTCTCTGAAGCTAATGGTGCAAGCCATTGTATCAAATAATATTCGTCTATTCCAAATTTCTCACCAACATGAATTAACGATTCTACAAATGGATGTGAAACTACAAAAATTGAAATAGCTGAAAATACTATTAAAGTAACATTGATAGTAATTCTTTGAGGTTTTCTGAATTCAGTTATATACTTACTAATTCCTACAAATTCGGGTTCTTCAGATTCTTTTTTAGAAGATACATAAAGATAAAATAAGTAAATACAAATTAATATTGCAGACATTATCAAAGGTTGCATATCTAAAATAAAAGTCAGTGTCATCGAAGCCAATCCTGCAAAAATGATTACTAATTCTAATTTGTTGTTTTTAGTAATATTAATTTGTTTATTATTTCTATATAAGTTAATTAACATAATCAATGGCCAACCCAATCCAGCTAATAATCTGTTTGCTCCAGTAACATTAGCAGAAACATACCCTACTCTGTCAGTATAAGTAAAATTGTTATTTTTATATGATTTCCCTGCTGTGTAGGCTAGTATTGATTCAATTGAATACTCAGGCAAAACGGCAATTAGGGCTATCAAAGCAATAACAAANGCTCCAGATATATCTTTTTCACTAGCTTCTGCTCCCCACGAGATTAAGATTGCAGCACCAAATATAGCAAATCCATATATTATTGGTAATAACAAATCGGGTAAATGAGATTCGAATGTTGTAGTTAAAATACCAAAAATCGCAAGTAGTGCGTTAAAAAATATTATTGAGACAGGTTTGTAGTGTACCATTAAAAAGTATTTGAAATTAATAATTGTAATTTATATTACAATATTANNAGTATAAAAAAAATGAATTTTAGTTATGAAAAAAATATTAATTATTGGTTTGGACGGTTTACAAATGAGTCAAGTAGATCAAAAAAACACACCAAATTTGGCAAAATTTAAAAGTGACGGATTCAGTTTTGAAAATCATCATGCATCATTTCCAACAGTTACAAGAACAAATGTATCTACAATAGTGACAGGAGTTAATCCTGGAACACATGGCATTCTTGGGAATAATATGGTTTTTACTGATTATGATAAAAATAAAATTTTAAATGTAATGTATCCAGAGATGAAAAATATTTACAGGTCTGGAAATAAAATTCTATTGACTCCTACTTTGAGTGACATCGCCATTGAAAATAACTTAAATTTAATGGTTTTAAATTCAGGAACAAGTGGAAACGCATTAATACAAAACACAGGAGTACTAAATAACAAGCATCGTACTTTCCATAGAGATATTCCAACGCAAGATAAATTAAATAATAAATGGCCAAATCCTGAAATTCCTGACCTGCATTCAAATAGTCACATAATAAATATACTCAATAAATTAGAATCAGAAGATTTTGCAGATATAAGTATTATATGGTTTGATGAACCAGATAAAAGCCAACACAATTTTGGAATTGACTCACAAGAAAGTATTACAGCAATACAACACATTGATAATCTATTTAAAAATATATTGGACTTAACAGAACAAAATAACTTTGATCCATATATATTCTTAGTATCTGATCATGGATATTCAAAAATTTCAAAAAATATAAATTTAATGGATGAGTTGGCTGTAAATTTTCCTGGCTATTTATTTGCTGAAAATGGAGGATCATTTATGGTTTATGCAAAAGAAAATCAAATTTTTGATCCAATATTAATAAATGAAATAATATCAAAACCTTGGGCTGGTCCCATAATTTTAGGCAACAGTAATATTAATTACAATGGAATACATAATTATGATTTGTTTTTTAAATCTGGAATAAGAAATCCAGATTTGTTTGTATCAATGAATTGGAGGAAATTAAATCATTCAAACAATATAAAAGGTGAAATATTCTCTACAAATTTAAAAGCAGGAAATGGTAATCACGGATCTATGAGTCAACAAGAAATTAATGCTACACTGATTTTAAATGGACCAAAAATAAATAATGGGATTAGTACAGAATTACCCTCTAGTAATGTTGACGTGCTACCAACAATATTACATTTCTTAAATATTGATCCTCCATCATATATAGAAGGAAGAGTATTGAAAGAATCATTCGCAAAAAAAAGTAGTGAGGATTTTGACGTACTAAAAATTCCATTAACATCAAAAACACCTAGTGGAGAATACATGCAAGAAATTCAAATCTCGTTGTACAATGATTATAAATATTTGGATTATGGTTATGTTGAAAAATAAAATAGGTTTAAATTCGAACGTAAAAACATTAAAAAATGTTATATTAAAAAAACCAAAAGATGCATTCAAATCACAAAAATTTATTGATGAATACTGGGAATCACTAAATTTTATTTCAAAGCCAGAATACAAAAAAGCCATTCATCAATATGACAACTTAATTAAAATATTAAATGACAACCATGTTGATATAAATTATTTACCAACTGATGATCGAACATATTTAGATTCTATATACACTCATGATCCTATGGTTATGACTCCTGAAGGAGCAATAATTGGAAATATGGGGAAAGAATTAAGAAAAGATGAAACATTAATGATGGAAGATTATTTTATAAAAAATAATCTTCCTATTTTGGGCAAAATTAAAAACACAGGTACGCTTGAAGGTGGAGATGTAATATGGATAGACAAATCTACAGTTGCTGTTGGGCTAACTTACAGAACAAATGCAGAAGGAATTAAACAACTAGAAAACATACTATCTAAAATAAATGTTAATTTAATCAAAGTTGATTTACCTCATTGGGATGGCCCAAATGACGTTTTGCACCTAATGTCTTTAATTAGTCCGTTACAAGAAAAATTGTTTTTGATATATGAAAAACTTATTCCAGTAGGATTTTTAAATTTTTTAAAATCCAAAAATATAAAATTTATAAATATCGATGAATCAGAGTACAATACATTAGCATGTAATGTACTACCCCTATCAGAGAATAAATGTCTTATAGTTAGCGGAAATGATAAAACAAGATCAATAATTGACAGAACTGGAATAGAAACAATTGAGTTTGAAGCAAGTGAAATTTGCTACAAGGGGTCAGGAGGACCCACATGTATCACTAGACCAATACATAGAAAATAATTTATTTAACTATTGGATCAATTGGTGTTTGAATAGTATTTGTATTATGATTTTCAAAAGATTGGCTAAATGATAGTAGATCATATTCATTATTACATTCTGTTACAAGTTGAATACCTATAGGTAACCCGTCATCAGTAAAGCTACAAGGTAATGACACACTTGGAGATGATGTTAAAGTTAGAGAGTGAGTATAGTATAACCATGTTATGTAATCATCAAATTTGACACCTTCGACTTCATCTAGATATCTTATTTCCACATCAAATGGAGGAACCATTACGGTTGGACAAATAAACAAATCGTATTTATTAAAAAATTCAGCAGTGTCATTATAAAGTTTTGCTCTAATCAATTCAGCTTTTGCTATTTCTTCACCAGTTAATTTTAATCCGGTCTCTATATTCCATATGATTTCAGGTTTAAGTTGATCCCTGTGATTTTTCAATCTATCAGCCTGCGCAGCAAATTTAAGAGATCTTAAAATTCTTATCAAATAATGAGCTTCACTAAAATCTATACAATCTTCAATTAATTCAGATCCCATAGATTCAAACACTTTTAGCCCTTCTTCAAAGCTTTTTCTTACTCTTGGGTCTAATGGCTCTCCTCCCAAATCAAAAGAATAAGCAACTTTTTTAGGAACTTTTGGTTTATTAACAGCTTGCAAATAATCTGGAATAGCTTTTTTACTGTAAGGATCAAATTCATAGTATCCAGTCATTGCATTTAGCATTAATGCTGTATCTTCAACATTTCTTGCCATAGGTCCAGAAACAGATAATGAATCAAAAGGAGAGTTACCTGGTCCAGTAGGCACAGTTCCAGGAGAAGGTCTGAACCCAACTACTGAACAAAAGCTTCCAGGTATTCTTAAACTTCCACCAGTATCACTGCCAGAGGCAAGCCAAACTTCTCCACTTAACAAAGATGATGCTGCTCCACCGGACGATCCTCCAACAGTTTTTTTTGTATTCCATGGACTAAGAGATGGACCAAAAACATCATTAAAAGTATTTGCTCCTGCTCCAAATTCAGGTGTATTTGATTTACCAACAACAATTCCTCCATTTCTTTCTAATCTTTCTACAAGAAAATCAGATTTGTCTGGTACATGATCTTTAAATAAAGGAGATCCCCACGTAGTTCTTACTCCTTTAACAGGAACTAAGTCTTTGATTGAAATAGGTATGCCTGCTAAATAACCTGGGTCTCCTTGGCCTTTGGATAAATCATTATTTTCTATTTTTTTCGCATGCTCCATAGCTCTTTCAAGACATATTGTTGGCATAGCGTTAATTATAGGCTCAACTTCATTAATCCTATCTATACTAATTTGGACAAGTTCAGTAGGTTTGATTTCTTTTTGTAAAAGTTTAGTTCTTATTTCCGTAGCTGATAATTTGATTAATTCATGCATTATTACACCTATATTTTTTTAATATATTATCACATTATTTGCATTCTTTTACTATTAGTGGATATTGGTTTAACTATTGGCGAAATTAAAAGAATAACAATTCCTGAAATCAAAATAACAATACGTATACCATATATTTCTGATAAATAGCCACCTAACAATCCTGCAAAACCAGAAAATCCCCAGGTTAATGCCTGTAATGATATCACTCTACCTCGCATGCTATCTGGAACAGAATTTTGTATTAAAGTTGAAAGAGCATTTTCAGATGATGCGCCAAATGCAAATATAACGCCATACAATATCATTCCTAATATATAATTATTTACAAAAGAAAATATTACTATGAACGCTCCTGCACACAATATGCTTACAGTTAGTAATTTATTTATATTAATGTTATTGAAGCTTGCTATACTAAAACTTGCAATAGCAGCACCTAGGCATCCCAACGATAATAAAATTCCAAACCCAGAAGCACCCAATTTAAATATATCTTTAGCAAAAACTGGAGATAATGTTTCCATATTCCAAACTAGTACAGCAACAGCTAACATTGTAAAAAGAAGATATTGAACTATATGTAATCTTAATATAAATCCTATCGATTCAAATATTTTTAATTTATTATTATTCTGATACACAGTGCCTTTATTACGTAATGAAAGTATTAAAATATTATGAATACAATAAGCTATAAAAGCTAAATACAAACTAAGTTGAATAGAAAATCTTTCAATAATTATACCCGCGATTGCTGGAGTAAATGAACCAACGAGAGTCATAAATCCGAAATCAACAGCATTTCCAGACAAAAGTGATTTCCCTCCAACTAATTCTTTAATAAATCCCATTCTGCTAGGAATATAAGGTGCAGCCATAACTCCATTTAAAAACATTAAGATTAACAGGTTAGATTTATTAAGATTATCAAATTGCAGTAATAACGCGATGGTGAGAATGAATATGCTTTCACCTAATTTAGAAACAAACATCACTTTCGGTTTTGAGAATTTATCTGCTAAAACTCCTCC
This sequence comes from Chloroflexota bacterium, assembly GCA_002711005.1. Lineage (GTDB taxonomy): Bacteria > Chloroflexota > Dehalococcoidia > Lucifugimonadales. Next base: position 35,003 of record PAHZ01000011.1, read on the forward strand.
GAAAATAGAAAGTGCAGACATAGATAATCCAGAAACTGCAGCAATTAATCCAACAAATGTTGGAGAATTACTTATCTCATAAGATAACCATCCAATAGCTGTCAGTCTTGACATGAATGCAAATTCATTTACAGAATTTGCAATAATATAAACTCTAAAATCTTTTTTTTTTAATAGGCTAAAAATTGGCATAAAATTTGTATACTTGCTGATATAATTTAATACCAATCTATTTTACCTACTTATATGAAAAAACAAATACTTAATATCGCCCTTATATTTAAATCAATATTCAAAAGTTCATTTTTCGCGTATTGGATAATTGCTGTAAGCTTAGTTTTAGTCATACTTTATAATTATGATATCAACTTTACTTCTGAAGGAGGGAAAGCTGCGCCAGACAAAGGAGAATTCGGGCATAAAGGTATAGTTGGTGAATTAGAAACAGAAATTTCAAGCGACAATAAATATGATGGTATAGAAGGTCAAATATACAGTCTTAACAAATCTCAAAATAAAAATATATATATATCAGAATTAGATAGAGATGGATTAGTTGGGTATTCAAATTCAGTAGCAATAAGTAGAGAAGGTTTTCCTGTTATAAGCTATCACCACTTAAATGCAGGAGACCTCAAATTAGCTTACTGCCAAGATACAGATTGCTCTAGGGCAAAAATCCATTTACTTGACTGGGCTGGAGATTTTGGTTACTACACCGATATCGCAAGTTCAAATAGTGGGAAAATTTATGTTAGTTATATAGATAAGAAAAAAGGTGATTTAAGAGTAATAAGATGTCTTGATTCTAAATGTGGCAGAGCCCAAATAAATGTTATAGACAGAGGTGAAGGACAAGGTGGGTATGTCGGCGAGTACAATTCATTAGCAATAACAAAAGATGGTCGTCCAATTATTTCATACTTTGACTCTAGTAAAAATGATCTGAAGCTAGCAAGCTGTACTGATAATGAATGTACATCTTTTACCAATAGAGCTGTAGTATCAGAGGGAATGGTTGGTGAATACACTGATTTGATCTTAAACGAAACAACAGATCATCCTATTATTGCGTACCAAGATAGAACAAATCAAAAAGTAAAATTACTTTTATGCGAAGATGAATTATGTGAAAAGTTTAAATCTTACGATATTGACGAAGTATCTGCTGAAGGTGGAGATATATCAATTTATCAAAATTCTAGTAATGATTTATACATAAGTTACTATGATTTTAAAAATAATTATTTAAAATTAGCTGTATGTAAAGATACTGATTGCGAAAATTCCAAATCGACAGTAAATTTAGTAGAAGCAAAAAACTTACCAGGAATATTTTACAGTTGGAATTCAATCACAACCAACGATTTAGGAAATACAATAATTTCATTTTATGACATGTCTACAAGTCACTTAGGAATAGTTTATTGCGAAAACAAACTATGTACTGAAAAAGAAATAATTTATATTGATAAAGTAGGAGATTTGGGGACATATGCATCTCTAATTACTAATGATGAGGGTAAACTCTACATATCTTACTACGACTCAAAGATAGGGGCGTTAAAAATAGCATCTTGTATAAACAAGAGATGTAATTAATTTAAATGCTCAGGACTTTTAATTAATCCTTTACTCTTTGCTTGTTCTAAATCAGAATTTATATTATTAGATATTTTCTCTACCATTTTTGACAATGCAAGGTGTAATTGACTTCCATCAGAATAATCAGCTGGACACATAACATCTGCACGTTTTGATTCAACTACTAATCTATAGCATTCATCAAAAGCTTTCTTATCTTTAGGTTCGTATACAGCAACAGATTGCCCGCCATTCTGCATTAGCAATGAAAAACACGGAACATCTGTAGGGCCGTCCCCAACATATATCATATTTTTAAATGGTACAGGTCTAGTTTCATAAGGCATAAAATCATTAACACGCAAACTATCTTCATTTTGCAATAAGCCTTTGTTAATCAAAAATAATTTTTGCGTTTTGGTTGTAGAAGAAATTGTTTCTTTAGGAAAATCTATATTCCCATTTTCATTTTCATCAAAAGTGCATCCCCATAATCTTTTTAATTTGGGGTAAACTTTTGATCCCATAATCATATCTTCAAAGCCTGCGCTGATTACATAAAAACTTACTTCAGGATTAATTTGGTTATCTTGTTTGGGAATTGTTTTTAAATTATCAAGTATTTCTGGGAATCCTTTATGAAATTCTAATTCAGAACCCATTTCTATTAAATCTTTCTTAGATAATTCACCAATTTTACCTGATCTTATATAATTAATTAAATTTTTTATATATGCATGCTCATTATCATATCCTTGCAATTTAAGCTGTTCTGTCTCTGCCCAGAAATTAGATTCATTAATACTAAATTTATCGAATATAATCGATTGCATGTATTTAGGCGTTAATGTTATATCAAAATCAAATATAACAGCGATTTCAGTTTGTGGTAAAAAAGTATTTCTATTTTTATCCAAATTTTCCTCTGTTAAATATTATTTCATTATATTGTTTTATTTGATATTTTTCTATTAATGTTAAAAATTCACTATTAATTTTGAAATAACTAGTCTAATCTTCAATAATGTTCAAAATTTTATCTAATTCTATCAAACCTCTATATTACAAAGGTTACCTATACTTATGGCTTGGCATGGTTACCGTGGGTGTAGCTACGATGATGCAAATGACTGCCAGAGGTTATCTTGCTTATGATCTAACTAATTCTGCATCAAAACTCACTTATGTAAACGTTGCGTTTGCATTTCCTATGTTAACCTTATCTCTTTTCGGAGGAGCATTATCAGATAGATTAGATAAGCAAAGAATAATAGAAATTGCCCAAACGGCCGCAAGTCTAATGGCTTTTATAATAGCAACTCTGATTCTATTAGGACTTATAGATTGGACGCATTTGCTAATGGTATCGTTTGTTCAGGGTGGAGTATGGGCTTTTATGGTTCCTTCAAGACATTCTTTTATAGCAGAACTTGTTCCCGGGAAACATTTAAGTAAATCTATTGCCTTAAATTCGGCAGGATTTAATGTTTCTAATCTAATAGCACCATCTATCGCTGGAATCATTTATGGGTTGTTTGGACCTGGTGTAGTTTATCTTACTATTGGATGTCTTGCTCTAGTAGGAGTTATGTTTACTTTTTTAATAACTAACGAAATGAGATTTAAACAAGAAATTAATAAAAGTGATAATAAGAGCAAAATTCTATCTGAAATTAAAATAGGAATTGTGTATATGTATAAAGAAAAATTATTGTTTTCTATGCTAATGACTTCATTAATTTACAGTTTATTTGCTGAACCATTTAGATTTTTACTACCAATTTTTGTCAAAGATATATATTTACAAGGCCCCGAAGCAATGGGAATTTTAACAACATTAATGGGATTAGGTTCTGTAATAACTTCAATTTTTATTGCGGGTAATGATGCTAATAAAAGAGGATTATTATACATTTTTGGAGGATTTCTGACATCATTGTCATTGTTCGCTTTATCTTTAATAGAATCATATTATTTGTCCATGATATTTATGGTTTTTCTTGGAGCTTCTGACTCTATAAGAAGAACCCTTTCAATGAGCATAGTAATGGAAAAATCAAGACCAGATTTGAGAGGAAGAATAATGAGTATTTATATGCTTAATTGGGGATTAATTCCATTGGGAGCATTACCATCAGGTATGTTAGCAGATCAAATTGGAGCCCCTGATACTATAATGATTTTATCAATTATTCTTTTAATTTTTAGTGTGATATTTTTGTTTACACAAGAAAAAATTAGAAGCGTAGATTAATAAGGAAAACAAAATGGATATAAATAATTTAATAGAAAAATCTCATAATATTGCTATTAGTAAGGGATGGTGGGATAAAGAAAGAGAAATCCCTGAATTGATAGCTCTTATACACAGCGAATTAAGCGAAGCTCTTGAAGAATATAGAACCGGTGAAAATTTAGACATAAGGTATGAAAACAATAAACCAGAGGGATTCGTAGTTGAATTAGCAGATGTATTAATTAGAATATTTGATCTTTCAGGAAAATACAAAATAGATCTAAAGAAAGCTTTAGAAACAAAACTAAAATATAACGAAACACGCGAATATCGACATGGTAACAAAAAAGCATAATTGGCCGCTATAATTATTAATTTTGGCCTATTATTATCATAAATCTAAAAAAATTACCCTGCATAAAGCTACTCAAAGCTAGTCAATTAATGAAATATTATCAGTTAATTACTTACTATTAAAAGATAATATAAGATTTTAATTTTGCGAAAAAATAAATTATTTGACATTGGCCGCCAAATTTGATTTAATAGGCCATATTAAATTATTAATAGGCCAATGTACGACATAAATACTATTTCAAAAGCAGTAGATCTGAGGAATCAAGGATTTACACAAAAAGAAATTGCTATTCAGCTTGGTTGTGGAGAAAGAACAGTCAGGAGATGGTTTACTGGTAAAAATTTACAAAATTTAAAAATTGTAAATACAGAAGAAATAGAATTTGATTTTAATAAATTAAATTATTTATTTTCAAAAGATTTGGTTACTCAAATCATGTTTTGTATTTCTATGGGTTACAAAAATAATTTACCCTTAACGGTCTCATTCTTAAATAATATTGAAAATTGTCATAAATCTATGACAGAAATTTCTGAACCATGGCTTGCAGCAATATCTGGGTTTGGGTTGTTGTCAGATCTTACTGGAGTTAAAAAGTTTAAAGAAATTGAAAATATTATAAATTCAGAAAAACCTTTCGATTTAGATGTTGATAGAAAGAAATACAAAAGAAGAATAAATCATATTGTTCCTGATTTAAGATTTGAATTAATAGGATTGTTTGATATATCTAATTTTTCAGAAAAAGATTTTTTACAAATTGAATCAGGGAAAAAATCAAATAAGCAATTTGATAATCATATTTACATTTCCAATTTAAAAATCAGTGGTTCTGATGAAGAAATCAATGATTTTTTAAATAGCAAATATGGATTATTACTTGAAATCGAATCAAGGCTACCTGACCTAGACCAAGTCAACAAGAATTTATCAGTTAGCAGGTATAAAAAAACGCCTCTGACTTTAATTTTATTAAAATTATTTTTACTGCCATAAGGAGAATTATATGGATAAGAATGAATATAAAAATAATAAGTCATTATTAGGATTTGTTGTAGATGAAAGCAAGGTATCAAAAGAAATCGATAATGAAAAAGAAAATAATGATTATCTAACTACATTATTATTCGAATTATATCCAGAGTTAAATAAAAACAATAAAAGCTGAGATATTATTATGATAAATATTTTGTATGTAGGATTAGGTGGATTTATAGGAGCAAACTTAAGGTATATTTTGGGCCTAATCATAAACAAGTACTATCATGAAATGATAGGGACATTATTTGTAAATATAATAGGTTCATTTCTAATAGGTTTGTTATATGGGTATATAAATGAAAAAAATATAATAATGAATGAAATGAAATTATTTCTAGCGATAGGATTACTTGGATCGTTCACAACATTTTCGACATTTAGTTATGCATCAATAATGTTAATTCAGGATGGAAACTATTTGAGAGCATTAACAAATATTGTACTAAGTTTAACTTTGTGTTTGGTATTTGCTTATTTAGGGTTAATATCAAATAAAATTTTATAATAAAAAATGACCTTGTAACAGATTATAAAAATAAAAGTAGTATGTTAATTTTATTTTTATTTCAAAAAACATTTACAGGTAAGATCATGGCTTTATTGACAATAAAAGAGACTTCAGATGTTCTAGGAATGTCATTAAAATCTGTAGAAGATTTAATGAATAGTGATAAAAATGGAACTAAATTTAAATCTAAGATTATAGGAAAAAAAAGATACGTTGAAATAAAACCAACTGCTTTAAACTACTATAGAACAACATCAAATATAGAATATGAAAATCTTATAAAAGAAAATAGTAGTTTAAAAAAAGAAATTAAAAATAAAGAGTTCCAGGTTGGTGAATTGATATCCATTGTAAGAGAGCAAACATTAGCTCTACCTAAACCTAAAAAATCATTTTTCGAAATGATAGGGCTAAAGAGAAAAAAATAATTAACTTATAATTTCTTTTAACTTACTAATAGGTAATTCGTAAACTTTATTATTATTAATTCCAGACATCGTGTTAGCAGCAAACATCGCATTAACAATAGATTCTTCAGTACTTTCAACAACACCTCGTAATAATGGATCAATTGTATCGTTGCTAATCATTTGAACATTAGTTATGTTTTTTCTATCAAAAGCGTTTAAATTTGAAGTTGAGAATGCAAGAAATATATCACCTGATCCGTTAGAGCCTATTCCACCAACTTTTCCAATTCCTAAACTAGCTCTTTTAGCTAATCTTTTCAATTGATTTGGTAAAAGAGGTGCATTTGTAGCTACAATTACAATTATTGAACCATCACCTGGGGCGTATTTAGTATTAATTTCAGGTAACTGATCATTTAATTGCTCTCCGACCGAAATTCCATTAATAGTTAAATCTTCCCTTTTACCATAATTAGCTTGAACTAAAGTGCCCACCATGTAGGTGTTATTATTAATTTTAATTTCCCTGGAAGAAGTACCAATTCCACCTTTGAATTGATGACATATCATACCTGTACCTCCACCTACATTTCCTTCTAGGATTGAGGATTGATTAGAATTAGAAATAGCTTCAAAAATATGTTTTTCTTGAACATGGTGACCATTTATATCGTTCAATACTCCATCATATGTCTCNGCAATCAAAGGCAANCTAAANTTNGAATCATNAAATTTAGGATTNTTTGTAATCCATTTAATNAATGTATCTCTAACAATTCCAACACTATGTGTATTAGTTATAGCAATAGGTGTTTCTAAAAATCCAGATTCTTCTACCCAAATAGTACCAGTCATTTCNCCATTACCATTAAGAACATCATGTGCAGCAAATACAGGAAGATGTGCATTAGATTTGCCTCTAGGAAATATAACAGTTACACCAGTTCGAACAGGACCTTCACCTATAACCAAACGGCCATCGCCATCAATTATTGTNGAATGACCTACCTCAACATCATCAATATCAGTGATTGAGTTAAATTTTCCGGTTTTTCCTTTGAAAGAGATTAAGTCTCTTGCTCGCATAATTCTACCTTTGAATTTAATTCTTAGCTTAGAATTAATTATATAGGCTAATAAATATAATAAAAGGTATTATTTAATTTCAATTTCAATAAATTCCATATAATCATTTCCACCATAAAAAATCTCATGAATAATGCCCTTGTTTCTAAAATATGGCTCATTTAATTTTAAATTGAAATTAGTAATTCCGTTATCGTCAATAATAGTTAACTCTCCTGTTTTTGTTGGTAAAACAACATAATCGTATTCATGTTCATGTTTGCCTGTTGTTTCATCAGGAAGAAAATGCCATTTAATTATTCTGACATGGTTGTTATTTATTAACATTTCAGAAGAAGCAAAATTTTTCATAATATTCATTTAAATAAAAAGATTTATAAATTCGTCAACAGAATAATTATCAAGGGTTTTAATTTTATGTATAAAAATTTCATGTGAAATTTTAAGAATTGTGGATATAAATAATATTCTAAATAAAATTAAATTTGAAATTTTTGATTTAGAATAAAATTTATAAGCAGAAATACCTACAAACCAAAATTCAAATATATTAGGAAAAATTAAAAGAAGAATTCTTAAATCAAATAATAAAAATAATACTACTCCGATAATTCTATATGAAAACAAAATAATAGAAATAATTTTTTCAGTACTATTCCATTTTAATGACACAAATAAAAATGCAGACATATAAAACAAATCTAAAAATTTATCTAAATTTTGGTAATTTTGAACTCCTCCTAAATCAATATAATTAATTATAAACAAATCAGAAAGATCAATAATAATTGCAAATAGAGAACCAATAAAAGGAAAGAATATAACAGGGAATGAACCAATTATTCTTATTAATATAACAATTAATTCTTCCAGATTAAAATTAAACATAAGAATTGAGCTAAAATCCATCAGAAGATGTAGGTAATCTTCCGCAATCTTTATTTAAGTTTTCTAACAAAATTTTAATTTCTTCATCCTCTATATTTCCAGAATCTATTTGAGGTTTAAGCACTATGTATTCATCGTAAGCTATTTTTTTTTGCCAATTTTCAACATAGCATTTACAATATCCATATCTAAAAGTTTTTAGGCATAAGCTATACATTTCACTTGTTACCTCTTTTGGGTAGAAATCATCAGTCTCATTAGAAGAACATGAAATTAATAAGACAAATATTAATATGAAAATTAAGAACTTACTCATCTAAATTTAGAATTCCTAAATAATTTATAATTGAAGCAATATACATTCGTATGCTTTCTTTAATTTCAATTATATCAATATATTCATCAATTTGATGAGGGGCAGTAATAGATCCTGGCCCACACACTACAACAGGTATATTTAATTTTTCTGAAATTATAGTACCATCTGTAGATCCGGGGACCCCACCCAAAACAGCAGGTTTGCCTGTTACATATTTGTATGAATTTTTTAATATTTGAACAATCTCACTATTTTCATCAACTTTTACAGGAGGACGTGTTTCAATAAGTTCAATATCTATTTTAATTTTATATTTTGCATTTATATTGTTAATAATAGCATCAAGAGATTTTTTAAAATTAGCATAATCAATTTCAGGAGTTAATCTTATATCCAAAACTAATTCTGAATCACCAGGCATAACATTATTTTGAGGTACTCCGCCTTCTATAGATGGTGATTGAACAATAGTGGGAGTAACGGATGGAGTTCCTAAGTACTTTGAAGAAAATTCTTTATATTTATCATTTAATTTTTCTAATTCAGTTAATATCATTCCCATAGGAAAAGAACTATTAATACCTGAGTAAGGCATTGCACCATGTGACATGCTACCAATAAGTTTTATTTTAACCCAGGCAACACCTTTTTGTTCTATGCAAATTCGATTTTCTTCGGGTTCACAAACTATCGCAGAAGTTAAATTTTTAGCAAAAGATGTTTGAACAAAATCCTTAACTCCAATCATAGCGCCTTCCTCATCACATAAAGCTGCACAAATAATATTCCCGTTAAGTTTTATATTTGATTTTCTTATTAGATGCATTGCATATAATGCACATAATAATCCTGATTTCATATCATTAACACCTCTTCCTATAATTCTTCCATCTTTTATTACAGGGTTGAAAGGGTCAGAGGACCATAGGGAAGTATCTCCTTCAGTAACCACATCAGTATGACCTTCGAGTAAAAGAGTTTTTTGATCTTCAGAATTGGNAGAAGAATTCATTTCGATAATAACATTTGGCCTATTATCAGTAACAATGTAAAAATGAGGATCAAAGCCAAATAATTTAGCTTGATTATCAAACCATTTTGCAGCTTCAAATTCACTAAAATTATTATCTGGATCCCAAACACTTTTTATACTTGAAAATTCACAAATCAAATCAACCAAATAATCATCATCGATCAATTTATATATAGATTTTATTTGTTCGTCATACTTCATTTTTCATACTTTTAATTTTAGCTAAAGCGCTTATAGCTTCATATACACATCGATGAGCAGCTTGAGCTGTAATATCTCCTGGCTGATCATACACAGGGGAGACTTCAACTACGTCCATTCCAACCATTCCTTTACTTAATACGATTTTTCTTATAGCTCGTAATAGTTCCAAAGAAGAAATTCCTCCAGGTTCAGGAGTGCCTGTTGCAGGTGCATAAGCAGGATCCATAACATCCACATCAACAGAAATATAAAGTTTGTCAGGACCATCCAATGCTTCTTTAACAGCCATTTCTAACACTGAATCAAAACCTTTTTCCTCAATTTCAGCCATTAAATGCCATCTCATTCCCTGTTCTTTCATCCATTTCAAATCTNCAGGTCCTGGCCAAGGTCCTCTTAAACCAATTTGTATAAAATTCTTTCCAGGAATTGCGCCACTTTCAATTAATCTTCTCATCGGACTACCATGGCCAATCAGNACATCTCCNTATGATGAATCTCGGGTATCTGCNTGNGCGTCAAAATGCACCATTCCNACTTTNCCATATCCATANTTTTTAGCTACTGCTGTAGCACTAGGCCATGTTATTGAATGATCTCCTCCCAAAACNATAGGAATTGCTCCTGCNTCTAAAGCTTGAGTNACTTTTGNTTCAACAGCTTCNTGAGATTTTTCTAGTGACATCGGNGGGCAATTTGCATCNCCAAAATCCACAACATTTAATTCAGCNANAGGNGCAACTTCAAGATTTAAATGATATAAATTTGCAGCCTTACCNGGTTTAGGCCAATAATCCGCCTGTCGTATTGCTCTTGGCCCAAATCTTGCNCCNGGTCTGTTACCNACACCCATATCNACNGGTGCTCCTAATATAGCAATATCAGGNTTCATAGATTTTANTTCTTTAGAATCAATNGCAAAAGGAGANCCTAAATATGTAGGNANNCCTATATAACTTGGNTGTAATTNTTCATCATGTAAATCTGGCATTTTTATTCTCCGTCATTTATTATTTTTGCTAAAATTGAAATTTTATCACTTAACATATCTCTAGCTGATCTGTATCTAGGCATGTACATATCATTATCTTTTCCATCTACATANGGATCAGGAATACTCCAATGAATATTTTTTTNCCCTGATAATCCAACAGGACAAGATTCTTTAGCATTATCACATACTGTAATAACATATTCATGNNTTTGATCAAGGTATTCATCAACATGATTAGAACTTTGACCNGAAATATCAATATTTATTTCTTTCATTGCTTTTATTGCTTGTGGATTAACTGTCGACGGTTTTAATCCTGCACTNATTATAGAAAAATCTTTTTCAATATATTTTCTCATTANTCCTTCAGCCATTTGNGAACGACAGCTATTCCCTGTNCATACAAATAATATTGTTTTTTTATTTTTCATNCAAATTTATATATAATATTAATTATTTAAATTATAACAATAATTATGAATGTAGTAATAATCGGAGCAAACAGAGGAATAGGATTAGAATTAGCAAAAGAATATAAAAATTTAAATTTCAATGTAATTGGAACATCNAGAAACCCTATGTCATCAACATCGTTACAAGAAGAAATAGGATTGGAAAACATTTTGCCTTTAGATATTTCAAATAGTAATTCTATTGATGAATTTTGTGATTCCATAACNAAAAAAACAAATTCAAAAATAGATATATTAATTAACAATGCTGGNGCTCGCGGNGAAAGAGGAAGAATAGAAATCCCTGATCAAAAAGTAATGTTAGATACAATTAATACTAACGCTATAGGNCCAACTATTCTGATCAAATCATTAAAATCNATACTAGAAAAAACAAAGATTGCAATTATCACGTCGGGNATGGGNTCAATAAGCAAAACCATGTCAGGAGATTTATCTTACAGNATGAGCAAAGCAGCAGTTAATATGGCTGGAAGAAATTTACACATGGAATTAAAAAAACAAAAATCAATNNTNCTACTAATTCATCCNGGTTGGGTGCAAACTGATATGGGTGGCGAAAATGCNGATATATCTGTTGAGATATCTGCAAAAGGTATAATAAATGTTATATCAGATGCAAATAATGATGACTCAGGAACTTTTATTGATTATAAAGGTGATAGCATTCCTTGGTAAATTTAGGATCTGGAAATAAAATTGGCTATTAAAACACCTAATTCTTCTCCATGTTCATAAGTTGCGTGCCCTACTCCCTTTAATGCATGTAATTCTGAATTAAATCCGTTATTTTCGAGAATTTGATGTAANAATGTAGGATTTTCNTGGAAATCAACATTCTCNTCAGAGTCNCCATGAATAAATAAAGTATTAGGTAATTTAATATTATTATTTTTTATACTATTTTCAGTAATGTTAATAGGGTTAAGTTCACGAAAAATATCAATCGCATCATTTACTGATATGTTNGGATCAAATCCATGGGACTCAANTAAATCATCTTTGAATTTCTCATGCCGAATAATNCTTTCAAAATTCAATACTCCTTGTTGTGAAATAAAATTAGTAACATGATTNTTCAATTTTTTTATTGTNGACAACCANGCCGCTGAAGCTCCTAGTCCGCAACCCCAAGTAGTTATTCCATTTAAATTTAATTGTTTTATATCTTTTAATTGTTCAAAAAANTTATAATTCGNGTCCAATGAAGATTGTCTTCCCCAATGATTTCCAGTTNCATGGCAACCAGCTATAGCAAATCCAGATTCTAATACAGGTAAAAAAAACTTTTGTTTTCTAGGTTCATCTATCCAATCAGNTCCACTTTCATTAACATATCCTCCATTACCATGAAAATGTAAAACTAAAGGAATATTTTCATCGACATTATTGGGTAAAACAACATATCCCCATTCATTATTAGTTTCTATAAATATTTTTTCAAATTTGTCTAGCATCGTTTACCTAATATGTGTTATAAAAAATATCTCAAATAAAATATACCATGAAATTATTAGGAGGCATAANCATGAATAATGAAATATATAAAAAAGTTCAAAATGAAAAAANCCAAAGTCTTAAATTATTAGAAAACATAGTAAATTTAGAATCATTTTCAGGCTCTAAAAAATCAGTAGATCANTTGAGCAAATATTTATCAGAAGTATGCACGTCNCTAGGAGGTNAAAATACATTTTATCCTCANGAAGATCTAGGAGATAATTTCACATCAGAATTCCATTCAGGNGATAAAACCACATTGATTTTATGTCACATGGATACAGTTTGGCCAATAGGAACATTGAAAGAAAGACCTTTTACTGTAAANGATAATATAGCAACAGGTCCTGGTATATTTGACATGAAAGTTGGCATAACNATAGCTCTNGAAGCTCTTCGTATTTTAAGTGAATTAAATATCACCCCCCAAAATAAAATAAAAATTTTATTTAACTCNGATGANGAACTTGGAAGTGAAAATTCNATGGATTTAATTAAAGAAGAAGCTATAAAAAGTGATGTGACTTTTTGNCTTGAGTCTAGTTTCAAAGGTATGATCAAAACNGCAAGAAAAGGTGTAGGAATGTATTATATTTCTATCGATGGGAAAGCTGCNCATGCNGGNAGNGAACCTGAAAATGGAATTAGCGCAAATGTTGAATTGGCGCATCAAATACTTAAATTAAATTCATTCAATGATAAAAGTACAGGNACTACAGTAAANATAGGAAGAGCGGAAGGTGGTGTNGTAAGAAATCAAGTNCCTGCNAAATCAGAAGCCTTAATAGATTTAAGAGTTGTTACTAATGAAGANGCAAAAATTCTAGACGACAAAATAAAGTCTTTNGAACCNGTATTAGGAGGAAGCAAANTAGAAGTTACTGGAGGAATGAANAGACCTCCAATGGAAAGAACTGAAAAAATTNTTAACTTGTATGAGTGGGCTAAAAATACTGTTAGTGANATGGACGTAACATTTACTGAAACAGGGTTTCCTGTTGGAGGAGGATCAGATGGAAATTTTGCAGCTTCTACNGGNACACCTGTGCTAGANGGATTNGGCGGAGTTGGAGANGGTGCTCATGCNGAACACGAATATATAGAAATAGATATGTTTCANGAAAAAATTTCAATCCTAGCNAGNCTGCTAGCAAATATACACGANTTTGAAATTTAAATAACTATTTTGATATTCCCCAAACAATTATAAATCTTAAATTTTTATCACTGTTATTCTCAACAGAATGAGGAACATTNGGTGGAACCATAATTGATTCACCTGAAATCAAATGTACTTTNTCATCATTAATNACAAAATCTCCTTCACCTTCAAGAACATAATAGATTTCTTCTAGAGGTCTATTATCTGAGTGAGTATGATCACCTTCACTAACATTTGGTTCTAAAATCCATTCCTCAATTTCAACTTCTAATTTGGAAACATCTCGAAATATAGGCTTGCGATGAATAATCCCTTTCCCNTCATGCATATTTTCTGAGTTTATTTTTGTTTCTTTATTTTTTTGGATGTAATACATTGTTTTATCATTTTTTGGCTACATGTGTGTTGNCACATGTAGCCAAAAATATAAATTATTTTCTTGAAGNTCTNATTATAGTAACTCCTGCAACAACAAATTTTATCGCTAGTACCAAAAATATGATTCCAACAATANCAAATCCTGGATCAGAGCTAACAGGGTATANTAGNACTAACACTAANCCTACTAATCCACCNAACGCTATTAATCTAGAAATTATTGAATTAAAAGCACCACTCATAGTCATTCCNACACCAACACTTAANGTTCCCACCATAAATATAGTGGTCGCCATTTGATGTGCTCCTAATACAACAGCATTCATTACACCAGCTGATATAGCTAAAGCTCCGGCAGCTTGCTGAGCTTGTGCAGCTCCAGCAGCATTACCCGCTTGAGTAGCCATTGCAGTAGCAGCCATTGCATCTCCCCAGTCAGACACTGCGGTAGCTAAAGCCAAGCTAATACCGTTNGATACAGCCCATATCGCAACTGCGACAATACTTAAGACAAAACCAAAAGATGCCCATTTTCTTCCTGGATCATCTTGGCAAATTCGTGCTATTCCTCCAATTGATAATGGTAACAAAAGTAAACTTAAAGTTAATAATATCCCATATAATTGGCTATTTGATTCATTTCCAGATAAGGCGGATATAACTCCTTCGATTTTATCTGGGCTAAATGAAAAGCTAAAAGCATTAGCTGCATTAACTGGATTTAAACTATTGAATAATATTACTAAAATGGGTCCAACNATAAGTAAAATACCTGTTGTGTTAGCGGACCAATCTCCTTTTTTAATTTTATCTGCCATATTATTATCTCCTTGAAAGTTACTAATGACATGCAATTAATTGAAAATATTATATTAAATTANAAATCGCAACATTAATTTGTCATTTTCATTACATATATACTACTTTTTGTACTGCAAAATAGCATACCCACAACATATAGTGTCAAAATTAATAAGAAATTATAAATTACAAAAAATTTAATAAATNATCTAAAAAGAGACTATTTACCTATTTTATATAAAGAAATTTAATGTGATAATTTTGAGATGATTAAGTTAATTATAAAATTTGTATCAATTGGAGCATTATTATTAGTAATTTTCGCNTGTGATGATAATGATGATAGAAATAATTACCAATCAGAATATGATAGATCAGCAGAATCAATCNGCATTTCTAATGCTAGTATTTCTACCTCTAAAGAGATAAGTGAAGCTGAGTTTAATGACACAATTTTAAATGTTACAGAACGAAAAGTCTCAAAAAATGCTCAATTAGATATTTCAGTAAAATCATTATCTGAATCAACTGCATTTATTAATAAAAATGTAGAAGATATTAACGGATATATTGTATCTTCCTCATCATATACTCCTAATACAGGATATGAAAACAAATGGGCAAGAATGTCAGTTAGAGTNCCTTCTGATTCTCTTGATACTTTTTTAGATACCATAATAGGATATGCAAACGAAACAGTTAGACAAAGTATTTATACTCAAGATATTACAGAGCAATATATCGATGTGAAAGCTAAGATTGAAAGCCTNGAATCATCTGAACAAAGACTTACAAAGCTNCTAAATCAAACTGATTCAGTCAAAGAAATAATAGACATTGAAAAAGAATTATCTAGACTTAGATCTGAAATTGATAGCCTGAAAAGTAGATTCAATATTGTGCAAAACTCTGTGATAACCTCACTAGTTGATATATACATAGAAGAAATTCCAAACCCTATATCAATAGATGACCCTTCATGGAATACCAGAGATATTGCCTTNGATGCTATTAAAGCACTATCTAGCTTTGGGCAATTTTTAATTCAAATAATCATATTCTTATTTGTTTTCACACCTGTATGGATTTTAATNGCTGGAATAATATACGGAACTAGCAAATTAAGACAAAGAAATAAATAAATNATTAGTTAGTGATAACAACCTCTACCTAATATATCCCACACTCCTTCTACAATTTGCCCACGTGTGCCAACAAACTTATCCCATCGGTTAATTAACCCATCTTGATGTGTTGTAAGAAGAAAAAGTTTTTNACCTAATTTAAGTTTATTTGCATCAGGTACCTTATAAGTCGAATAATCTAAATTCATAGATTTTAATTCTGCATCTTGACNTTCCAATATTGGCTTAGCAAAATTAGGAGCTGCTATACACTTGNTGCCCGAGTCTACGGTAATTAAATTTTTATCTAAATTAATATCTATAACCGAACACATTACTTTTGCAGCGATTTCAAAAGGCATATATGGATAATTAACATCCATAAGAGCATAAGTTCCACCCTGAACTTCGGTTATTTCTGGATATTTCAAAACTATATCAAAAGTAAAAGTTTCACCTGTTGATACAATNTCAACATCAATTCCTGCTTCCTCTATTGCTCGTTTAGCATCTAAAAAAGTATCGATATAAGCTTCACCAATATCCCATCTCTCCTTTTTAGATGGATCAGGTTCTTTTATACTTTGATGACTCATCACACCTTTAAAATCTATATTTGGCAAAGAAATAGCTGCTTTAGCTAAATCAACTGCATGCTCAGAACTTCTAACTCCACATCTAAACATCGATGTATTTATTTCAATCAGTACTCCCAAATTCACATCATGCTTTACAGCAAATTTAGATAAGTTATTTAAATTTTCAACATTATCNATTCCTACTTTCATATCAGCATTTTTTGCAAGGCTACATAATCTTTCAATTTTATCGTCAGAAACAACTTGGTTTGCAATTAATATATTATTAAANCCACCTTCNATCATAACTTCAGCTTCAGAAACTTTTGCAGTACAAACTCCNCCATTACTACCTCCGGCTTCAACTTGCCTTCTAGCTAAAAATGGNCTTTTTAAATTTTTTGTATGAGTTCTCATTTTCAAATGAGAATTTGAATAAGCATCNGAAACTGTTTTGTAATTTTTATCTACAATACTAAGATCAACTATTAACTCAGGAGTAGAAAGNTCATTTATGTTTTGCCCTANTGTTGTCATTTGTATACNCCTCTTGCAGAAACTTCAAAAATAGATAATAANTTTTCATTTCTAATTATTGATATAGAATCAAATTGATTTAAAACTGAAGAAATATCATTTGGGATAATTTCAATTTTATCNTGTAAATTAAATTCTTTTAANTCAGATTTTTCNACNAAAATATTTGTGTGTTCTGCNCTTAAGTATTGGACTTCAGCTGATTTGATTCCNTTAATTTTAGGAAAGCCATAATCAATATTAATAGCTTTTTGACCAGTATCTAAAACCATTCGATCANTATCTGGNATACTTAAAACAGAAGAAATNATTTTAATTGATTCTTTTAATTNTTCTTCATTATTTTCTGTTATTTCATTGTCAATTAATGGCAGCTTAGATATTATAATTTCTGTGAAATTAGAATCAAGTAATTCATATTCAGAAATAGATATTTTCCCTGAGGCTATAAAATTATTTGTAATTTTATTTAATTCTGGATACGATTCTATAAATTTGGATACAANATTATCTTTTTTAGATTTATAATTTGAAAATTCAANAATAATTCCATTAATTTTAATTTTATTTTCAATTATGTAAGATAAAATATTACTGTCNAATTCGTCAATTTCNNNTTCAAATATTTTTATATAAACTCCNGATAATTTACTATGGTNAACTGCCTGTAACTGNACTAAAGAATTGTAGNCACANTTCGCATTAATGTTAATAAGGGAATCCAACTTGTCACTAGATATAATAGGACTATCAATCAAAATATCNTCAGTCATCTGAGAAAAAATNGAAGCTTGCCCAACATTTGAGGAAGANATNCCCAAAGCATTTGAAAAACCATTTAATTGAAGNTTTAGTATATCNTTAGATAAATGGGANTTCACATCGATTCTTACACTTAAATCAATTGAATTTAATTTGAAATTTATAGTGTCTAAATTAAATTTAAAAGCATCTATATCTAATACTAAACTTGGTGTNTCAAGTTGAAGATAATTAGTTCCTATTTTTTTATTTATAGATCTATCCATACGAAATAATACTCCTATCCTNCNTTTATAATAAAAGAATTTATNATCATGTTAAAGTATTAATCATGATGAAATCCTCTAATCTGTTATTTTTTATTTANGAAATAANTTTTTATTTTTTAAATATAATAGCAATGCTGTTAAAGAAGAAGCAATAAAAGCCATATAAAACGACACAAANAAATCTCCAGAGTATGGAATGGATTTAATTAACGGNGACATATCAGGTTTTGCAAANAAAACACTNCCAACAAAAAGACCAATTATCATAGAAATTACAGAATCTCTTCCNTTAAANTGAGAAGTGTAAAGTCCAAAAAACACTGGAAATAGAATAGCTGCGCAAACCATATCTGCAATTAAAAAGAGATACAATACACTATAACCTTGAGTTACCACAAAAATAGCNGGTANNAAACATATATAAGGNGTGATTTTCATAGCNAAGTTAATATAATTTTCTTTTTCAGGGATTATTTTCNTTAAATCAGTNCCTACAATACTCGATACTGAGTTAAACAATGTATCTAAACTACTACTCACCAATAAAATAGCNAATAATAAAAAGGCAACAATTGTCCACTCAGAAGAAAATTTCATAATTGTATCAAATAAAGCTATAGATGGATTTCCANCTGAATTTACTCCNACAGCAATAATNCCTATAAAACCAAATATAAATATAACAGGAATTACAATTACTGCGGTTATNGTAAATGATGACACTAAAGACTTAGAGTTTTCTACNCTGTAAATTCTTTGCCATAATCCTTGATGGAACATATTAGCTGAAAAAACAGCAATAATTAAAGTTAGCCCAAATTTTGCTCCAGTCAAATTGGATAGTGACATCAAATCATTTTCTCCACCATCAAAAATTTTAGTTAAATCAACATCCAAAAATACCATTAAAACTGCCACTAATATTAGTGGGAAAATAAATCTGAATTGATATTTGTCAGTCAAAATTGATGCTTTAATTCCTGCAAATGAAACGTATGTGGCAACACTTATCCCTATAACGATTGCCGTAAACCATGTTGGTATACTACTAATCAAATTAGCTGCAGATGAAATTCCAGTTAATTCTGCACAAAGAAAAACAACCATATAAAATATTGATATAAGTCCCACAATAATGTTAGCAAAATTACCATATCTGTAATTAACAAATTCTGTNACAGAAAATCCNCCAGGAAATAAATNTCTTAATTTAGGCCCAATAATTGCAAATGCAAAAAAAGGCAATGCCTGACCTATTGAATATCCAAATATNCCATTAATTCCAGACCACGTACCTGCTTCAGCTGGGCTAAATAAAATCCAAGCACCTAATACTGAAGAAGTTAATGTACTAACAGAATTAAATGAACTAATNTTATTTCTATCAACAATGTAGTTTTCAAANGATAAGTTTGATTTACTAAATTTTTTGNANACTATAATAAAAAATATTANTGAAACAAAAACAATTAATAAGTACGAATAAAATTCCACAATTTCTCCATTAANCTATTTATTTAATGGGAGAGACTACGCTGGCATTATCCAGATCAGTTTTTGGGTCGATGACATCTCATCCTCTCAGCATATGCTCCCCATCAATATTGATATATTGCATTAATTTTGATTTAAATACAAGCAATAAATTGATTTATTGACTCTCATCTGTTAGTTTAAAATTCATGAATAGAAATATAGATCAATCAAATAAGTGTCCNNTATGCTCTATGAGTAATAATAANAATTTAATTGAAGTAAANTTTTCAAAATTAAAAGAAAAAATAACTGAAAATATAATAGAGCCTGANAAATTCAAGTGGCTACAATGTGAAGATAATAACTGTGAATTTTGGACAAGAGAACCCAAGAGATAAAGGTAAAATCATGGATGTAAAAAAACAAATAATAGCACTAGGNGGNGGTGGGATAGGAACAGANAAANTTAATATGGCATTAGATAAATANAAATTACAAGCTTCGGGTAAAACAAANCCTAAAATAGCATTTATCCCAACTGCNGTAGGTGATTCNGCTTTTGCTATAGAAAGATTTTATCGAGCATTTAACAANAATATAGCAGAACCTAGTCATCTTCCTCTTTTCAACAGNGATGATAGAAATTTAGAAAACTACTTGCTTNATCAAGATATTATTGAAGTTTCTGGTGGAAACACNTTNAATATGCTTTCNATATGGGAAAATCATGGANTAGATAAAATTTTAAAAAAAGCATGGGAAAAAGGGATNATACTAACNGGCTCTAGCGCNGGAATGATTTGCTGGTTTGAAAGTAGTGTAACTGACTCNTATGGCCCATTAAAAGAATTAACTACNGGACTAGGTTTTTTGAAAGGAAGTGCTTGTCCTCATTTCGATGGGGAAATACATAGAAGACCAACTTATGAAGATTTAATTAAATCCAAAACATTACCGGCAGGAATCGCATTAGATGATTATGTTGCAGCTCATTATATTAATGAAAAAATACATAAACTAGTAACNCCAAAAGAAGGTTCAAAAGGTTATCTTTTCAATTTAGATGGAAACAAAATAAATGAAAAAGTATTAGATCCTGATTTACTCAATGCTTAATTTNCTNTCATCTCTACTAGGNATAGCTCTAGGACAATTTGTAGAAGTAGTAGATAATACTATGCTAAACATTGCTCTACCAACNATTAGTAATGATTTAAAAATATCATTATCAACAACNCAATGGATCCCAATNACTTTTGTACTTGTAACCAGTTCATTTTTAATGCCCTCCGCTAAAATTGCTGATTTATATGGAAGAAAAANAATATATATTNTTGGTTTAATCATNTTTTGCGGAGCTGTATTTATAACNGGTAAAGCTGAAATTGTAATGATGTTANTTTTGTTTAAATCAATCCAAGGAATAGGGTCTGCTGCAATTCAATCTAANGGAATGGCAATGATAATACAATTGTTCAATGTNAAAGATAGAGGAAAAGCATTAGGAATATTNATGTCCATTATAGGAATNGGATCAATTACAAGTCCGATTATTGGAGGATACATAATNGATAANTACGGATGGAGAGGTATTTTTAACTTTGTTACCTGTCTCACTTTAATAGCAATATTCTNNGCATCATTTATNAATATNCAAAANAATACAAAAANNACAAAATTTAACTTTGANATGAAAGGNACNATATTTTCAATTCTTACAATATCTTCTCTNATAATAAGCATATCAATGTTTTCATCTTCNGGATGGAATATATATTGGATTTTAATTGGTATTCCAATTTCAATTAGTTGTCTTTATATTTTCGTAANTTACGAAAANAATAACAAATCAANTAATTCATTAATACAAATNAGTTTGTTTAAAAATAAAAGCTTTAAATTTGGTAATTTAGTAAGNTTCACTTCATTCATTTCAAATTCTCCTATCTACTATTTATCACCATTTTTATTAATTAATGGTTACGGATTGTCTTCATCACAAACTGGANTGTATATACTACCNGGTCCAATAATGATGGCATCATCAGGGCCAATNGCTGGTAGAATTTCAGATAAATCAGGAAGTTATTATCCNAGAATACTTGGAGCNACAAGTTTATTAATTTCCGTAACTTTATTTTTATTTGCAAANAATTTAAATAAAGAATTTGTAATGATTGCGTACGCTTTTCAAGGATTAGGAATGGGAATATTTGGATCAGCAAATACTAGTTATATTTTTTCTACAATAAAAGAAAAAGATTATGGTTCNGTCAANGCATTATTAACTTTAATTAGAACNTCTGGTAATATAATTGGAATTTCTTTATCGACAGCATTNGTTCTATTATTTTTACCNGATTTTGCCAGTGATGCTNCAACAAATAATATAGATCCAGATTCATATATATTAGCCATCAGTAAATCATTTGTTCTTCCGGTNATTTTGTCGTTAATTACATTAATACTTACTATAAATTCTAAAAAAGAAAATTAATTTTTTAAATTATTTATATATAATAATGAAATCATTTGTTAATATTGCGATTAGGCATACATTATGGAAAAAAATAATATTAAATCAATAATCAAACCAAGAGAAAGATACACTGAAATATCTTCAGGNGATATGACAAGAGTTGCAGGTGTATCAAAAGAAACAACAAATTCAAATAATATNCATTTAGCTATTGCAACGATTCCTCCTGGAAANTCTTCATCTGCTCACTATCATATTAATTGCGAGAGTGCTATATACGTATTATCAGGGGAAGGAATATTTGTTGCTGGAGAAAAATTAGATAAACATAACATCATTAACGANGGCGATTTTATATATGTTCCTCCAAANGCNCCTCANAAACCTATTAATAGTAATANNGANAAACCNNTAGTACTAATGGTNTCTAGAAATCANCCAACTGAAATAGTNGAAGAAATTTCTGATGANGAACAATTAAATCAAATTAACGAACCTATGAATTGTGCTGTAATAAACTCAAAANATATAAAATCAGAAGAAAAAGATTACGGAAAAGCTTTCAATGGAATNACAAAATTAACAGCAAANNTAAAAAATATATCNTTNACAAGCTTAATNATTAACCCTGGTCAGACCACTNTGGCTGACAANCATTCAAATCANGAAACAGGAATATTCATTTCAGACGGAGAAGGNTTATANATCTCAAATGAAGAACTNGANTCACANCAAAANATNCAATCTGAAGATTTTATCTATATTAACAAAAAGTCTAATCATAAAATTTCAAATACTANCTCATCTAAAAAAATGAAATTAATTATAGCCAANAATATAGGAATCTAGGTGAGTAACAAAAAAAATATCAANCCAGGAGTTGCNAATAGCATAACAATTCGCGCGCAATACCCNAATATTCCAGGAATGTTAGCAAAAATACTTAATACAATAAGTAAAAACAAGGGTGACATGTCAGCTATTGACGTTGTATCCATAGAAGGAAACAGTATCGTAAGAGACTTGACTATAAACACTTCAGGTAATGATCATGCTGAAAAAATAATTATNAAACTTAAGCAAATTGAACATGTNAAAATTCAAAATGTATCTGATCAAACTTTTCTTATGCANTTNGGTGGNAAAATTGAAGTAAATAGNACATTTGAAATTACAACTAGAGACGATATGTCAAAAGCATACACTCCNGGGGTTGGCAGAGTTTCTTCATATATACATGAAACCCCTGAATCAGTTTGGTCATTAACAGGNAAAAGTCATTCAATCGCAGTTGTAACAGACGGATCTGCAGTTTTAGGTTTAGGTGATATTGGACCTGAANCAGCATTGCCTGTNATGGAAGGTAAGGCAATGATATTAAAAAACTTTGCTNATGTTAATGCATGGCCAATATGTTTAGATACAAAAGATCCTGATGAAATTGTTGATATTGTAAAANCAATCGCTCCAGGATTTGGAGGGATTAATTTAGAAGATATCAGTGCACCAAGATGTTTTTATATTGAACAAAGATTAAATCAAGAATTAGATATTCCAGTNTTTCACGATGATCANCATGGAACNGCTATNGTTGTGCTAGCAGCTTTNATCAATTCACTTAAAATAGTNAACAAAAAANCTAAAGACTTNAAAGTNGTAATAGCAGGTGTTGGCGCTGCNGGAATTGCATGTGGAAACATANTAATGGANTACGGAGTTAAAAATATTATTGGAGTTGACTCNAAAGGAATTGTNTCAAAAGACAGAAATTATAATAACAATAAATATAAATCTATTTTTGCAAAAAAGACNAATCCNNAAAATATAAAAGGTGATTTATCAAAAGCTCTTAAAAATGCAGATTGTTTTATTGGTTTAGCCGGACCTGGNATAGTANATACAANTATGTTNGAAAAAATGAGTAAAAATAGTATTGTTTTTGCATTAGCTAANCCCACNCCTGAAATTATGCCNGAATTAATTCCAAATAATGTNTTAATTATGGCTACNGGAAGATCTGANTATCCTAATCAGGTAAANAATTCCTTAGCTTTCCCTGGTATATTNAAAGGNCTNCTTGAAGTTAGAGCAAAAACNATAAGTAACGGAATGAAAATNTCTGCTGCAAAAGCAATAGCATCAGTAATTCCNAAAAATTTACTTAGTGCTGATTTTATTATTCCAAGTGTNTTTGATAAAAATGTTGTNGAAGAAGTATCAAAAAGTATTGCTTCTACAGCTGTGAAAGAGGGANTATCAAGAAAACGTAAAAACGAACCTAATTATTANTCATTCAAAAATTAAAGAGGTAANCATGAGTATTTCAGTACATATATCTATNGANATGGAAGGAGTAGCAGGNNTTGTACATACTGANCAGGCNTCACAATCAGGTAACGATTATGAAATGATGAGAAAAGCTATGACTNTAGAAGCAAATGCTGCAATTGAAGGCAGTATTGACAGTGGNGCTACAACTGTNGTNGTTAATGATAGTCATGGATCAATGAGAAANTTATTACCTTATATGNTNGATCAACGAGCTGAATTAATTAGCGGATCACCTAAACCACTTGGAATGATGCAAGGAGTAGANAATAATCCGNATATATCAATGTGCNTTGGATATCATTCNAGNCCAGGAGAAAANGGAATATTAAGTCANACTATNAGAGGATCAAATNTAGTTCAAAATTATTTTATTAATGAAAANCCCTCNTCTGAATTCGAAATTAATGCNGGNATNGCTGGTTATTACGATGTNCCTGTAGGAATGATNGCAGGNGATACAGATATAGTTGAAGATGCTAAAAATTTNGTACCTAATATANTNGGATCNCCTGTTAAAGANGCNATNAACAAATTTTCTGCTAAAAATTTATCNGGAAATGATGCTTTNAANTTAATNAAAAGAAATGCNGCNGAAGCAGTAGCNAATCGAGATCAATTTAAACCNATAAAATATAATGGCGTAGTTAAAATGGGAGTAGAATTTTCAAGTGATNTAATGGCTGATGTNGTTTCTATGATCCCAGGTGTTACAAGNGAAACAAGACAAGTGATTTCCTATGAGTCAAAAGATTACATTGAAGCTTGGAAATGTATGTATGNTGCNATCTTACTTGCAGGGATATCATATTAACAAATCATATTTGAAATTCACCAGTTAATTTTTGAAGGTTGTTTTTCCATGNTAANCCTANTTTGATTTCATTTTCCCTATTATCATAACCATTAGAATTTTCNATTTTATTCTCNNNNAAATAATAATTTATTGTTNTTTGAANCCATGTACTNGGATTAGTAGTAGTAAATCCAAANTCCTGGTCNGATTTNTTTAAATCATGAACATANGGNTAATTTCTTAATAAAGGAGGTGAATACTCNTCNCCNTTANCANNTTTCAAATATTTATCAGTAATAGAATTTGGNACTAAATACATATTTATTTCAGAANCAATAAGNTCTGANAGTAGTCTTANCCAACTCATNGGAGTAAATATTTCATGAGAGGCTACATGATANATTTGATTTGTAGTTTTTTCAGATTTTATTGAATCATAAAAAGCTTGCGCTGCATCTCCAGAATACAAAGTTCTAAATGGGTTATTCACATTTTCAGGGACAACAATTCCTTTTCCATCTTTTATTCTTTGTATCCACCACCAAATCCTACCAGTAGGATCATCTTCACCCATNATTGCAGGAATTCTNACTATAGTATAAGGNATATTATANTTTTCTATTATCCATTTCTCNCAATGTCTTTTTCTTGCACCATATTCTAATTCTTTAGGATCATAGTCATAGCTTAANTTATCCCAGTTTACTTGNTTTTCTCTAAAAGGAATATTAAGTTCAAAATCTAATAAAGCATCTTCNGTGGATCCGTAATCCCATTTACTGTATACAGANCCTGTACTTACAAATAAATACTTCCCTACTCTACCTTCCATTATATTTCCAAANGACTCNACATGTTCTTTTCTAAATGCTTGAAANTCAAANACCCAATCAAAATTATAATTTTGCAAAGCATCTTTAAGTTCATCNACATTATTACGATCAGCTTTAATGTGNTTNATTTTATCCCACCATGNTGGTTTTTCNTTACCTCTAGATAATACAGANACTTNATGCCCNTCNTTTAACAAACTCTGAACTAGAATCTTGCCCATATATCTAGTTCCNCCAATTACTAATACATTCATATACTNNTACNCCNTTATTTATAAAATATTATTCTATATTTTTTTNACTTNTATTGTTACTAATATCAGGAATTTTATTATTTANAATCNGATCTTTGAATTGAGAAAANTTTTGTACATGTATGTCTACACTATATCCTCTNTCTTCTAATGGNAGATCNTATCTATCAATATATGCNGATTTATATCCACATGCACTTGCTCCAATAACATCAAAAGAATGAGANGCNACCATCATTATATNCTTAGAGTGAGAATCTANNATTTGNGCNGCTTTTCTNTAAACTGCGGGACTTGGTTTGAATTGNCCAGCCAATTCNACTGATATGATATTATCAAATTTAAATTGTAGTTGTTTTTCTGCNANATGTTCTAAATACCANTGTTCNCCATTAGACAAAGCTACNAATTTAAATCTTTTTTGTAATTTANCTAAATTACTAACAACATCATCAAATGGTANTAAGTAATTCCAACCATTCATAATATTATTAANAACATCACTTGTATAATTCAACTTATGCTTATCCAAGCTNTANTTAAGAGCAATCTCACATGTNTTTAAATATCCACTNTGACCAAGCATTAATATGTTATCTTGATATTGTTCAATACGTTGCCTATCTCTCCATGTATNCCATATTTCAGAAGCTTCAAANTTATCATTAAAATCAGANAAATATTTTTTTAAATANGGTTCCATNCTGTCTTTTAAATTCAGCAGTGTACCGAATATATCAAAAGTTAATATCTTNGTTTCNNTAAAATTATTATTCATATCTATCTTTCCATAAAAATTTAAGTCTTTCTTTTATGTATTTTTCATGTCCATTATCAGANGGNTCATAAAATACATTTGTTTTTTCAAAAGGAAAATAATTATCACTAACNAAATTATTTTTATAATCATGTGGGTACTTATAATTTTGAGAATAGNCTTCATTTTTCATTAAATCAGTAGGTGCNTTTCTTAAATGTAATGGAACAACAGGCATTTCATTATTATTTATANTATCTTTNGCTTTATTTAANGCCATATAAGATGCATTTGATTTNGGAGCAGANGCTAAATAAGTNGTAACATGAGCTAAATTAATTGCAGCTTCTGGATATCCNACTATATGAGCAGCATTAAATCCTGAAANAGCAAGATTTAATGCTCCAGGGTCTGCATTNCCTATATCTTCAGATGCAAATATTATTAATCTTCTAGCAATAAATTCTAATTTTTCNCCACCTTCAATCATTACTGTTAGCCAATATATNGCAGCNTCAGGATCNCTTCCTCTCATTGATTTTATAAACGCACTAATAGTATCGTAGTGATAATCNGCATCTTTGTCATANAGTAATGATTTATTTTGCGAAGCTTCTTTTAATATCTCTATAGAAATATTATTAGAATCATTTAATATAAGAGTAGCAATTTCTAGCGTATTTAATAATTTTCTAGCATCNCCACCAGATTGNGAAATCAAAAATTTTCTTGAACTTTCTGGTAGTTTCAAATCTAATTTTGATAGAACAATATCATGATTAAAAGCCTTGTCTATAATTTTATCCATATTAGTTGAATCTAAAGAATTTAGTTTTAAAACTCTAGTTCGTGATAATAAAGGAGAAATTATTTCAAAGGATGGATTTTCAGTNGTAGCTCCGATTAAAATTAAAGTTCCATTTTCTACTGCATTCAAAAGNGAATCTTGCTGTGTCTTATTGAATCTATGAATTTCATCTATAAATAACACTGATTTTTTACCCATACTTCTATTNATCTGAGATTTATCAATAACANCCCTTAAATCTTTAATTCCACTTGAAATAGCAGATAGTTGAAAAAATTCNTATCCTGATTTGTNTATTAAAATTCTTGCAAGAGTAGTTTTACCTGACCCAGGAGGGCCCCACAAAATTACGGAAAACAAAGTNTCGCCATCAATAAAAGATTTAAGAATTTTTTTATNNTCTATTAAATGTGATTGCCCTATGTAATCTTCAATATNATTTGGCCTCATCCTTTCTGGTAATGGAGGAATATTGTTGTCAAATAATGATTTTTGATTTGCCATTCAAGTAAATTTTTCCACTNGTAATAGTTATATTTTAACATCACTTGAATATTTTTCATTATTCAACAGAATTTATGTAGACAAACTAATCTATAATTATCATATGAATAATAACGTAGCAGCTTTATCGTTAGTAATTACATCAGGTTTTATACATATGATTTGGAATTCCAGGTATAAAATTTCAAAAAATCCAAATCAATTATTTGCAGGAACAAGAGTTCTTAATCTNTTGTATCTCCTCCCTTTTTGTATTTATATGTACGAACCAATTAGCNTAAAAGGATTAATTTATATATCAGCCTCGGGACTAATACATTATTTCTATTTCTATTTCTTAATACTGATGTATAACAATGAAGATTTTTCAAAAGTTTATCCTTTATCAAGAGGANTAGGNAATCTATTAACTCCAATTTTAGGAGTTACATTAATAAAAGAAACAATAAGTAAAATTTCAATGGGAGGAATCCTGATTAATTTAGCTGGATTGCTTTTATTAAATACAAGGAAACCAGAAAATCCAAAAAAACTTAATAAAGGGACAATTTTTTCAATTATTACCGGGATTACTATTACTGCTTACTCGTACATAGATAAATTAGGGGTAGAAGAATTAAATCCGGTTCAATATTTTTATTCATATATGCTTATAACATTTGTAATATATAATTTTGTTGCTGTTTTAAATAAAGAAACTCTATACACTAATTTTCTTAGCAAAAAAAATCTATTAGAGTATTCATTTGTAGGATTATCAGATACATTTTCATATCTGTTAATTTTATATAGTTTAACTTTTACAGAAGTAAGTTATATTGCTCCTATGAGGAATAGTGGTATAGTTATTAGCTCTTTCATGGGATTTGTTTATTTAAACGAAAAGTTTAATAAAATAAGAGCAATCGGAAGTATTGTAATATTTATAGGTATTATAATTATTACAATAGGGATAGAATAATTTACTATATTTAAGTTATAAAAAACACAAATGGAGATAATATGTATCTTATAAGAAGAACTTTTAAAATTCAAAAAGGAAAAACCCGTGATGCTGCCGAAGCAGCTAAGCAGATCAGTGCAAAATATCAAGATGAAGGACAAAGAGCACCAGTATGGATTTATATAAGCGGACCAACAACTCCTGGTCCATCTGATACTATTTATATGGATTGGGTTGAAGAAAAATTAGAAAATCCGTATCGAGAAGAGAATGAATCTATCGAAGGATTAAGAGATTTATTTCAAAATTTATACCAGTACGTAGAAGAAAGTAAAATAGATTTTTTCCAATATTACGGTGATACTTTTACTGATAAAAATCCTTTTACAAATTAAAAATTACTAGAGAGAACTATATCTGAATAATTTTTTAATTTTGGATATGCTTGATGAAAGTATTCCGTAGGATTATTGGTATAACCAAATTTTTTCAAAGAATTAAATAATCCTATAATTATTTCTTTTGATTCTCCAAAATTATCAAAATTATCTGATGAATACATTTCTTCAAACATTTTTGCAATTTCCTGGGCGTCATTTTGGCTTTTGTACATTCTTAGAGCTTTAACTTTATTTTCCCAAGTTGAAGAAATATTAATTGCAATTGATGGAGATTTTTCATCTTCACTTAAATCCATATTCCTGAATTCTGCAAAAAATCTAGGCATAGCAGTATACAGTAACTTTGATTCTGGTGAAAATTTCACATATTTACCAAAAGCATTTTTAGCATTTACATGAGCCTGAATATGATCAGTGTGACCTGAGAATCCTCTTTCACCAAAAGTTATAACTATATTAGGTTTAATGTCCATTAAAATATCAAAAAATTGATTTTCTAATATTGGTACATCCAATAATTCCAATCCTTGATCATCGTACCCTAATTGTATAACGTCCTTTGCTCCTAAAAATTTTAAGACTGCTTTTTCTTCATTTTCCCTAAACGTACCTAGTTCTTCTCTTTTTAAAACTAAATCACCAGTACCTAAGTCTCCTTTATTTCCATTTGTAGCTGTACAAACGAAAATTTCTGATCCAAGTTTTGAATACTTTGATATTGTTCCTCCACAAGAAGATGTTTCATCATCAGGATGAGCAAAAATTAACAAAATTTTTTTAGGTGGTTTACTTGTCATGTCGAAAATTAAGAATTATATGCCTTTATACCAAAAATTTAATTTGATGGACTCATATCTGTTCCGCAGCACATGGGAGATTTTATTTTCCCACATCCATTAGGACATTGTGAAACTCCAATAGAATTGTCTCCTATCTCTGCATAAACTAATTCAGATTCACACTTGCCACATGTTAATCCTTTAACTTCCATTGAACAATCATTACAATTATATGTTTCCATATTGCCTCCTACCATTAATTGTATATAGAATAATCTTATTCTATTTTTAATATACATACAAACAAATGAAAATTTCAGACAAAGCAAAACAAGAATTACTTAAAATAAGAACAGACAGACTTAAAGACCCTACAAAAACTTTGAAAATAGTAACATTTCCTCTTTGGCAAGGCGAGGGGGATTTTGGGATCGTAATTCAAGAAAAATTTGATACAGATGTAATAATAAAAGATGAAAATGGATCAGAGCTTTTATCAGTTGATGCCCATATATCTGAAACTGTTGAAAAAGCAGCTTTGGATTTTATAGTAGTAAATAATATGCCAAGTTTTAAAATAGATATATACTAATCTGAAATATTCTAAATAAAATTCCATCCCCAGTATACTGCATCAATTATAAGTGTATGAAAAACAAATTGTATGCCGCCAATTACTGAAAATTTCCATGTCAACGAATTATTTTGTTTATTTTCAATGATAAATTTAAGAAGTAATAATGAACTAAACGCTACAACATATAAAACTAGTAATACTAGCAATAAAATTATTTTATTATTATTTTCTAAATACAAAATCGATAAAGGCATCCATAAAGATGAAAAAAACAAAATTGAAACATATAAACTAATCAATTTTTTAAAATTTTTCGTATCTAAATTTGACAATTTTTTTATAAAAAGAAAAAAATATGAAAAAGTCATATATCCTATTGCACCCAAAAGCATTGAAAAAACTATATAAGGGATATGGTTACTATTCATATCTCCCCATAGCTGATCAGGGTCGCTTGCATACTGTAAGCCCCAGATATAAGAAAAAATAACGGTTGATCCTAGTAAAAAATTGACTAGTAAAAAAATTATGTTTCTATTTTTAATCATTNNTCCACAAACAGATTAAATTAATCAAATTTAATTATAATAGTTATTANTAGAATATGTATTATGAAAATNAAATTTATTAAAAACCAAAATGAGTACTGTGATATATGTAACGCTGTAATGATTATTGAAGTTCATTGCAAACTAAGGTGCACAAACTGTGGATATACACGAGATTGTTCNGATCCTTAATTTCATATGTTAACAACAAGAATATCATTCCATTTGGTAGTATAAGAAGGNGAGAGTTTATTCCTTTTTGTNCTCCAATTATCATAAAATTCTTCGGATCCAAGTTTAATAGTTTCACTACCAAAATTTGAGTTTATATTATCAAATGTTTTCATCAATAATAGTCGTTTATTTTTTTGTTTAAAATCTTCAAAAAGACCTCTTTGAAACTTGTTTGAATACACAAAATCACCTAACATTACACCTGCTTGTTTATAAGATTGTTCAGAAGAAAAAATTTCAGATAAAATTTTCAATGATTTTTTTACAATCATNGAATTATCATTAGTNGGATAATCAAAATTNAATTTACCAGAAAATTTATAATTCTTACCANTAAATTTAAATCGATTAGCTTTAATAAAAANATAAATTGATGAAGCAAGGCTATTTTGCATTCTTAATTTTTCTGAAGCTTTAGAAGCAAAAGTACTAATAATTTTTTGTAATTTTAAATAATCATTAGTTTCACTACTAAAAGTTCTAGAAACTCTTATATTTTTTTTNGGTGGAGTATGAAATTTCACATCAAAACATTTTTCTCCTCTTAATTCATGAACAATTTTAAGTCCGTTAATAGAAAGATTGTTAATAATCCATTTATCATTTTTTTGCACCAAATCAAGTGGAGTAAAAATATTGTTTTTGTTTAATAATTTAGAATAATTTGATCCTATTCCCCAAACATCAGAAATATTAATTTTAGACAAGTAAAAATTAATATTAGATTTGTGTATATAAAAAATATTATTATTACTTTGTTTAGCAAAAAAATTTGCAATTTTAGATAGTGTTTTAGTTTGCGCAATCCCAATAGATACAGGAACTCCAGTCCATTGATTGATTTTTTGAATTAAATCTAAGGCTTTTAATTTATAATTATTTAATGAATTAAAATCTAAAAAAGCTTCGTCTATTGAATAAATTTCTGTATTCGGAATATCATTTTTAATAATATTCATTATCCGATTTGATATGTCTCCATATAGCGCAAAATTAGAGGAAAATAAATTAATTTGATTTTTTCTTACTAATTCTTTAATTTTAAANAATGGTANTCCCATAGGTATTCCCATTTTTTTCACTTCATTACTACGAGCTATTACNCAACCATCNTTGTTAGATAAAACTATTACTGGTTTTAAAATTAAATCAGGTCTAAATATTCTTTCACANGATGCATAAAAATTATTACAATCTAATAAANCAATCATTATGGTAATTTNATTATTACAGAAGTAACAACACCCCATACATTAAAATCAGATTGATCATCNATTTTAATTTTTTTAGATTGTTCCCCNTTATCAGAAATTAAATATATNCTTTNTTTATTAATCATAATTTTTTTTACAATAAAATTTCCATTCAANGTAGCTACAACTATATTATTNGTTTTAGGTTCTAACGATCTNTCTACAATCAAAACATCTCCNGAATTNATTCTANNTCCANTCATAGAATNACCATTAACNCGAACACAAAAAGTNGCAGGAGGNTTCGNAATCAAATATTTATTAAGGTCTAATGTTGGTTCCAAAAAATCTTCTGCAGGNGAAGGAAATCCAGCAGAAGCTATAAATTTAATAAACGGAGTAGTCATATGNTTTNAATAATATATAATNCTAAAAATATATTTTAGAACATATGTTCTGTTTATTTCAATCANTAAANTCGTATATAATATCTAAATTAAAAATTTAATAAAAAAAAATGGATGTTATATATATAATTTTTGCGTATCTCCTTGGGAGTGTCCCTACTGCTTATATTTATTTTAAAATCAAACAAAACAAAGACATAAGAAATTATGGCAGTGGTAATTCTGGTGCACTAAATATCTGGAGATCTCAAAATATTAGTTCAGGGGCACTTGTTTTAATTATAGATTTAATCAAAGCAATTTCTATAGCTTTAACAGGCAAAAACATAGAAATATCTGAAGTTGGATTCTACATTGGAACTGNNTGTTCNGTANTAGGACATAATTATCCGGTATATCTNAAATTCAAAGGAGGNAAAGGAGTTTCTGTTGTTGCAGGAATAACTTTGGTCANAATAACAATACCNTCNTTNATTGCAGGAATAACAATAGGAATAATAGGANTGATAACTAAAAGTCCTCTATGGGGTATTTTAGTNGGAGCTTTAGTNTTAAACGGNNTAACATTAATAATTGAACANTCNNTNAGNTTATCGATATGGTGTGCGGTAATATCATTAATAGTTGGGATAACNCATTTTTCTAGACNTAAAGAAGAGTTGGTTACAGCAATTAAAAATATGGACCTGAATAAAATTGGTAAAATAGAGTAATTAAACTATTAAGCTAACAATTACATTTGCAACTAATAAAATTACAACATAGATTAAAAGTGCTCTGATAGATTTTACATATGCTAAAATTTTAGCATTGTCAGAAGTATTGTCTTCATCTTTATAATCGAATTGGTTTACATATTGAGACATAATAAATCCTAATAAATTAAGTAATCAAAATTAATTTTATCAAAAAAAAAAGATAAAGAAATCAGTTTATCAGTCAAGTAAAATGATTTGATAATTTTCGTGACACCAATTTAGGAGCATACAATTGGAGATCATGAGGAGTATTTAAAATCCAGTTGATTTGTATTAGAGAATTAATAGATTCCAAATAATTTGT
The DNA here is from genome assembly GCA_002711005.1 of Chloroflexota bacterium. Classification (GTDB taxonomy): domain Bacteria; phylum Chloroflexota; class Dehalococcoidia; order Lucifugimonadales. Next base: position 69,627 of record PAHZ01000011.1, read on the forward strand.
ATAATCACACCGATAGGAAATACTATCTATTAAGCTATCAAATTTACAAGCCATCAAACCTAAAACAGGGATATTAATTTCCGACAAAAGATTTTCAGGATCATAATTCCATAAATAATCAACAATTTTCAAATGATTACTTCTATTTAAAAAAGGGACAAGATTTGGTTTTTTTGTATGATCAAAATTAGATAAAATGGCATTTTTTATTTGATTACTAAAAGGATTAGATTTCAAGGCTAAATTCTTATCAAAAAAATCAGATATACTATCAAATTTACGATTAGTAAAATCTGGAGGAGACAGTTTGATTTTATAATTATCAACATTCATTTCAGGAATTAGTTTCATAGGTACCATTCCGCCGTCTAGTAGTGCAAGTTTTTTAATTTTAGATCTAGAATCGCTAGCAAATTTTGTTGCAACAGATGCACCATAGGAATGGCCAGCAACATAATCGAATTTTATATTTAGTTGAGATTCTAGATATAATATGTAATCGACAATTTCCATATACGAAAAATCAGTTTTAAGATTTGAATTCATTCCGTGACCTGGCAAATCAATCGCAGTCATATGGTAATCATCAATTAGAAATTGAGATAATACATCCCATGTAAATTTATTGCTGGCCAATCCGTGAATCAGAAGAAGTTGAGGTTTGTGTGGGTTCCCTGATTGAATATAAGAATTTTCAGTAATAGACATTTAGTATTTGAATTCCTCTCTAACTGGAGAAAAAATATCTAATACTTTGGCACCATCATCAGAAGATTGAGCAAAATGTTCAATTCCACCAGGGATAATATAAACATCACCAGGTTTAAGTAATTTAGATTCATTTCCAATTTTCATATCTAAAGATCCTTCTAATAACATGCCGGATTGTTCATGTGGGTGTGTATGGTTAGGAACAACAGAATTAGGATCAATATGAACAATAGACATAAGCATTTGTTCTCCCCAAAATGTTTGAGCATTGGCTCCAGGAGCTAATTCAAAAAATTTTCTAGAATTAACATCTTTAAAATAATTCATTTTATATTTATTAAAAAATTAATAACATTATAAATTATAAAAATTAATTAAAACCAATTGGTAACTTTATTAATTTTTTAAAATTTAATAACGGACTCATTTTAACAGATTCATTTTTTGAATGATATGTCTCATCGTTATTCTCAGTAAAAATAAAAGATTTAGCGGGTGTTTCAATTTCATTAAATGTGAATTTCAAGTCAGATGCAATTAAAGTTGCTTCAATAATATTTTTTTTATGATATGTATTATTCACACCAATTAATATATTTTGAGGTTGATCTAAAAATGAAGAAATTTTAGTAGCAATCAAGTTTAATTCATTAAGAGAAAAATCAGGGCTTGATTTTATAGATAAAAGTACTTTTTTAGCTGACTTAAAACTGTAATTTATAAGTAAGTTACGTTTCAAATTCAAACAAATATCATCAATCTTTTGATTCTTATCTATTTTTGATTTGGAAATAAAAGTTTTTCCTGATTTAGTTAACATATTTTTCACATCGGCAAAATCAATGTTTATCAATCCTGAATCTGCAATTACACTAGTTATTTCTTCAACAATATTTATCAAAGCAATGTCCGCTTGTTTAAAAGAGTCATCTAAGGATTTGTCATCATTATTCATAGAAAGTAATCCGTCATTATTTATTTCAATAAAGCTATCGCTTGCTCTTAAAATAGATTTTACAGCTCTATCAGAATATTGCTTCCTCAAATTTCCTTCAAAACCAAAGGGTTGAGTAGCGACTACTATAACTAAAGCTCCTAGTTTTTTTGCTAGGGAAGCGATTACAGGAGTGGCTCCTGTTCCTGTGCCACCTCCTAATCCTGTAGTCAATATAACTAAATCTTGGCCTTCTAATATAGTAGACAGCTGGTCAAGGCTTTCTTTAGCGGCTTCTCTTCCAATTCTCGGGTTACCCCCACTACCAAAACCATTTGTCAAAATAGGTCCTATTGCAAAAACACCTGAAGATTTTACTGTTTCTAGCATTTGTGTATCAGTATTTACAGCTAACATATTATATTTAGTAAATTTTTTACTTTTAAGTCTGCTTATAGTGTTACAACCAGCTCCACCAACACCAACTATAGTTACTTTTATATTTGACATAATATTTCCTTTGATTATTTAATATACGAACAAATAATAGAACATATGTTCTAAAATGTCAAATATAAATTATATGTATATAATATTTGAATTTTATATATATATTATTATGAATTTTATATATATATTATTATGAATTTTATATATAATTTTCTTTGCCTTTGGCACTAAATTAATTTTTTATATCAAAAAGAATTTAATGAGGAAAACATGAAAAAATCAGAATTTATTAATTACAGTTTTATTGGCGCAACATTAATTTCATTAGTATTTTCAATATTAATGTGGTTTTTCGTTGAAAAACAACCCGGAATATTTATTGCCATTTGGGTTCCATCTATACTTGGTTTTTGGATATTCACAAAATTTACTTTAATATCAAAAATTTCACTAAAACTATACCTNCTATGGATTATTCCAACCATGGCATCNCTTTTNTTTTCAATCGGGCTTTGGTTTTTTGTGGATGAATTATCAGGAATATTCGTTGGTGTATGGGTTTCATCAATAATACTTTTTGGCTCAATTACAATTTCAGGAGAAAATAATAAATAATTATGATACAAATAATAATAGCTTTAGTTGGAGTCTTTGTTTTTACAATTGCATTTATAGCTGCATTAGTTTCTGTAGAGGAACTTTACGGTAAAAATTCAAAATCTAATGACAAAAAATCAAAACCAAAGCCAAAAAAATAATATATCTATATGGTGGATTAAAAACGATTTAAGATTAAATTTCAACGAATCACTAAATGCCGCAAAAATAAATACTGAACTTATTTTGCCAGTTTATATTTATAATGAAAATAATCTTAATGATGCTGACTATGTAAATTCAAGAGCGTATTCATTTTTATACTATGGTTTAAAAGAAATAGAAAAACAAATAGAACTTCAAGGTGGTCGATTACTACAATTAAAAAGTAATAATCCTACAAAATCTTTTAAAGAATTATCAGACAAATACCAAATAAAAAAAATATATGTCACAGGAGAATTTACAAACGAATTCAATGAACAAGTTAATGAGTTAAANACTANTTTTGATGTCAAAGTTCATTACGATAATTTAGTTAATCCTAAAACACATCTAAATCAAACAGGTAATCCATATAAAGTCTTCACACAATTTGCTAATCAATGGAAAAACAAAAATACAATTTNCAATTTGTCTGCTATAAATAAATTTGATTTTACAAAATTAGATGAAAGAAATGATGATGTTCCAATTCCTCAGTATACCTTAAATCAATTAGGTGAATTTTTACCTGGAGAAGAAAACGCATCCAAAATATTTGCAAATTTTATTGATAATAAAATACACTCATACAAAGATAANAGAGATTATTTATATATAGATGGGACATCAAAATTATCTCCTTATATTAAATTTGGAATGATTTCTATTAAACAAATATATAATACCTGTTTAAATTTACCTTCAAGCAAAGGGGTGGAGAAATGGGTAGACGAACTTTTATGGAGAGAATTTTATTTATATATTAATCATTATTTTCCTCAAAGTATTAATACAGAATTTCAGGAGAAATACTCTAATTTCCAATGGAAACAAGATTTGTCACTTTTTAATCAATGGAAATATGGCGAAACAGGATTTCCTGTTGTGGATGCATGTATGAAGCAATTAATTAATACAGGATGGATGCATAACAGAGGCAGAATGATTGTTGCATCATTTCTGACTAAAGATTTACTAATTGATTGGAGGATGGGAGAAAAATGGTTTATGCAAAATTTAATTGATGGTGATCGCCCCTCTAATGTAGGAGGGTGGCAATGGACAGCCGGTTGTGGAGTAGATGCNGCTCCCTATTTTAGGATATTTAATCCTATTTTACAAAGTAAGAAATTTGATCCTAAGGCTATCTTCATTAAAAAATGGATACCAGAATTACAAAATGTTGAAATCAAATTCGCACACGAACCNTGGTTNTCAAATGAANCAATTTATANNCCTAAAATAGTAGATCACTATGAAGCAAGAAAAAAAACATTAGAATTATTNAAATCATATAATGAATAAAANNAANAANACTGAATTTGAAGATAAAATACTTATATTGTTTGATGGNGTNTGTTCTTTATGTAANGTATTAATTAAAATNCTTGATANAATTCCTAATNATAATAAGATAATNATTTGTGCAATGGAATCTANAACNGGNATNCAAATACTAAAAGATTNCAANTTAAAATTAGATCCTGATACAGTNGTNGTAATTGANAAAAACAAGNATTACACAAAAAGTAAAGCNATAAAAAAANTNGTNAACAAATTTNCAGGATTNTCAAAATCATTNNNTATNATTAATATTTTNCCTGATTTTATNATTAATNTTTTTTACGATTTNATNGCGAAAAACAGNTATAGNTTTTTCAAAAGATACAAAAGTTGNCCNNTNAANANAAAAACNAATAAATTAAACTTANAAATATTAAATTAAACCGTCAAATTCAAGATTTGTAGCAAATTTATTNTCATGATANANAGATTGATTAGCTANAACATATTTAATTGGANTNNCATTTCNNTCNANTTGCATTAGGTTAGTANTAGTNTCATAAGCAGGAAANTTACTAGAAGAAATTTGCAATCTAAGTTTCATNCCTTGATTTAATTTAATACTTATAGGACCTAAATCTATTTTATATTTTGTNATAGTTTCNGGTTCTATTTTTTTTCTNATTTCNAAACTCTCAGAAAAACTNGATCGNATTATTCCATCGCATATATTCCATGAATTATTNTTATGGTCAACATAACATAACCTTGCAGTCCAATCTGTATCTTCAGCNCTAGATTTTGCATANAAATTTACAAANACATTTCCTGAAATNTCTAAAAATNNNTTGATTGGNTCAGTTGTATATGTAAGTACATCNTGTCTNTTTTCNACTTCAGATTGGTTTTGAACTCCAGTTTCAAAACTACTTGGAATACCTCCTAAATGAGCTCCTCCAATTGTTATCACAGGATCAGTAGGATCATAAACAAATTCATCCGGTTTTTCTTTACCAGGTTTTTCAAAATTCAAATTCCCATTGATATTATTTTCTGCATTTCCGTCACTATGTATATACATCCTTAATTTTTTTGTGTTTTCAGGAGGCCACATATAAGATTGCTTCCATTGATTTTCTAACATAGTGTAATATTGGACTCTGAACTTATTTTTATGATTATGTTTTTTCAACCAAGAATCATACCAATCTAACATCATACCCTGCATATCTATTGACTCTCCAGAAGCTTTATTTCCAAAATGTTTAGCTCCCGCCATAGGTTTTGGCATAGGTTCATGCGTCCATGGTCCGAGAATCATTTTTTGTGAATCACTTATATTTTCGTCTGAAGAATTAATCATTCCTTCAAAACATCGTAATGTACCTCTTAGAAATCCATCATACCATCCACCCATATTAAAAACGGGAATATTGATTTTATCAAAATACTCTTTTGGACTTATCTTTTTCCAAAATTCGTTATAAGTATCATTGTTAATCCAGTCATAATAAAAATTCCCTAATTTTTTAAAAGGAGGGAGATCTGTATTACTCAACGGTGTTTTTATATTTCTAGAATTAATATTTTGAGTTATCCAATTTGACAATTTTTCTCTTTCTAATATTTCTTCTTGATTCCTTTTTATATCATCAAGAACAAGAGTGCCAACTGTCCAATGAGTTAACCAATAAAACTGTAAAACACCACCTAAATAAGTCCAACTATCATAATAAGAATCAGAAGTGACTCCTGGAATTATTGTTTTTAACGAAGGATGTTGCGTTGCAGCAGCAAGCCACTGAGTTGCTCCGTGATATGAAATACCAAACATACCAATATTACTATCACACCAGTCCTGATTTGTAATCCAATCCAAAGTGTCATAACCATCGTTAAACTCATTAAAAAAAGGATTGAATTCCCCATCGGAACTATGTTTTCCTCTAACATCTTGAATAACAACAACATAACCTCTTTGAACAGCTCTTAAAGGATCCATATACAAAGAGTGATATCGTGGTTTATGCTTGCCATAAGGAATACGAGATAACAATACAGGATACTTACCTTTTTTTTCAGGAGAATATATATCTGAATATAATATTGTCCCGTCTCTCATTTTATTAGGAACATTAATGTCTACACTCATTTTAGATTTCAAGAAAAATTCATTATTATTATTTTCTGACATTTGAATTCCTTTGTTGACAAATTTATTTTAAGACATATATTAATAATTAAATGATTTAAATACTACACTAATTAAATAATAAGGATAATCAAATGGAAAGAAAACAAGTACTGTCAAAAGAAGAAGCTTTAGATTTACATCACAAAACTTTAGTAATTGATTCTCAACAACCACCTGCAACAAATGGGTTCTTATTTAATAATAATATGAAAATAAAACTGAACGAATTAGAACAAAAAGGATATAAACGAAATCAAGCAGCAGGAATACTTTCAAGCATGGCTGCGATGGAAATCAGTAAAAGTAATGATGCAAAAAAAGAATATTTAGATTTATGGGACAAAGCTGGGGTAAACATATGCAGTGCAACATATGCTGGACCACCAGTAGGATTGAAAGATGTTGACGGTGCATTTGAAGCATCAGTAAAAGGAATTGCACAAGCCAGAGGAATCATTGATTCTTTAGATGGAGAACTT
>PAHZ01000012.1 GCA_002711005.1 Chloroflexota bacterium
ACAGAAACCTGAAATTTCAAACGAACTATTAACTATTACTACTGGTACGCTTGCAGACTTATTAGATGCAGCGGAAGTTACAACATTAACATGGACTTCAACCGAAAAACTTAGTGGTTCTAATACAATAATTAAGATTACAGGTGGTAACACTACATCAGTTGCTTCAACAAATGCAGCTGTAACAATGACAACACCAACAACTGGTAAGTTCATTGTTAAACAAGCTAACTCACCATTTAGCGGTACTACCACAGGTATTTACGGTCTTCAGATTAAGAACGTGGACTTAGCTTCCAATTCTAAAGTATCTGGTATGACCAAAGTAACTGACGAAGATGTTTCTTCACAGATCACTGCTAACCAATCAGCTTCTGCTGCATTAGCTATTAAACTAGCTAACTGGCCTGTAGCTGACGCGGATGCAGATGGTGATCTAGGAGACGACTTATCCATATCAGTAGATGGTGTTGCGCTAACATTAGCTGCAGACGCTACATCTAGTGCGGATGGTTGTCCTGACATTGATGCTTCAACTGAATACGCTGTTACTAATTTCAACTTCGGTGAAACTGAAGTAGTTAACATGTGTGTAGGGCAAGCATTAACAGCAGCTTCTATCATTAAAGTTACTTATCATTATGCAAATGCATCCAACGTTGTTGAAATAGATAATGCTGGTCCAACCCTTACATTCGACCCTGCAGGTGGAACTTCCACTGAAAAGGCTAGACCATATGTAAGCATTATTGCTGACGATGATGAATATGCAGATGATACTTACACAACTGTGACAGTAACTAAAGCAACACTTAAGAGTCCTAGTGGAGTTACAACCGATATTAGCGGTGACTTAACTTCAGCTGATAATAAGAGATTCATATATGCTCCTACAGCAGATATGGAACTTGGTCAGTGGACTGTGACAGCTCAAGTTACAGATACAGCTGGTAACAAATCTACAGAAACAACAAATAAATTTACTGTAAAAGCTAGATCCAAATTTACATTAGGCTTAAAAGCTGGATGGAACTTAATCAGCTTACCAAACAACCCGTCTGACACTGCTATAGATACAGTGATAGGTACAGCTAACGGTGTATCAACTGTATACGCATACGAAGGTGGAGCTTGGAAAGTGGCTGTGAGAGAGAAAACAGCTGGAGCTTGGGGAGCTTTTGCAGGATCATTAACAACCATGGAAGGACACAAAGCTTATTGGGTTAAGTCTAGCGACTTCCAGTCACTAAAAATTGGTATACCTGCATTAGTAGGTGGAGCATCTGGAAGTGACACACCTCCAACACCTCCAACAATACCGGTAAGTGTAGGATGGAACATGGTTGCTGCTGTTGATACAAGCGGATCAAAGAAAGATGACGCTGACGTAGCTACAGTAAAAGTTTACCTAACTGGATTAACAGTTACTAAGATTTACGAATACGATACAGCTAACGGAACCTGGACAGGTTATGCATCCGATGACACATCGAACAACATTAAAGTTGGACGAGGTTACTGGTTGTATGCTACCAAAGCTGGTACATTGGTACCGTAACTTAGATTTAAACTTTAAATAGTTTAATAATGCAGAGACCTCCCTCTTGGGAGGTCTCTGCTTTTTAGAAGGAGAATTACTTAATGATATTCAGAAAATTAATTAAATATACACCTTTGATATTATCTTTAATATTTTTTATGAATATATCATTAAGCTCCACAGACGCAGCACCTCCACTTCTACCGATGGTTTTTTCAGGTGATGTTACAACTAAGGATGGTAAATCAACAGAAAACCAAGTTTTAGTTGCACAAATCTTAAATACAGANAATTCNGTTTTATTTACATCNCAATCNACTATAGTTAANGATGGTAACTATATNGCTTTAACNGTTGGNCCNTTAGATNCNGTNGTNGTNGGTAAAAATGTNAAATTTTCTTTTATGTGTGGNGANTCNCCATGNAAANANTNNGCNGATCAAACTATTCCTTTTCAAAGTGCTAAAGTAANTTTNAGATATNCTNTAAANTTTGANACTGCACCTCCTTCAAANNCAGAACTTGAAGCTGCNGCTGCTAAAGCAAAAGCAGATGCTGCTGCNAAGGCNGNTGCNTTNAAAGCTGANGNNGANGCGAAAGCTAAATTNGAAGCNGCNGCNNNNGCNGCTGCNNTAGNAAAAGCTAAAGAAGAAGCTGCAGCNAANGAAGCTNCTTTAAAAGCTGAAGCAGAAGCGAAAGCTAAATTAGAAGCNGAGNNAAANGCTAAATCTTCNTCTAATGNNCAATCTAACANNCCTGGNCAAAATAACACCNCTTCTCNGACNANNCAANCTNNNCAACNATTAAATGCTTNTCCTGCGATATATNCNGGTTCCATTGTNGTAGCNGGTGCTAATATTCCANCTGATGCTNTTTTAAANGCNCAAATNGGTGANTATATTTCAGCTCCTGCTTTAATANATGGCAANACTTTCCANAATTTAGTTNTATCACCNGGNGACGTTAAATATATTGGTGAACCTATNATTTTCACATTNAATGATGTTNAATCTGAACCNACTAAAGAAAAATATGAATCAGGAAGCGTTANNTCGNNATTGAGCTTAGCATTNATNGGNTTNCCTGTTGAAACCCCTGTAAAAACAACAGATACTCAACCTGTAGCNGANTTAANCGATTCNNATGAACCTTCNGGATCNGGATGTTCNCTTGTATCTGCTAGAAATGATAATAACTATTCAGGCTTNTTATCATTTGCGTTAATTTTACTTNTNCCNCTTGCAGCGTANAAGAGAGNAAAGAAATAAANNATANCTGTNNTTATTTAGATTGATTTAGAAGTACTATACGTTTTTCTTTAGGTAAGTTATTCAANGTTACATTTAGTTTATTTAAATTACTTTTATCTTTTACNCCAAATGCTATTCTGCTATTTTCATATAGNTGGTCTTCNTNATANGAATCTTGNANATCTGATATTATTAANACTCTGTAATCTATGTCANTAACTAATTTATTGAAATTATTATTTTCGACTGTACTTATATTAGTATGAGGTGTNAGAATAATTTTAGGATTTTCTGAAGATAATTTGTTTTTTTGANTACCNGGGATAACTTTATCACCTAGAGCTAATATTTTTATTCCTTCAACCTGAATTATGTAATAAATAGAATANTCTCCTGNTGTGTNAGTATTGNCTTGATCCTCNGCAGTTTTTTGATTATTGTTTTCATCTTGGAAACTCATTAATGAAGGCTGTAAAGGNGAATCATCTTTATTATCATCTGATACANCNNTATTGTTTTTACTTTTAGACGTCTTGTAGCCAACTGATGTTATGTAAAAGTTGTCTATTTCAAATTCCCCTGGAGAATACACNTTAAGTTTGTTGTTATTGATANTTGTAGAAGGATCGTTGAATAATCCAATATTATATTCTTCAGAAGATGAAGGNTTTGTAATCANGGTACAATTACCTGAAATTATTTTGAGCGANTTTGAATTTGTTAGGGTAATTTCCATTTTTNTTTTTTAATCCGGTAATATTTTGATATTATATCAAATATTTTGCTTATTTTTATATGTTTGAGGGTATATTAAACGAACAGACATTTCTAATCTTATTCAGATATTAATATATATTTAGTATAATTTAANNTATATATTTAATTATTGTNGTTATATGTCTGAAAAAAGAGATTATTATGAAATTTTAAGTGTTTCTAAAAATGCTTCTGATGAGCAAATNAAATCTGCATTTAGAAAAAAAGCATTAGAGTATCATCCTGATAGAAACAAATCAAAAGATGCAGAATCTAAATTTAAAGAAGTAAACGAAGCGTATCAAATACTTTCTGATTCTGAAAAACGTTCGAAATATGACCAATTTGGGCATGCTGGCGTATCAGGAGCATCAGGAGGAGGAGCAGGATTTGANGGATTTGGAGGATTTGGAGATATTTTTGATGCTTTTTTTGGAGGATCNCAATCAAATTCTGGAAGAAAAGCATCTTATAGNGGNGCNGATTTAGAATATCCAATTACTTTGTCNTTCGAAGAAGCAGTTTTTGGTGGTGAAAAAGGTATTACAATTGAAAAATTATTTCCGTGTGATAGNTGTAAACCCNNAAGTTGTACGAATTGTAATGGTACNGGTCAAATAAAGCGTGCTCAGCGGACCATGTTTGGNCAATTTACGCAAGTTGTAAGTTGTCAGACTTGTAGTGGAACTGGTGAATCTCATGATTCTAAATGTCAAACTTGTAAAGGAGCAGGTCGATTTAAAAGCAATAAAAACTTATTCGTTACTATCCCACANGGAATTGANGATAANATGCAGATAAGATTACAAGGAGAGGGNGAACCAGGAATTGGAAGAGGCGAAAATGGTGATTTNTATGTNTTAGTNAAAGTTGAAGAGCATGATATCTTTGAAAGATCNGGAAACAATATTCAAATGACAATTGAATTAAACATACCNACTTTAGTATTAGGNGGTACAATCAGTATTCCTACNATTCAAGGNGAAGAAAACTTAACTATAGCACCAGGAACNCAATCAGGNCAGGTNTTTAGGATTAGAGGAAAAGGNATTGTAGATGTCAGAGAAAAAAATAAGCGNGGTGACCANTTAGTCACTGTNAATGTGAANATTCCNAAAAAATTGAATAAAGAACAAACTGAATTATATAAANAAATTCAACAGATTACNGAAGATGACACGAAAAAAAATGTATCTGACTGGTTAAAAAATAAAATTAAAGACACNTTTTCTTAAACTAAAGAGAGATTAACATTAATTCTAATCCAAAATGGACAGTGTTATCTGTAAACACCNTAAATGAATANGTAGAGCCAGTTACAGAATTGTTTTCAAAATACTCAAAAGGTAATATTTATTTTTCATCATTCGGNAANGATGATCATAANAGGACAAAAATTGAACTTTCGATTGAGGGAAATATTCCAAACTCTGAAATTGAATATATTTCTATAGGTGTTAAATTACTAAAGCATTTGGACCCCAANATAGACATTAATATTCAATTATTAACTGAAGAAATGTTGANTACTTATTTCAATAATTCTTATGAATCTTTAACTATAGGTTCTATAATGATTCATCCTGAAANTNAAAAAAATAATATNGATNCATCATATTCAAATATGATTGTTAAACCAGGATTGGGTTTTGGAACAGGTAAACATCCGACAACCAAANTGTGNTTANTGGAATTGCAGNAAATTAANAATAAAACTGTTTTAGANATAGGTACAGGCTCAGGTATTTTAAGCATTGCAGCNACNTTTTTTGGNGCTANTAAATGNATAGGNNTAGANAGNGATGATATGGCNTTATCTAATGCAAANTATAATGTTNGNTTAAATAAACTTAATGAAAAGATTGATCTNATTCAATCTGATTTTGAGAACTATAATACNTNTNTTNTNTTTGACACAATATACGTAAATGTTAGTAAATTATTTTTGTTAAATAATCTNAANACCATTTATAAAATGTTANATCTAAATGGTAATTTGATTNTTTCAGGNTTTAAGACTGANGACGAAANTCAGATTACTANTANATATTCTNATTTATTTAATATTGTATCAACTAAATTAGAAGCTGGNTGGGCATGNGTAAGGATGGTGAAAAATGAAGCAAAATAAATTCATTTATAATCAACTAAGATTTTNCTATCATAAAGAATTGATNANNGGAGAAAAAATAAAANTTCCAAGTCATTTNATTCATCAAATTTTTAGAGTATTAAAAAAAAGATCNGGAGATTATATATTTTTATTTAATGGAGACAAAAAAGAATANAAAGTANTTTTGACTNATGTNTCNAAATCTGAAATTNNTGGNNTAGTTGATGAAGTTTTCGAATACGATGGNGAATTGAATACNAATATTCATTTATACCAATCTTTAGTNGAGTCNTCAAGAATGGANCTTATTATACAAAAANCTACGGAATTAGGAGTAAAAAATTTTTTTCCTGTAATTTCTNAAAAATGTAAAATAAAATCTGTTTCATCTNCTAAAAAAGAACGATGGAACAATATTATTTTAGAATCNAGTGAACANAGTTTCCGNTCNGAAATAATGGNATTAGAAAATNTTATTGATTTTGAAACTGCGTGCTTAAATNCAAAAGGTTTNAAAATATTTTGTAATGAATTCGAATCAAATTNTCATTTGAACAAAATNGACAAANCTTATTTGAANCAACATAAAGTGTCAGANATTTCCATATTTATTGGNCCNGTNTCNGGATATCATGATANAGANATTTTATTTGCTAAACAGAATGATTTTATAAGTGTTAGTTTAGGAAGTCGAGTGTTAAGAACAGAAACAGCAGCAATAGTATCAGTTGGCAATATTGTTAATCAATTAAGCTAATATTTTATTCAATTTCTCCAATTGTATTTTTTATTAAACTCATTGGATCTGTTTGCTGAGTGCATACTCTGATCATNAGATCGATAAATTGAGCATNGTGTGAAATTTTANCTGATAGTTGTTTGGCACCGTACAAAGTATCTATACCTTCAATNACATTATTAATTTTTGTTTTGAGAGAATTTATAGAATNTTTTTNCCCAATTAATTCTCCTGCAGATCGATTTCTACTAAGTGGACTATAAGATGANGCTAGCGTGTCACCTAATCCAGAGAGGCCACTTATAGTTATTGGATTAGCNCCAGCTTTTGTAGCAATTTGAACTATTTCACTGAAAGCTATACTAATGAATGCTCCTTTTANATTATTACCTAGGCTTAATCCATCACAAATTCCTGCTCCTAAAGTTACTATGTTTTTTAATGCACCACCAAGTTCAACGCCTATCATATCGTTTGAAGAATAAATCTTAAAATTATCAGATTCGATTATATTTCTTAACTCTTNAATTAAATATGTATTGTTTGAAGCTATAACTGAGCTTGTTGATTTTCCGTTATAAATTTCTTTAGCNAGATTNGGGCCGGAAAGAACTGCAATATTTTCTTTTTTAGAATTTGGTAATTCTTCCAAAATTATTTCTGAAATACGTTTACCTGTTGATTTTTCTATTCCTTTTGATGCTATAAGAAAATTATGCTCAGAAGTGATGTATGGCTTTAGAATTTGTAGATTTTGCCTAGTTGTTTGCGAAGGAAATGTAAGTATCAAAAGATTTGACTTGTTTAGAATTGNTGAAGTGTTAGCGNTTAATGATATTTTGTCAGATAGNGGGTGGGATTTGTCTATTCTATTAGATCTGTTTNTTGTTTCTTTAGAATCTCTACATAGAATAGTAACTTTTTTATTTTTTTTTTGAATTAAATANGATAGGGCTTGNCCCCACGTTGTGTTTCCAACAACAGTGATNTCAGATAATTTAAAATGATCTTTCATTATTATTTATTAACCTATTAATGTTTTCCTTATGCCTAATTAAAATAACGGAAATACTTACTAGATAGTATATTANATATTCTATTTCATATATGTTTAAAATTATCAGTACTACGAAGGGTATAAATGAGAAAACAATTCCTATTAATGATCCTATAGAAGCTGTTTTTGTTTTATAAATAAATATGAGTGACATGATTGTTGGTATTAATACAATTTCGTAGGCTAGTGCAGTGAATGTTCCAACCCCAGGAGCTACTCCTTTTCCTCCTTTAAATTTTAAAAATATTGGCCAACAGTGTCCAATTATAATTGATGAGGCTGTAAATGCAATAAGAAGATTGTTATCTAGTGTTTGTTTTAATACTAGNACCAAAANAAAACCCTTGCAAAAATCTAATAAAAAAACTATTATTCCAATTTTTAGTCCTAGAGCNCGAGTTACATTTGTNGCACCAGTAGAGCCACTTCCAATCTCNAGTAAATTTTTACTTGAAATAATTTTAGTTAATATGTANCCAAAAGGGANAGATCCAATTGTATAACCAATCAATATGTATATAAAATATTCTATTTTTTTCTCCTACTTCTGAAAAACAGTTTTATGATAACACCTTCATAATCAAAATTTTCTCTAATTACATTTTCTAAATACCTTTTATATGAGAAATGCACATATTTTGGATTGTTAACAGTTAATTCGAAAACATTTGGATAAATATTATGCTGTGTGATGCCGTATATGTGTAGAGTNTGGCCNGGTTTGTTTTTAGGTAAATTTTGCGCAATTTTACTCATTATAAAATTATTTAAATCATTTTCTTCATGTATGACTTTTGATCTGGAGTAAATCGTATTNCTTATATTCAATAATTTATTTAAATTGGCTCCATTNAACCCAGAAATGAACATCATTGGTGCAAATTTTAAGAATTTAAATTCTTCTCTGATTTTTTTTTCAATCCCATTTTGGTTTAAATCATTTTCTTTTATAAGATCTGATTTATTTATAGCTACAATTATTCCNTCAGTTGAGTTAAGAATGGTTTTGATTATTTGGGAATCTTGATTAGTAGCAGGTTCAGTACTNTCTATTANNAGNATACTNACGTCNGATTCTGAGATGTAATCAATTGCTTTACTTACACTTACTTGTTCGATAAAATTGTCAATTTTCCCNCTTCTTCTTATNCCTGGAGTGTCAACAATATTGTACATTTGATTAGATATAGTTATATCATAATCAATACTATCTCNCGTAGTTCCTGGTATGTTACTAGTAATAGATCTCTTACTTCCGTAAAGNTTGTTAAATAAAGTGGATTTNCCTGTATTAGGTCTTCCTACTATTGAAAGTTTTATTTGATTTTTTATCNTATCCNAATTCAGATTATTTATATCAGGTATTTNTTTNATAATTTTATCAACTAGTAAATCTATATTTAGATTATGATAAGCACTAATTCCTATAATCTCATCAAATCCGAGTTCGTAAAATTCGTTTATATTATATTGTTTTTGGATATTGTCTATCTTATTNATTACTAATAGCGAATTTTTATTAGAATTTCTTATTATNTGAGCNATNTTTTTATCNGTTGNAGATATTCCNTCATTCCCGTCAGCAATCATTATTATGAGATCACAATTATTTAANGAATATTCGATTTGTTCTTTTATTTCNANAGNAAATTCGTCTATCTGATCTTCTGTAAACCCTCCNACATCTGTAACATTTATTTTTTGGTTATNAACCTCTANTTCTCCTGTGATTCTATCTCNTGTTGTNCCNGGNATTGTGCTAACAATTGCTTTTTTCTTTCCAATTAATCTGTTAAACANAGTAGATTTACCAACNTTTGGTCTGCCGATAAGTGCNATAGTAAAATNTTTCAAAATAAATCCAATTATGAAAATAATTTGTGTAATAAGGCAGTCTGTGAGTGNAGNCTGTTTTCTGCTTGTTCATAAGCTAAAGAAATATCAGAATCTATAATNCCAAACTNTATTTCCTCACCTTCTTTAGCTGGCATATCATGCATNATCAGTACTTCTTTGNTNGCTCTAGAAANCANNTTTTTATTTATTTGATAATCTTTAAAATCAGACAANCGTATTTTTTCTTCNTTCTCCATTCCCATACTTACCCATTTATCTGTATATATAANATCTGCATTTTTAACTGCNTCTTCTGGGTTTTCAATCCAATTCATTTGAGACTCANTTATGCTTGCTATATCTTTTGCTTTATTAAAAATTNCTGNAGGAATTTGATATTTTTTGGGAGAAGAGTATGTAAAATTTAATCCTAATTTAGCTGNAATTAATGATAAACTTGNNGCAATATTATTTCCATCGCCAACATAAACAAAATTTAAATCTTGAAACTTTGAAAATTGGTTATAAATTGTATACATATCTGCTAGTGCNTGGCATGGATGCTCAAGATCTGAAAGAGCNTTNATNACAGGTACATNTGTATTTTGTGTGAAATTAATTAATGTTGANTGTAAATATACTCTTGCTACAATTCCATCAACCCATCTATTTAGATTTTTTGCTATATGAGTAACACTTTCTCTTTTGCCTAATCCNATGTCATCATTGTTNAGATAAATTGTATTTCCNCCTAATTTTTTNATACCTACTTCAAATGATACACGTGTNCTTAGNGATGCTTTTTCAAATACTAAGCTAATNTTTTTTTCAGATANAACTTTATTATATTTCCCTTCTTTAATTTCATTAGTTAAATNTAANAATTCTNTATGTGTTTTGTTATCCCAATCGTCNATTGATAANAAATTTTTATTCATTANTACNCCNNATTACGTAATTTATTTTCTTGTATTGATTATGCAGAATTTAATTTAGTGTTAATAAATACATNANATTATTATCTTGTAAATTTTATACTGAATTGTGGATAAGTAGTTAAAATTCGTGGATAAAATTACATGTAAGTGGATAAATATTAAATTAATTTAACCATAATCTCAAGGTAGTTATGGTTCATTGGTTATATAATGTAATAGATATAATTATTAAATTTACTATATTGAGTACTTCTTTAAAACAATTTAAAAAGCAATCTTCAAATTCCATTGATAGCNAACAATCTAANTCTTCNTATAATTTAGAATATTATTTNAACTTATTTATGACTNTNGGNATTTTAGCTATATTTTCNGCTCCTTTTGTTGTTTCTTTCAATNTNTTTTANCCNTATACANTCCCCAAAGCTCTNTGGATACATACACTTAATTGGATTTTATTANCTANATATNTNNTNGGGATATTATTAAGTAAAAATTTNTATAAACAGTACAAACCNAAATTAAATTTTGTATTTTGGATGTATTTTATTTATATTGCTGCATATTTTATNAGCTCTTTTATGGGANNTNATTTTAGTAATAGTTTTTGGTCTGATTANCAAAGNATGAATGGATTATACTGGCATATTCATACANTAATNCTCTTTTTTATTTTGTCTGGTATGTTAAATACCCCNGAAAAATTNTATANNATTTTANTATTTATATTTTTTGGAGGNNTTGTTNTAGCGCTATTTTATGTANTGGAATTCNATTCTATTTTNNAGTTTGATATGCCTGGATACGCAGGATTCNTCCAGGGTAGTTTTNACTTTTGGAAACCCAGGNTATGCAGGACTNTATTTNATGATGATTTATNTNATAGGATTATGNATGTTAAGNAGAGATTTCATGCATGNCNTTTNTGATTTNNTTTCATTAGNAAATTTATCTAACAAATCNAAACATNTTATTTATTTTCTNTATGTTTNGATTNGTCTNNTTTTTATTATTTACTCTNTNATGATTAGTTCTTCNAGATCAGCATTNTTAGGATCTGTAGCAGGAACANCATTTTTCTTTTTACTNTTATTCGTAAAGAGNANAANTATATTTAATAAAAATAATTTNANNTTAATTTTTATTNNTATCNCTACTTNTCTTTTTGGTTTAGTANNAATNTCTTTATTNACTGATNTAGANAAATTAATANTTGATAGAATTGCAAAGTNTAATTTANNNTACNAATTCTANTAATGNANGNGNNGATGANTTAGGNNTNTTTACACGTNTAGGTAATTTGAANGTTGTATATAATGCACTANTAGAAAAACCAATATTTGGNTATGGAATGTCTAATTTTCAACTGCCATACAATAAATTTTCAATTCCTAGCCACGTTACTANTTTTGAAATGGATAATGCTCANAATGTACTAACAAATATNCTGGCTACAGGTGGTATATTTGTATTTNGTTTTTATTTNTATTTAAAATTAAATGTTGTTCTAAGTTCTATAAAAAATTCAAATTTNAATTTCAAAAAATANGATTTGAAGATTAATAACTTGAATTTTATAATTNCTGTATTTTTTATTGGATATTACGTTCATCACTTGTTTTGGTTNGATTTTCATGAAAGTTATTTATTAGTNCTTCTNATGATGGTTATTGCTAATTACTCTATAAAATCNCCTTCTTATTTACGAATTAAAAANCTCAATNTNTTTAAAGATATAGNNTATTCTGTGTTACNAAGAAATAAAAGAATAATNTCNGCNTTTGTAATTATTCTTATTCCTNTAATTATTATTAATGTTGAATTTAAAATATTTCGTGCAGCTAATTTAATATGGNATTATGGAGAGTANAAAATTAATNTTANTCAAGAAAATATAGAAGNATTAGACAANCAGTTGNCTGAAAAATATNACAATNTAGATNAAGCNATTGAGCTTTTNCCNCCTNTGGCTAATATTGCTCGTGCTTATATTGTNAATGANGGAGTTGANTCTNTTACAAAAATGCCAACTCCNATAAATGAAGGATTTTCTGACTANGCNCTTTCTGTATCATTAGATGCAGTNAGNNCTCAGCCTGAATATTGGAAACCTTACGCGAGAACAGGNATTTTGTACTTTGAAAAAGCAAAACACACTCCNTCTGAAACTAAAAGAGAAGAGTATATAATTAAAAGTGANNANTATATAAAAANGGCAATTGATNTAGGNCCTAGCAGAGGNCATTTNTATTCAACATTAGNAGGTNTGNATTTATGGTTTGGNAATGTTGACAATGCTAAAATGGCANTAGAACAATATAAGAATTTTTTAATTACTCGTAATNCAGANTTAGATCATAANTATCATATTATGAATTCATTATTAGAATTNCATGATTGTAACAATTANTCTGANGATTATAATATTTTAAACAATTGTATTTCAAAAATATATTAATATGGTTAAAGCAGTAAAAATAATAAATGAAGGAAAAGAATTAGAAATNGATTTNGGNGACGAAATTANAATCTNTACAGCTAGAGATTTGAGAATTAATTGTGGTTGTGCTAATTGTGAGGAAGAGTGGTCTGGGAAACGTATATTGGAACCCACATCTGTTTCTAGCGATATTGTATTAGAAGACTTTATGTANATTGGNAAATANGCNCTGCAATTTNTATGGAGTGATGANCATTTTACGGGAATTTTCCCATTTACAGTTTTAAAAAANCTAGATTAGCTTAGTTATACAGGTTTAAATTTAGGTAANGCTATTTTTTCATTAATATGTTCAAAAACTACTTCCAGNGGCATTCCAATNTTTAATTTTTCAGGNGNNGGANTGTCCATTACGATATTNGTAGGCATTAGNGGNCCTTCTTCTAGTTCAACAATTGCAGTAACAAATGGNACATCATCAACAAATCCAGGATGAGGNGCTCTTTCTACTATTGAAAATGTAAATAAAGTTGCTTTTCCTGAAGCNTTTATCCATTTTGTATCCTTTCTCATCGCNCCAGGTGAAATATCCCTTGGATAAAANTAAGGACCATTGACTGGACATTCTCTTAGCCATAATTCTTCTTGNTTAGCTTTTTCCCAGTAAAANTCAGATTCTCCNTGAGGACTTGGTATAGGTTTTTTNTAATCGTTAGCCATTTTAAACTCCTTAATTAATCAATTGCTAGAATTATAGTTCCTGTAGATGACANAGCACCTCCAGTACCATTTATAAGACATGTTTTNGGATTTTCGAGTTGNCGTTCTCCTGTCTCACCTCTTAGCTGTCTAACAGCTTCAAGAACCAAAAACATTCCATACATCCCAGTATGGCAATATGATAATCCTCCTCCGTTTGTATTCATAGGAAAATCTCCNCCAGGTGCTGTTCTTTGATTAGCTACAAAATCTGCACCTTCTCCAGGTTTACAAAAACCTAAACTCTCTAGTGTTGCTAAAACAGTATATGTAAANGAGTCATAAATCATCGCTANGTCTATATCATCATGAGTTAANCCTGACATTTTNANAGCAGCAGGACCNGTGTTTCTAGCTGTTGTNCTTGTTAAGTCAGGCATCTGAGATATAATTCCATGATCATGACCCTCNGATACNCCAAGNACCCAAACTGGTTTTTTTGGTAAAGTANTAGCTATTTCTTTTTTNGTAACAATNTACGCTCCTCCNCCNTCTGTAACTANACAGCAGTCAAACANATGAAATGGCCATGAAATCCATCTTGANTCATGATAGTCATCAAAAGTCATAGGATCTTTCATATAAGCNTTAGGGTTTTTTAATGCCCATTTTCGNGTTGAAACAGCAATTTCAGCNAATGCTTGCCTAGTTCTTTCTTCTCCATATAAATGCATATATCTCATGCAAGCCATAGAATAGTTNATTGGCATTCCAATAAATCCATAAGGAATTTCGTATTGNCTAGCNGGATCTGACAGNTTTGGACCAGGTCTATTTCTTGCACTTCTTCCNGCTTCTCCATGAGTTACNAATACTGTTTCACAGTAGCCTGCGTTTATNGCAGCCATNGCNTGAGCAATATGTATTTCAAAAGAAGATCCTCCAACAGCAGTAGAATCTGTATATTTAATGTTAGTTAATCCCATAAATTCAGCAGTATTTAANGTTGAAGTTCCTGCTGTTATTATTCCGTCNATATCACTGGCTTCCATTCCAGCATCTTCGATAGCATTGTAAGCTGCTTCGGCATGTAACTGTAAATTAGATTTGTTTTCTATTTTNCCAATTTCATCTGACTCAGCAACTCCGACAATTGCTACAGATCTAGATAAATCNGACATAAAATTCTCCGTTCCTATTTTAATTAATTCTAGCTTACAACTTTATATATCNAATCTTCAATAAAATTAATTGTTATTTCTATACATGATTAGATTTTTTGATTTATACGTCAAAATCAGAGTTAATATCAANCCNGAAATAGTTACAACTTGNAATGAGATTACTATCCCNATGATATCAATNAGATACCCNCTAATTATTAANCCTATTGGCAATGTNAATATTGCNAATTGTCTTATACCNATAATTCTTCCNATCATATTTTTTTNAGCAATACTNAGNATTAGTACNGCCATGCTAATCATTGATATTGATCCNGCAATTCCNTATAAGAATAGTATAAGTGATAATAATAATTTATTTTNTACAATACTTGTAGCAAGCATAATGCAGTGCCATAAAAATAAAGATANGAAAATCAATTTNCCNGGATTATTTGACAGATTTTTAGTNGCTAGTAANAGAGATCCNGCTAATGCNCCTAATGCNAGAAAAGCATTAAACATTGCTAAATCNGACGCATTNCCNTTCACTATATCTTTAATAATAAAAGGGAGATATGCTTGAGGNAGGGTAAATAGGATTAGATTAGCCAATCCNGCTGCAAGAATNACTGANATTAAAATTTTACTTTCTNTTAAATAGACAATNCCTATTTTAATTTCAGTTATGATATNAANAGATTTTTTATTTATNCCTTCTATTTTGATAGGCAAAATTATAATTATTGAAATTATATACANCAATGCTATNAAAATATAAGTTTCAGTTATNCCNTAATNTGAATATATCCATGCTCCTANTATTGGACCNATAATTTTTGAAAAATCCATNGTAGATCTNANAATACCTGAGGCATTTCGTAGATCNTTTTTGGGCACTAATAATTGTGTTAAAGATTCTCTTGAAATTCTGTCAGAAGTTCGNGCAANCCCNTAAAAAAATGTGATAAATATAATTNTATAGGTANTTAATTGNTTAATNTAAGAAATAAATAAAAATATTAAAGAATGNAATANCATATAAGATCTTGAAGTTAANAAGCTATTTTTTTTGTTGAAATTATCTATTATTCCTCCTATAAATGGGGCNAATATAGTACTGAAAAATCTAATGGCAGTGTATATTCCTAAGATTAANCCAGATTCTGTTTTGGTGATAATTACCCATGACATTACTAGCATTTCAATTTGGTCTGANATAGATATCAAACTATCNGAAAGCCATAATTTTCTAAATCTAGGATTTTTTAATTGTCCTGGGTATATCATTTTGTTTNTTATCCAANCTGAAAGAAAATATTATTCCNACAANACACAAAAAAGCGCTAAAAATTCCNCCTNTTTGATGAGAATNAGTAAGTTCTCTTAATANTCCTATAATAAATGGACCTCCAAACCCTCCNATNTCTGCNGATGCAAAAAACATTCCAGCTGCTGTNCCAATTTTTTGAGGCCCTATATCTTTGTGTTCCATTAANATTAAAGTAGATAAGGGCATAAGAGCTATTTTGAAAATTGTTACTAATAGAATTGANCCAATTAACAAATATCCTGACGAAAACCCTATTCCAATACATCCAATNGAGCAAATTNCAAGAATATAGATAATNGCTTCTTTCCTTTTACTTTTAGGGAANAAAGATGTTATTAATATNAGNGANAGTAAGCTTATTATTGTACAAATAGAAGTTATATANCCNGCTTGGGTTATNCTGAAATTTTTGTCTATNAGCATNGAAGGAGCCCATGCTCCCATTGAATGATTTATGAAGAAAAAAATAATAGATAATGCCATTATTGTTCTTACNGTTTTAATTTTGAATAATTCTTTATATGAAGTTTTATTAGAAGGCAAAGNTTTGATACTAGTTGAATTTTCGTTTTTTGAAAATATNATCCATACAAACATTACAAAAACTAAAACTATACCGTAAACNAAGGAAATCATTCTCCAATTATTAAAATACAGAGTAATATTTGCNGCGGTCGCAAAAGCTATAGCATTTCCAATTACNGGTCCNGTAGTATAAATTCCCGAAGCTATTCCTCTNTTTGAATCTTTGAACCATGTTGCNACTAATTTNGGAGATCCNGANGATGCTATNGGGCCTCCAAAACCAAANAGAGCAACNGATANCATTAANGTATAAAAATCTANAGCCAGACCTCTTGTAATCATAGAAATCAACATNACTATAATGCCAATTAANACNGATTTTTTTAATTTCCATTTATCTATGATTGTTCCAGTAGGTATTGCAGTAAATATATANATAAATTGCCAAAATCCTAAGATTATTCCCATTTCTGTGTAAGTAAGATTTAATTTGTCAATTAACAGTGGAGAAATNGGAGATAATGACCCACTAACTAAACCAAAGCANGTATATACACTCCACATTAAAATAAGCATAACCCAATGATAATTATTTTTAAGATTCATTTGGNTTTTCTTTTTTGTCNGCNGGGCTTCCCGCGGGACAAAAAACTCCTANAAGTTCAAGTTCTANTTTTGNATTTTTATTTTCTAATCTGTGCATAGTNCCTGGNGGTAAATATACACTGTTACCTTCTTTGATTGTTGNTTGTTTNTCATCNTAATGTACAATTCCTTCTCCTTTTATTATATAAATCACTTCTTCGTATGTATGCTCATGAAAAGGAGCTTTTACTTTTTTNATATANCCTAAAAACTGNGTGACATATTTAGATCCNAATTTTGGGTCAATTAACAATTTAAAATATCTGTCTTTNCCTGCNGGCAATGGTTGCTGATNTTTTTTATCTACAAAAGGTATTAATTGNGAATTATGTTTGATTTTAGCTTTTTTTAAGTGTTGGTCTTCAAATTGAGGNCTTTGTATTATTAATATTGATGAGTAATCAGNTGCTAAATTTTTTATTTCNAATTTTANATTTTGATCAATTAAAAATGCTGTNCCAGATTCTAATATTAATTCATTNNTTTTTTGNTCAGTNATCAGCGATATNTTCCCACTTAAAATATAAGCAATTTTTTGTGATTTTTGAGTTTTATTAAAGATTACTGAATTATCTTTTAAATANANNATGCTTTGAATTAAGTTTTTNCATCCNGATTNTGAATCTATTANNGTNTTNNAGTANGTNTTATGAGGAGANTTGTCTATTTTNTTATTATGAACAATTTTAATCATGAGNTTCTATAAANATTGAATTATCAATTGAATTANCAATAAAGTTGTTTATATTTTATATTACATNTTTCATCAACNAAAGAAAAATTNGAAAAAAGTTCTTTTTNATTTTTTGTTATAATATATCTTTAAATTTAAGCAGGTGTTTAATTGAATGATTATCAAGTAGTAGTAATNGGNGGAGGACCAGGCGGATANGTAGCTGCAATAAGAGCAGCACAATTGGGGTTAAAAACTTCTTTAATTGAAAAAGATACCGTTGGAGGNTTATGTCTTAATTGGGGNTGTATTCCTTCTAAAGCATTACTAAGAAACGCTGAAGTTTTGAATTTGNTAAAAAATTCAAAAGAATTTGGTATTCAGATAGACAATTTCACNCCNGACTTTTCTGAAGCNGTAAAAAGAAGTAGAAAAGTNGTTAAAAAATTNACTTCAGGCGTTGGATTTTTGTTAAAAAAGAATAAAGTNGATNTAATNTCTGATACNGCAACNTTAAANAGNAGTAATGAAATCAAATTACAAAATGCAGATAAAATAATAACTGCNGATAATATTATTCTAGCTACAGGATCAAATTTCCGTGANTTTCCNAACATGCCAATTGACGAGAAAAGAGTTATAACAAGTAGGCAAGCATTAGAATTAAAAGATGTTCCTAAAAAAATTGCNATAGTNGGAGGNGGTGCAACTGGTATTGAATTNAGTTATATTTTNAATGCATATGGNAGTGANGTTACTATTATTGAACTTGCTGATCGTATACTCAATAAAGAAGATTCNGATGTAAGTAAAGAATTAACTAAATTGTATGAAAAAAAGGGAATNAANATATTANCTAAAACTCAAATAAACAATATTGAAGTTTCAGACAAATCTGTTTTAGCAAACTTGTCTGTAGACGGTGAAGAATCTGCGATGGAATTTGATATTTTGATGGTTGCAGTTGGTGCTGAAGCAAATACTAATAATTTAGGTCTTGAAGATGCAGGTGTTGAGTCAGAAAACGGATGGATTAAAATTGATAAGTATATGAATACTAATATTAGTAATATTTATGCCATTGGTGATGTTACAGGAAAACTTTTACAAGCACATGTGGCTTCTCATCAAGGAGTTGTTGCTATCGAGAAAATTGCTGGGTTAAATCCTGAGCCAATAGAAGATTACTTAGATATGCCTAGAGCTATATATTGTGAACCTCAAGTTGCTAGTATAGGATTAACAGAAGAAGAAGCTAAAGCAAAAGGATATAAAATAAAAACAGGAACTTTTCCTCTGGCTGCAAGTGGGAAAGCATTGGGATTGGGAGATACTGAAGGTTTTTCAAAACTAATTTTCGATTCAGAAATTGGAGAACTATTAGGAGCACACCTTATAGGATCTAATGTATCAGAGTTGTTAGGTGAAATTGGGATATTGAAATTACTTGAAGGCTCTTCTAAAGAAATAGGAGATTTAGTACATCCACATCCAACTATTTCAGAAATATTAAAAGAATCAGCACTTGGTTCACTTGGCAGCGCGATACACATATAATAATAAATTACTTTTATGGATAAAAAAATAGCAAAAAAATATTTGTTTGAAATGCTTAAGATTAGGCAATTTGAAGAAGCTTGTGGAAGAATGTACATGCAAGGGAAAATAAAAGGATTTTTGCATTTGTATATCGGTGAAGAAGCTATTGCAGTTGGATCAATTTCGGAGCTTTCTCAAGATGATTATATCATTACGCATTACAGAGATCATGGTCATGCTTTAGCAAGAGGAATGGACCCAAATAAAGCCATGGCTGAATTGTACGGCAAGGTTGATGGAACAAGTAGAGGAAAAGGTGGTTCTATGCATCTTTTTGATTCTAATTTGAACTTTATGGGAGGACATGCGATTGTAGGAGGACATTTGCCAATAGCAGTTGGGATTGCTTTGGGTATAAAGAAACAGAAGAAAAAAGGATTGGTAATGTGTTTCTTTGGAGATGGCGCTGTGAATGAAGGAGAATTTCATGAATCAATGAATTTGGCTGCTTTATGGGAATTACCAATAATATTTTATTTGGAAAANAANCAATATGGAATGGGNACACATGTNAAAAGATCTTCTGCNAACCCTGAGATGTTNTACAAATTTGCNGATTTATANAANATGCCNTCNACCAAGATAGATGGTATGGACGTAGTNACAGTTAGGGACTCAGCACGAGAAGCTATCGATAAAATAAGAAATGAAAGTGGTCCAATATTGATCGAAGCAATGACATANAGATTCAGAGGACATTCNATGGCTGANCCNTCAGAGTANAGAGAGNATGAGGAAGTTCAACAATGGCAAAAAGAAAAAGANCCTATTGAATTATTTAAACAGNACTGTTTTACNAACAACATTTTAAGNAAAGAGGAANCTGAATTGATTAATCAAGANGTAAAAGAAGTTATAAAAGAATGTTTAGATTTTGCAGAAAATAGNCCATTCCCTGANATGAATGTCGCAGCAGATAAAATTTATAATAATTAGTGAGTAAATGAGTTTATAAAATGCCTGAAATGAATTTGAGACAAGCACTTGCAAAAGGATTAAGAGAAGCNCTTGATACAAATGACANNGTNTTTTTAATAGGAGAAGATATAGGGATGTATGGTGGNCCTTATGCGGTTACCAAAGATCTATTTAAAGATTATGGACCAGAAAAGATTATGGACACTCCAATNTCTGAATCTGGTTTTGTTGGAGCTGCGATAGGTTCGTCTATGGTTGGAATGAAACCTATTGTGGAGATTATGACAATAAATTTCTCATTATTNGCAATTGATCAGATTGTTAATCATGCAGCTAAGATGCACTATATGTCAGATGGNCAATTGAGTGTTCCCATAATTATCAGAACAGTAACTGGAGCNGGTGGNAGATTAGCAGCTACNCATTCTCANAGCTTTGAAGGATGGTATGCTTCTGTACCTGGATTAAAAGTTGTNGCTCCTTCTAATCCGAATGATGCNTTAGGTTTGNTAAGATCATCTGTAAATGANAACAATCCAATTATTTTTGTTGANCATTCAATGTTATATGGAGTAAACGGAGAAGTACCAGATCAATATTATGAAACTCCTATTGGNATTCCAAAGATTCTCGAATCGGGAGAGGACCTAACTATAATTGCATGGTCTGGAATGATCCCTGTTGCCCAAGATGTTTCTAGCAANCTAAAAGAAAAAAATATTCAGTGCGAGATAATTGATCTTAGAACTTTAAACCCTATTGATTTTGAATTAATATTTNATTCTGTTAAAAAAACTAATAAAGTAGTAATATTAGATGAGTATTGGGAAACTGGATCATTTGGGGCNTATATAAGTTCAGTTATTCAAGAAAATTGTTTTGATGATTTAGANGCTCCAATTTCAGTAGTAAACAGCATGAANATTCCTATGCCTTACAGTGCTGATTTAGAAGANCAAGTTGTTCCAAATACNGAAAGAGTTTTNAANAGAATTAATGATTTAATTGGTTTATAGGNGGTTATAATTTGGCAGAAGAACTTAACATGCCTCAAATGGGGTANGANATGAAAGANGGTGTNGTTGTTAAGTGGCTTAAAGAAGTAGGCTCGTCTGTTAATATAGGAGATCCTATAGCCGAAATNGAAACTGATAAAGCTGTAGTAGAATTTGANTCATACGCTGAAGGAACTTTACAAGAAATTTTAGTTGAAGAAGGAACTAAAGTTAATGTAGGTGATGCTATAGCTATTGTTGGAGAAGGATCTGCTGAACCTGAAGAAGTAACTGCTGAACCTGAAGAAGTAACTGCTGAACCTGAAGAAGTANCTGNTGAACCTGAAGAAGNANCTGCTGAACCTCNNATTGAAGAATCAGTAAGNANTGAATCATCAAATANTAAGATAAAAGCTTCTCCNTTAGCAAAGGTNTTGGCTAAAGANAANAACATTGATTTAAAAGATGTATCAGGAAGNGGNCCNGGAGGTAGGATAGTTAAATCTGATGTNATGAATATTATNGANGGTNGCAAATCTGAAGAAGTAGTAGAAGTTGCNCCACCTNAANCAATTNCTCCAAAATCCGATGACAANANTACTTCNCAATCAAATAATCCACANGAAAGTAATAAGATGCGTGCGCAAATTGCAAGAGTAACTCAAAGAAGTAAACAGGAAGTTCCTCATTATTACCTTTCTACAGAAATTAATATGGATAAAGCTTTAGAAATNNGATCTCAAATTAATTCAAAATTAGAAANNCAGAATATTAAAATTAGTATCAATGATTTAATAATCAAAGCGGCTGTAGAAACATTGAAAAAATATCCGATTTTCAATAGTAGATATGAAAANAATTCNGTAATTACAAATGACGAAATAAATATTTCTATNGCGATAGCTCTTGATGATGGTTTGATTCTTCCTGCCATTATTGGTTGNAATGACAAAGATATAAAGGATATATCTAATTCAACAAAAGACTTAGTNGAAAGAACCAAGAATGGTAAATTAACAAGTGCTGAATACACCAAAGGAACTTTTTCTATAAGTAATTTAGGGATGTTTGANGTTAATAATTTCTTGGCAATAATTTTACCACCTCAAACTTCTATGCTNGCAGTAGGATCAGTTAAGAAAACNCCTGTTGTAGGTGTNGATGANAGTATATCTGTTTCTAATATTATGCATGCAAGTTTATCTGCTGATCATAGGGTTACNGATGGAGCTGCNGGAGCATTATTTATAGCAGAATTAAAAAATAATTTGGAAAATCCCGTTAATTTGATAATATAAAATAATATATACTNTATTTATTATGAATATTGCTAAATTAGTATCAATAACGCCAAAAGCAGAAGAAACAATNGCTTATATTGCAAGAGTGAGNAATCCTAAAAATCAAGAAAATGAAAANTANGAAGGATTGCTNAAGTATATGATAGAACATTATCATTGGTCACCATTTGAACAAGCATATATGACTATTGAAATCCAAACCACACTNGCTATTGCTACGCAAATTTTAAGNCATAGATCTTTTACTTANCAACAATTTAGCCAAAGATATGCGGAAAAAAATCTTATTAATGACTCTGTAGATTTACCTGAACTAAGAAGNCANGANACAAAAAACAGACAAAATTCAATTGATGATATTTCTGAGGANGTTAAAAAAGAATTTAATTCTAGAATTAGAAAGCATTTTGANGAGTCAACAAAATTATACAATGACATGTTGGANCAAGGAATAGCTAANGAAAGTGCTAGATTTGTTTTGCCNCAAGCAACTACAACAAGGATGTANATGACAGGGACAATAAGAAGCTGGATGCACTATATTGATCTTAGAACAGGGCATGGTACTCAGAAAGAACANATGGATATAGCTAATCAAATAAAAGAAATATTTAAAGATAATNTGCCTGTTATTGCATCAACTATGAATTGGTAAAAAAAAAGCCCGGTTTGAATATNACCGGGCTTTTTTTAATTTTGNTTTATTACTTANTTAGTTNTTTTTTCTGTAATTCAATCTAACGTANCCAGATATTGAAATTAACATAATACCTAGTGTCAAAATAATGTAAGANAGGCTTTGCATNTTAGTATCATATGCACCTACNCTTGGCAGTCCTGGGAAAGGACCTCTTCTTGCAATNACTGTATCNACAAGATGAATTATTCCATTGCTTGCTTCAATATCTGTTGCTGTGTAATTAGCTTGNTTGCTATCTAAGANNCTTATATCAATTTTTGAATCNCCNGATAAAATATGTCCATTTAANACATGAACTTCAAGAGCTCTTTTAAGATTAGCTGAGTTTGNAGNTAATTTATCCCATTTATCATCCCCNTATGAAGTTATAGCNGTGTCTGTNGGGGCAATTAAAGTCATTGGACCTGTAGCTGAAAGATCAGAATTCATTCCAGCNGTATTAACTGCTTTAGCTANNTTAGTTAATCTNGTGTCATTTTTAATTGTGGTATAAATATCATCAAGTTTAGATAATTTAAAAGATCCCATTTGATAAGCTTCAGATGTTGCTAAAACTGTACCTTGGTTTTTAGCTCTCATTAATGAGTTAAGTGCATCATTCATTAATATTGCACCTGTTTCAAAGTTCGAGAAAGTCTGAGCTTGTGTTCCAGATAGGACAGCAGCATCAGCATTACTTTGAATGATATCAAGAGCATTGCTAGCTGAAGTTCCATTGTCATATACGTATGAACCTGTAATATTGGTTCCTATTGCTTTTGTTACAGCAGCTTTAGCTAATTTGATATGCGCTGTAACTCCATTTCCTACATCACCGTTTATTACATCCATCATTTTCTTTGAATTCAAAACAAGGTCTTCTGTAGTTTTGGCATTTTTACCTGCTGTAGCATGCGTTATGGCAGAGTCTAACACTGCTTCTAAAGCGGCTATTTCAGAATCTTTATTCACCAAAGATCTGATGTTTTTAACATCTTGCCCTGGGATTGTATTTGCAAAAATAATTCTAGAAGATGCTCCGGACTCTTCTCTCACTTCAAGTCTTCTGAAGCTAAGTAAGATATCAGAATCAGAAGTGTAAGAAAGCTTTGCTGCTCCATCTTCATCGACACTAACTGCGCCAATACTTGTCTTTTTCATGGAGTCATCAAGCAAATAAGCGTTATAGCTCATTGAACCAGTTGGTGGCGTAACACCTGTCATACTGACAGTTAGTGTGTTACCTGCAGATGATCCTGTTGAAATCATTGCAGAACCACTTCCTGAAACTGTTGCTGCATGAATTAGTTTTGCTGGCAAAGCTACAAATGCTATTGCCATTATTAAAGCTGTGTATCTCAATATATTTTTTTTGGGCATGATCTTCGCACCTTTATTTTTTCAATATTTAATCAAATTCAGAAAAGTATCTTATCACAAATTGACTTTTCTTCCTATATAAATAATAACTAATTTGTATATTATTTATTGCTTAAAGNTTNTACAAATNNNTATNANTANNCAATAAAGANTATATANAAAAATTATTATACTGAATGAAATATATACAGAATCTCATTCATAGAAAATAGGTTTAGATGTCTTTTTTTTACAAATTTTAGCTGAATAAAACAAATTTTATTAAAAATAACAATTAAATTAGTAATTAATTTGANAGAAATAGTAAAAAATAATGTGTAAATCACATAAGGANAAGNATGGTAGATAAGAGTGAAATTTATGATGTCGTTATAATTGGAGGAGGAGTTATAGGCATAAGTATTGCTTATAAATTGTCTAAAAGTAATTTAAGGTGCGCAGTTGTAGAAAAAAATTATCTTGGCAATGGAGCAACTCAAGCTGCTGCTGGAGTAATTTCCCCGTTATTTTATGGAGATGATCAAATTAATTCTCCTATGAGGCAAATGAGAGAATTAAGTTATGAAATGTTTTTAAAACTAGAAGATGAATTTGAGGAATTGGAAATTGAATGTCCTTTTAACAAAACAGGAATATTTAGGACAGCTTTTGATGATAAAGAGCTAGAGTTATTAAAAAAATTGTCAGATATAACAAGCAAATTGGGTGTCAAGTCGGAATTGGTAACTGATAGAAAGCAAAAAAATGAATTAAATTTTTTATCTGAAGAAATTAGAGGTGGGATGTTTTTTCCTGATGAAGGATACGTGGATGGATTGAACTTTGTAGGCAAATTAAAAAGTGCCATAATGAAAATGGGATCTGATATTTTTGAAAATGAAGAATTTCTTGATTTTAAGATTGTAAATGATAATACAAATCAAATAATTACTTCAAAACATAATTTTTTTGCAAACAATTTAGTTTTTGCGACAGGCTCAACTAATATTCTTGAAAAATATGATATTTCTGAAGAATTAATTATAAATCCAGTGAAAGGACAATATATTCTCGTTAGATCAAAAGAATTTGAGCTACCTTACACCATTGGAGATGGAAGTTATGGACAAACTGATGAAGGTCCACAATATCAAGGATATTTAGTTCCAAGAGATAGTGGTTTGATTTACATTGGGGCTTCTAAACACTATGGTTTAAACGATAATATTATAGAATTAGAAGGAATTAATTTTTGTTTAGAAGTTGCAAAAAAATATTTAGGTAGTATAGAAAATTTTGAATTTATATCTGCTCATTCTGGTATAAGACCACAGTCAAAAAAAGGAACTCCTGTTATCAAAAAGCTATTTAATAGTGATAATATTTTGTTTGTCTCCGGTCATTATACTCAAGGAATGATGTTATCTTTAGGTACAGCTGAAATAATAAAAAATTATTTAACTAAGTCTGATGAAATATTATTTAATTTATTTAATGAGATGTAAATATGAACACAAACATCAAAGTATATTCCAATTTGAATTTCGTAAATAACAACGATGGACAAGTAAAGCAAATTACGATTTATGTAAAAAATGGAATTATCGATGAAATTTCTTATACCCCTCCTGAAAATGGAGTTGAATTTATTGATTGTAATAATGCATTTTTAATTCCAGGATTTGTCGATGGTCACGGACACATGACACACTTAGGTAAAAATCAATCTGAGGTTGATTTATCTTCATGCAAATCTGAAGAAGATGCAATTGATAAAATTGATGAGTTTTACAAACAAAACAAATCATTGAAATGCATACTTGGAGGAGGATGGAATCAAGAGAATTGGGAAACCAAATCAATTCCTAATAATAAAAAACTGAGTTTGAAATTTCCAGATATTCCAGTGATCATGACTAGAGTTGACGCTCATGCGGTTTGGGTCAATAAAAAAGGTATTGAGTTAGCTGAAATAGATACTAATACTATTCCTCCCGATGGAGGAGAAATATTGATAGAAGATAATCAGGTTACAGGTATTTTAGTAGATAAGGCACAAAGTTTAATAAAAAATGTTATTCCTAATGAAACAATTGAAGATGTAAAAACTTGGATACTTGAAGCACAAAAAATTTGTTTGTCTCAAGGAATTACGGAAATTCATGATGCAGGAATAAATGACATTCAATACAAAGCTTATTTATCTTTGGTTAAAGAAGATAAATTAAAAATAAGAGTATATGCAATGGCTAATCAAGAATTATTTGAAAAAGGTGTGGATATTACTAATAAAAATCTTTTTGAATTAAGAAGTGTAAAATTAGTTTCTGATGGAGCACTAGGATCTAGAGGGGCCGCGCTGATAGAAAATTATAGTGATTATGATACTAATGGGATTATGATATTGGATAGAAATAAATTGAAAAATTTATTAAAAAAAGCATTTAATCAAAATTTTCAAGTATGTGTTCATGCAATAGGTGATAAAGCCAATAGAGAATTAATAAATGCTGTGGAAGATGTGAAAGAGTCTAAATCTTTACCTTATGATCATCGTACTAGGATAGAGCATGCTCAAATTATTAAAAAAACCGATTTGAAAAGAATTTTTAATAATAATATTATTGCAAGCATACAACCTGTTCACTGTATTTCAGATATGTATATGGCCGAAGACAGATTGGGTTCGAGGACTGATGATGCCTATTTATGGTCTACTTTATTGCAAAACAAAATAAAAATAATGGGAGGTTCAGATTTCCCAGTAGAAGACTGCTCTCCTTTGATTGGAATTCACGCTGCAGTTAACAGACAAAAAACTAATTATATACCTGTTGATGGATGGAACCCCAAAGAAAAGCTAAACATTAAAGAAGCTGTAAATATGTTCACAAAAGATACCGCTTTCGGATCCTTTAAAGAAAATATCAAAGGAGAAGTGTTAGAGGGTTATATGGCTGATTTCACATTAATAGATCAAAATATATTTAATTTAGACCAGTCAAAAATATTGGACATTAAAATAATGGGTACAGTAGTAGATGGTGATTTGGTATATAGTGCTTTTTAGTTGTCTAAATGTAGATCTTTTGCTAAATCTACGATTATATCTGTGGCCATATCAAAACTCATAGAGCTAGTATTTAGAACTGCATGGTAGTTAAATCTGTTATCAGGATCTTGGATGTCAAATACTTTATTAAAATATTGAATCCTAGCTTTGTCTCGATTTTCCATTAATTCTTTGGCTTTTTCTTCGCTTACATTTTCAAATGATGAAATTCTATTTATTCTATCTTTTTCTTCTGCAATTAATCCAACTCTTAAAACTTTAGGGTGATTTTTGAGGATAATATTAGCACCTCGGCCAACAATTACTATACTACCTAATTCTGCTAGCTGTAGAACAGTTTGTTGAACTCCTTTTGAGTAATCAACATCATTTAAATGGTATTTTTCGCTATTTTCTTCTGAACTAAGATCTTCAAACTCATGAGTTAAGAATGCTGCTGCACCAGGGCCAAAATGAGGGTCTCCAACTGCGCCTGAGAAAGCTGATTTTTCTAGTATGTTAGAAACTTTTTGTAATATTGAATCAGTGAATGAAGAAGGTTTTTCTTCTTTTTTAGTAAACAGCTCTATATCCATCCCACTTTGTAGAGCAGCTTGTTTAATTATATCTTTATCAACATAGTCTATTTTTAATTTTTTAGCCACCATAGGACCAATAATTCTTCCACCGCCTGCTGTTAGTCCNCCTAAT
Source organism: Chloroflexota bacterium (assembly GCA_002711005.1). Taxonomy (GTDB): domain Bacteria; phylum Chloroflexota; class Dehalococcoidia; order Lucifugimonadales. The sequence goes on from PAHZ01000012.1 coordinate 28,322, forward strand.
GCAATNACTGGCATTANTTTTGTCCTCTNTANAATAATTAANTANATGGGNTCATTATATCATTTTTTGTTNNTNAGATGTGTTTTTAAAAATTTACTAGTTAATGATTTTTTTTCTTTTANTAATTCTTTAATATTGCCTTCATANATAANATGTCCNCCTTCNTCACCAGCTCCTGGNCCNAGNTCTATTATCCAATCTGCTGATTTAATGATATCTAAATGATGTTCAATAATTAGTACNCTNTTNCCAGANTCAACTAATTGTTGTANNACCTGAATTAACATGTTGCAATCTTGAAATGATAATCCTGTAGTTGGTTCNTCTAAAATATATAAAGTTTTGCCTGTNGATCTTTTTGATAGTTCNGAAGATAATTTNATTCTTTGNGCTTCCCCNCCACTTAATTGNGTGGCNGGTTGACCTAATTTGATATACCCTAGNCCAACATTTTGCAAAGTNTTNAGTTTTCTGTTTATTGAAGGTATATTTTCNAAAAAAATCAAAGCTTCATCTACACTCATAGATAAAACATCNGATATATTTTTATCTCTAATTTTAATTTCTAATGCTTCTCTGTTATATCTTTTTCCTTTGCATATGTCNCATGTTATAGATATATCAGGTAAAAATTGCATTTCGATATTGATNACTCCATCCCCGGAGCAATTTTCNCACCTTCCACCTTTNACATTGAATGAAAATCTACCTGGTTTGTATCCTCTTGATTTTGACTCNGGAAGATTNGCAAATAGTTCTCTTATAAAAGTNAAAGTTCCAGTGTATGTTGCAGAATTACTTCTTGGTGTTCTNCCNATTGGTGANTGATCTATATTGATTATTTTATCAATGTTATCTATTCCTTCAATAGATTCAAATTTACCNGGTTTTTGTTTAGATCGATTTATTTTTTGAGCAATAGCNTTATANATTATTTCATTGACAAGAGTGCTTTTNCCTGATCCTGATACNCCTGTNACAACAACAAATAAACCTAGTGGAATTTTAACATCAACATTTTGTAAATTATTTTCAGCAGCTTTGTTAATCTTGATATATTTAGATTTATTTTGCTTTCTGTTTTTGTGATTGTTNATTACAATTTTGTTTGATAGATAGGCTCCAGTAATAGATTTTTTAGATTTGATGATTTTACTTAAATTTCCTTCAGTTATNATNCTTCCTCCAAATTCNCCNGCACCAGGNCCCATNTCGATTATATGATCGGCNGATCTNATNATNGATTCNTCATGTTCNACNACAATNATAGAGTTTCCTAAATCACGTAATTTTTTTAANGTATTAATTAACATTTCATCATCTGCTGCGTGCAATCCAATNGATGGTTCGTCACAAACATATATNACACCTGTNAGCCCNGANCCGATTTGTGTAGCCAATTTGATTCTTTGNGCTTCTCCACCNCTTAAAGTTCCTGANGCTCTAGANAAAGAAAGATATTTCAGTCCAATTCCTAATAGAAATTCTAANCTNGAGTTGATTTCNTTAATTAAACGTTCNCCAATTAGAAATTCTCTTTCAGAAAGGCTAGTTTTAGAGTTNGTATTAGAAATTTGCTCGATCCAANNCTGNAATTCTGAAATATTCATCAAAGTNAAATCTATAATATTTTTTTTGAGGATTTTTATATTTAAAGANTCTTTTTGAAGNCTAAATCCATTNCAGTCAANGCAGATTTCTTTTGACATATATTTNTCTATATCNTCTCTTGCAAAATCTGAGTTTGTTCTATTATGNCGTCTGTTTAAATTGTTTAGCANTCCTTCAAATGATTTTTGATATTTTTGTTTTCCAAATCTCTGTGANGTATAGTCGAAATATAATGGTTCNCCNTTTGANCCTTGNAATATGATTTCNAAGTGTTTTTTACTTAATTTNTTTATNGGNGTATCNAAAGAAAAATTATAATTTGCTGANAGNGTNTCTAANATTCCTTTATAGATATTGGCGTACCTTCCTGATCTNAACCATGGTGCTATNCCNCCTTCNTTTATACTTATTTCTTGATTNGGTANTATTAAAGTTGNATCCGCTTTTAATGAATGGCCNATCCCCGAACATGATATNCATGCCCCNTTAGGACTATTAAAACTNAAATTTCTTGGCTCNATTTCTTCAATACTAATATTACAATCTGGNCATGAAAAATTCTCAGAAAATTTTAGTTCTTCNNCATTCTCTTTTGTAATTATGGTTAACCCATTAGANAGNTTAAGAGAAGTTTCTATAGANTTTGTGAGTCTATCTATATCNAGNGATTCATTTATNACNAATCTATCAACAATAATATCAATTGAATGCCATTTGTTTTTATCTANATTGATTTCATTNGACAATTCATATATTTCACCATCTATTCTAGCTCTTACAAATCCTGATTTCTTAGTCATATTAAGAGTTTCTTTATGCTCTCCCTTTTTATGTCTAACTATAGGNGAGAGAATCATAAATCTTGTTTCATTTGGAATTAGNANTATTGAATCAACTATTTGNTGAATTGTTTGTTTTACAACTTTTTTACCGCAATTTATACAATGAGGAGTTCCTATCCTNGCAAAAAGTATTCTTAGATAATCGTATATTTCTGTTGTTGTACCTACAGTTGATCTAGGATTTTTAGAAATTCCTTTTTGATCTATTGATATAGCAGGAGAAAGNCCNTCNATATAATCNACATTTGGTTTTTCAAGATTTCCNAAAAACTGCCTTGCATATGCAGAAAGTGATTCTACNTANCTTCTTCTTCCTTCAGCATATATTGTGTCGAATGCNANAGAACTTTTCCCAGAACCTGATAGTCCTGTAATNACAACAAACTTTTCTCTTGGTATATTTATATCTATATTTTTCAGATTATGTTCTTTTGCACCACGAATGATGATATTTTTTGAATTCACGTTTGATCTTTTAAATTTATTAATAGTTCAATTTTATCAAAATAGTTGNAATAAATAATATAAAGATTACTTTTAATCTAAGTTGTAATTTGGAAATGACAACACAATTGATATAATGTCTTTTTACAATTTATGAATAATTGAAAATGGAGAGATGGCCGAGTGGTTTAAGGCGCTGGTCTTGAAAACCAGTATAATTTTACGATTATCGTGGGTTCGAATCCCACTCTCTCCGATTTATAAGGATCAAGTTTGAAAATACATGAATATCAATCCAAAAAATTACTNAGTGAATTTGGAATACCNGTTCCTNAGAGNANAGTTTCTGATGANAAAAATACNTTNTTAAATCATTTTGATGATTTTGGATCGAANGCTGTTTTGAAAGTACAAGTTCANGCTGGAGGTAGAGGAAAAGCAGGAGGNGTGAAGTTGGTAGATAATAAACAAGATGCAGCTAATTTTGCAGACAAGTTTTTTGGTAATTTATTTCAAACATTTCAAACAGGAGATGAATCTGTTGTTGTGAATAAAATTCTTGTAGAAGAAGCTAGTAAAATTGTTTCTGAAATGTATTTAGCNTTGTTAGTTGATGGCAGTAATCAATCAGTTAATATTATTGCTAGCCCTGAAGGTGGAACTGATATTGAAGAAGTTGCATCTAAAAATCCTGAGAAAATATTTAACCTTCCAATAAACACTATTTTAGGACTAACAGATTTTCATGTCAGAGAAATTTTAGATTTTCTTTCTTTAGACAAAAAGCTTTTTTCTCAATTAAATAAAATTATACGTGGATTATATAAATTGTATTTAGAAAAAGACTGCTCTTTAATTGAAATTAACCCTTTAATACTAAATGAAGATAACGAAATAATAGCCNTAGACGCAAAAATCACTTTTGATGAGGATGCGTTATTTAGAAATAAAGATATTGGCGAATTAAGAGATTTAAGCCAAGAAAATGAAGTAGAGATTAAAGCAGCTGANCTTGGGATTAAGTANGTACAACTCAAAGGAAGTGTGGGCTGTATTGTAAATGGAGCNGGTTTAGCAATGGCTACTATGGANGTTATTCAATCAGCAGGATTAAATCCCGCGAACTTTTTAGATATCGGTGGAGGAGCAGACGAGGACAAAGTTTCAAAAGCTATGTCGGCTGTATTATCTGATGAAAATGTNAAAATCGTATTGGTTAATTTGTTTGGTGGAATTTTGAGATGCGATGTTGCTGCAAGAGGATTTATTTTAGCNTTGGAAGAGTTTCAAGGTATATCACCAAAGCTAATTATCAGAATGCAGGGCACTAATAGTGANGAAGGGAAAAAAATATTAAGTGAAACAAAATTTAATATTTCTTTTGCTGAAAATTTAGATCAAATTTCACAAATATTATCTAAAGAGGAGTAAATTTTGTCTTTAAAGATTGATGGAAATACAAAAGTAATTGTTCAAGGAATAACNGGAAAAGAAGGNGGATTTCATGCGCTAAGATGCCTTGANTATGGCACAAATNTTGTTGCAGGAGTNACTCCNGGNAGAGGNGGGCAAATTTTTAATGATTCAATAAAAGTATATGATTCTATGAAAGAAGCTNCAGTTGAAACTGGAGCTAATACATCTTTGATTTTTGTTCCAGCTCCATTTGCACCTGATGCTATTTTGGAAGCTATTTATTCNGGAATNAAAACAGTTATATGTATTACAGAAGGAATACCTGTNAACGAGATGATCAAAATTTATAAAATTGCTCATGATNTANGAGTTACTTTGATTGGACCGAATTGCCCTGGACTAATCAACCCATCTGAGAAATGTAAAATTGGGATAATGCCNGGAGATATTTTTATGCCTGGCAGAATAGGTGTAGTTTCAAGAAGTGGAACTTTAACTTANGANGCTGTNGATCAATTAACAAAAAGCGGTATTGGGCAATCTTTATGCGTAGGAATNGGAGGAGATCCAATTGTAGGGACAACATTCATTAATGTATTAGATTATTTCATCAAAGATGAAGAAACTGATGGGATAGTTTTTATTGGTGAAATTGGAGGTACAAAAGAACAAGAAGCTGCAGAATATTTAATTAACGTGAAAAATACTAAACCAATTGCTGCTTTGATAGTTGGAGCTAGTGCCCCTGAAGGAAAGAGGATGGGACATGCCGGAGCAGTTATTAGTGGTGATTCAGGTAAGGCTGAATCAAAAATTAATGCTTTGAAAGAAGCTGGATGTGAAATTGTTACTCATCCTGGGCAAATATCAAGTACACTAAAGAAAATCATTTGATATGCTTGGGGAAGGAGAGACTCGAACTCTCACGTTCTATGAACACTTGATCCTAAGTCAAGCGCGTCTACCAATTCCGCCACTTCCCCATGTTTAATTATTTAATTCAATTATATTAATTTTTTGGTTGGAATTAATGTTTTGTAGTATTTGTGTAATTCCACTTGGCCATATTACAGTAATTTTATCAATCATTTCAATATCTCCTAACCCAAATTCTAAGTTTATTGAATTCATTGATAAATAACTTGACCCCGCTCTTACCTCTTGCATTTGGATAGATTTATTATTGCTTGAATCTTTAGTTTCTATGTAAACTTTTGCACCAATCCCATCAGCATTACTGCCTGTTCCATCAACACTTTGTCTGCCTGTTAATTTGATATCTATCCAATTATTATTTCCCCCTCCATTTATCCAAACAAAGAATGGACCAGGGGCATCGTCTAGCGTACCTGACCATACAGGACCACTGCTGTTTGTACCAATTAAATCTACATATCCATCCCCATTCAGATCTCCGTGAGCTAACCCTTTCCCATTTTCATGGTATTTGGTGTGGACTTTGTATTTTAAATTGTATTTTTCGTCAGGAATTTCATTTGGTTTTAAATTTGAAAAATATTTTTTGTAATTTATTCCTTGAATATCGAGGACTTGAGCCCTTACAGTTATATCTTCATATTCTAGATTTGGTAACCCCATTAACATTCTTCCAGCTGAAGGATATATATTTCCACCAGGGCCTTCACCTCTGCCTACTTCTGAACCTAACCAATAAATATCTTTTATTGTATCGTTATTAAAATCAAATGCAGTAACACCATATCCAAAATCATAAGCTCCCAAACCTTTAGGTATTTTTGCATTTTCTTTAATTTTTTTAATTGTTGCTTCAGCAGGAAGATAAGGGGAAGGCACAATATTAATTTTTTCAGTTTTGTCTTTAAAAGAATCAGATGATCTTTGATTAATTAAGAACAAATGCAAACATGTCCCCAGTTCATGAAGTTCATGATACTTGCAATCTCCTCCTGGTTTAATGGAAGGGCTATTTATCCCGCTTTTTTCTATTCTTTGATGGGGGCCAGCATTCGTTACAAAAATGTCTTCGATTAAATCATTGTTAAAATCTGATACAGAAAATCCCATCCAATTACCGATTATATTTAAACCTAATTCTTCACTAACATGTTGAAAGAATATTTTCTCTTTTGATGATTCGTTTCTAAAAATATGTAGTTGATCCCCATCACTTGCGACCCATAAATCCTGGTCACCATCATCGTCATAATCAAAAAATATTGCAGCATGAGAAGGACCGGTAGGGTCTCCTACAGTATTAGAGTCTTTATCTTTTACTAAAGGATTAAATCCCATATATTCTTTACCGGTTGGATCACTAAAATATATTCCTTTACCTTCTGGGGTTAGCATTATTACTTCAGGTCCTTGCACCCCTGATTGCTTAGCTATTTCCTCAAATGTTTCATCGCCATTGTTTTTATATAAAAGATTATAGTGACCTGGATGGGAAGGCCAAAAGAGACTAGACATAAAAAAATCTTCATCAATTAAGTTTGTAACATATATATCTAAAAATCCGTCGTTATCTATGTCTGAGCAAATAACGCTGCTTGCTGATCTGTAATTTAAATTTGTACCAAATGCTGATTTCGTAATATCTTTAAACTTACCATTTTTTAAATTTAAATATAATCTATCTTCTATTCCAATGAATTGATCTTCGTTTTGTAAGGATCTAAAATCAAGTCCATCTCCATTGAAACCCTTGCCTCCAATATACAAATCTTGATAACCATCATTGTTTATATCACAAGCAACTGCGCCACTTGCATTGAATTGTTTATCATCCAACCCTGCATTTATTGATATATCTGTAAATGTGTTATTACCATTATTTTGGTAAAGTAAATTAGAAAATTCAGTACCATTCGTAATTAAAAAATCCATATCATTGTCCCTGTCAAAATCAAATATTACTACTCCTGGCCTGTAATTCCATACTTCAGTAACACCAATGAAGCTTTCATATGTTAATTTTTCAAACGGATTAAATTCTGAATTTATTGATTTTATGCTTTTATTATCAGACAAAAAATCAGGATCATTTTCGTTTAAATTATTAGCAGAATTATTATTAAAATCAGATTGTTTGATTATGGGTTCGTTATCAGTTAGTTTTATACCTAGACTCATATTATCAGACATAAAAATGGAAAGAGTGCCCGTAAGAATACCTAAGATCCAAATTAGACTAGCATAATAAAACACAGATCTTTTAGGTAAAACTTTACCTAATCCCCAAAATGTAATCGGGCCACCTGAAGCAGCAGTAAATAACAGAGATGATGCCGGAGCCACACCCATACCAAGCAACAGTAATGTTACTACCAGAGGAATCTCAAATAAAAGAGGAACATTAATGAGCACTCCAATTGTGCTAGCAATTATTACTCCCTTAAAATTATTTCCCAAATAATTGTTTATAGTTTCAGCTGATAGAAATTGAATAATCAAACCAGCTGCAAAACCAGCTACTATCATTATTGGTCCAAGTTTGATTACATTTGATTTTGTTATTTCTAAAAAATCTTTAAACCCTTCTCTTAGAGATTGAGTTATTGAATCATTTTTATTTATAGATATTGGAGAGATATTATTTCCGATTTCATTTTTTTGATTTAGCCCATATGTTAAACGTGATATTATAGGCCCGAATAAGAAAACACTGACTGCTCCTGCAATAATTCTATTCCATCCCAAATCAGAACTAAATATTGTAAAAATCATTATTATTGATAAAAAGTTGAGTGTTGAAGAGCCTTGCGCTAAGGCAATTACAGATTCTAGAGAAGATCCTTTGTTTTTTAGTGAATTAACAATAGGTACAATACAAGCTGAGCATAAATTAAGTGTAGGGGCAATTAGATAACCTCTGATTATCCCTTTGAATCCAGGAGTGAAAAATTTTGTGTTTTCTTTTCTTGGGAAAATAAAAGATTCAACAATCCCAGCAATTACAAAAGCAAATACCATTCCTAAAAAAACCAATTCTAAATATTCAAATGAAAAATTAAGCCACCTTGAAATAAGAGTTGCATCAGGATCGCCGCCAACACAAAAACCTTGAAAACATTCACCTTTCCTTGCAGCTGCTGTGAATAATTCTTCTTTGATTGTTCCTAGTTTTTGGAATCTATTTAAAAAGAAAAATAAAGGTGTGGAAATAAAGATTAATATTATGCCAATTAGTCTTTTTTTGTGTATATTATTATTTAAATTTAAAAGTTTCATATGTTTAATAAACAACTTACATATTTGTTCTTGATTTCATTGTTAATTATTATATTTTTATTTGCATTAATTTTAAGTTTAAATAACTTTAACATTTCTGATAA
>PAHZ01000013.1 GCA_002711005.1 Chloroflexota bacterium
AGGCAAATCAGGCAAACTAGTTGGGTATGGCGGAGGATTAGACAGAAAAAATTACTTATTAGATTTAGAGTTGAAATTTGATTAGGTTCGATGATCAACTTCCAATGAGCCATGCTGCAGATGAATGGGCTAATTCTGCATTAAATAAATCTGAAAAGTACAGAGATAACAAAGTTTCTAATCTATCTTATTATGGAAAAAACAAATATCAAAGATTATACGAGTTACCCAAAAACATAAGTAAAGAAAATATATTTCTATTCTATATTCATGGAGGCGCATGGGAGTTTGGATATCCTGAATGGGTTTTATTTACTTATGATTATTTTAAAAATTATAAAATCAATTTAATTGCCCCAGGATATAGATTGTCCCCTCAATTTAAATTTGTTGACCAATTAGAGGACATAAAAAACAGCATAAATTATATAAAAAAAAAGTATGGGAATGATATAAAAATAGTAATTTCTGGACATAGTGCAGGAGCTCATTTGGCATATTATGCAAGTAAAGAAATAGAAGTAAACGGGATAATTCTAAGTAGTGGAGTATATGATTTAACTACATACACAAAAAAATATGTAGACCAAATAACAGACAATAAGTTTACAGCAAAATTAATAAGTCCTATATTTGATTCATACGATCTAACTATTCCAGCCTTACTAACATATTCTTNNGATGAAGAAAAANTATATATTNNTCAATCAGAAGATTTTTACAACAAAATAAAANATAAAAACAAAAAGAANAAAAAATTTATATTTAATAATATAGATCATTATCATGAACTTAATGCAATGAATAAAAATAATATCGATTGGGATAATATTTATAGTGAATGGTTTAATTCCCTAATTTAATTGATCAAATCTTGATGGATCAGCTTCGCTTAGTATACTTGGCATATGATCAGAAAGTACAACTTCAGCTGCATACTTACCAGCCATAGGACCTCTACCAAATCCGGAAGATGCCAATCCAGAAACAATAAACAAATTATTATAAGCAGGGATTTTACCTATCAATGGTTTCCCGTCTATAGAAAAAGGCATAAATCCAAACCATGCTTTCTCAATTTCTATTTGAGAAATAAAAGGAAATAACTCAGTAACATGATTTTTATTAGATTCCACTCCACTAAAATCTACTTTTTCAGTAAATCCAATGTTTTCTCGGTCTCCTCCAAAAATAATTTCACCATTCTTTCTCTGCCTTCCATAAAGATGTCTAGTTATTCTTTTCCCATCTTTGTGAGTAAGCTCAGGGGGATTATTTTTATCTGTAGTAGAATCAGTATTCCAGTCATATTGTGACTGCATAGCTGAAATTGCAGTAAAAATATTTGGAGGTAATGATTTAGAAGACCACATTTGTCCTCTAACAGGTATGATTGGGATATCTAAATCCAATGATTTTAACAAACTATTAGTCCACGCTCCTGTAGCAATTACTAATTTATTACAAGTATATTGATTTTTATTAGTTTTAATTACAAATGTACCGTCAGATTCTGAATACACTTTGTTAACTGCTTCATTTACTTTGATGTGTGTACCTAAATTTTGTGCCTCAAGAGCAAATGCTGTAGTTGCTTTTATTGGATCAGCCTGTCCTCTTAGAGGGTAATATATGTAACCGTGCATGTTATCACTAATTTCAGGTTCAATAGACTTTGCTTCTTTAGTTGAGATTATCTCAGCATATTTCCCGTTAGATCGTAATTCCAAAACATTTTTCAATGCATAGTCATATTGTTCTTCAGTTTGTATTGCTGCAATTGATCCAGATTGTCTGAATTCTATATCGTATCCTCTGTCAATTTGGAATGACTTGAATATTTCCAAACTCCCATGGGTTAAATACGACTGCAAATTTGGATCATTACCTAATCCTGTAGTAGAAATATGACCAGCATTTAAACCTGACGCTCCAGACGAGATATCATTTTTATCAATAATCATAATTCTCAAATCTGATTTTTCAGATAGATGAAAAGCAGCAGAGTTTCCTGCTATTCCTGCACCAATTATAATTACATCAAAATCTTTCATAACATATTAATTTAATTCCATATAACTATACACAAGAGCTTTCAATATGGATAGAATAAAAATATGAAATATTTCTTTTTTGTATTTATATTAGTTTTGTTAATTCTTGGGTGTGATAATAATTCCAAAGAAGAAAATACAATCACAAATAATACTTTAAGCTCCGAAAGTAATACTAATTCAAATATCCAGATCACACTAACATCACATGACATTAGATCTGAAGAATTAGTTAAATCAGAGTTGATCGCAAAAAACAAAGCAATAGAAGACACAAAACAAAAAATAGAAAAAGACAAACAAATAGAAGATTTAAAAATTCAAGCTTTCATAAATGATGCAAAAGTTATGAGATCTGAAATAGAACTAGACAAATATAAGTTCAATTATTCTGACAAATGGGAATTGATTAACCGATCTGATAAATCAATAACATTGCAAGGAACAGATTCTAATTTTGTTTTTAATATATCTGAAACTCCTACATCACAAATTATTGATTTCACATCATATTTAATACAATCTTCAGAGCTGAATTTATTATCAAAAAAGATACTAAGTGATTATGTAGGTTATATCATTGAAGCAGAAGACAAGGATAATAATATTCATAAAATAATCACAATGTCTTCAGTTCATAACGAACTAATTATTCTTTCTATAATTAGTTCAAAACAAAATTGGGAACTAAATTCTGAATTGTTTGATCTAACATTTCAAAGTTTGCTAGCAAATCAAAAATGAATATATATCACAAATTTTACAACACCCCCTCCGTTTTATTAATTTTCACGACATTATTTTGGGCATTTAACACAATTTTTGGACAACTAGCAGTTGGAGAAATAAGTCCACTTCAAATAGTTCCACTAAGATGGATATTTGTAAGTTCTGTAATGTGGTTTTTATTTGGTAATAATGTAAAAAATAATTGGAAAATAATAAAACCTGAAATTAATAAAATTATATTTATGGCTTTAATGGGCTTTACAGGGTTTAATGTTCTTTTCTATACCGCCTCACACTACACTACTGCTATAAATTTAGGAATCATACAAGCTGCTGTTCCAGTATATGTATTATTGGGAGCTTATTTCATTTATAAAACTCCTATCAATGCACTTCAAGGTACAGGGGTACTGATGTCAATAATAGGAGTAATTGTTATAACAACAAAGGGAGATATAGAATTACTTTTATCGTTACAGTTAAATAAGGGTGACTTAATAATGCTGCTTGCCTGTTTAATGTACTCTTATTACACTCTTGCCTTAAAATCGAGATTACAAATATCTGGAATAGAGTTTTTTACTCTAATGTCAGTTATAGCAAATTTGTTAGCTTTACCATTATTTATTGCAGATTATTTTATAAACGGTATAAATTACCCTTCATTTCAAGGTTGGATAATCACTATATTAGTTGCTATTTTCCCTTCTTCACTTGCACAAATTTTTTACCTTAGAGCAGTTGATATAGCAGGGCCAGGGAAGGCAGGGATTTACACAAATATAGTTCCCATATTTAGTTCTATCTTAGCAGTTATACTGCTTAATCAAAGTTTTCACATTTTCCATGGAATAAGCTTAGTGTTAGTTTTGACAGGAATTTGGATTGCAGAAAAAAATAGTATCAAATCTTAATAGTCATTAATTCGTCTGCCCATATAATATTCCCCTTAAAATTTAACTCGACTTCATTGATAACTTCGTCTTTATATTCATCTAAATAATGAACCTGATGTGTCAATATCAAATTTTTAACATTTGCTTCTTTGGCCACTTTCCCTGCATCTAAAGCGCTACTTTCTGATTGCGATGTAGCATTACCTTTCATTTCGCGGTCAAGTCGAGCACATTCCATAACTAATGCGTCTGCATTAGCTGAAATATCAACTAATGCTTCACATGGCCTAGTGTCTCCTGAAAAAACTATAGTTTGATTTTTATGTTCAACTCTATATGCTAATGAATCCAGGTAAGGTTGAACGTGTTCAACTCTTTTACAAGTTATTTTCCAATTTTCTCCGTTTAACACAAATCCTGGTTCAATATCATTAGAATTAATCTGCGGAATTTGTCGTGGCAGCTCTCCACCTCTGTCTTGGTAAGCCCAAAGACTTAAAGGGTGGTTTGTACGAGCGATATAATCATGCCAATAAGCACCAATGTCTTCTCCAACTAATCTTTTTGTAAGTTGTTCTGTTGGAGGTGGTCCGTAAACATTTAATATTTTTTCTTTACCAATGGATTGATCAAATCTCATTAGAAGAAAACACGCATAATCAGCATCATGATCAGAGTGATGATGAGTAAAAAACATATTAGTAACTTCTAGGGGACTAATTCCAGCTTTAGTTAATTTATACGTAGCAGCAGGGCCACAATCAAACATAAACCATTCATTGTTTACTTGTAACGCGTAAGATGACCCCCATCTTATTTCAGAAGGAGTCGGTGTACCTGAACATAAAATTTTCAAATTAATCATATTATTTTTACAATTAATTTTGAGTGTATTTATAACATTCAAGAGCTAAAGATCCCATTACGTCATTAGCAGAATATATTCCTGCAGCTCCACTGTTTAAATATTGATTAACATTGTCAGTGTAAGCACATAAAATAACACCTGTATGATTTGAAGGGTAAATTATTCCTGAGTCAGAATATCCGGTTTGATAGCTACCTGTTTTATGTGCGACTTTAACATCATTTTCTTTTGGACCTGCTGCAGATGGGGAAGCTAATTTAAGTGGCAGTCTATTATTTAATTTTTGGGCTAAGAGAATTTCCATTGCAATCTTGCAAAGTTCAGTTGTTGAACCTAATTTATTAGCTGCGCTCTCATCTGATACGCTATTATGTATAATTTCTAATAACAGTCCCACATCGTTTGGAGTTGTTGAATTAACTTTATTTAAGTCTGAAGTAAGATCAGCTCCTGTTGGGAATCCAACTCTATGATCCGTTCTAATCATTCCTATATTTTTACAAAAGTCGTTAATATAATCCAAAGTTAAAATTTCTGTAACTGTTCCTGTAGAAACATTATCTGAAACAATAATCATCATCGTAAGCAAATCCTGAAATTTAACTTTAAATCCAGGTAAAAAATGTTGGAAGCAACCAGAGTTAGTACCAAAATACTTTTCTTCAGGTACAATCTCATCTAATAAACCAATTTTACCTTCATGTACAGCTTTCATAGCAGCCATTAAAATTGATATTTTTCTAGTACTGGCAGATGGGCCAATCTCATCTCCATTTCTATTCAATGAGTTTCCTGATTTCAAATCTTTAAAAAACCATTTAACTTCAAATTCTTGCGAATCGCATATTTCATTTAAAGTCTGATTTAATTTATCTAAGTCACTCATTATAATCTCCTAAATTAATGTTTTATAATGTTATTATAAACTAACAATCAAATTACCTAAAACAATGATATTACAGATTACAACAGGCATAATAATTGGAACGGGCATGTCATTTTTCATGTCAGGGATAATAACAGGTGTAAATACAGGAATTGAAGATGGATTTATTTTGAGGTGGATGAAAGCTTGGGGGATTGCATGGTTAATAGCTACTCCAATGGCTGTTGTTATTGGGCCTTTAGCGAGAAAATTAGCTTTAAGAATTGTCGGAAATACAAAAGTTTAAATAACTAGTCTCAAACTGGAGGAACAACTGATTCCGGAGACTCGCCTCTTGCAACTTTAGATGCATTCCTAACTGCAAAGCTTGCAATATTAATTTCTGACTCATAAGCTCTTGTTGCAAAATGTGGAGTAAGAATGACATTTTCAAGTTTTAGTAACGGGTTGTCCATTTCAATTGGTTCAGTCTCAGTGACATCAAGCCCTGCACCAAAAATTTCTTTTTGATTCAATGCTTCTATTAATGCTTTTTCATCTACCACAGGACCTCTGCTCGTATTTATAAGAATCGAGTTTGGCTTCATAATATTAAACTCTTCTGATGAAATCATGTGTTTTGTAGTTCTTTCTAAAGGAACGTGTAAAGTAACAATATCGCTAGTTGATAACAATTCATGCAAGTTTACTTTTTTGGCATTAGTTTCTTTTATATATTGGGAAGGAAAATTTGCTATATCATGGTAAATCAAATCACATTCCCAACCTGCCAATCTTTTAGCTACACGCGAACCTATTCTACCTAAACCAATGATTCCTACTTTTTTACCTACAAGTGTATGATACTCTTTGCGATTCCAGGTGCCAGGAGTATAAGTTGAAGGTTTGTTGTTGGTAAATTTAATGTTATCCATTAAATCAGGTATCGCAAAATCTTGATAATTTCCACTTTTTACATTTGAAATTTGCAAATCAAATTTTCTATTCACAGCAAACATTAATGCTATTGCATGCTCAGCAACTGCAACTGCATTTCCGCCACCATTGTTACTTACAGAAACTCCCATTTCATAAAGTTTTGATTTTTCTAACCAATCAGTGCCTGCACTTGGAGTTTGGATTAATTTTAAGGAGTTAAGTTTCATTGCCAAATCAGTGATATATTTATAAACCCCTTGAGTAATTATTGATTTAACATTAACACATTTTTCAACGATATTTTCAATTGAGCTATCTCCATCAACAAATATCAAATCTATATCTTTCTCTATTTCAGCAAAATGAATTAAATCTTTACCTCGTTCAGATTTGTCATAATCTTTAGGAGCTAAAACAGCTATACTAAATCTTTCCATAACAAGAACCTCATATTTTTTATATAATGATATACATAAACCAATAAATTTCAGTATAAATGATTAGATTAAAAAAAACTTTAGTAAATATTTTTTTTATTTTATTATCATTTTGTTTTATAAGTTGCTCTAATGATGAGGCTATAACACAAAATGTATCTGATAACGCTGAGCTCGAATATGCAAAAGAAAATTCTCAACTAAAAAAGGAAATTAATAATTTAAAAGAAAAATCAGACTCATACTCAAACGAAAATATAAAACTTAAAAAAGATCTTAAAGAGGCAGTAGAAAACTTAAAAGTTGCAGAAAATATTATTATTGAATTATCCATAAACAAATTAGAAAAAACTAACAATACTCCACCTCAATTACCAGTAGATGCTAAAAAACCCTTACCTCTACCACCTACGCCTCCAAGTAGTAATGTAATACTAAAAAATACAAAGTTGGAAGCTGAAGAAAAAGCTAAAGCTGAAGCCAAGGCTAAAACTGAATTAGATGCTAAAGTTAAAGCAGAAGCGGAAGCCAAAGCNGAAGCGGAAGCCAAAGCTTATAAAGATGCCAAAATCAAATCAGATTCTGAAGCTAAAGCTAAGCTTAAAGCTGAAGCTAACGCTAAAGCTGAATTAGACTTGAAAAATCTTGAAAAAGAATGTGGGGAAAGTTATAAATCTAATGATTATAACAATGCTCTTTTGAAATGTGCAGAACTATCAAACAAAAATAATATTTATGGAATAAGAATTATGGCTCAAATGTACTTAAATGGCCATGGAATCAATCAAAATATTTCGAAAGCAAATGAATTATTTATTCAAACAGCTGAGTCAGGTGATATATGGTCTATAAATCATTTGGCTGATAATGCAATGAAAAACAAGGATTATATAAATGCTCACAAATGGTTTAGTAAGGGGGAAGAGTTGGATGATACAAATTCCCTATATCAACTAGGATTGTTCTATTATAATGGATTAGGAGTAACCCAAGATTTTGGAATTTCGTATTCTAAATTTATTAAATCAGCAGAAAAAAATCACGCAGATTCACAATTTTACATAGGGAAATTTCACCATTTTGGTAATGGATCATTTGTAAAAAGTCCTGTTGGAAAAGATTATTTCAAAGCACTCGAATGGTATACATTGTCATCAAATCAAACCAATAATAAAGCTCAGAATAACATAGGAGTGCTGTACTATGTAGGTGATGGAAATGATACTTACAAAGGATTCAAACCAGATGTTAAAAAATCTTTAGAATGGTTTAAGTTAGCTCATGAAAATGGAAATCTAACAAGTGCAACAAATATTGATTTAGCACAAAGTTATATATACGGAAGAGATGACAAAAGATTATCTGAATTGATTATAAATTAAATATTAAATTTTAATTAATAGCTTTTAGTATCAAGTCAATAAATCCTGGTAATGCGTCTGATTTAATCCATCTAACTACTACCACTAAATCATTCTCCCAGTCAATATAAATAATGTTTGACCCTAATCCACTAAAATAAACTGCATTCTTTGGCGCATTCGTTATTTGCTTTTCTGTACCTTCTAAATTGGAATTTAAAAACCAGTTCATAAATCCATAAGAATGATTTAATTCTCCAGGTGAGGAAGCTTTATTGATCCAATCTTTAGAAATTATTACGTTATTGTCCCAAATCCCATTTCTTAAAAATAAATATCCAAATCGGGCTTGATCCATTGCATTAATAAACATTCCTCCACCCCAATGGCCTCCGCCACTAACGGATTGGATTTTTTTGTTATTTATATCTATCCAAGAGTTAGTATATCCGTGCCATTTCCAAGTTTCAGAAGCCCCAATAGGATCCATAACTCTACTTTTTAAAATGTTTGGTAGAGAATCTTTCCAAACATTGGCAGTTAACAAAGCAAGTAAATTAACTCTAACGTCATTATATTTATATTTAGTCCCAGGATCAGAATATTTCTGAGAGTCTAATTTGTCAAAAGGAATATCTGANGGAGGTCTGTCAGCCCAGTCAGGTTTAGACCATAAATTTCCTTTCCATTCACTTGTTTGTCTGAGCAAATGATCCCAGGTTATTAATTGATTATGAGGATCTTCAAAATGTTCTCCATCCATAAATTTATATACTTTCTCGTTTAAATCAGGGATCAATCCATCATCATAAGCTAGTCCCACAGTTGTTGATAAAAATGTTTTAGTTACGCTAAATGTCATGTCTACTCTTTCAGGATCACCCCATTCAGCAACAATGTATCCATTTTTAATTATAAGACCAGTAAGATCTCCTCTTTCTTTTACAGGACCAAGAACTTCATCATGAGGTTCTTTAGTATCAGAAGCAGTCCGAGTAAACATTTGCATATTTTCAATGGATAATTTATTTTCATTTTCTTTAGAATATTCGATTGCTTTTAATAAAAAATTATTATTAATTTGTAAAGATTGAGGGTCTTTTCTTACCCAATTTTCTCGATCAGGATAGTATATTTGTGACATAATATATTTGTTATTGATTTTTAATAGCTTTACTCTAAATATAATACTAATAGGATACAATCATGAAAATATCAGGAATTTGCGGAAGTTTGAGAAAAAACTCTTGGAATAACATTCTTCTAAAAATTGTTTTAAATAAAATCGCAAAAAATAAAAAAATAAATACTGAAATAATAAATGTGTCGAACTTTCCCTTGTACAATGCAGATATTGAATCTATAAAAACACCCGAAGATGTAATACAAGCTAAATCAAAAATACAAAAATCTGACCTGATTATTTTTTCTTCTCCTGCTTATAATGGATCTTATTCGGGTGTGATGAAAAACATAGTTGATTGGTTATCAAGATCTCCCCAAGTTTTACCAGATAAAAATGCTTTAGTTATAGGATGCACTCCAGGTATGTCAGGCACACTATTAGGTTATACACACTTAAATCAATTACTATTTGGTTTGGGGGTTAACGTTCTAAGTCAGCCAAGAATATTAGTATCATCTATAAACAAAAAATTAGACACTGATGGTAATTTGATAGACGAAGATCTAGAATTATTAATAGAAAAAAGTATAGAAACTATTCTTGATAAAATTACCATTTAATATTATTTTGACAGAATATTAGTTATAATATCTAACTCTATATTTTCAAGCCGAAGTGGTGGAACGGTAGACACGCTGGTCTCAAAAACCAGTAGGGGTAAACCCTGTGTGAGTTCGAATCTCACCTTCGGCATAAAAAAGGAGGAAAAATGACAGAGTATAAAAAATTAACAAATTTAGAAGGAAATCAAATTAATGGAGATCTTTATTTAAAAATACAAGAAGAAGCAAATCATATGAGTGCTATTAAAATGAAGTTAACTACAGGTTCAGAAACACCTCTTCATACTCATGAACATGAATCTTTGGGAGTAATTATCA
>PAHZ01000001.1 GCA_002711005.1 Chloroflexota bacterium
TTTGCGTCAACATGGGTACCCTAGACATGGCCATTATCAGACATATATTTTAGAAGCACGTCGATTAAATCTAGTTTTACTTTCTCTCCAAACATATCACCTACTCTAATGAAATAATCCAAATAGTCAAATTGAGTTTCATTATCTAGGTTTGAAATTAGTACAACATATGCCATAGGTGGGTATTGTTCGGTTCTCACCGTGACTAAATTATCGCCAAAGGCATGTATCGCCATCGCTTCAGCAAATGTCAGCAAAAAATCATTTCTTTCTTTTTCATTATCACCAGTCATAGAGTACTATATCAATTCACAATTACTTAGTTATTACTTGTAGATGCTCATAATTGGGTACTCGTAATATACACACGTGTAAACTAGGAATATAGGTACAACTCTTTGATTCACATACGAGCGGTCGCTTAGCGGTCGCTTTTGAATAGCCTCTCAGTGTAGCGATTTCCCTAAAACGGTCTCTTTGAAGGTCAAAATTTGATAATTTCTTCTTTATATACCTACTAGGACGAAATTAATCTCCATAATACGGATAAACAGGAAAAAGGTGATAGAAAAATGAGCGAAGATGAAATAAAGAATGAAGATAAAACGAAGGAGTTGGTTTAGATGTGGGGGATATTGGTTCTGATGGCAATCTTGGTTGTAGCGCCATGGATGCTTATCTTCCTAGTACCATGGTACATATTAGAGGTGATAAATCGTGGATGATATGAACGCACGTTGGCTTAAACGAAAACCGGATCGTTCCAAGAAAATAAGGAAAATATCTCCTCTCAGAATGCCTTTCGGTCTGTATACTGAATTGAAGTGGTACGAAGACATGGGTAAGTTTCTGGTAATCAGGAGGGGCGTCAAGAGCTTTCGAAGGCCGTTTCTTCGATTGCTCTTTCGTAGGACGTTCAGAGAACTTTGGTGGTTCGAAGAGGATAGCACATTTGTTATAATTAATAGAAGGTTTCTCAGACGCCGTGCCATAGAGATGATCTATCGTGTGGAGGAGAGAGACACGGTCAGGCTAGGGCAGTACAGGAAAACAACAATGGACAGGAGGAACCTGTCTCCTGCATGGCTGTACATAGAAAGAAGGGGAGAGTTTTACCCATTGGATGACTATCTGCTCATAGGCCCGAGGCTACAAATCCTTGAAGTCCGAGATTTCCTAGTTGAGTGTGTCATACAAGGCGATTTTTTGGAAGACAAGAAGTGCTGGGCTATCTCATGGGATGAGCTTGACTGTGAGCCATACATCTACGGAGGAGATGATGGAGGGTTCAGGAATCCTAATGGAGATCTGATGATCAGGAATCAATTAGAGGGCTTCAAATAGAAGCTCTCGCCATCTTGATGCCGATTATTTGACTCCCGAAAGCAAAGTCGATAGCTGTTTTACAGTTACAGTTTTGCCTTTACAGATGTCTTCCAAAAACTATGTCGATATCTCCCTCAGTAAGAGAAACGGCTTCTTACTGCCGGTCTTCGGTTCAAGTCCGGGAGCGCGGACCATAATTTAGTAGAAAGAATTGATTATGAGACCGTTCCTCCTACTGTTGTGTATAAATTGACTGATTCCGGAACATCTCTTCTTCCTAGTTTAGAGACATTTTTTGAATGGGTTCTAAATGATACAAATGAATCGGAATAAATGTGTTTTCGAACAAAAGGATTGGTATAATTGATAGATTTTGATGTATTTTCATGTTCAAGGTCTTAGATATACACTCATAAAGGGAAGGCAAGTCGGCGACTCGCTACGAGGGATGAAGATGGGAGTAACAAAGTACGTACGTTCGGCTTGGAAGAATCCAAAGCAAAGCATGGAACCTCGTCACAGAACAGGCAGAATGGCCGAATGGCGTCATCAACCTGTCTTCCAGAGAATCGACAAACCTACTCGTATTGATGCAGCTCGTCGTGTTGGATATCGTGCTAAGCAGGGTGTTGTAATCTGTAGAACTCGTGTTCGCCGTGGTGGACTTCGAAAAGGTGTAGTAAACATGAAGCGTAAACCATCAAAAGCTGGTGTAACAAAAATTACTATGGCTAAGTCAATCCAGAGAATCGCTGAAGAGCGTGTTTCTCGCAGATATCCAAATCTTAGAGTTCTTAACTCATACTGGGTTGGAGAAGATGGAAAGAACAAGTTCTTCGAAGTTATCCTNCTAGATCCAAATCATCCAGTNGTTAAGGCAGATAGTCAATGGTCTTGGATTACTGAGAATCANCAGAAAGGTCGTGCTATGCGTGGTATGACAAGTGCTGGAAAGCGTGGTCGTGGTTTGTACAACAAGGGTAAGGGTGCAGAGAAACTCCGTCCTAGCCTAAATGCTAACAAAAACCGTGGTAAATAAGCAAGTTTCAGCCGAAGGTTGATTTCACTTGAGTCTGCGGCTTGCATTCAATGGTCGAGTTAGACATGAGTTCTGTTCGTGGTCTTCCAGTGATTATTCCTGANGGAAGAGTGTTAGGGACGGTTCATGATACAGTGATTTCTGCTGAATCAGATTCTTGGTCATGTACGCATTTATTTGTTTCAGATCCTCCTGCTAGTTTAGTAGAAGGTAGAATACATGTGGCAATCCCTTGGAACTGGGTCAGATCAATTGGAGATGTTGTTGTATTACGATGGTTTCCTCAGACTCCAATACCGAAAAAACCTTGATTTTTGATGATGCAACAATACACGTATTCACAATACGATTCAAAAAGGGAAAGTTCACGCTAAGGCAATGCGTAGAGTCTCGTCAGCCATTTTGATTGTTCTTCTCCTCTCTCTAGCAGCTCCCTTCGCGTCTGCAGACTCAAAGGGAATTATTGGTTGTACAAGTGCAGATCTAGATATGATGCCAGCAAGCTGGGCTATTACCGACCAATCTTGTGTAACTATAGATTTTCAGGAAGTATTGACTCCTGGTACAACGTTTTCATTCGATATTGATTCAGATACCGAAATCGATATATTGCTATTTACAGCAAATGCAAGAACAACTTACCAGAATGAGCAAAATTACAGAACAGATCTTATCTGGGAAGAAGATTCGGTCTTTGAGTCGTTCTCAGGACAGGGTTCGTGGCATTGGACAGTTCCTGATGAGGGGCAGTCAACCCGATGGTACATGGTTATCGATAATTTAGCTCATCCCCAAGACAATGGTCAAGGTGCCCAAGGAGGTAGTGTGGCTAATGTAGCAATGAATGTACAGCAGGTGGTAACTCCTGCGTTTTCTTTGATAGACACGATTGTTCGTATGGAAACAAATAGTCATGAAATTGTTGCTGGGCCATTCTATTTAGATGAAGGAAGCCAATTATCAATTGACGTAACTACTATGGAAGGTGCTCCTGATATTTTCCTAATGACTGAAGAACAAAAGGACTCTTACGAATCTGCAGCAGCAAATGGTTCTGTCGCAGCATCCAGAATAAATCAAGCAGATTTACTCGCAGTAACTAGCTCAGGTAGTACAGTTTGGTCAGCATCATCTGTTTATTCTGGAATTCCACTATACTTAATGGTAGATAATCGTGCAGGAGCAGGAGGTGCAGGAACAAGTGAAGTAGCTACTACGGTTGTCTCATATCTCACGCCGATTGTTGAAGTAAAACTCACAGATCCAGACTCACTAACAGTAGTTGATGTAGGAGCAACAATAACATTGGATGCCAGCAATACACCAAATTTATCTAATCAAATATCCAGTATTAATTGGGATACTGATGGTGATGGATTTGACGATTACACCGGTAATTCAATAGAAGTTTCTTGGGCAACTCCAACTAATTTCACGTTAAAAGTCACCGCAATTTCTACCGATTTCAGAAGTTCAACAGTCTTCAAAGATATTGAAGTACGAGACATCTCAAACCCGATAGCGGAGATAGATATTAATTCAGATATTACTCGAGGTTATGGTGAAAATATAGTCTTGAGTGGACAATTTTCTGATAATTGGGAAGTGTCCACGGTTGAATGGTTAGTTGATGACTCAGTTATTGAATCATACTCAGGGAGTGATTCTTCTGCAACTTCCTTTACTCATAATTTCGACTCTACCTACACTTCCGGACTTCATACTATCACTCTTAGAGTGACAGATAAATCCGGTTTAGTAACTGACGATGTTGCCAACATAAATTTGTATGATCCAACTCCTCCTGTGATAGGTTCGGGCTTTGTTTCTGAGTTACAGGTTGTTGTTAATCAACCATATCCATTTTCAGTTGAAGTTAGTGATCCTGAGTCTACTAATTTAATCTATAAATGGGATTTTGATAGAGATTTTGATTCGGATAATGATGGAATATCTTCTAATGATGTAGAAGGTATTGGACCAGAAGTGAATCGCCCATTTTCTTCACCAGGTATATACTGGGTTGTTTGTACAATTGAAAATGATGAAGGTTTGACAACAGAAGCAGAAATATTGGTAACAGTAATTTCTGCAGATTCAGGTTCCGATGGAATCGATTGGCTAAACATAATTGTAATTTTAGCAGTGCTAATCATAGCAATGGCAATTATTGGTTTAGTAACTTTGAGAGTCCTTGAAAATAGAAAGATTGCTGCAATGTTAGCAGAACAAGAAGAAAAAGAAGTTGAAGAAAATGTCGCCCCCCCTTCAGTCGAAGAACAGAAAGCAATGTGGGGAGGTGCTGGTGTGAATCAAGTAACTCCGCTTTCACAACCAAATTTGGATTCTCAATATGGGTCTTATTCTTCAGGTATGTCTGGATTACCAACACCACCTCCATCCGGTGCTCCTTCTTCTCAGATTGAAATGGATCCTGAATTATCAGAATTACTTTCGTCATCTCCACCTCCAACTTCTGCTACGATTAGTAGTCCAGCAGACGAATTATTGGCAGCTTTCGAAGAAGATGACGCAGTCCCTAGGGATGAGGTTCAACATGATTTTGATTCCGCAGAAGATTCTGAAAATGTATGGAAACCTTCTGAAGATCCTCTGTTAGGAGTATCTGCTCCGGTTAGCGAAGTTGTAGAAGCACCAGAATTCGAATCTGAACCTGAGCCAGTGCCTGAGCCAGAACCTGAGCCAGAACCTGAGCCAGAACCTCAATCAATACAGGAACCGCCATCTTCAGAACGTACAGTTAGAAAATCATGTTCAAGCTGTGGGAAGTTATTCGAAGTTGATATGCCAGTTGGCGTTGATGTAGCTCGTACCTCATGTCCACACTGTGGTTCCATTGAGACTATTCGTTTTGAGTGAGTTTATGATAAGGAATTGGATACTCTCTATAGGGTCAATCATTTTTGGTATTCCTTTTGTCCTAATCGGCGTTGATCATTTTATAGATCCATCTTGGTATGAACCAATAGTACCTGAAATCATTGGTTTTCCAACATTCTGGGTATATGCTAGCGGTTTTTTTGAAATAATTTTAGGATTAGGATTGATGTTTCAAAAGACTCGTAGGATTTCTGCATATGGTGTAGCATTGATGCTATTAGTTCTGTATTGGGCTAATTTCAATATGTGGATAAATGATATTGCAATAGGAGGCTCTAAATTTGGAACGGAATGGCATATCATGAGGGCGATTATACAAGTTATGTTGATTATAATTTGTCTAATTATAGCTAAGTATTCTTCCGAATCTTCCACCTTATCTGAGTGAAACACCGACCAGACATTATATTGTTGCAAATCTATTTTTTATTGTATCAAGAAGGGGAATAACCTTTACCATATCAATGAGAGGTGAGTTCATGCAAGGAGGTGCTGTACGTGTTATACGCAGAGCCCCTGCCATCAATCATTCTCAAACAATTCTACTTGTTTTGATATTTCTAATGCCAATTTACTCTCCAGTCACAAATGTATCAGCAGATACAAGAGTGAGTGCTGATGATTTTCAAATTCTTGAAGAAATGACTGATGTACTTTCACAGAGAGAAGATGTAATTTCTTCTGAATTAGTTAAGAATATTGCAGGCCCTTCTCTAGAAGGTGTTGAGAATTCTGTTACTCCAACAAATCAAGATGATCCACTTTATGGCATCAATGATTTATTCTCAGACTCAACAATGGTAGATACTACACCACCCGAAGTTATTCATCCTGGACCTTATGATTTGTTGATTAATCCCGAAAGTTCCCCTCCCGGAGCCGTAAGCACCGTATGGCAAACAATATTCAATTTGACAGACTATCTAATCTGGACCAAATATATCGATTTAGATGGAAATCAAGTTGAAAAATTCGAAGTCGTAACTTTTACTGCTAGCTTATTCTCTTTCTTCGATCCGGAAACAGACACATTTCTTCATGCAATCGATATTGACAACGACGGAAATAATGATATTCAAGTAGGTTTAGAAATATCATTTGATTTGGGTGATGAATGGGGAATAGCAGGCGACACTCTTTGGATTAAGCCTACTATTTCTTTCACAGTCAAAGTTCTAGAGTCTAGTGAAGATGATGCTGTTTGGGATGAACTACAGAATCTGCAAGTTTCTCTTTTGAAGGCATTTGCTTATTCAGACGGTATATTGACCGGGGGTGAAAGTTATGTTTGGGTCATTGATTCTGCTTTCACAACCCCACCAATTGATTTTTCTTTGGATGTGGGAATCGAGAGGTTTTACTTTGATATTTCCGATGCAGGTTCTAGTGTGGTCACCAGTTTACTTTCTTTCCTAAGTCTAGGAGTACTATTACCCGGTTTTGACGAATCTAATATTGTTGTATCATCTCTCTCATCTCCATATGCGATTTTGATAAATAATAATGGACAGACAAATTGTCCTGCAAGGTATTCTCAGATTGAGCTAACAACCTTGCCTTCGGCTGAAATCTCTTGTGGCGTAGTTGCAGGATTTGGCTATGTCCATTTTTCTCCCGAAAATAGTAATGGAGATAGAGACGTTTGGGAAGTAGCTTACATCGAAGCTACGGTTCATCCTAATGGAGTTTCTACAAGACTTCCATCAGAAGTTAATCTAGTTATTAGAACTGACACAACCCTTGCACAAGGTGCTGGAGGGGCTGGTGAGAATGCTCTTGATACAATTGAATATTATGCAGATAGAAGGGCAGATTTACACATTCACTTCCATGAAAATAAAGCAGGAAATCCTACAGATAATTCTGATGACTATAGTGGTAATTCAACAGATACATTGGGATGGCTGAGAGGAATGCCTGCTGGTAGTCTATCTTCAGATGAGATTGACAGGGTATTCACTATGTTAGGTTCGAAATCTTCTCCTGAATTGCCTGGAGGTCAGCCTGAGAGATTAGGGATGATTATTGCAATTAAGAATTTTTCAAGAGACAATACTCAAAATGTTGACGACCCCACTCTCCCAATTAATCCAGCATATCCTCCGAAGACATTGTTATTGATTCGCTCAACTCAAAGTATCCAATCAATCGAATATGATTCATGGCATATGAGAGGAGATATTGCCACAGATCATAGTAAACTTAGTCTCGAACTGAAAGACCTACCAACTTCAATAGCTATTTTTGGCTCATTCGAATTGGGTAGTACAGAATCAAGCGAGACAGATTTTGATGATGCAGATAATTTAGATTTCATGTCAAAGATTTTAGATTCTGTAATAATTAACTTAGTTAATCTCTTCTTAGATGTTGGAGATATAATTAATTCAGTCCCTGGAGAAGCAATTTCTGTACTAACTGGGGATGTCGGAGGCGGAGGAATAAACTCATTTGCTGGTAGAGATGTTAATTTATTGATGACGGATAATTTACTTCCCAGTAGACAAAATATGGAGATAACTACTCTTTCTCTACAGATAGGATCAAGTCCACATCCAATAGCCCAAGATGATCATATCATAATTTCTAAAGATAGAGATTTAGATCAAGTGATGGGTGAGTTTGGCCTTAGAGATCCAATAGTTCCTGTTGCTTCAAGTGTCAGATTTAGCGGATTATCAGAATTCACATTTAGTGATGATAATAATACTAACATCCAATCATTTGGAATAAAAACAAATTCTCCAGAATCATTCAGATTCTCTTTCATTGAACATAATGAGAATACTTTGGAAGATTTTTCTTTTCAAAGTCTATATTTATCAGATATACCAAATAATATTTCTATTGAATTGAAAGGAGAGTCCCTTGATTACGTTGCTAATGAAGGAATTGAATTAATTTCATATGTCGGTTTAGATGGTAATCAAAGGCAGGCAGCAAATATTCATGACATGCCTTCTGAATTTACTTTCGAATTTGCTGAACAGACCAGTTTTACTGCTAAAACACCGATTTCTACGGTCGAAGTTCAGATTAGTAATTCTTCAGATCCTGTAACGATGACTGGAGATCATTTCTTATTCCATCACGATTCATATAATGAAACATCCACGATTTCCACTAGATTAACTGGTATACAGGAGTTAGGCTGGATTCCTCCAGTCGAGGAGGGCTCTGTCGGCCCGTCTGGAAGAGGTACAGCATTCCTTAGGTCTGCTGGAGATAGGCCAATGAGTATTAACGTGGATAATGCACCTACTGCTGATTCTTCAGGACTATCTGCTCTAGCTTTGATTGAGCCTTTACCCTCTTATCTTTCTGTTGAAGTTCCTGTCGGTGAGAGTTCGGGTTCTGATTTGGTGATACCAGATTTTAATTCCACACAAGGGCTTTCAGGGGTTGCTTTTTTCATAGGTGGATTTTCTGATTTAGGTAGATCTGTTAATTCAGTATTAGCAGGTTTGACTAGTGATATTTCCACAGGTACTGAAGAAGTGGATGAATCATTTTCATACGCCTTGCAGTTAGAATCTGATTCCGCATTCGATCTGACTGTTGAAGCAACGTATGGTAAAGATGTAATTTCTGAACCACCATGGGTTCATGGAATATCTTTCCAATCTGCACCTGATGGATTATCCAATGGTTTCCATATCAAAACATGGCTACCCGGATTACCTCCATTAATTGATATGACAATCGTCAGAAATACACTACAAAATGGTGAAGATTGGTACATCCAAGTTTCAATGGATGGTTGGACTCCTGCAAGAGAAGAATTTATGATTCATGCATATGGAGTCAACGGTCAAGATTTGTTGATGACAATGCAGGGCTTAAAGCCAGGTGAATCTACAAGTATATACATAGATTCAATTTTCGAAATTAGAGATTCAGGAGGTATCGCTGAAGTTTCAACAGGAACGCAATTTAGTATCTCTGAAAGATTAGATTGGATACATATGATTCTAGTTAATCGTGATTCTCAGAGCAGAACTGAAATGTTAATCAATGAAATTCCAAAATCCATTGCTCTCCAAGCCAGTCTTGGGACTGCAATTTCTATTGATATGAGCGTACCGGAGCAAGAAAGGATTCAAGGTTTTGCGGTTGGTTCTTTGATGTTGCAACAGATGCAATGGATGGATGGATTTTGGTGGCCTGCAACAGTATTTTTGAAAGATGTTCCAGGATATATCAATCTCACTACTGCACCTGAGATGAATTATGATATTACTAAGAATCTCGCTTTCCAAGGATTGCCAAATCTTGATTTTACATCCTCCAGTGAAGGAATGTCTTTGTATATCGAAGCGTTTGGTAGAGCTGTAAATTCTCGTGGAGATATTATTCTTTTAGCAGAAGGTATGACAGATAGAATGATAATTAAACCAACAAATGATTTTGGTTTAGAAATACGTTCTGGTGGCAGTGGGGTCGAAAGGATATATGTTAGAGTAAATGATGTTCCGACCGGTACGAGTCAGGTAGGCACACCTCCGGTGTATCTAGAAGAGATGGAGGCTATGGGTGAAAACCTAAGAAGTGCCACACTGCATATCAGAGAATTAGTTGGACCATATAGTGTGATTGAAGTTGATGATGTCGATGGGGGTAAAATTATTGTTTCAGCAAAAGCAAGAACAGAATTTGCCGGACAAGAAATTAATGTTAGAGGGGTACTTATAGACGCCCAAACTACAGGAGGAGTCCCTACAGGAACAACTCTTGGCGTCAATGGTCTATCTTCAGATCTTTCAATACTAAATTTAGTACCTGGATTGGGAGGCTCTACACACCATTTGTTAGTACCAGAACCATTTACTTCTGCAATATTGACAGTAGTTGCTACATTATCTGCTGGAGGTGACTAGATGGGATTACTTGAGAAATCTAAGAATATTCAACCTGAAGAAACTCCCGAAGAAGAATATGCTCACGAAGTTTTGGTCAGAATTGAAGATAAAATGAGCTATATTTCTCCATTCAGAGTTGTTGTTGTTTCAATAGTCGCGTTAATGATTTTCTCTGCCACTATCCTTGCAGTGACATGGATTGTTCCTTATGATAAGGTTACAGTTGATGTAGTATATATCCAGAGCAGTGCGGGACATGTTATTTTAACTGAAATAGACAATGATGGAAGTAGGGATATTTCAGAAATAAGTTTGATAGTCCGATTTATTGACTCTAATAATATTGAGATTGATAGATTTTCATTTAACAAATCTTCACTACCGGCTCATAGTTCAGTTTCAGGCGATAATATGGAGTTAATTGTCATAGGGCCATCAGTTTGGGAAGAATACACAATAGATATTGATTTAGAGTATAAGAAGAGCAATAAAGATTTTTCTAAAATAGAATTGGAGTATGTAGTTGGCGAATGGAAGATGGAACAATTTAGTCATGGCACAGGTATAGATTTTTTCTAACCTAGTTTGGATGCGATGTTTGAACCCTAGAGGGTTCAATTAACCCATATACTCAAAACTACCTTTAGTAGGGCGAACTTCATGTCCAAGCGTACTGTATGCATAATTCTAGGACTCTTCCTTCTTTCATACATACCTGCAACTAATTTTTTCGAAGAACCTGAGGAATCATTTGATACTGCTATGGGAGACAAAATTGAGAGAGTAGAAATATCTCCCAATCCAAATAGTATTACTGATTTGGGCTCACCTGTAATTTCAGATGGTTACGAAATTACACGTTCAGAGATTGCTGAATCTAGTATTGGAGTTTTTACTCATTCAGGGCTTATCCCTAGTGTATATTTTTCTGAAGATCTTTCATCTATTAGAGAAGATCTCGCATTAGTAATTATTGATGGTGAAACAGGCCTTTGGGATGCTAGAATGGAAATAATGGAAATTAATGGTATAGAGATTCGTTCAACTATACCTCCATCTGGTTATTTAGTTCAAGGTACTGATAAACAATTGAACGAATTGAAAAATATTGAGTCAATTCATTCAATTCATGAGGTTCCTGCAGGGTTATTAGTACACCCGTCGCTTTATGATGCTCCCGAAGATCAAAGCCTAGTCGTTGAAATTACTGGATGGAAAAATTCAGATTTAGAACGTCAATTAAACGTTCTAGGAGATAATCTAGAACAAGTTACAGATTCATGGCTGTCAGACTCTTGGTCACCTGATTTAGGTACGTTCTGGGGAGAAATTGGGACAAATGATATTTCAGAAATAATCCAACATTCATCAGTATCTTACATTGCACCTGTCCCCGTTCTTAAGTTGATGAATAATGAAGCTAGAGGGCACATGGGAATTGATACTGTAGAGAGTTTCTTCATTACCGGATTAAATGGTTCTGGACAGAAAATTGCAGTTGGTGATTCTGGTTTAGACGATGATCATGGAGATTTTACAGGTAGAATTGCAGGCCTAGATTCTGTAACTCCCGGTGATTCATCAACTGCTGATCCTTCTGATGGACATGGAACTCACGTAGCATGTACTGTACTTGGTTCCGGAATGAGAAGTGGTGGAACGTATCAAGGAATAGCTCCAGAGGCGGATCTTTATTTCCAAGCAATGGAAGATGATGATACTGGAGCATTGTATTCTATTGGAATTAATAGTATGTTGAATGAAGCGTATAACGCGGGCGCACGATTACACACTAACAGCTGGGGTTCTCCTACTGGTGGTGATTATACTACTTCATCAGAGGACGCTGACGATCGTGTTTCAACTTGGGATCAATACTGGCAGTATCAAGGTATGACTGTATTATTTGCAGCTGGAAATGAGAGAAATGACGGAATTTCATCTCCAGGTACTGCAAAGAATGTAATTACAGTTGGTGGTCATGTGAACAGGTATAATGGAGCTCCAGATGATATGTATTATTGGAGCAGTAGAGGCCCTACAGACGATGGTAGAATCAAACCTGATCTTGTAGCACCTGGAGATTATGTCCGCTCCTGTAAATCTCAAGAGGCGAGTAGTGCTTCAGGTTCTTGGAGCAACAATTGGTATCTCGAATATAGTGGTACATCTATGGCAACTCCTGCAGCAGCTGGAGCAGCGGTACTGGTGAGAGAATATCTGATGGAAGTAGCAGCACGTCCCGCTCCGCAGGCGGCTTTGATCAAGGCACTGTTGATTCTAGGTGCTGAAGATATGGGTGTGAGAAATATTCCAAATAATGATGAAGGATGGGGACGAGTCAATCTTGTTAACACCCTAGTGCCTGATAGTGATGTAGGCATCTTCGTCGATGATAGGTCTAGATTATCATCTGGTCAGGTAAGCGATTATTCATTTGAGATTACCAGAGCTGGAGAGCCTCTCAAGGCAGTTCTTGCTTGGTCTGATTATCCGGGCTCTTCTTCCTCATCAACCCAATTAAGAAATGATTTAGACCTAGAAATTACTAACCCAAACGGTCTCATATACAAAGGGAATGTATTCACTAATGGGCAGTCTGTTACTAATGGTCAAAGAGACTCAAAAAATAATGTTGAGGTAGTGCTTATAGATAATGCAATGGTTGGTACTTGGAACGTTAAGGTCAAAGATACAACTCATGGCGGTAGTAGTTTCTATCAATCCTATTCTCTTGCAGTTAGAGGAGTGAATGTTAATGACCTAGATCCAGATCCTACTTTCGTATCAGATTCATTTGATTTATCTGTCCCTATTCCTCAAGTAAATGAAGAAGTAGAATTTTCAATCTCTCTAATCAATCAAGGAGCTGGAAGTATTCCTGAACTCTCAGTTTTGGCAGCAGTTAATAGCATCACAATTAGCACAAAAACACTCAGCCTTTCACCTGGTGAGTATGCTGAATTGACTTGGAACTGGACTCCTACTCAAGATGGAGATAATATTATCTCATTTTACATCGATCCGAATGATGATGTTGAAGAGGTTTCAGAATCAAATAATCAGTATATTGAAACTGTAATTGTCAGTGTACCCGGAGTGAGAGTAACAAGTGAAAATCCAACAATGTTGATAGAAGGTACAACTGATAGTTCTACTACTTGGTCGCTCGATTTGACGAATACAGCACTTTTCGAAACTAATGCTAGTATTGTAGTTTCAGAACCTGTTAGAATGCAAGATGGAGTAGAATTTGACTGGTTTTCTTCATTTTCAAATAATACATTCAATTTGATGCCTGCTGAATCTGCAGAAGTCGATTTATCTGTAATTCACCCCGCTCCTCCAGAACCCGGGCTTTATCGAATGATTGTAACAGGAACTGATATTGAAAATCAGATTCAATCAGAATTTGAAATATATTTGGAAGTCCCTCTCCTTTCTAATGCGGATATCCTAATTCCTCCCGGACAAATAAAGGTCAATCCTCTGGTTTCAACTCCATTACAGATACAAGTGAAGAATGAAGGAAATGGGCCTCAAACATATGATATTGAGTTGGTATCTCCTTCAGGTTGGAGTCTTGGTCTTGATACAATGGGGTCTTTTGCTGGTTCCTCTCATGGTTCAACAGGCTCTCTTGAAAAAGGAGAAACTAGGATTATTGATATTAGTATTAATCCCCCTGGTGCAATGATCCCGGCAGGTACTATATTTTCTGGAGCAGTTTCTATTCACTCTAGGGTAAGTTCTGACTCTTGGTTTGAAGATCTGACTATGGTCGTAGAGAATGTCGATGTTGTCACTCTAACTCCGACCTCAGATGGAATAGAACGTGAGGTCTCAGCTGATGATACATTAGAATGGGATATCAACTTCAACAATCAAGGAAATAGAGATTTAGAGTTAACGGCTTATGTTTTATCTACTCCTAATGGGTGGTCTATTACAGGCACTCAGAATTCATTTACCGTAATAGCAGGTGAACAATTTATTCTACCAATATCGCTGAATGGTAATGGACTTGCTAAGAGTGGTGAATTACAAATTAGATTCGTTACAGATGATGGATTTACAATTGATTGGAATAGGACAATCGATGTTATTTCGGGGGCAATCCCTTCAATCAATTTCTTTCAAGTCGCATTACCTGATGGTACATCTGCAAGCACTCCTTTAGGTGTAGATTCCCATCCTGTTGGTGGAATTGGATTTGATTTATTGTGGAAAGTTTCTAATTCTGGAACAATGACCTGGCGTCCTAATGTATCAATGGACTTACCAGATGAGGATTGGCAATATTCTTGCTCAAGTGATCCAACAATTATGGTAGATTCTACGGTTACAGTAATTTGTAATGTAGTAATTCCCTTAACAGCTGAGGCCGGATCTGAGCCGTCTATTTCATTGATTCTAGAAGGAGGAGGTATTACTTCTGAGAATACAATATCTCTCTATGTTGAAACCGTTTCAAAAGTTAGTTGGACGATTGTAGGTCAATATGCCTCTCCTCAAGGCTTTGATAGTCAGCTACAACTGGAATTGCAGAATATTGGAAACTCTGACATATCTGAGATATTACAAATTGATGCTCCGAATGGATGGAATGAATTAATTCTAGATTCTCAGTTTGTTAATCTGAGGCCAGGAGAGACTAGATCTGTCTTAATCGGATATAATCCTTCAAAGAGTTCTGATGGAATGATTACAGTTTCACTTTCCAACTCAGATCAAATCGAAGATTCGACAATAGAAGTTGAAATTGATGTATTATCAAATGGTAAATCTGAGGAAATAGATTTGACAAATATTCTATTGATTATTCTAATTGTTATATTATTAGCTTGTGGCCTTGGATTAGCGATATTTGTACGTAAAGGAGGGGAAATACAATCTTTAATTCCTGAAAAAGTGGCACAATCAATTGCTCCTCAAGAGGAAGAAGAGGAATCAAGTGGAGTTCCATGCTGGATATGCAGTGCTGATATCATAATTGGTCAGGCATGGGCATGTTTAGAATGTGGTGCCAGATATCACATGGATGGACAGGTGTCTGGCTGTAGTATCATAGAAAGGGGTAATTGTTTACATTGTGATGCAGGAATAGAACAATTAACAGAAGTCTAGAATTAGCATATTTTACTACACAACACGCACGAAGCCCTTAGAGGGAAGATTGTTCCCGGACGGTCATGAAGAGAGCCGATTCAACTCGTTTGGTTCTTATTTTACTTCTAATTTCGATGATACCTCCTGCTGTAACAGCAGCAGTTGACGTATCTATTTCAGCATCTCCAACCTCTCAAGAAGCGGATGCGGATAACCCTGCAGAATATGACATCACAGTGACAAACACAGGAGATGATGATATCACAGTTACACTTACTACATCACAAGCAGCGGATTGTAATGGTTTTACTTCCAATGTTGAACAGGTAAGCGGCACTATAGAGGCAGGATCTAGTGAAACAGTTACTCTAACAGTGTCTGTAAATGAACAAGCTAGTGGTGAATGTGAAACAACGGTGACAGTATCTGCAACAGGAGCGACCCCTGGTCAACCAAAAACCGATGATGTCAAAGTTACTACTACAGCTGGAGATGGTGGATTATATTCTGTTACTATGACAGTTGACGAACAAACGGTAACATATGATGGTGAAGATGATGAAGTTGTTTGGGAAGTCGATGTTGAAAATACAGGTGAGCAACAAGAAAATATTCAACTTGAAATGACATCAGATAACGATTGTGAATCTGATGATTTAGATGCTACAGTTAGCCCATCTACTATCCAGTTAGATTCTGGAGACTCCGAAACAGTGGACGTAACTGTAGATTTACCCGATGGTTCATCTACTGAAGCAGGTATTCATTGCTTCATAATTAAGGCAACTGTAACCAACGATCCTAATGCTGCAGATCCAGCTGAAGACAACTTAACACTGACAGTAAATATTCCAGAAGTAAGAGAATGTGATCCGTCATTACAATTCACTTCGATGAGCCTCAATCCAGGAGAGACAGGAAATAACAGGTTTACAGTTGAAAATATTGGCAATACTGAATGGACAGTATCTGCCAAAGCAGTTGCAGATAATTTTGATGTTTCAGAATGGGTTGAGTTCTCTCCGCCTTCTAATGCATTACTTGGAGAAAAGAACACAGCGGATGACCGTCATACTTTCGAATTCCAAGTAACTCCTGATGACTCAGTAGAAGCAAGTACTCAAGTTCCAATAAAAATACAAGGAAGGTCGGGTAACGATGTAGGTTGTGAGAAGATTATGACACTAAACGTGGGACAATCATATGATGCTTCAGCATCTCTGAGTAAATCTTCTCTATCTAATGTTGAACCCGGAACTTCTAGATCTGTAACTATGACTATTACAAATGATGGCAATGGTGTCGATACAATCCAAGTTAGTGCAGCCAATGTTCCTTCCGGATGGCAAGTCTCATTTTCTCAATCATCTGTTACCTTAGCTAGCGGGAATCAAGGAAGTTTGACAATTGATGTTTCAGTTCCAGAGGGGGCAGATGCAGGTTCAAATAGCATCACTTTCAATGTAGGACACGGAGGAGGATCGACACCTTTTGATACGAAAACTCTGACAGTATCAGTTGCACAAGTTCACGATTTAACCACATCGATTATTTCAGATTCACAGAAGGGTAAATCTCAGCAGGTAATTAGTTTCCCAATTGAAATTACTAATACGGGGAATGTTGATG
Source organism: Chloroflexota bacterium (assembly GCA_002711005.1). GTDB lineage: Bacteria > Chloroflexota > Dehalococcoidia > Lucifugimonadales. The sequence goes on from PAHZ01000001.1 coordinate 16,864, forward strand.
ATAATTTCAAGTTACAAGCATGCGACCCAAGTGATGCGACGGGTTGTAATGATCCGCTTTGGGAATCATCATTTTCTAATTCTCAAGGTTCCACAATTAATCAGATTAACATTGATTCAGGAGTTACTAAGACAGTCTATCTAGATGTGACAATTGAGGGTGAAGAGAACGGAGATAGGGCTTCAGTTTCTGCAGTAATTACCATCTTTGGAACAGATAAAACTTCATCTCATGAATTTACAATATCAGTATCCAACTTTAATTATGCAATGAGTATAACTCCTGTAGAGCCAGGAGAAATCCCTGATGAATTACAAGTTCAGTTACCTCCCGGAGGAACCGGTTCTGTTTCATTCTGGGTTGAAAATACGGGCGACTTCCCTAACGGAGATAATGCAGTAATTACGGTTACTGGAATGGAATCAACAGTATTGAGGACTTTGAAGGTTAGCGGGGTTGTAACAGATGAACCGTTCCATGTGGATGTAGGTCCGGAAAATCGTGTAATGCTGACTCTCGATTTCGAAGTATTAGAGGGAGTACAGAGTGGAGCATCTGGAATGATCAAGGTATCCGCATCTTCAGAACTTAATGCAATTGAAAGCACGCATGTCGATCTATTAGTAGATGTAATTACTATACATGATTTACGATTCACCATCGAAGATGAGATTTCTAAGACAGTGACATACCCAGAGAAGGCAATTTTTACACTCTATGTAACCAATCACGGAAATGTTGAAGAAACAGTGGTAATAGAATCTTCAGAAGCGTTGAGATTTTGGTCTGTAAATGCTGTCGAGGATGAGTTTGAATTATCTCCTGGAGAAACAAGAGAAGTAGAAATTCGTGTGACTCCTCCGAACGATTTATTCCAAGATGATACCTATGATTTTACAATAATTGTAATGCCAAAAGGACTTCCAGTGGCAGGGCAACCTCTTGACCTATCTGTAACCGCTGAGATTCCCATAGGGATATCTTTCCTTTCTGATGATATGGTACAAATTCTTGGATGGGCTGGAATTATAATCGGTGGACTGCTAGTCATTATTCTCTTTGTAAGATCTAGAAAAGAGAGCCAAAGAATAATGAAAGCTCTTGAACTTGAATCTGAACGTTAACTAACAACTTGAAACTCACTGTTAGGTTACACTTATTGCCCTAATTTTAGTGGGCGGCACTAACGGTCCCTAAGGGACCGGGTTGT
>PAHZ01000014.1 GCA_002711005.1 Chloroflexota bacterium
CAAGTACTATCTTTCCTGACAATCCTTTCAATACCTCGGGATCATTTAAGCTCTGCCCAACAGCAATCATCTGAGCTATCTGGCAATGGTGACCGCAAGCATGGGCAGCGTTTGTTTCTTCATCAGCATGAGGATGACCTAATACCACTAATGAATCAAGTTCTCCCATCACACAAACTGTTGGTCCTGGTCTTCCTGTATCAATAGTTGCTTTAAGACCGGTCATTGATACTTTTTCTATGTTAGTAAAACCATATTTTTCAAATTGTTCTAGAGTAAATTTTGATGTTTTAAATTCCCTGTAACCAGGTTCAGGCATATCTAGTATAGTTTTAGCTACTCCTATCATATCTTCTGAATTATTATCTATATTAGATTCAACTTTTCTTTTTATATCTTCAACACTCATTATAAATATTCCTTATTTGAATTTTTCTTCTTTATACATAGATCTTAGCAATTTAAGGTAAGCATCTTTGCTAAGCAATGGTTCAAAACTATCTACTATTTCTTTAGCTTTTTGTCCATTATCATGTAACAAATCAATCACTGTCAAAGCCATAGCTTTTGCTGCAGTAATAACCGCAGAATGATAATCCTCAACAACATAATCAATTCCATGCCCATCTCCGGATGTAGATAAAACTGAAGGGTGGATAATAGGCATTAATTGAGACATGTCTCCCATATCTGTAGAAAAACCACCAAATCTTCCTATATTTGACCTATCTACTCCCTCATCCCCAACTAAATGAATAGAATTTTGTTCATATAGATTATTTAGTTGTTCATTTTGATACATTGGTAAATATCCTGGTATGGTAGTTATTTCCACAGAAGCACCTATAGCCATAGCTCCTGCTCGTAATGCTCTATCTACTTTCTCACTTGCATCTAAATAACCTTGTGTGGAGCTGCCTCTTACGTATGTTTCCATTCTAACATCAGCAGGAACAGAACTTACTGCTGCCCCTCCTTGTGTAATAATCGGGTGAATTCTTATAACATCTTTTTCCTGAAAAGTTTCTCTTTGAAAATGTATCCCAGCCAAAGCAAGATTAGCAGCATTTAGTGCATTTATACCATTATGTGGAGCTCCTCCGGCATGTGATGCTTTACCTATAAATTTAATACTTTTTGATACTGATCCTGTAGAAGAACCGCCAAGAGCTAAAATTTTATTGTCTTTTTGGTTACCAGTATGGGTCATCATAGCTATATCGACGTCATCTAATGCACCTAGTTTTACAAATTCTTGTTTACCAAGTAAAAATTCTATCTTACCTTCATCTCTTAAAGTTTTTCTGTATTCAACTTCAATGTTTTCTTCAGCGGGTACAGCTACCAATACTATCTTTCCAGATAATCCTTTTAATACTTCTGGGTCATTCAAGCTTTGTCCAACAGCAATCATCTGAGCTATTTGTGTATGATGGCCGCAAGCATGAGCAGCGTTTGTTTCTTCATCAGCATGAGGATGTCCTAGCACAACTAACGAATCAAGCTCTCCCATCACGCATACTGTAGGACCTGGTTTACCTGTATCAAGCACTACTTTCAATCCTGTCATTGATACTTTTTCTACATTTGAAAATCCATACTTATTAAATTGCTTTTCTGTGTACTTTGAAGTTTTAAATTCCCGATAACCAGGTTCAGGCATTTCTAGAATATCTTTCGCTATACCAATCAAATCTTCTGCATTACTATCTATATTAGATTCTACTTTCTTCTTAATATCTTCTATGCCCATTTAATATTTGCCTTTTGAATTTTTTGTTGTTTTATAATAAATCAAATAAAAAAAAAGAGGAACCTGTAAGATTCCTCTTTTTTAAAAGTATTTATAGTTTAAAAATTACGGACTTAAGAATTGACCTGTTGAGGTAATTTTTCCGTCTTTAATTTCCCATACTTCGATAGTGTTGTTAACGTCACCATTTGCATCAATTTCTTGAGAGCCTGCTGCTCCTTCATAGTTGATGTCGTCGCCTTTGTTCAATAAGCTAACAGCTCTTTTGATATCACTAGGCTCAATATTTGGATCTGCATCGCCATCATCTCCTGCAATTATTGGTAAGCAAGATTTGATGCTATCACATAGAGAACCGTTTTGAGCAGCAACTGCTGCCAGGCCTAACATGATAGTTGCATCAAATGTTTCTGCAATAAATGGATCTGTTGGCATATTCCCGTTATTTGCATCTTTATATAGAGATTCAAATTGACTTTTAGCAGGACTACCTTTAGCTCCTGGAGCTGTTCCGATCATACCGTCAAAATAATTTGCACCATGAACTTTGGTCATAGCATCAAACATATCTTGAGCTTTAGTTCCATCAACGAACATAAATTTAGAAGCATGTCCACCTTCGATAGCTTCTCTGATATAAATTTGAGCAGTAACAGGGTATGTCATTGCTAATAATACATCAGGGTTACCATCTGAAGCTTTTTTAACTTCGGATAAATAGCTAGTTTGGCCTGGTTCAATTGGAACCATCGCAGTAATTGTACCGCCTAGTGCCTTAAACGCATCACCAAACATACCAGCTAAACCTTCACCGTAAGGGTTGTTTATATACAAGCCACCAGCAGATCTAATTCCACTGTCGAAGGCTACTTTTGCTAACACTACACCCTGAGCTGCGTCAGATACAGTTGATCTGAATACAGTATTGTTATCTTCCATAGTAGTAATAGCAGGTGATGTAGAAGCAGGAGACATAATTGGAATATCTTTAGGAATTGTTACTGCAGTAGCAGTAGCCATTGTTACACCACTTGAAAGTGATCCTACTATAGCTGATACTCCTTCGATATCGATCAATCTTGTAGCTTCTGCTATAGATTTCTGATTAGCTGTTCCTGAATCACCAGGTACTTTGACAATGTCAACGCCAGCATCGGTTAATAATTGAATAGCAAGATCTGCTCCTACTTCCATAGGTGGTCCGTAGTTACCAAGATCTCCTGTTTTGTCTAATAGTGTACCAATTTTTATTGTTTCTCCACCCTGACAACCAACCATTAGTAAGCTAGCTACCAAGCCGAATAAAACTGGTAAAGAAAGAATTTTTTTCATCTTTTCCTCCAATAGAGTATTACATTAATGCGGAAATTATAACATTTGTCAAATAAATTACAAGAAGAATTTTACATGAATTGAGATACAGATTTTAAATGCTTATATAAATCAACCAAATTAAGTGTGTCTTTTTCAGCATACTTTAACAAATCGTTTTCTATTTGTTTTCTTTGGTTAGTGTCAATGTTATTAGTTATCAAATCAATTAATACTCTAGAAGCATCGTCTCCAGAATTAACGAAGTCCAAATCATATCTGTTTTCTTTAGTTAAAATTTTCGAAACTGATTTCAGAGAAAAACTACCTTTAAACTTAGGATGATAATAGTTATTTCTTGTGATTTTTAACAAATCAACGCATCTATTAATAATCAAATTTATTTCCTCTTTATACTCAGGAAACATAATTGCAATTTTTTTAAAAATTCTAATCTCAAAATCGGAATATATTAATATAGTGCCTGAATCACCAACAGATTCGATCAATTTTTCAATGAAATCTCTCCTAGGATCTTCTCCAGTAAATTTATAAAAACGATCATAAAAAAGTTTGTTTTCATACATACCTTGAATTTTCACTCCAAGCTGTTTTTCTATATGCAAAGACCACATACAGGGGATAGGTTCAAAAGGTTTAGTGTCAGGGAAAATTTTATACGGAGATATAATAGTTTCAAAATCTAAAAAATACATAGGGTAGGTTAATGAATTTAAAATATCTTTCAGTTCTTTACTTATAAATTCTTTGGAATTTTTCACAGATTCAATTATTCTTTTTTGTAATGGAGAAATCCCTTCTAAATCAGGTAGTTTTTTTATATCAGTAATTTCTAAATTTACCAAATTTTCTTTTAAATCTTTAGTTTGATTTGGAATTTGTTCAATATGGTAATCGGGGAGATCAGATCTGCAATATTCAAAATAATTACATTGATATGGATTCTTGCAATGCGTACCAATTGGTGTTTCAGGGCTTTTATCAGAGTTAAATTCATTTTTGATTTTGTTGAGATTTAAAGCAATTTCATCACTACTTAATTCATTAACTTTTTCAGTACAATCTATAAAATTCAAGTATTTTGAAAGATCAATTTCATCATTACTAAATTCATATTCTTTATTTACTAATATAAGATGAGTTTTTATTTCTACGTTTAACAAATTACTTAATAAATATTTTTGTAAACTTAGTTCTCTAATATAGTAGTTTTTAGGATAAATTGCAGATTTTACCAAAAATATATTTAATATATTATTTTCAAATAAAATAGCATCATAATTTAATGTTAATTGTTCGTTAACAAACTTTGCACCTAGAGAATAAAAAGGTGAATTATTGGAAATATATTTATCAACTTGATCTTCATGACTTAGTTTATCAAATTGGTTTTTGTATTTTTTATTAAAAAATTGATATGAAAGATCTAATAATATCTGCCTATTGTTTGGCCTGATATTTTTTCTCTCTGATAAATTAAGATCTAAATATAATTTTTTACTGCATTGTAACCATGAAAAATATTTAGATTTGTTTATTTTAGTTAAGTTCAAAATGTATGGGGGCTTGAGCGGGAAAACACTCACGTTAAACAACGAGGTTTTCAAGAATGTTCACTCAAGCCCTGATATGTATAAATAATTAAAATCGTACCAAAAAAAATACATGAGTGGTAGTATAATTTATTTAATTATAAATAATAGAAGGTTTAAATTGCCAAATACATTTGGAAAACTATATAAAATCACTACTTGGGGAGAATCTCATGGTGATGCGGTTGGAGTAACAATAGATGGATGCCCACCTGGTATAAATATAACAAATGAAGATATTCAATTTGAATTGAATAGAAGGAAACCTGGTCAAAGTGAAATCACCACTCAGAGAAAAGAGAGCGATTTAGCTGAAATATTATCAGGCACATTCGAAGGAAAGACATTAGGCTCTCCAATACACATATCGGTAATAAATAACGATGCTAAAAGTAAAGATTATGATTCCTTAAAAGATTTATACAGGCCTTCACATGCTGATTACACATATGATATCAAATATGGTATAAGGAATTGGAAAGGTGGAGGCAGAGCTAGTGCAAGAGAAACTATAGGTAGAGTAGCTGCCGGCGCAATTGCAAAAAAAATATTAAAACAAAAATTTGATATTGATATTGTTGGATATGTAAAATCAATCCAAAATCTAACAGCAACTGTTGATACAGATACCGTAACTATATCAGATGTTGAACAAAATATAGCTAGATGCCCTGACATAAATATAGCAAACAAAATGATAGATAAAATAAAAGAAGTCAGGAAGAATGGTGATTCATTAGGAGGAGTAGTTGAATTAGTTTGCAGGAATGTCCCACCAGGACTAGGTGAGCCAGTGTTTGACAAATTAGAAGCAGATCTTGGTAAAGCTGTGTTATCACTTCCTGCATGTAAAGGTTTTGAAGTTGGATCAGGATTTAGTGGAACGTTAATGCTAGGATCTGAGCATAATGATGAATTTTACAATGATAGCGGAACAATAAGAACCAAAACCAACAATAGTGGAGGAATACAAGGTGGGATCTCCAATGGAGAAAACATTATATTAAAAGCTGCTTTCAAACCTACAGGTACTATCATTAAACAACAAAATACTGTCACAAATACAGGACAAGAAATTGAATTTGGTGGCAGAGGTCGACATGATCCTTGTGTTCTTCCAAGAGCTGTTCCTATGGTAGAATCAATGGTGGCGATAGTACTAATAGACCATGCACTAAGGCATAATGCTCAAAATAATTTTATAGACTAAACAACTGGCGCTGTTCCTCCATCAACATTTATAGCTGTGCCTGTTATATAACTAGCTTTTGAAGAAGCAATAAAGCACATAACGTCACCAACTTCTTCAGCTTCGCCAACTCTTCCTAACGGGACATTTTTACCCATTGTTTCCCAATGATCGTCTAAAGAATAATCTGAATTTTTAGAATTTAGAGATTGCCATCTTGTTCTATGTTGTCCTGATTTCAATAATCCAACACAAACTGTATTAACTCTTATATTAAACTCTGCCAATTCTCCAGCCCAAGATTTTGTTAAAGAAATTCCTGCCGCTCTTGATAGTGATGTTGGTTGTGTTCCGGGGCTAGATGCCTTTCCACCTGGTGTTGTTGTATTAATAATGACTCCATTACCAGATTTTTTCAAATAAGGAAGAGCAGCCCTAGCGCAATAAATTGCACCATATACCTTAATGCCAAAATCGACTTTTAAATCTTCATCTGTCATTTTATCCAAAGTCGTTGCAGCAGATGTACCTGCATTATTTATTAATATATCTATTCTCCCAAACTCATCAGCAACTCTTGAAACCATAGCTTTAACTTCAGATTCATCTGAAACATCTGTAGAAATTCCAATAATATTTCCATTTGTGGTTTCGCTTATTTCTTTAACAGCCAAATCAATCTTTTCTTGATTTCTTGCAATAATCGCAACTTTAGCACCTTCTTTTGCTAAAGAAATAGCTGCTGCTTTCCCAATTCCGTCACTTCCTCCTGTGACTATAGCAACCTTGTCATTTAAATTAAGATCCATGTTATTCTCCTTTTAAATATGAATTGTAAAGCAAATCAGTTATATACATAACTTCTAAGTTTAATTTTAACATTCTTCCACCACCTTGCAATTGTATAAAACAACCTGGATTAGAAACAGTCAAAATATCAGCATCAATAGATTTTATTTCATTTAATTTTTTATTTAAGACTTTGTTTGACCATTCAGGTTGTGTAATAGAATAAGCTCCTCCTGCACCGCAGCAAATATTGCTAGAAGGTAAATCTAAAAATTTAACACCTGGAATCATTTTAATAAGTTCAATAGGTGGTTCGATAATCTTTTGTGTGTTTAGAAGATGGCAGGCAGGTTGATATGTGACTCTTAAATTCAATTCTCCTTTAGGTTTTTCATCAACATTAGTATATAAAAATTCATAAATATCTTGGGTTTTGTTTTTTAATTGTATAGCCTTATTATAGTATTCCGAATTTTCTTCAAATAAATGCTGATATTCTTTAATTCGTGTTCCGCACCCAGCTGAGGTTATAATCAAATATTTAAACTCATCGCTTAAAAATATATCTATATTTTGTTTAGCCAATTCTTTTGTCAAATTCATGTCGCCATTATGAGAACTAATCGATCCGCAACATACTTCATCATCCAAAACTTCAACATCAAATTGCAAAAAGTTAAGTAATTCTATAGTTTTTCTCATATTATCACCATGAATACCTGGCATAACACACCCTCTAAACAATGCTATTTTAAATTTACTTTCTCCTTTAGAAGGGTACCATCCAGATTTAAGTGGAAATCCATTAATTATTGGAATCATTTTCTCAAGTTGCACAACTTTGGACGGCATTAATTTGTATAATTTGAATTTTTCGATAATTTTCGAAATATTCAGTTTGTTATAGATTCGGAAAATTAATGCATTCAAACTAACAAACCAATTTGAAATCGATAAATTGATAATTATTTTAAAATTAAATCGATACAAAAAAGATTTAGATTTGATTTCATTCATACCTGATTTTGCTGATTCTATTAACAATCCATAATTCACACCAGAAGGACAGGCAGGTTCACAAGCTCTACACTGTATGCATCTATCCCAATGTTCAAAAGTTTTAGAATTAGGTTCTATTTGTGATTCCAGAGTAGCTTTCATCAAAGATATTCTTCCTCTTGGTGATTCTAGTTCTTGTCCGCTAACCAAATAAGTAGGGCAGGCAGTCAAACAAAAACCACAATGAACACATTTGTAAACTTCGTCCTTTACTTCATTTAAATGTGATTTTATTGTCATAATAGTTTGCCTGGACTAAAAAGGTTTCTATTGTCATAAGTATCTTTAAAAGATTTAGTCAATGTATTAATTATATTATTATTAGTATTTTTTGTATTATTTAATAGATTATGTTGTTCTAAATTTATGCCCTCTATGATCATGTTTATTTTATTTTTTGTCATTATTAATTTTAAATCATCAATAAATTTATTTAAATTATCATCAAAATCTACGATTAAAGATGCAAATCCATATATGGGATTAATCATCAAATCATATTTCAAATCTAAATCCTTAAGGTAATCAGATAAAGGTAAAAAGAAATTATTCTTATTAGATGTAAATTTAATTAAAATTTTCATTTTATCTAATTCATAACCAAAATTATCAGTAAATATACGATCGGATAATTCTGATTTATATTGAGTGAACTTTTTATAATCAGCATATATAGAATTAGAAATTTTAGTCACAGTAGAATTTGTTCCAACAATATCAACAGTTAATTTATACATCCTATCCGAACTAGAACTCATAATTGATAATCTTGGNATATTCCAGTTATATAACAGATAGTTTNTTGCTANTNGATAAGCNTCNCTTATATCATCAAAAAGAAGATCTANNAATATACTNTTATTTGGAATAGGATAAACNTTAAATGANANAGANTATATNGGGCCAAANGATCCTGATGTTCCNATAAATAATTTATGNGCATCGTATCCAGAAACATTTTTCACAACTTGNCCNCCAGATTTNACATNATTTCCATTATANTCAACNGCTTCTAANCCTATAATNGAATCACGAATATGAATATCATTAAATCTATANGTNCCAGAATAGCCNTATGATGTACTCCCNCCAATNGTACTTTGNTCAACTAAAGGCAATCTATACCCTAGNAATTGATTGTTTTTTTCTAATTCTTTAACNAGAGAATTTACTTTCATTCCAGANTCTACTGTNATNGTTAAATCAGANGGATTNTAATCAATTATTTTGTTTAAATTGTTTGTATAAATTACNGATAAATTTTTATTGTANNNTTGTCCAAAATNTTTTTTNGTNCCACCNCCTATAAAAGTCATGGGAGNTCCGGANNTATACAAATCTAATACNGTTTTNTGTAATTCAGACTTGTTTGNAGGAGTAAAAGTTNCTAATATNTTTTGCCCATTTATAAATTTCAATTTAANTTCTCGCNGAAGGGAAAATTTTACCAGGGTTAAANAANTTATTTTTATCAAAAATAACTTTTAANTTTTTCATATNATTCATGTCGTNATTTGAAAACAATAATGGCATATATTCTTTTTTTTCATANCCTATACCGTGCTCTCCACTTANTACACCTCCATTTTCGACACATATTTTCAAAATATCACCTCCNAGTGATAANGCTTTTTCAGTGTCNCCTGGTATTTGTTGATCNAAAATAATNCATGGATGNAAATTNCCATCNCCTGCNTGTAATACATTAGCCACTACCAAGCCATATTTCTTTGANAATNTATTTACNTCTGAAAGTACAGGNGCTAATTTAGTTCTTGGNACNGTTCCATCTACNAAAAANTAATTAGGAGCTATNCGACCTAGTGCNCCTANNACACCTTTTCTAGCNTTCCAAAATAATTCTCGTTCTTTTTCGTCAGTGGCAATTTTTATTTCTATTGGATCAAATTCATTNACTATATCTTTAATAAGCAATTCTTGNTCNTTNATTTCNTCNTCAAANCCTTCGATTTCNANCAATAAAACNGTGTCTGAATTTTCTGGNATNCCTGCATTAGTNCCTTCTTCAGCTGCTTTAGANGCGGTTTTATCCATCATTTCNATNGCAGCAGGGATTATTCCAGATGAAATAATCGANGTGGTCGCGTTTGCAGCATCTTGAATATNATTAAANGCTACTAAAAANGTTTGTACTTTTTCTGGTTTTNTAATNAGNTTAACTATCACTTTNGTACATATACCAAAAGTNCCCTCNGANCCNATAAACAATCCTCTNAAATCAATGCCNNTTGTTTCTTTATTCAAATCNCCAANCCATGTAACTTNGCCAGAAGGNANNACNACTTCTATAGCTAAAATATGATTTGTNGTNACNCCATATGCCAAGCANTGAGGACCTCCTGAATTTTCAGCTACATTTCCACCAATNGAACATGCTTGTTGACTAGATGGATCAGGAGCATAAAACAATCCGTACTCTGAAGCTCTTTTACTAATATCTAAATTTATTACACCAGCTTCAACTTCAGCAGTAGCNTTNTCAGNATCTATATTTATGATTTTATTCATCCTGTTTAAAGAAATTATCAATCCACCACTAATTGGAACAGCTCCTCCACTAAGACCAGTCCCAGAACCTCGGGCTATAATAGGAATTTTAAATTCATTAGCTAGCAATACTAGTTTAGAAACTTCATCTACAGAACCTGGTAATGTAACGTAGTCAGGCATACCTTTATCATGAGTTCCGTCACTTTCATAAACAATCATATCTTGCTTATCAACAATAACAAATTCTTGTCCAACGATATCTATTAACTTTTGTGTAAAAGATTGATTTATAACCATAATAAAACCATAATTATAAATATTATAATTAAAGTAAGTAATTTATCATGGGTTTAAATACAAAAAAACAACCATTATCAGCTTCTAAGGGGATAGTTACATCAAATCATCCTGTGGCATCATCTGTTGGAGTATCTATTTTAGCTGCAGGAGGTAATGCATTTGATGCAGCTATTGGTACCGCCTTTGCTCTTTCAGTAGTTGAGCCAATGATGGTTGGACCTTTTGGAGGCGGATTTACAAATTTTTATAAACCAGATAGTGGATTTTCAACTATTGATGGGTATTGCTCAGCTCCAGGGAAGGCACACGATTCAATGTATAAACCTTTAAGTAAAGAGCTACCCAATTATTTTGATGTTGAAGATAATTTAAATACAATTGGATATCAAGCTGTAGGTTCCCCTGGTAATTTATTAACTTGGACACATTTAGTGGAAAAATATGGCAATTTTCCTTTGAAAGAAGTTATTCAACCTTCAATAAATATTGCAAAGAATGGATACAGAGTTTCTGATTATTTATCAAACAATATAAGAGATAACATATCTGATCTCTCTAAGTTCAAAGAAAGTGCTGACATATATCTTAAGAATGGGGAAGCGCCAATAAAGGGTGATGTTATAAAAAACCCCAACTTTGCACATACACTAGAAGGAATAGCTAAACATGGCTCCAAATATTTACATGGAGGAGAATTAGGTGCTCACATCGAAGATGAAATGAAAAAAAATGGAGGATTATTAACTCTAGAAGATCTGAAATCACAACAAATATTTTATAGAGATTCAATAATTGGAAAATATAAAAATTTTGATATCCATTCAGTTGGNCCAGTTAGTAGTGGAGGTATTTGTCTTATACAAATGCTTAATATATTAGAAAATTTTGATATGAATAAATACAAAATCACTGATCCTGAAAGGATTCATATTATCTCAGAGGTATTTAAAATAGTTTTTGCTGATAGATATAAATACATAGGTGACCCTGAATATATAGATATTCCAATCGAAGGTCTTATATCAAAAAAATATGCATCTGAAAGGTCAAAAGAAATAAATCTTAATAAAGCACAAGATTATAGTTTCACCAGCAATTTTCTTGAAAACGAGAGTAGCAATACCACACATTTCAACGTTTCAGACGANGAAGGAAATATTGTATCAATGACTCAAACAATAAATAATGCATTTGGAAGTAGAGTTGCAGTTAAAGATACTGGAATGCTTTTAAATAATTGTATGCTTCTATTTGATCCTCATTCTGGTAACGCAAATTCAATTCATCCTTATAAAAGAAGTTTATCATCTATGACTCCAACAATAATCTCTAAAGATAAAAAACCATACATAGTTTTAGGTACCCCAGGTGGACGAAGAATCTTTGGAGCAGTTTGTCAGGCTTTAGTTGCTTTAATCGACAATAAATTTAGCTTACAGGCCTCTGTGGAATCGCCCAGAGTGTGGACTGATGGTGATACATTGGAATTAGAATATGAATTTCCTGATAAAACCATCAATAAACTTAAATCTATGGGTCATGATACTGTTAGTGTAAACAGAGTCGCTGGTGGGATGAATGCAATTAAGTTTGAAAATAACATGATGGAGGGAGCTGCATGCCACAGGGCAGACGGATCCCCTTCAGGATTGAGTGGAGGTTACGCTCTTCCTTCCAAACCAGGGGATGCATTTAGAGATTATTAGCTCATTATATTTTTTTTACTTGAGATTTTATTTCTCTTATAGAATTTGTNGGTAAATTACATGTATAAGATTTACACAAATAAAATGTTGTTTTATTATCAATCATAATTTTATCTGCAAATATTTCCAAATCTGATCCGATTTGTTTTGATTTGCCTAAATAATTAAGATTTGAATTATTATTTAGATCTAGTGTAATTAATAATTCATCTATATTTTTACCATCATGCAAAATAATCAAATGATTTTTTTTGTCAAATTTAATCATTTCCAATAATTTAACCCACGACGAAGTATGAATAGGGACATTATTTATATAAGCAGATACCGAAGATATAATCTGATCTACAATCTCCATGTATTTATTATTGTTTGTAACTGATCCTAAATAATATATACACTCAGTAATCTTAGCATAAGAACTTGTATAGGGATTATCGTAAATACTTTTTGGACGAGTGAATAAATCATTCAATTTTTTACTACTATCATACATAGTGTGAGTTGAGTCGTCATAAAATAATTCAAGTACTTTTTCTGTTAATATCAAACTCAAATTTAACCATTTGAAATCTAAAGTACCTTTGTGTATTTTGATAAGTGCTTCTATTAAAAAAGCATAATCCTCAAGAGTTCCAATTGAAAACTTATTATCNTTAATAACATATCTNGGGAGTTCATTTTCAATGTTAATAAATGAACTAATGTAGTCAATAGTTTGAATAGCTTTATCTAAATATACTTTTTGATATTTCACAAAATACTGATCCATCAATGCTGAAACTGTCATCCCATTCCAAGAAGTTATTATTTTTTTATCTTTAAAAGGGTGTTTTCTTTTATTTCTGTAGTTATAAAGCTCAGATCTTAAAAAATCTAAGTTTTTAANATCATCATTAGTTTTTGTGTTTAATTCGCGTGAAATTCCACCCGTTAAAATATTTTTACCCTCAAAATTTCCTTGTTCAGTTATATTAAATAAGGCCTTTGCATTTTTAGTATCGTTCGAATCAAAGATGTTGTTTAACTCAAATGCAGAAAAAGTGTAATATTTACCTTCCTCTCCTTCAGAATCTGCATCTTCTGCAGAAAAAAATCCTTTCCCATTTTCAGACATCGAAAGAGTAAGATATCGCAATGTGTCATCGGAAATAAATTTTAGCCATTCAAACTTGTATAAACTATACGCTTTAGAGTAAATACTTGAAAGAAGCGCATTGTCGTATAACATTTTTTCAAAATGAGGTGTTAGCCAATCTGCATCTACAGTATATCTATGAAATCCTCCTCCGATTTGATCATAAATTCCACCAATAGACATCTTGTATAAAGATTTAATCAGAATCTCATCAAGTTCTGATTCAGAAATAATTGTGGGATATTGTTTATGATTTTGTTTTATAAAGATCAAAAATTCTAATAAACTTGGTTGAGGAAATTTAGGAGCATTGTGGAATCCCCCATTTTTTTGATCAAAAGATTTATTTATTGTTTTAATTGTTTGTTCAACATAGTTATTACTTATTGCCTCATATTTTAAATCAGTATTTAGCATATTGGTAACTTGACTACCAATCTCATTAATTTTTTCTCTTTTGTATTTATAATGTTCAACAACTGATTTAAGTACCTTAATAAAACTTGGATGATTTCCTCTGTCTGTTAATGGGAAATAAGTACCGGCAAAAAAAGGTATCTTATCTGGTGATAAAAATAAGCTTGCAGGCCAACCTCCAGAGCCTGATAAAGCTTGCAAAGCTTCCATGTAAATACTATCTATATCAGGCCTTTCTTCTCTATCTACTTTAATCGAAATAAAATTTTCATTTAAATAAGCTGCTGTATTTAAATCTGTAAAACTCTCTTTCTCCATAACATGGCACCAATGGCATGAAGAATAACCAATGCTTAAAAATATAGGTAAATCATTCTCTTTTGCTAATTCAAATGGTATTTCAGACCAAGGATACCAATTAACTGGATTATCAGCATGTTGCACCAAATAAGGGCTATTCTCATTTTTTAAATTATTAGCCATTAAAAACTAAATAGTCACTCCCATTCAATTGTGCCAGGCGGCTTGCTNGTTATATCATAAACAACTCTGTTAATCCCTTTTACCTCATTTGTTATTCTACTNGAAATAGAATCTAAAACTTCATAAGGAAGTTTAGCCCAATCTGCTGTCATAGCATCTTCACTTTTTACAGCTCTGATTGCGATTGTATACTCATAAGTTCTATGATCACCCATTACACCCACAGTTTGTGTATTTAATAAAACTGCAAAACTTTGCCACAAATCTTTATATAAATTATGATTTTTTATCTCGTCCATTAATATCCAATCAGCTTCTCTTAATAGTTCTAGTTTTTCTGAAGTTATCTCACCCATAATTCTTATTGCCAATCCTGGGCCAGGAAAAGGTTGNCGNTCAATTAAAAAATCAGGAAGGTCTAATTCTCTTCCAATTATACGTACTTCATCTTTAAAAAGATTTCTCAAAGGTTCAACTAAATCAAAATTCATGTCATCAGGCAATCCGCCTACATTATGGTGAGTTTTGATTTTTGCAGCATTTGGGGAATCATTTGTCGCACTTTCAATTACATCTGGATAAAGAGTACCTTGAGCTAAAAATTTAATATCATCGTTATCTTTTGTGAAAGATTCAAAAACTGATATAAATGTATTACCTATCAGTTTGCGTTTTTCTTCAGGGTCTGTTACATTTTTTAAATTTGACAAAAATAATTCACTTGCATCATAATATTCAACATTTATATTTGCTTCTTTAAATTTTGCAACAACTTCATTATGTTCATTTTTTCTTAGTAATCCATTATTAACAAATAAACAAACTAATTGTTGACCAATTGATTTATGAATTAAAGCTGCAGTAACTGATGAATCCACTCCTCCTGAAATAGCGCAAAGGACTTTATTATTTTGAACTTGTGTTTTAATCTTTTTTACTGTGCTTGAAATAAAATTTTCAGATGTCCATTCAGGGGAAATATCACATATATCAGTTACAAAGTTATTAATTATTTTACTACCATTTTCAGTATGAACAACTTCAGGATGAAATTGGATTCCGTAAATATTTCCTGATTTAACAGCAGCGTATTTACAAGAATCAGTTGAAGCTAACAATTCATAATCTTCAGGCATTGAAGTTACAGAATCTCCATGGCTCATCCACACATTAAAATTGTTATCACAACCTTCAAACAATTTGTCTGAAGAGTTGCTATTAATACTTATCTTAGAATTACCATACTCAGAATATTGATGAGAAGAGACTTCTCCTCCTTGCTCATGAATTATTGCTTGCAATCCATAGCATATACCTAAAATTGGAACATCAAATTTATATAACCAATCAGGAATTTTAGGAGATCCGAGATCGTTTATCCCCGCAGGTCCTCCGGATAAAATTATACCTCTTATATTTTTATTGGTTAAAGATTGATATTCTTCTTTTGGATTAACAATTTCAGAATAAACGTTACATTCTCTTACTCTTCTTGCAATAAGTTTAGAATATTGAGAACCATAATCTACTATAATAACTGTGTTGTTTTTGTTTTCAGCATTATTTAATGAATTCATAAAAAAATCTTAAATTAATAATTAACCAAGGTCAACAAAATATAATGTTCTCTTTAGGCAAATCAAAAAATATTATAACTAATTTATTAAGTAATGGTGGGGTAGTGGTCCTACCTACTGACACAATTTACTCATTAAGTTGTTTAATAACAATGGACAAAAGTTTGAAAAGAATATTAGAAATAAAAGGTAGAGATATATCAAAAGGAATACCAGTATTAATTCCACACAAAGATTATTTTTATAAATATGCTGAAAATATAAATAGCGCTTGTGATCTTCTTATAGATACTTTTATGCCAGGAGGATTAACTCTTATAGTTAGGAAAAAACCATTTGTTTCGAATATAATATCAGGAAATACAGATAATATAGCTATTCGAATTCCAGATGACCCGAATTTAATTAAAATAATGAGTACAATAAAAAGCGGAATAACTGGAACGAGCGCAAATATATCAGGAAAAGAACATAGTTTACTTGAAGAAAATTTAGTAAAGGATTTAGGAGAAAAAGTAGATATGATTGTTTTTGGTGATTATAAAAATAAATCAAACAATCCTTCTACTATACTAGATATGACAGCAAATAAAATAAATGTTATCAGAGAAGGAAAGATCACAATTAACGATATAAAAAACACAGGATTAGAGGTTCAATGAGTACAGATAAGCATCTTATAAATATTGCCAAGAAAATTGAACATACGATCAAAGATATTGATCCTGGATTAAAAAATATGATTAAATATCAAATTTATGACTCTAGTCAAACTAAAATCAATAAAATAAATTTAGAAACAAATTATCACGAAATATCAAGTTCTTTAATTCTCATTAATGAAAATATAAATGACAATAATTACTCTAAAATAATAACAGGATTATCTGCTTTGTTTTTATTCAAGTCTGGGATTATTGTTCATGATGAAATTGGATCTGGAACCCCAAATTCAAACGGAAGAGATACTCTGTGGTGGAAATGGGGACCTGCCCAGGCAATCAATGCAGGCGACTGCCTATATAGCTTATCTAGATTACTTATTATCAATGACGATAATTTGGAAGCAAATCAAACTCTAGATATACTTAAAAAATTTGATAATCTAAATAAAAATATATTTAAAAGCAAATTCTTAGAATTACAAGATTCTGAGCAATATAAAATTGATTTTGATACAACTGAAAACATATACAAACTTAAAGAAATAGAATCATATAAATTTATATCCGGCTTATTTGATAATGATGAAAATATTAGTAAAACATTAAATTTACTTGGTGAAATAAACTTATACAAAATGCATGAGCATGCATTCAAAAATCTTTTATCAAAAGATATTAACTATCAATATACTAAGTTGGAAAATGAAATTCTTAACAAGAAAAAAGTACTACCAATAGCTTATATTTTCAATGAGTATAAAAATGAACTAAAATATGAAAAAAAAATGGGCACGATTTATATGAAAAGAATGTTAGAACAAGAAGACATCAAGTTTTTACATGAAACATTTTACTCAACAGAAGTGGTTAAAAATTATAATAAGCATATCGACAATCTAAAAGATGAAATAAATAAAATTATCAATAATATTAATCAGCAAGAAAACAATTTAACAATCAACTTAGATCAATTACTACAATGAATGAAAGATTTCACATAAGTAATATTAACAATGCAAAATATGATTCTTGTTTATTAAGAGTGGACTTTAATGTTCCAATCTCTGATAAAGGGATAATATTGGACAATACTAGAATCAAAGTTGTTAAAAAAACAATTGATTATCTGATAAAAAATAATATCAAAACAATATTAGTTTCGCATTTGGGAAGACCAAAAGGTATTAAAAACAACAATTTTTCGTTAAATAAAATATTGCCATCTATTGAAACAAATTTAGGATATAAAACCAGTATTGTTGAATTTGATGACCCTCATATTCACAAAAAAATAAANAATCTAAGTTCTAAAGATCTTATAATGATAGACAATATAAGATTTTATAAAGATGAAGAAAATTACTCTGAATTATTCAGTAAAAAATTATCTGCTTTAGCTGACTGTTATATTAACGACGCATTTGCAGTATCTCACAGAAATCACTCTTCAATTACTGGAATCCCAAAATATTTACCTAGTTACATGGGTTACCAAATGTACGATGAATATACATCAATTAATAATAGAGATAAACAATACAATAACTCTACTGCTATATTTGGGGGAGCAAAGATTGAGGATAAAATTTTAATACTTCAAAATTTTATAGGTAAAGTTAAAACAATAATTATTGGNGGTGGGATGATAAGTGCATTTACAAGAAAAACAGCACATTCTGTAGATCCAAAATTAATTAATAGTTTATTAAATAATACAAAATCAGAAATTATACTACCTGACGACGTCCTGGTTAAATATGACAATGATTATAAATGTTTAGATATTAATGACCTNTCAGAAATAGATTCAATTGTAGATATAGGNCCAAAATCNATCAATAAATATAAACAAATTATAACTAAATCTGATTATATTTTATGGAACGGGCCAATGGGAATCTTTGAAGATCCATTAACTAACAAAGGAACTGCATCAATCGTAGAGTCTATTCAGGAGAACAAAACGGCTTACACAGTTGCTGGAGGAGGGTCTACTTTACAATCAATAAATGAATTTGGGCATACAAGTAATTTTTCTCATGTATCTACAGGAGGAGGAGCTTTTATGGAATATATTGAAAATGGGTCATTNCCNGGTATACAAGTTATAATAAACAATAAACTNAATTAATAAATGNANAANACATATTACATNGCAAATTGGAAAATGAATGGNTCAAAAGAATTGGTTGACGAATATATAAAATATTCTTCTNNATATTCAATCCCCAAATCTTCNTCTGTTATNCTTTGNCCTCCATTNACTCTTTTAGATTATTCAAAAAANAAATTACCAAAANATAGCTCTNTGNAACTNGGAGCTCAAAACATTTCAAATGTAATNANNGGACCTCATACAGGNGNTATATCNGCTGAATTAATTCAACCGTACTGCAATTTTGTAATNATAGGNCATTCAGAAGTAAGACAAAAAGGNGAAACTGAATTAGATATTCAAAAAAAATTAAATTTATCCCATANTTACAATTTNTTACCAATAGTTTGNGTGGGAGAAAAAGANTACGATTCNGANATAAACTCTGCCTTNNAAATTATTGAANTGCAAATAAAATCTATATTTAANAAATTACAAGTTAAACAACTTATANTAGCNTACGAACCAGTATGGGCNATAGGAAGTGATAATTATTGTGANCCAAAAAGANCAAATGAAATTTCTNAATATATACTTAATGAAAGCAAAAAAATNAATAANAAAATATCTACTACAGTNATATATGGNGGAAGTGTAAACCAAACTAATTACAAGGATTATTTAAGNNAGCCAANAATNAACGGANTATTAGTAGGACGAGCAAGCTTAGAAGNTGATACTTTTTATAAAATCATATTCAATTCTCAATAATGATCATTGATAGCAATAATTGGACCAACAGGATCAGGTAAAACAGATTTAGCAGTTCAGATTTCTGCAAAACTTTCNATAAATGTAGTNAATGCAGATAGTCGACAAATATATAAGTTNATGGATATAGGTACTGCAAAACCCACNAGTNCTGAAAGAAANAAACTNAANCATTATTTAATAGATGAAATTCTNCCNANNGAAAGCTATAACTTAAATCAATTCATTANNGAAGCAAAAAATGCAATNAAAAAAATTGAAGANAATAATATAATNCCAATAATTGTAGGNGGAACAGGGCTATANGTATGGGCGTTNCTAGATGACTGGAAACTTCCTGATGTGCCTCCNGATTTATCTTTTAGAGAAGAGTTAGAAAAGAANTTTNAATTACATGGNAAAAATNATATTTCTGATTTATTTATATCAGAAATAGGTAAAANCCAATCTGAAAATTTTGACATNAATAANACAAGAAGNCTAATNAGNTATTTNGAAATCATAAAAAGTATTGGTCCNAAAAANTTTTTAANCTCAACAAAAAANAATAATAANAATAATTTAATNTTCGGNTTAGATTATTCCAAAGATGAGCAAGAATTAAAAATAACNAATCGAATAGATATGATGATAAANAATGGNTGGATAAAAGAGGTCGAAAATTTGATACAGAAAGGATATAATTTATCACATCATTCAATGACNAGTATTGGTTACAAAGAAATTTATNTATATCTNAATAAAAAAATNGACTCTGNTGAAATGAGAAGACNAACAATTAAGCGAACATTAGACTTTGTTAAAAAACAAAGAACATGGTTTAAAAAAACAGATNATAGAATAANTTGGGTTAATGANATGAATAATTCNGATCAAATTNANNTAATAAAAAATGAAATCATAAAATATAATAATNACTAATATGGAAAGTNTTNATTTTTANAAATATACNGGCGCTGGTAACAACTATATATATATAGATGCTAGGGATANAGATNTAGATTGGNTAGANTTGTCAAAAAANATTTCTGATCNAAATTTTGGAATTGGATCTGATGGGTTAATAATACTAGATAAAAGCAATGATGCTGATTTTAGCATGCGAATGTTTAATCGNGANGGATCTGAAGGAGAAATGTGNGGAAATGGAATGAGATGCCTTGCTCGTTTCGCAGAGGATTTAAAAGTTGTACCNCAAAANAAAGATAAAATATCAATTTCAACTNNAGCNGGNTTAATTTANGTTAAACCTCANTATTCAAATAANATAATGNATAGTGCNANAGTNGANATGGGAAAACCAATTTTNAAAAGTGAATTAGTACCTGTNATAAGCNANGAATTNTCATCTGNTATGCCNGTAGTTTACTTTAAACATGAAAACCTNGAACTAAAATTATATTGNGTNAATNCTGGAGTCCCTCATTGTGTTGCATTCATAGAATCACCTGTTTATGATTTTGATTTAGAAAATATAGGNCCNTTAGTTGAAAGCTANAANAAATTTCCAANTAAAGTTAATTTTGAAATAGTTAATGTNNTAAATAAGAACACGTATGATGTTCGAGTATGGGANAGAGGCTCTGGAATAACANTNGCTTGNGGTACCGGNGCNGCTGCTGTAGCTGCTGTATCTCAAAAATTACAAATGCANAATNAAAAATTATCAATGAATTTTCCNGGNGGGAAACTTACTTGTTCCTGGGATGGTCAAAATTCTATTTTTATGGAAGGNCCNNTTGAATTTATAGGNAATGGNACNTANAAACTTTAAAATTAAAGGATAACAAAATGAATATATCTAAAAGAATAAACAAAATTCCNCCTTATCTATTTTTTGAAATTTCAAAAAAAATAAAAAAAGCTCAANCNGAAGGNAGAGATATTGTAGATTTTGGAATTGGAGATCCTGATATACCTACACCAGAATTCATAGTNGATTCGCTTATTGAAGAATCAAAAAATCCNATTAATCACAGATANCCNGATTCNGATGGAATGCCTGCTCTTAGAGAAGCTATTGCTANTTGGTATGANAGAAGATTTAATGTNAAACTTGANCCAAGNACAGAAGTAATAAGCTTGATNGGAGCAAAGGAAGGGGTAGGGCATGCNGCATTTGCTTTTNTGGANCCAGGAGACATAGCGCTNGTNCCTGATCCTCATTANCCNGTATATTCGAGAGGAACTTGGTTTGCTGGTGCAGATTGTCATTTTATGCCNCTTTTAGAAAAAAATAACTTTCTTCCTGANTTATCTAGTATTCCAAAAGATATAATCAATAAATCTAAAGTAATGTGGTTGAATTATCCAAATAATCCTACNGGAGCNGTAGCNGACGAANANTTCTATAATGAAGCTATAGAATTTGGNATTAANAATGACATTATTATTTTNCANGANGCTGCCTATTCTGAAATTACATTTGATGGATATAAAGCNCCNAGTATTTTGNAATTNCCAAATGCAAAAGATATCAGCATAGAATTTCATTCTTTATCTAAAGCTTATAANATGACTGGNTGGAGAGTAGGNTCTGTTGTAGGAAATAAAGANTTGATATCTGCTCTTACTACAATTAAATCTAATCTNGATTCTGGNNTACCTCANGCAATACANCANATGGGNATTGCAGCNTTAAATAGTGATGACTCNGTTGTNTCTGAAAATATAGANATATATAAAACNAGAAGAGANAGNCTTATATCAGCTCTTGAATTGTTTGGGCTNGAAGTATCTGCGCCTAAGGCNGGTCTATATTTATGGATNAAAGTTCCGTCTGATCATGATTCTTCAAGTTTTACTGAATTNTTNCTAGAAAAATTAGATATAGTTGTTACACCTGGAAANGGGTTTGGTGANAGNGGAGAAGGATANATAAGAATATCNCTGACTACTCCAGACAGCGATATAGAAAAGGCAATAGAAAGGCTTGAATCNGTAAANNTAAATATTTAACTTGNTTTAATGTCAGCTGTNGAAAAAGTACTCATAGCAGGAATTAAATCTAATAATATAAATCGTATTAATTCTCAAACTTCTATNGAAGAACTNGAAGAGTTAGTAAAATCTGTTGATGGAAAAGTAGTNGGNAAGNTAACACAATCNCTCAAAAANCCTACTACTCATTATCTTGGCAAAGGNAAAATTGATGAAATNATTGANATGAANAAATCTATCAATTTTAGCACCTTGATTTGCAACGATGAATTATCTCCGTCNCAACAAAAAAATTTAGAACAAAANTTAGATCCNATAAAAGTTATAGATAGNACNGCTTTAATTTTAGANTTGTTTGCAAAAAATGCTAGAACCAAAGAAGGGCGACTTCAAGTTGAATTAGCTCANCATGAATACTTATTACCAAGAATTGCTGGGCAATGGAGNCATCTTGAAAGACTTGGNGGTGGTATAGGAACTAGAGGNCCAGGTGAAACGCAAATTGAGACTGATAGAAGATTAATAAGAAATAGAATAAAAGTNATAAAAANCCAAATAGAAAAAGTTAGAAAACACAGACAAAATTANAGAAAAAACAGAAATAGATCAGGATTTATAACANCTTCAATAATNGGTTATACAAATGCTGGNAAAAGCCANCTTTTAAATATTTTAACAAATGCCAANATTCAGTCACAAAATANATTNTTTTCTACTTTAGATCCAACTACAAGAAAATTNTCAGGTAAATANCAAATNGGNAAAAANATTCTACTTTCNGACACTGTTGGTTTTATAGACAAATTNCCTACAACTTTGGTAGCTGCATTTAGAGCAACATTAGANGAAATNAATGANGCTAACGTATTAATTCATCTTTTAGATATAAGCGATAAAGAATTTAGTAATAAATTTGANACATCAAATAAAATANTAAAAGATCTTGGATATGATAAAAAACCAACATTAGTTGTATTAAATAAAATAGATAAATTTAANAATTGGAATAANGAATTAATAAANTTAAATTCTAATGAAAATGAAACAGTATTTATATCAGCACTTAAAAAGATGAANATTGAGGAATTAATANTAAAACTATCATATNTAACAGACAAACTCAGAAGAGNAGATTAATAAATAATAATCAATCTTGGTTCGCACTATAAATATTATGTAAAGTNNTACGATAANTTTATATCAATAATGTCCATTTCAATCAAATGTTTTAATAATTGGANAAATATATACTCATTATCAGAGCTCTGCAATTTTAGAATTTTATCCTTATATATATCTGGAACTGAAACTAGCTGTCCAAAGCTGCTTAAAAATAAATAATTTTCTTTTGATTGTGATAAGTATGCTCCAAGTTGCATCCAGAACTGAATATCTTTTGAACTTTCTCCGGCATCTGAATCAATTATAAAAATACAATAATCTGAAACATTTTCCGGAACCAACGGATCTGAAATCGATACTGGTGATTCTGAATAACGAATTTTCAATAATTTTAATAAATCTTTTATTATTGATAAAGTTTTAGTCTCATTAAAATATTTTAATAATATTTGATCATATTTTTTAGATGGCGGCATTATAGTTGGTTGAAATCTTTGTATATTAGAATTTTCGTTTTCAAAATTTTGTTGATTTAAATCAGATGAAGATTCTGACTCAAATTCAAAACTATGGGTATCTGAATCAATATTTTCAACGAACAACGATTCGTCAGCTTCGCTAATCAAACCACTAAATACTCCATTTTGTTTTGCAATAGCAATGAACTCATCAACCAAATCTCTCTCTACATCAATATTTTGAACAACAATTCTCTTTAGATTTTCTGCAGAAGGAATTTTTTTATCCTCTAATAATCTGTAAAATTCAGCAAATTTCTTAGGTAAAGAACTAGCTTCTCGAAGAACTCTATAATATTGCTCTGTAGTATGAGGAACTAATATCTCGTTACACAAACGGGTTAACTCAATAAAATCTGATCCTTTTGTAGCAGTAGTCAAACCATATCCTCTCATATTATTAATTTTAGATGTGTAATTACTGCTATTCACACTAATTCCCCATAATTTTGCAAGAGCTTTTTTTCTTATAGACATTCCTAGATTTTGTTCTTGGATATCTCTTGCATCCAATATGCTTTTCTCTAACACATCATTAGGATATCCTCTGAATACACGCTTTCTTGTTTTATTTGGTTTATTATTCATTTTATTCAAATTTTTATTGAATTTAATTAATTAACAATAGCTTTTAATTGAAATTAATTCATTTTCATTATATAGAAATTATTATTAATTTATTCAAATTGTATTCAATAATAGCTGAATACAATCTACTTTTTTTTCATTAATTATTCAAGCGTTTTATAAACAAAATAATTAATGATAAAATATACATGATTTATATATTTAAAANAAAATTATGCCTTTACTTAAATACACAAAATTAATTTCTATTACAATACTNTTGTTAGTACTTACTTCTTGTTCAGATAACCCTGAAGATGCCGATCAAACATACAGTCAAAATTACGAATTGGTAACACCAAAAGAAGAACTCAAAGCACCCTCTGAATATTCAAAAAAACTAAAGCCGTTGTGGGAAACATGGGCTTACTTAACAAGAGATTATGTTGACAGATCTGATTTAGATGACGAGGAAATGACAGAATTATTAATAAAAGCCATGCTCGAATCACTTAATGATCAACATTCAAACTATATCCCACCGGAATTCTTTAATGTAGAAAACTCNGATATGCAAGGTAAATATCAAGGTATAGGAGCAAGTGTAGAAATGAATAGAAAAGGAGCAGTGGTAATTGTTTCTCCTTTTGAAGGTGGCCCAGCGAAAAAAGCTGGAATACTACCCGGAGATATTGTCTTAGAAGTAGACGGNAAATCTCTTGAAGGTTTTTCACTTATGGAAGCCATAAATATAATAAGGGGACCAGAAGGAACAACAGTTGAGTTACTTGTTAAACATCTACTAAGCCAAAAAACTGAATTGATTTCTATCAAGCGTGAATCCATAAAATTGGAAAGCGTAAAACTCAGGTCTGAAAATAAAGATAGTATTGCTCACATAAGATTAACAAACTTTTATCCTGAATCTGCTAAAGATTTATCTGAAATGATCACACAATCTAAAAATAGTGGTGCAAAAGTAATACTTTTAGACTTAAGAAACAACCCCGGAGGATTACTAAGCTCCGTAATAGATGTAACTAGCCTGTTCCTTGATAAGGGGATAGTTATGAAAGAAATAGATGGATATAACAGAGAACAGATATGGAATATAAGAGATCTTAATTTAACAAAACATCTTGACATTCCAATTGTAATTTTAATAAACAACTACAGTGCTAGCGCAAGCGAAGTATTAGCTGGTGCCTTACAAGATTACAAAAGAGCTGTTATCGTGGGAGAAAAGTCATTTGGAAAAGGAAGTGTAGGATTAATGAGGCCACTAAGCAATGGCGGAGGAATATCAATGACGATCGCAAAATGGTACACTCCTAACGGTAATATAATTCATGAACTAGGTGTTAATCCGGATGTTTTAATTCCTTCACAAGATCCTTCTGATACAACTGGCGTACAAACAGATGGTGTAAAAGAATATATTAGAAAAAATATATTAAACTAATTTAAGATGAGTAAGTCTATAGCAACTAACAGAAATGCATTTCGAAATTACCATATAGGTGACAAATATGAATGTGGAATATCTTTATTGGGAAATGAAGTAAAATCAATAAAATCAAACAGAATAAACATTAACGGAAGTTACGTAGCATTTATTAGATCTGAGTTATATTTAATAAATGCTCATATATCACCTCTAGCTAACGGAGAATTGTTTGATCCTACAAGATCTAGAACATTATTATTAAATAAAAAAGAAATATTAAAAATAAAACAACAATTAGATACAAAAGGATACACTGCTGTTCCGTTAAGCGTATATGTAAAAAAATCACTTGTTAAAATAGAAATTGGACTAGGTAAAGGTAAGAAATTACACGATAAAAGGCAGTCGATTATCGAAAGAGATAGACAAAGACAAGCTGCGAGAGAACTAAAGAGAAAAAACACCTAATATAAACACAAAAGGCCTGCTTAAAGGAGATCAACTGCCAGCAGATCAATTTAACAGACCATTTGTATATATTTTTTATTGTATTGTATTAATTTTAAGACTTTCGCCTGGTTTTAAAGCGACTCGCCTTACGCTTATGCCAAATTTAAGCAACCAATAGTTCAAAGTAGCTTTACCAACGCCTAATTCATTAGCAGCACCAGTTAATCCCAAGTTAGTAACTAGCTCAGGCAACGCTTCTTCAAGGGGTTTACTTAGCCCTTCTTCTATTTTTATCATTTTTTTGCTTTTCTTTAACATAGTTCAAATATATTAATACCCTCAATACGTACAGTCAATAACTTTTTGTACTTATTTTAAATTAATTTAATTTATTTCATTTTAGATTAATTTTATTCTAGTTGTTTCAATTTATTTCAATTTATTTCAATTTTCCTTCATAAATTTCGCAAAAGTAATTTTAGAAAATGATTACGCAGAGCAAGATTCGTGTAAAAGGAAGTGTGAATTTGTTTTTGAATTTGGTGTCATTTGATATTTTGAAAGGTGTAACTTTCTAAATATTTTNTTAGGTAATGTTTAAATGAATTAAAAATAAATTTTTATATACTCTCCCCTGCTGAAATTTGCAGGGTTTGTATGAATCTGATACAAAACTATAGATTTGCAATTAAATGGGGCTTAAAATCGATATTTCAAAATTCTACGCAATTCAATATAATATATTTTTAATTACATGCCCGCGTAGCTCAGTGGATAGAGCATTGGGTTTCTAACCCATGTGTCGAAGGTTCGAATCCTTCCGCGGGTGTATCTGTATATGTTCAGTGAATAGATTATGAATGTTTTAATTATAGGTGAAGGTGGAAGAGAAAGCGCTATTCTTCATCAAACTCTTCTTTCTCCAAAAGTATCTAAAGTATTCATTGCTCCTGGAAATGGTGGGACTTCAGAATTATGCACAAATGTTAATATTCCTTCGGATAACATTTCAGAATTAACAAAATTTGCTGTAGATAATAAAATTGATTTAACTATTGTTGGACCTGAAATTCCTTTAAGTTTAGGCATTGTAGATCTATTTGAATCCAAAGGTTTGAACATTTTTGGTCCATCTAAAAATGCTTCAAGAATTGAAAGTAGCAAAATTTTCGCAAAAAACTTGATGAAAGAATTCAATATTCCTACAGCTAAGTTCGAGGTTTTTGAAAATGAAATCTCTGCTATTAATTTCTTGAATAAAACTGAATTTCCAATAGTTATTAAGGCAGACGGATTAGCTGCAGGTAAAGGTGTATATATAGCTGATAATTTAGATGATGCTAAAATTGCAATTAAGGATTTAATGAATTCTCAAATTTTTGGAAANTCTGGAAAAAAAATAGTTATAGAAGAATTTTTATCAGGTTCTGAATTTAGTGTTTTCGCATTCACAAACGGTAATGATATAAAAGTACTTTTGTCAGCTTGCGATTATAAAAAAGCATATGATGAAGATAAAGGTCCAAACACTGGTGGAATGGGAAGCTTCTCACCTG
Source organism: Chloroflexota bacterium (assembly GCA_002711005.1). Classification (GTDB taxonomy): domain Bacteria; phylum Chloroflexota; class Dehalococcoidia; order Lucifugimonadales. The sequence goes on from PAHZ01000014.1 coordinate 27,978, forward strand.
CCCCACAATTAAATAAAAAGAATATTAATTTTATTAGCTCAAAAATAATAAAACCTACCCTGGATGCTTTAAGAACTAAAAACAGTAAATTTGTTGGAGTATTATATTGTGGATTGATTTTAACTGACAAAGGGATATTTGTAATTGAATTTAACTGCAGACTAGGAGATCCTGAAACCCAAGTATTGTTACCTACAATTAATTTTGATTTAATTGAATTAATAGAATCTTGTGTAGATACAAATAATAAAAATATATTTAANCCTACAATTAATAAAAAAGCAGTTGGTGTTGTTTTNGCATCTGAAGGATATCCCAACAAGTATGAAANTAATAAAGAATTAAGTATAAATTATTCATTTAATAATAATGATTCATATATATTTCATGCAGGNACAAAAAAAAATGGGAAAAACCTAGTTACTTCTGGTGGAAGAGTATTGACAGTAGTTGGTACTGGAAATAGCATAAATGAAGCAAGAAATTTAGCATATANCATATGTGAAAAAGTAAATTTTGATAATAAATTTTTTAGAAAAGACATAGCAAAAAATATACAGGAGTAAAAAATGGACAAAGTTTCAATAATAATAGGAAGTAAATCTGATGCTGAAATAATGGATAAAACAAAAGAAATATTAGAAGAATTAGAAATACCATACGAGTTCAACGTGATATCTGCTCACAGAGATCTTGAAAAACTAAGAGATTACGTNTCAATGGCTGACAGTAAAAATATCAAAGTNTTTATAACAGCTGCTGGCGGCGCAGCTGCACTTCCNGGTGTAGTAGCTGCAATGACAAATTTACCTGTAATTGGNGTACCNATAGGTTCAAGTTCATTAAAAGGAATNGATGCNCTTATGTCNATTGTACAAATGCCTCCTGGAATTCCAGTNGGNACTGTTGCNTTAGANAGTTGGGGNGCAAGAAATTCTGCCATATACGCGGCNTCAATTTTAGCNTTATCTAATCCTAANATTAACGAAAATATTTCAAAATATAAAAACAAATTAAAGCAAAAATAAATGATTTCTAGATANACANTACCTGAAATGGAAAAAGTTTGGTCTGATTCAAACAAGTATGATAATTGGCTAAAAGTAGAAATTGCTGTATGTTGGGCATTNAANGAAGTAGGAACNATTCCNCAAGAAGACTTCNATAAAATAGAAAAATCAAATTACGACTACNATCGTTTGAATGAAATTCTAGAAGATACAAANCATGACATGACAGCATTNCTNTTATCTATTACAGAAAAAATGGGGAANGAAGGAAGNTGGATTCATTTTGGNTTAACCACAAGTGATGTTTGGGATACAGCCACAAGNATGCAAATTGTTCAAGCNGCTAATATTATACTTGANCAAATTAANAACCTTAAAAAATTACTTGCTAATCTATCNNTNAAATATAAAGATACAGTAATGATGGGAAGAACNCANGGGATTCATGCAGAACCAATAACTTTAGGNTTNAAATTATTATTNTGGACNGAAGAAATAGGAAGAGCTGAGAAAAGACTTGAAAATTCAATATCACAAATAAATTTTGGTAAAATTTCAGGTCCGGTTGGAACAAATGCCTCTGTTAGCCCTGAGGTTGAAAAATTAACATGTGATAAATTGGGACTAAATGTAGCTCCAGTNTCAAATCAAATTATCCAGCGTGATAGATATGCAGATTTTATGACNACCNTAGCAATATGNGGAGGTTCGTTAGAAAAATTTGCAACTGAAATTCGGTCTTTACAAAGAACAGAAATAAGTGAATTACAAGAGCCTTTCGGAGACCTTCAAACAGGCTCTTCATCTATGCCTCATAAAAAAAATCCTGACATAACCGAAAGAATTTGCGGACTTTCTAGAGTGTTAAGAGGAAATGCTTTAGTATCATTAGAAAATATATCACTTTGGGGAGAAAGAGATATCAGTCATTCTTCTGCTGAAAGAATAACATTACCCGATTCCTGCTTTACCATTAATTATATGCTCTTCAAATTTACTGAGATCATGGCAGGGTTAATAGTTAATGAAGATAAAATGATTGATAATATAAATTTATCTAGAGGATTGATATATTCTCAACGATTAATGCTTACTCTTATTTCTAAAGGTATGACACGCGATACTGCTTACAGAATAGTTCAAAAAAATTCTAATGATGCTTGGAACAATAAAATTGAATTAAAAAAATTAATATCAGAAAATGACGAGGTTAATAAAACTTTATCAAATCAGGAAATTGAAGAGGTTTTTGATATTAATTATTATTTAAAAAATATAAATTACAAATTTGAAAATTCAAAATTATTAAAGGAAATATAATGAGTGACTCAATTAACCCAGTTATAAAAACAAATCTAGGAAATATGTGGCATCAAGGGAAAGTAAGAGATACTTACGAAATAGACGACAATCATTTGTTAATGATTTCTTCTGATAGGATTTCAGCTTTTGATGTGGTTTTGAACGACCCAATTCCTGGTAAAGGAATCATACTTACTGAATTATCAAAATTTTGGTTTCATAAATTATCTAATATAGTAAATAACCATTATGAAAGAGATCCCAATCAAAATGACAGAGAAAATATTTCAGTAGATGAAATAAGTAGAGGTATCATAGTAAAAAAGGCCGAAAGAATAGACATTGAATGTGTTGTTAGAGGATACCTAGCTGGCAGTGGTTGGAAAGAATATCAAGATAATCAAAGCGTATGTGGAATTAAATTAGAAGAAGGTCTTACTAATAGTTCCAAACTTACCGAACCAATATTCACACCGTCTACAAAAGAAGACGAAGGTCACGATGAAAATATATCTTTTGAAGTTATGAGTGATATGATTGGAAAAGATTTATCAGAACAATTAAAAGATATATCGCTTAATTTATATAAAACAGCATCAGAATACGCTCTTACAAAAAATATAATTATTGCAGACACAAAATTTGAGTTTGGAATAATTAATGAAAAAATCACATTGATTGATGAAGTGCTTACACCTGATTCAAGTAGATTTTGGGATATAGATGATTATCAACCTGGAAAATCTCAAGATAGTTATGATAAACAAATAGTAAGAGATTGGCTAGAGACAACTGAATGGGACAAAGAACCTCCCTCTCCGGATCTACCTGAAGAAATAATGAACAAAACATACGAAAGATACAAATCTGCTCTGGAAAAATTAACAAGTTAATAACAAGGGGTTATCTTGAATAAAAATCAAAAAAAATATGACAAAAATATAAAAAAAAGAATAAGCAGAGAAAAAAAGAAAAAATCAAAATTACTTAGAAAATATTTAGCTTTTTCTAGTATTGGATTAATTGGTTTCTTATTTATTTTAGGATTAGTTCTTCCAGGTCTTCCTATACAATTTTGGAACAATGATATACCTGATGGTAATTGGAGAAAAGTTACTAATATGGGTTGGGGAATTTTGCCAAATATAAATGTTGCTCATGATCCATATACTAGTAAACCTGCAACTTCAGGTCCATTTCTCGATGAAAAATGGGGATGTCCTATCCGATGGGGTTTTCATGAAGACCAAAGTACTGATGAATGCTTACTTAGCAATCTAGCTAGAGGTGGTGTAAATATTCAATTTGATTGCAACAAAAATGATGAAGGTTGCGAAGAGTTAATAAATAATCTCAAAAATTCTTTTGTAGGATCAAACGTAGGCGAAATAGTGGTAATCCCATACTCAGGTCTTAATAAAAAGATCACATTAACTGCTTGGAATTATATTGATGAATTTGATGAATTTGACAAAGCACGAATAAACCAATTTATTGAAGTATTTTTAAACAATCCTACTCTTGCACCATTCTATGAAAAAAAAGGATACCTGGATTAATATGAAAAATTATAGTGTAAATATAAAAATAACACCTAAAAAAGCTGTTAATGATCCAAGGGGAACTCAAGTGATGAATGGATTGAAAAACTTAGGGTATGATAACTTAAATCAAGTTTCTGTGGGGAAATATATAGTAATTTCAATAAATGCGGAAAACGAAAAAAATTGTAAACAAATGATAGCTCAAGCCTGTGAAGATTTTATTGCAAATCCTTTAATAGAAGAATATGAAATTGAAATTTCTGAAAACAAACAATGATCGATGAACTATCTCACCAAATATCTAAAATAAAAAGAATACATTTTGCAAATTTACCTACCCCATTAGAAAAGTGTGACAATCTTTCAAAACACTTGAAAGTAAAAGAGATTTTTATCAAAAGAGATGACTTAACCGGACTTGCGTTTGGTGGCAACAAAGTAAGGCATCTTGAATTCAGATTTGGGCATATCTTAAATAATGGATTTAATCATATTGTAAACGCAAATATGGGAATATCAAATAATGCTAGATTATGGTCAGCTGCGTCTGTAATTAACAACATACCTTTAACTCTTATAATGAGTAATGAATTAAATACAGAATTACAAGGAAATCATCTACTTAATTTTTTAATGGATGTTGAAATTATTTATTCAGAAACACAAAATGAAGCAATTTTACAAAATGAAGCAATAAAATTNGGAANAAAATTAAAATCTGAAGGTTATAAACCTTATGTTACAGTACTAGAACCTTTCAATGAAATTGCTGCTGTACTGTCNTATATAAATACTGCTATAGAATTAAACAAACAATTTACAGATTTAGGCTTNAAAAACNTTCATATTTTTCAAGCNTCAGGGTCCTCCTATCTTGGGATGTGTTTAGCAAAAAAAATTCTTAATTTNAAAAATTGGCANATCACAGGTGTTGGACCTAGACTTCAACCCAGAATGCGNGATATTAGAGGTATAACTAATANGACCCTTAATATGTTTGAGGAAAAATTTGTTAATAAATTAAATTTTGAATATATTGATTATAATGAATTAAATTGGGATTTAAGATTTTATGGAAACGGNTANGGGCAATCAACTAAAGAAAGTATNGAGTCCATCAAATTANTAGCNGAACTTGAAGCAATATTCTTAGATCCTGTTTATACNTCAAAAGCGATGTCTGCACTTATTCATTACGCTCAAAACCAAAAAATCAAAAAAGATGCTAGTGTGGTATTTATACATAGTGGTGGGTTGCCTAATNTATTCACTTANAATGATGAGTATATTANAAATTAATTGTTACTCTANTTGATATNTTTAATTAATTTTTCTAAGAAGTAAGAATTCTCATCTTCNGTCCCAATAGAAACTCTGAAACAGTTTTTCAAATCTTCAGAAGGNAATAATCTGACAAANACACCTTCTTTAATTAAATTGATATTCAATTCATTTACATCNGACCCAATAACTTTACACAATACAAAATTTGCACTNGACGGATACACTTTCAAATTTGTCATTTNATTAAGTTTNTCNACNAATTCATCTCGATGTGCATTTATTGTATCTATTCTCTTCATAAGATCATTGGAATGGTTNAATGAAATAATCAGAGATTGCTCTGCAATATTAGAAACATTATAAGGATTTTTAACTGCCATAGTTAATTCGGCTAATTTAGATGACATTAAGCCNTANCCTATTCTTAANCCTGCTAGTCCAGCCCATTTACTCATTGTTCTAAGTATAATTAAATTTTCATGTTCNCTTACTAAATTTGAATATGTTTTTTTTGAAAACTCAAAATATGCTTCNTCAATAACCAATATTTTGTTGAGACTTAATAAAAATTCCACATCTTGATATGNNCATTCGTTACCCGTNGGATTATTAGGNGAAGCTAAAAATAATATTTTTGTTTTATCATTAATTTTCTTTTTAATATTTTGATGATCTAATTCAAAATTTTNACCTCTAGGTACAGGNACAATTTTAGCNCCCGCTAATTGAGCTCTAACTGAATACATACCAAAAGTTGGAGTNAAGTCTAACACTTCATCACCNGGTGTAACAAATATTCTAAACANTAAATCTATTAATTCATCACTTCCGCAACTTACAACAATATTATCAATATCTAAATCTGTATAATTTGATAATGATTTCCTAGAGTTTAGATACTCGTCATCAGGATAAGTGTGAATTGGAACGTTAGAAATATTTTCAATAACTTTAGGATGAGGACCATAAGAATTTTCATTCCCATTCAATTTAACAATTTTTTCTGATTTAATAGAATATTTTTTTATTAATGACTCNTTTGATGGCATACTGTCATANGTNGTAAATTTCTCNTATTGAGAGTTCATNAACTTTTTGATTTCGGTATATTTCATCTCATTATCTANATTAATANAATATTTTAGTTAATATAAATCTTTTGCAATTTTTTCTATAGTTGTTTTTGTGTCATTAATATAAAAATCTAAAGTATTTTCAGGAATTCTTTGTATGAGTTCATTAATATTTTTATCAANATTTTGTATAAAATCATTATGNAAATCTAAAATATCTTGCGATTTATATGTTTTTGATAATCTGNTAGCCATAAATTCTAATCTNTCCCAAGGGTTATTTTTAAAATTATGATTCAAATCTACTATGAAATTAATCCATCTTTCTAAATCTTTTAAATTTATATTATTAGGTAAATTGATTTTATCTAATATAATTTTATTAAAGTAAGAATATATATTAACCGAATCAGAAGATAATATAGTATCTAGATATATTTGAAGAGCTCTATCTAAAAACAAAGCTTGGTAAAAATCAGGAAATAAATCTTTATTCATAAATATTTTTCTAAATACATTAATAGTCCAATTTTCATCAGCAATCAAATGTGACACATATCCTNTCACATAATATTTGGTTTCATTGTTGTTAGATTGTAATGTTATATATTTATTATTTGTAATGAAATTTTTAATTCCATCACCTTTCTCGCCATTTATCAAATCAAAATAATGATATTCAATTCTTGGAGTTTTAGTTATAACACGTATATCAGGTGAAACAGATCCTAAAAGTAAATAACTCTTATATTGCTCAGATTCGTCANTTGGCAAATCATGAACTAAATACATATGTGATGTGGGATTAGGCATAATTTATTCAATATAATGAATGGTTTTGATAAGAAATTAGTTTCTCATTAAAGATATCTTTAGTCAAGAATCGATGATAATATTCAATAAATCTATTTTAATATAACTAATATGATTAATTATATTTTATCTGAAAAATTACAAAAGACTATCGTTAGTAGCAATATTAGCAAAAGTGATGAAATTTCAACATTTATTGATGAAATTTTGCAAGCAGGCAATTCTAANTACAAACTAGATCACAGTGAATATATTGACTGGATAAAATCTCCTGAATTTATGCTAAATCAAATTGAAGGAATAAATCACTTTGTAACTAAAACAAAAAATTACAAACGATTTATTTTTATAGGAATGGGTGCCAGTACAATTATCCCAAAACTAATGTCGTCCAACAGTAATTTTATTTTTTTAGACGGATCTGAGCCTAATATAAAAGAAACATTAATTAAGGATTATGAAAACAGCTTGGTTTTTATTATTTCAAAGACAGGAAAAACCCTAGAAACAAAAACGATGATGAATCAATACATTCAGCTAATATCTGATCTTAAAAAAGGATACAAATATCAAGAAAACATGGTAGCGATTACAGATCATGGATCAGAATTATACGAATTCGCAATAGAGAATAATTTTATGGAAGTTTTTTCTAATCTGAAAAATACTTCAGGAAGATTTTCCCCTATTTCATTCTCAGGCTTAATTCCTGCAGCTATTTCAGGAGTTGATATTAAAAATTTATTAGAAAATATTATTAAATTTAAAAAAGACCTGGAACACAATAAAGATACTCGAAAAAAAATAATTATACTAATTGATACAATTCACAAAGTTCTTACTGAAAACATAAATATATTCAGATTGATTTCAAAAAACAAAAATGATCCCAAAATAATTTGGGTTCAACAAATGATATCTGAATCATTAGCAAAAAACAAAAATTTTATAATACCTATTTTAGGTGAATACAATAACAGTTCAAAATTTACNGGTAATTTGGATATTATTTTTGATAATAAGATGTCACAGNNTAAAGCTTTAGAAAACACTAATAATATTGTTTTTGAAGATGTAAGTCCAAACTCTAAATATTATGGATCGTTTGTTTATTCAATTATGATAATTATTAGCGCACTATCATATATTGAAAATAAAAATCCTTATACTCAACCTAATGTAGAAAAAACTAAAAACTATCTTACAGATACAAAATTACCTTTATGTATATCTGATGAAATCAATATATCTAATATTAAATATGCTTCTTTTATGTTCTTTACAAAAAACAAAAATCTTCTAAATGAAAACATTAATCAAATTAAAGCATTTATGAATTCTATAAATATACCAATATTTATAGATATTGCTCCTGGGTATTTACATACAACTGGTGAGTTACATAAAAATAAATCTGATGCAATTCATTTCATAGTTCACGAAAAATTTTCCAAAAAAACAAATGAACTAAACTTAGATGATATATTAGTAAAACAAATAAATGCAGAGATTAAAATATTATCTGAAAACAAAACAAAATTTGTATATGTAAATTCAAATAAATTAATTCAAATAACTAAAGATATATTTAAAGGAAAATTGTAATGGATATTTCTATGCTTATTATTAATTACTTTCTATTAATATCACTAATTGTTTTAATATATGTGATTGTAAAATATTACAAAAATAAAACACACAATTTAGAGATTTCATTGGCTAAAATTAAATCAGAAAAAATAAGTCAAAGTACAAAATATGGTCAAATTAGTGAAGAGTTTTTCCCTTTAGAACAAAGTTATCCGTATAATTCTCAAAATTTCAAATTTCTAGGTGACCCTATAGATGGGATACAGTTTAACGAAAATGAAATAATTCTTATTGAATTTAAAACTAATAAAAGCCAATTATCTCAAAAACAAAGAATTATTAGAGATTTAATAAAAAATAAAAAGGTTAGCTTCGAATTGATTGAAGCTAAATTATGATTTACTGAATTACTGAACAGTAACTTCACCTATCATTCCTAAAGTTTCGTGAGGAACACAATAAAGCTTATATGTACCAGGGGTTTCAAAAGTTACAGTAAATTCAAAGCTTTCTCCACCATCTGCTGTTTCATAAATATCTAACTCATCAATTGTGAAAGTATGAAATTCAGATTCTGAAGTTATTTTAAATGTTATTTTTTCCCCTACCGCAAAAGTTAGGTTAGCAGGCTCATATACATAATTATCAGTTCCGTCTAACATTTTAACTTCAACCAATTTACCTTTTTCAGCACTGGCTGTAGCAGAAAGTTCTTTCTCAGTTTTAAGGTCCTCAGCAACTTTTGGAGGTGCAGGAGGACTTGTTATTTCATCAGATGTATCAGTAGTTGATTCTGAAGATGAACACGCAATAAACAGAACTGAAAATATTAAAGTAAAAATTATTAATTTTGCTTTCATAATTAACCTTTAAAAAACTTATTAGTGAAAATTGTCACTAATAAATTATACCATTAATTATTTTTTAATACATCTCTTTTTAAACGAGTTGTTAGTTGAGAATAAAAATCAGATTCCGGGTTTAATCTTATAAATTTTGTTAAACTTTTACTAATCTCAACATCAATTTTATCAGTTGATCCCAGTACTACTTCATCAAATCCATCTGCACTGACAACCGCTTTGTTGGGACTCGTAATATTAATTGAAATTTTAGAATGACTGGGGACAACTACACCAACATCCAAGCTCATATGCGGAGCAATAGGCTGAATAAGCATTAATTTTTGTTCAGGAGTAATAATAGGGCCACCAGCAGCTAACGAATATCCTGTACTGCCAGAAGGAGAAGAAATAATAATTCCATCTGCTCTGTATTGTGCCATCTGAGCAGAGTCTACATATACATCAATATCCATTAATCTAGAAACAGATTGGTGACCTAATACAATATCATTGAGTGCGTTAAGTTCAAATTGTTTATTATTAGAAACCCCTTTGGCACTAAGCATTATTCTTTCTTCAATTCTCATTTTAGAGAAATCAGCTAATACTTCTTTGATAGTATTAATAGCATGTTCGTAAGGTATCTCTGTCATAAACCCTACTCTACCTAAATTAATTCCAAGAATAGGGATATCATGGCCTATCGTAGATCTTGCCACTCGTAAGATAGTACCATCACCTCCAAGTGTGATAAGCACGTCTGTTTTGGCAAAAGATTTGGTATATGAGTCAATTTCATCAACATCAGAAATCCAAACGTCATGATCTTTTTTCAATGATAATTCAAGATCATTGGCAAGTGTCAAAGATTTTTGTATTCCAACTTTAGAAATTATTCCAATATGCATTTTATNAATTAATTAATTACTGAACTTATTGCATCATAACAAAAATTATAAATAGGATCAGGGTAAAAACCAAATGCTAATACAATTATAAGTAAAATCANTCCGAAAATTGAAAAATTGGTATTAGAATTTTCAATTTTAAGATTATCTTCATTTGAAACTAAATATAAATGTTTAATAACTCTTAAGTAATAATAAGAAGAAATAACACTATTGATTAAAGCAATAATTATTAACCAGGAATAACCTGCGCTTATTCCTGAACTAAACAAAAATAATTTAGTTATAAATCCAATAGTAGGAGGAATTCCTATTAAAGAAAGCATAGCTGTCGAAAGCACTAATGAATTAACAATTTGAATTCTTCCATAACCAGAAAAATCATTAAANTTATATGTGTCCCTGTTTTGTTGCATACTGATAATAGAATAAAAAGCAGAAATATTAGTAAACATATATCCTAAAACATATGCTACTAATACAGATGATACATATGTTGCATCTGATACAGTTTTGGAGCTTATNATAGATACAATACCAATCAGTAAATAACCTGCTTGTGCAATCGAACTATATCCTANCATTCTTTTTATACTTGTTTGACGNATAGCTAGTATATTTCCTATAAACATAGTAAATACAGACATAATAGCCAAAGACATTCCTATATCAGGCCAGTTTAATGTATTATTCCATGTATCGCTTGAGACATCTTTGACATCAAAAATGCTTAATAATATTCTAAGTAATATTGCTAAACCTGCAGATTTACTTGCTACGGACAAGAACATTGTAATTGGAGTTGGGGCACCTTCATATACATCTGGGATCCATGAATGAAAAGGGAAAACTCCTAGTTTAAATAGAAGTCCAATGAAAATAAAAATCATGGATATGATAATAACTATATTTGAAATATCCAAGAAAGTTATNGGGGTATATATATCTGACGGCATATCGACCTGTGAGTATGTCAGTCCTTGAAAAATATTACCATAATGTATATTTATACCAATATCAGTTGCGCTTGAAATAAANGTTGTTCCAGTAAGAGCATATATNTAAACAGCTCCAAGTAAAAAAAATGATGTACTAACGGCACTTAAGATTAAATATTTAATGGCAGATTCTTTAGACAAATAAGATTTTCCTAAAGATACTAATCCNATTAAAGGTAATGTTGTTAGTTCTAATGCAACGTAGGCCGTTATCATTTCATTAGATCTTGCTAAAAGCATCATTCCAGATGTCGAGTAAAATAACATTCCATAAAATTCTGATTTGTAATTTGTAATTTTATTTTTATAGACTTTTATTAGATTTAATGAAGCAATNAATGAGATCAAAAATATAACAGAAAATAAACTTTCAAGNTTATTAGAAACCAATGTACCATTGAAAATAGAAGAATAACTTGTTTCTAATTGATATGAATATATGTATATAAGAGCGAATTTTATGATTAAAGCAAGTGAAGCGCCAATAAGTGATATTATATGTGTAATATTATAAGACCTAGTGGTCACACCATTTATAAGTATGATAGACCCTGTTAATAAAATAACTATTTCGGGTAAAATCAATAACAAATCTGGATATAAAGCTGGTATCATATTNAATCCTTAATTAATAATTCCTGTTAATCCTACATTCAAAACNTCAGTAACGAATTTCGGATAAATTCCTAAAAATATAATTGNAATAACAAGTAGTATTACAGGAATTTTTTCCATAGTATTCATATCTTTCAAATTTGAATATTTTGGATTTAATTCACCATATATTACTCTTTGTAACATCCATAATATGTATCCAGCTGCAAGAACCACGCCGAAAACAGAAACAGATGTACTAATACTATAAATAGAAAATCCACCCATAAAAATCATTAACTCTGATACAAATCCACTTGTACCTGGCAGTCCTAAAGAAGCCATCCCGCTTATTGCCAAAGCTACAGACGTAAATTTAAACTGAGTTGCTAATCCTCCTAGTAATGAAACTTCTCTNGTTTTACATTTTTCATAAATTATACCAACAAGATAAAATAATAATCCTGTGATTAAGCCATGGGATACCATTTGAAAAGAAGCTCCACTTAATCCTAATTTTTGAAACACTTTATCTTCACTGGCAAATGCACTAAGACCAATCAGTATATAACCCATGTGACTAACGCTACTAAAAGCAACAATTCGTTTCAGATCTGTTTGTTTTAAAGTTAATAAAGCACCATAAATAACACTTATNGCACCAAAAATACTTATAATTGTTGATAATTCAANTGCTTCAGAAGGCATNATGAAATAACAAATTCTTAAAATTCCATATCCTCCCATTTTTAACAACAANCCTGCAAGTAGAACACTTGCTGCAGTAGGTGCATCAGTNTGAGCATCTGGTAACCAACCGTGNAAAGGCCACATAGGTAGTTTTATAGAAAAACCAATAAATATTAATAAAAATANAAATGTACTTGGCATAACCCATTCNAATGTGGATACACTTAANTCATCAATATTGAATGTTCCTGCTGAAAAGTACAGGCACAAAAAACCTACAATCATCATAGCGCTTCCAGATAAGGTGAAAAGTAAGAATTTCATAGCAGAATATTCTTTTCTTCCCGAACCCCATATTGAAATAAGGAAAAATAATGGAATTATTTCTAATTCAAAAAAGAAAAAGAACAATATTAAGTCAAAAGATAGAAATACACCAAACACTCCTGTTATTAACAAAAACATCCAAAAGTAATACTCTCGTTGCCTTTCCTTTATTTTATTCGAAGCATGCACAGCAACTACAGTCAGTATTCCTCCTAAAAGTACTAATGGCGCATTCAGTCCATCAAGTTTAAAATAAAAATCTACATTAGTGTTCCCTATATTAATCCAATCGCTTACTACAGCTATAGGCTCGTAACCTTGATACGCGAATCGATAATAAATAACAGATGTTAACAAAAGAATGAAATAAGAAACAAAAATAAAAAATCTGTTTAATATATTTTTGTTAATAAAAATTGATCCCAAAACACCAAATACTAACGGGGAAAATATTAATACTAATAACATATCAGAATTGCTCAATTCATCTCCATAAAATAACTAAAAAACTAATAATAATAATACCTAAAGGGATTCCAAGTGAATACAATTGTAATTGTCCATTTTGAATAGATGAAAATTTACCAGAAATTAATTTTGTATATGTTGCAATTTTATTCCAGGTATCATCAATATAATGTAAATCTATGTGATTTAATAAACCAATTAATTTTTTATACAACAGATTACCTACAATAATTCTTTCATAGAAAATGTCCAAATAATATTTTTCTAATAATAGTTTGTTGAATTTTTTTATGATAAGTGAATTAACAGGCTTAGCATACCTGTACTGTAAATATGCAGCTAATATCCCAAGAAAAACTATTAAATGAGATATGATNGCAATTCCAAAATCAAATTCATGAGCATGAAAATCTGGNTTGATAAAATAATTAAACCAATGATGCTTATANCCAAGATCTATTGTCGGGTTAAATAAAAANCCAAAAATTACAGAAGCTATAGCAAGTATTCCCATTGGTATCAACAGTATCAAACCACTTTCATGAACTGAAATACCAGGATTTTTTCTTTTATCATACCTTCCATTGAAAATCATAAAAAATGCTCTAAACATGTAAAATGAAGTTAAAAATACTGCTGCAGATCCTAGATAATATACCATNTCTCCAATCATTGTGTGCTTATGGGATATTTGTGCTAATATTTCATCTTTACTCCAAAATCCTGAAAATGGGAATAAGCCTACCAAACTAAAAGTTCCTATTATAAAAAACAAATAAGTCCAAGGCATTAATTTTCTTAAGCCTCCCATTTTTTTCATATCGAAAGTTCCAACTGCATGACTTAGNCTTCCTGCAACCAGGAATAACAAAGCTTTAAAAAATGCATGTGTAAACAAATGNAAAAACGCAGCGGTATACAGAGACATNCCCAATGCCATAACCATGTANCCTAATTGGCTGATAGTAGAATAAGCTAAAACTTTTTTCACGTCGTTCATAACTGTGCCTAATAAAGCTGCTCCAAATGCAGTAATAGCNCCAATCANTGCAGTAATAATTAAAGCTTCTTCAGGAAATACTGGTAAAAATCTTCCAATCAAAAATACTCCTGCTGCNACCATAGTAGCTGCATGGATTAATGCACTAACAGGGGTAGGTCCNTCCATTGCATCCGGCAACCATGTATGAAGAGGAAATTGAGCAGACTTCCCTATTGCTCCTAATAAAATTCCCAGTGAAAAAATCAAAGCAATTTCNGAACCTTGTAAAGATTCGTTTAGTGCAATTATAGACAAAGGATCTCCCACNAAATCAGTTAATGGACCGTAAACATTAGATAAATTAGCTATCAAGTACAATATACCAATCATGAATCCAAAGTCTCCAATTCGTGTAATNATAAACGCTTTTTTAGCAGCATCAGTGGCAGATTTTTTATCATACCAAAAACCTATCAGAGAATATGAACACAANCCCACTAATTCCCAAAAAACAAACATCTGAATTATATTACCTGCTANAACTAATCCTAGCATTGCCCAAGTAAATAAATGTAAATAAATGTAATATCTNGGATATTCATGTGTACTCATATAACCTAAGGAAAAAANATGAACCAAAAAGCTAACTGAACANACAACNAACAGCATAACTGCTGTTAAGGGATTTAAAAATATTGAAAAATTAATNNTTAAATTATCTACTTTAAAAAATGTGTAATTAAAAACATCATTATTTATTGGTTCTTGGTATCCAAAAAATACCAAGCTTGAAAATACTAACAATACAAAAGAAGAAAATATAAAAAACCAAGCAACAATATTTTTTGAGATTGCTTTTAAAGGATAAATTAAAACATTAAGAGCAATAGATATTACTGGTGTTATAAATATTGAGTATAGATAAAATTCCATTATATTTTCCTAATTATTTCGTCTGCAACGTGTTCTCTTCCTATGGGAACATAAATAACATAGTTNAGGTTTTCAGCCCAATCATCTATTGATTTACCATCTGGTAAAATTTTGCATGGNAGTCCTTCTGACTCAATAGTATTTTTCCACATTTCAGCAGCTTGTAGATTTTTTGTTTTCATGTATTCGGNCCACATACTTTTTATCCTTTTAGATCTGATATTGTGTCGATATAAATTCTNTTTTTCNTTTTGTAAAGACTCATAACAATAGCAAGACCCAANGCGATTTCTGCTGCTGCTATAGTTATAATAAAAATTGCAAACAAATTTCCCCACAATACAAAAGNAGGGTCAGAATTAATTGGAGTAACATATCTTGATGCAGCTACAGCAGCAATATTTACTGAATTTAACATTAATTCTAATGACATAAGTATCGCTATNATATTTGANTTTATCAAAACACCTATTAATCCAATACTAAACATTATTGAAGATATAATTAAAAAGGCTTCAAGATTCATTCGTCACCTTCTTTAACTAAACTGATTGCACCTAGAACAGCAGCTAACAATACAAACGACGAAACAATGAATGGAACAACTAAAGTTGAAACCAATGTTTTTCCTATGTAATAAATAGAATCAGAATAAGCTTTTACCAAAACCTCGGGTTGTTTCAANTCGAAGTCGTTAGTCCAATCAAACGAAACAATGGATCCAATCAATATTGTAAGNACTGTNAGTCCTATGAATAGTCCTATAAATTTAAATTTTGAAAAAGGATTTCCCAATTCAACGTCTTTAGTGAACATGATNGCAAACAATATAACTACAGATATAGCTCCCACATANATTATCAATTGAACTGCAGCTAAAAATTCTGCGAATAATAATATAAACATTCCAACAACNCCTAAAAATGTTGAAGCTAAAAACANAGCAGCTCTAAAAATATCTTTTGTTAATATAACCATAACAGCACTAAGAATAGTGATAGTTGCTGTTATGTAAAANACGATATTAGGAATCATTTGNTTCACTCCTAATCCATTTGTTTTTCAAATCTTTATTAGNAGGCTTTTGGTGNCTNCCTACATTATCCCAATCCATNTCATTGTCAAATGGNGAATAATCTTTTTTGCTTGCCAATTGAGGTCTAAACCAATGGCTAGGTTTCTTTTCTGCTTTCTTCAATTGNTCTACATCAATAACCAAATTATCTCTTTGGTACTGGCCTTCCTCAAATCCACTTCCCATATGNAATGCATCATAAGGGCACGCCTCAACACACANTCCNCAAAACATACATCTTCCAATATCAATATCAAAAGTTTCAATGTCGTAACTTTGNCCNTCTTGGTAATGTTTNCCNGTTTGATCAGTAACTATTTTTATAATCCCTAGAGGACAATACTTAGCACAACTTGCACAACCAGTACATCGTTCCTCGTACCAACTGAATTCCTCTCCTCTAAATCTTGGATGTTGAGTAGCTTGCTGTTTTATTGAAACAAGTCCCATAAAACATTTAACAGAATTTANNGGATTATTAATCATATAAGATATAAANTTCTGATTTGATTGTTTTGCAAGNTCAAAAATACTGGCTTTTTTATCAGGATACTGAANAGTATTAGTCCGATGNGTTAAAACCATATTTTTCAATGTTATTGATAATCCTTTAAATAATCCTAATCCATACATTTTGTCACCTATTTTGCATCCATATTTGCTANTTCTGATGGTACTGGTTGTTCAAGAGCTAATTTCTTTTGNCCNAAAATATTAGCTATAAAATAAATAAANAGGGNTGCCATGGCAAAATTTATAATTATTTGAATCAAATAATTATCTTTTAAAAACACTATCTCTAGTCCAATTAATAATGTATTCAAAATAGCTGCAGGCATAAGAACTTTCCATGCAAATCCCATAATTTGATCAATTCTCAATCTTGGCCAGGTTGATCTGAACCACAATANAATACATGTAACCAAGAAAGTTTTTAGNGCAAACCAAANAATTCCAGGAATTAAAGAAAATCCTGAATCACCTCCTANGAACAAGACAGTGAAAAATGCTGAAGTGAATATTGGTGCTAAAAATTCTGANAATTGAAAAGCNGCAAATTTCATTCCGGCATACTCNGTTATATACCCACCAATAAGTTCTGATTCAGATTCAACCATATCAAATGGAGCTCTACTCATTTCAGCAATTGCTGCAATTAAAAAAGTAATAGCACCCANNGGTTGTANTAGAATATATGGATATGTTGATTGAGATTCTGAAATCCCAACTAAACTTAATGATTCAGACATCATTACAACGCCCATTAAAGAAACTGCCATAGGAACTTCATAACTTATGAGCATAGCAACAGCTCGTATAGATCCTAAAATAGCATATTTATTCTTAGAAGACCATCCTGCCATAAAAACAGTAAGTGCATTGATGGAAGTTATACCTAACACAAACAGCAAGGCNACATTNGTTCCCCCTAGTTGCGAGTCTTNNCCAAGAGGTATAAATGCATACACTAATAAAGTTGTGGCTAAAAATATAATAGGTGCAGCAATAAAAACNAATTTNTCAGCAGNTCTNGGAATAATATCTTCTTTAAGCATTAATTTAACAGCGTCGGCAATTGGTTGTAAAAGTCCATAAGGCCCCCATCTNTTAGGGCCTACTCTAGATTGAAATTTTGCAAGTACTCTTCTTTCAAACCANGTATAAATTGAGCCGATTCCAATCAATGTAGTGCAAATCGATGCAGCCATTAGTATTCCAGCTAAAACAAAACCTAAAGAATCAGGAAGAAAAGGTAACCAGTCTAATAGTAATTTATTTAATTGATTAAAGCTCATTATTNATCACCAATATTTCGTAAATCATCTATCCACCTCACCTAGTACAATGTCAATNCTTCCAAAATTAACAATAAGATCTCCTACTTTTGTGCCTATAGCCATTTCTCTAAGTAAACTTAGATTCATAAAAGATGGNGCTCTAATTTTGCATCTGTATGGAGAAACACCNCCATCACTTACAAGGTAAAAACCCAATTCTCCTTTGGGACCCTCAACTGCTGCATAAGCTTCATTCTCGGGAGCTCGAATAACTAATGGTACATCTTCATTTCTTANGGGACCAGGTTTAATCANATTTGTACACTGGTTTATAATCTTAATACTTTCTTTCATTTCTTTAATACGTATCAGNTATCTATCAAAAGTATCTCCAGTTGCTCCAATTGGAACATCAAAATCTAACTCATCATATACTTCNTANGGGTTTGCTTTCCTTAANTCCCATTTCACTCTTGAAGCCCTTANCATTGGNCCAGATAAAGATCCGTTAATTACTTCTTCAGGTGATAATACACCAATNTTTCTTGTTCTTGATAAAACTATCTCGTTTCCTGTGATTAAAGACTCCAATTCAGATATTTGTTGAGGTATTGTTTTCATAAAAGATTCTAATTGTTGCCAAAAGTCTTCAGGAGTNTCTTGAAAAACTCCACCAGGTCTCATGTAACTCAATGTAATTCTCGCACCACATAGTGATTCAAACATGTCGAGTATTTTTTCTCTCTCCCGGAAACAATACATCAGAGGTGTGCCAAAAGCACCTAAGTCTTGTAATAAAAATCCTGTCGCCATTAAATGGCTAGCTATTCTTTGTAATTCAGCAACAATTACTCTTAAATANCTGGCTCTTTTTGGAACTTCAATATCACATAATTTTTCTACCGCAGAAACGTATGCAAGATTATTAGACATTGAAGCAACGTAATCTAATCTATCTGTNAGTGTAACTATTTGTACGTACGTTCTCTCTTCAGCCAATTTTTCCGTGCCTCTATGCAAATACCCAAAGACTGGCTCNATATCTACAATGCTTTCTCCATCCAATGTTACTCTCATCCGAAAAACTCCNTGCATACTTGGATGTTGCGGNCCAAAATTAACTGTAACTAATTCACTATTACTNGACATACTTACTCATTTATTTAATAAAATCTTTTCTTAATGGATGACCTTCAAANCCTTCCCATAATAATATTCTTTTCATATTAGGATGGTCNTCAAAATAAATTCCCATCAAATCCCATATCTCTCTTTCTTGAAGCTCAGCTCCTTTCCAAAGTGAACTTAAAGATTTAATTGAAAGTTTTGATCTTCCGTATAACTTTGATTTAACCACTATAGAAGAATTATTTATCAAAGAATCCAAATGATATACCATCTCAAAATATTCAATGTAATCAACCGCAGATATGGATTTCAAATAATTAAACTGTGTTGAAGAATTATTCTTTAATTCCTTACATAGATCAAATACAAATTCGGGATCAACATACAAAAAATTATTTAAAATAAAAGCCTTTTTACTCAAATCAGAAGGTAAAAGATTTTTTATGGTTTCATTGTCTGCAATCTTTGTCACTAATTATTTCTCCAAATTTTTATAACGTTTTATCTTTTCATGAAGCATCATAATTCCATATAACAATGCATCAGGTCGCGGAGGACATCCAGGTACATAAACATCTACTGGGATGATATGATTTACACCAGGTACTACACTGTAGCTCTGATAGTAAGGGCCTCCGCTGGTAGCACATACACCCATTGAAATGACCCATTTTGGTTCTGGCATTTGGTTATATACTCTTTCTATGACTGGTGCCATTTTCCAGGTTACCGTACCTGCTATGATTATCAAATCTGCTTGCCTAGGAGAAGCTCTAAATACTTCCATACCAAATCTGCTTAAATCAAATCTAGACATTGCACTAGCCATCATTTCAAATGCGCAGCAAGCTAATCCAAACGATAAGGGCCATACAGATGATTTTCTTCCCCAGTTTATAAGTGTATCAACTGAAGTAACCATCATATTTCGATCTAAATCATCAGGGACTTCAATTATTGGTTCTGAAAGTGGCTCAGTATTTGTTTGTAACAATTTATTAACGTCAGCACCTTCTTGTTTATCTATTAGATCAGTTTGCTCATACAATGGTGCTAAAACATCATATTTCAATATATTCAATTCGTCGCTTTGATTATCACTCAATATTTACTCCCACTCAATTGCTTTTTGTTTCCAAGCTAAAAACCATCCTAAAATTAAGACTCCAATAAATATAAACATCTCTACAAGTACGGCTTCACTAAACTCTTTGTTAAGTTTTATCAATGATGCAGCCCAAGGAAATAAAAATATAACTTCAACGTCAAATATCAAAAACATCATAGCAAATGTGTAGTACCTAAAATTAAATCCTGTCCATTTTGCTGAAAATGTTTTTATACCTGCTTCATAAATATCAGTTTTGACTTCACTTGGATTAGATTTTCTTATTCCTAGGAATTTTAATGCAGTCGATGTGATTAGCATTCCCGAAGGGACCAGTAATGCAACTACTAAAAACAGGCTAAAATAGCCGTATCTTTGAAAGTAAATACTATATTCTTCCATCTTTTGTGTATTATTAAAGATTTTTGTAAAGGCTGACTATCAATTATAGAAGTTATCATATAATTGTTTAAATTAATAGTTAAAATTACAATTAAATGAAAAAATTGATTACTTTTGTTAGACTCTAGAAATAATTGCTTTATTAAAAAAAAATTACAAATTGAAAGAACCAAAATTTTTAAATACATACAAAACAGACATTAATGATCAATTCAAAGATTTGTTAAATTTAGATAAATCGGAATTTTACTTTGAGCCAATATCGGATTATTTAATTATTAAAAATTCCACAAAAATGCCTAAAAGAATTAGATCTTCAATTTTTCTGGAAATTCTAAATGGGTTAGAAAAAGATTATAACGTCTACACCAAATTAGCTTGTGGCATAGAATATCTACATGAATTTTCCTTGGTACATGATGATATTCAGGACAAAGATGAAATAAGAAGAGGGAATTCAACGCTATGGAAAGAATTTGGGACAGAAAAATCAATATTATTAGGTAATATAATTAAAATAATTTCAGACACTATTACAAGTGACTATAATTCAAAAATAAAAGCATCTACAGCAAAAGAAGTTATAAAAACTTTTAATACAGTTTGTATAAACATGATAGAAGGGCAATATCTAGATATCATGTACGAAGATGAATCAGATATATCTCTAGAAAAATATCTATACATGATTTCAAGAAAAACGGGTGCATTAATGAGTTTATCTTTTTATTTACCTTCGATTTTGCATGAATCAGATAAACAAGATAATGTTTTATTTAAAACTTTAGGAAATATATTTGGCTTATTATTTCAAATATCTGATGATATGCTAGGTATCTGGGGTGATCCAAGTGACACAGGAAAATCAAACTTTTCTGATTTCGAAAACAATAAAAAAACTTACCCTATACTTTTAGCAAAAGAAAAATTATCGAAAAAAGACAACAAAATTTTTAATGAACTGTCTTCAAATGACAAAAACACAGAAGTAAAGGATCTAACCGATTTAATGGATTCTTATAATATCAAGTCAATTATAAAAAGTGATTGTTTAAAGTATATAGAATGTTCACGAGATTTGATTTCAAAAATAAATTTACAACAAACAAGTAAAAAAAATTTAAATGAATTATTTGATTATGTTATTGAGAGGGTAAAATAATGAGCAAAGAACAAATATTAATCATAGATACAGACCCCGGGGTAGATGATGCACTGGCTTTAACTATGCTGTCGAATTTAAATAATAATGTAGATAATTACTCAAAAATAATAATGTCTAGCATAGGAGGAAACACTTCACTAAAAAACACTCATCAAAATATGTTAGACATAATTAGCGTTACTAAATTACAACATTCTGAAATACTAAAGGGTTCCGAAAGTACTTTAACAGGTGAAAAATTTGTTGATGCTGAACATTATCACGGCAAAAATGGACTTACACTTCAATTAGATAAAAATACTGATTCTCATAGCAATCTAGAAACATATGAATATTTACACGAACTACTTTTAAAAAACGAGAACGTTGAAGTTACTCTGCTTATGTTAGGTCCCTTAACAAATTTGGCTAAATCACTAGTATCAATTCCAGAAACAAAAAAAATAATAAAATCTGTTGTGATAATGGGGGGAGCATTTTATGTCCGCGGGAATGCCACTAAATATGCAGAATTTAATATATATGCAGATCCAGAAGCTGCAAATATAGTCTTTAAATCTGGATTGCACATAAAAGCAATAGGCTTAGATGTTTGTGACAGTGTAATAATCAACAAAGAAAAATTTTACAACTCTCAATACGAATTTAACAAATCAAAATCAGTGCTTGGAAAATTTTCAAATTCTATTATTGACAGTTTTTTTAATTATCACAAAGATAAGAACGAAATGAGTTTGTGCGATCCTATTGCTGTAATATGCTTGTTTTACGAAAATTTGTTTTCATACAAGTCTAAAGAAGTTAGTGTAGATACAGGTAAGTTGAAAAAAGGATTAACAGTGCCCACGCAAAAAAAAGGTAAAATTGATATAGCCGTTGATTTAAATATAAAAAAAGTTATGAATTTAATTGACAAAAATTTAATTTAAATTAACATATATTTGGTACTACATGATTTCTTAATTATTTTATACAATAATATAAACATCGTTACAAATAATCGTATATGATGTAATACTCAACCTATTAATCGTTAAAGTGAATGGTTTTAAAATGAACAATGAAAAAAATGTGATTTCAAGAGATACCAAACTTGAAAATGATAATTACAAATGGGGATTTGATTTCAAATTCAATCCAGATAATGCACCACTTGGGTTATCTGAAGATATAGTCAAATTAATTTCTGAGAAAAAAAAAGAGCCTAAGTGGCTACTCGATTGGAGATTAAAATCTCTAAATCATTGGTTTAAAAATCAAGACAACGAACCAGAATGGGCAAATATAGATTTCCCAAAAATTGATTTTCAAAAAATAAGATATTACTCTTCACCAACTTCTAAACCTAATCCCAAAAGTTTGGATGAAGTCGACCCTGAAATGCTAGAAGCTTTCACTAAATTGGGGATCCCATTGGAAGAGCAAAAAAAATTATCAGGAGTTGCTGTTGACGCAATAATGGACAGCGTTTCAGTTGCAACCACCTATCAAAAACAATTAGAAGATGCTGGAGTTATTTTTTGTCCTATAAGTGAAGCTGTACACAAATATCCCGAACTCGTTCAAAAATATATGGGTTCAGTTGTGCCTTACAGTGACAATTTTTACGCAACATTAAATTCAGCAGTTTTCACTGACGGATCTTTTATTTATGTACCACCTGGAGTTAGATGTCCTGTTGAATTAATGACATATTTTAGAATTAACGAATTAGATACGGGTCAATTTGAAAGAACATTAATCATAGCTGACAAAGGAAGTTATGTAAGTTATTTAGAAGGTTGTACTGCTCCTTTCAGAAAAAATAATCAGCTGCATGCTGCTGTTGTGGAATTGGTTGCACTTGAAGATGCTGAAATAAAGTATTCTACATTGCAAAATTGGTTTCCCGGAGACACAAATGGTGAAGGCGGAGTTTATAATTTTGTAACAAAAAGAGGAAAATGCTTAGGTAAAAACTCTAAAATATCTTGGACTCAAGTTGAAACAGGCTCTGCAATAACTTGGAAATACCCTTCTGTAATTTTACAAGGTGATAATTCAGTTGGAGAATTTTATTCTGTCGCTCTAGTTAACAACTATCAACAAGCTGATACAGGCACAAAAATGATCCATATTGGTAAAAATACAAAGAGTACAATTATTGCTAAAGGAATTTCTGCAGGAAAAGCAACTAACACTTATAGAGGGCAAGTTAAGGTACTACCATCAGCTAAAAATGCACGAAACTTTACGCAATGTGATTCATTGTTGATTGGTGATAAATGTGGTGCTCATACAATACCTTACATCGAAGTAAAAAATCCCACTGCTCAATTAGAGCATGAAGCCACAACTTCTAAAGTTAGTGATGATCAATTATTCTACACACAGCAAAGAGGTATTTCCCTTGAAGATGCTAACTACATGATTATCAATGGATTTTGTAAAGGAATTTTCAAAGAGCTTCCCTTTGAGTTTGCAATAGAAGCCTCTCAATTATTAAGAGTAAGTTTAGAAGGAACTGTAGGATGAATAAAAACACTGTATTAGAAATTAATAATCTTCATGCGTCAGTTGATGACATAAAAATTATTAAAGGACTCAGCCTTAAAATAAATTTAGGTGAAAAGCATACAATAATGGGTCCTAACGGTTCTGGTAAAAGTACTCTTGCTAATGTTTTAGCAGGAAATCCTTCGTATACTGTGGAATCTGGTGACATAATTTTTATGGGACAGGACTTGAATGAAATGGAACCTGAAATCAGAGCTTGCGCGGGACTATTTCTAGCATTCCAATACCCTGTAGAATTACCTGGCGTAAGAATGTGGCAATTCTTAAAATCTTCACTAGACGCAAAACGAGATTATAATGGAGAAGAACCATTATCTACTCGAGAATTTGATAATTTACTTAATAAGTATGCTGATAAAGTTGGTATTTCTCAAGAATTTATAAAAAGAAATGTCAATGAAGGGTTTTCAGGCGGAGAAAAGAAAAGAAATGAAATTCTTCAATTATCTTTACTCAATCCTAGTCTTGCTATTTTAGATGAAACTGATTCCGGTTTGGACATAGATGCTCTTAAAGTAGTTTCTAAAGGAATTGATTCATTTGCTAATAATAAAAACTCAGTTCTTCTGGTAACTCATTATCAAAGAATTCTTAACTACGTTAAACCTGATTTTGTTCATGTAATGATGGACGGAAATATAGTTACCTCCGGAGACAAAAGTCTTGCTTTGGAGTTAGAACAAAAAGGTTATGATTGGTTATCAAAAAAGTAAACTCATATGGACTCTAACAAAGCTTTTCTTAATTATATAAATACTATTTATTCTAGTTTAACTAGCGAACAATCTGTTGCCTCTGAATTAAGAGAGGTTAACATGAATTCTATTCAGACAAACGGCCTACCTACTCATAGAAAAGGTAATGAAGAATGGAAATACTCTAATTTAAGACGTATGACGGAACTTGAATACACAGATTATAGTTCCGTTGATAATATACCAAATAAAAACATATCCCACTTGAATATTGATGGATTTAGTATATTAAATATCGTTAATGGACAATTAATTGATTCGAACATAATCGATTCTAATATTAAAGTAAAAAACCTGTTGTCTGGCAATCTTACTGAACAAGACATTTCAAAATTTGATTCCACAATGGAAGGTGTCAATGAAGAATTAGCTCAACTAAATTCTGCTATTTGCAAAGACCCTATTCTTATTGATATTAACAATAAAGACTCCAAATCTAATTTAATCATCAATATCATCAATACTAACAATAGTAATAAGTACATCCTCAATTCACCCAAGATATTTGTAAATATTGATGACAAATCAAATGTAGAAATCATCGAAAATCATACAGGAGAGAATGGAAGTCTTTATGCTTCAAACAGTGTATTAGAAATTATACTTAACAAGAAAGCAAAGCTTGTTCATTACAGGGTATTAGAAGATACTGATGAATCTATTCATATAAACACTACACGAATCAAATTGTTAGAAGAATCAAACTTACAATCAAATGCTTTTTCAAAAGGAACAAAATTATCAAGGTATGACATAAAAGTAATAACCGCATCTGAAAACTCATATTCTGAGCTTAATGGATTATATTTCACTTCTAAAAAACAACATCTAGACAACTATATCAATATTGATCATGTTGCTCCTCATTGTACCAGTAGGATAAATTATAAGGGTATACTAAATGATGAATCACATGCAATATTTGGAGGAACAGTTCTTGTTAGAGAAGGAGCAATAAAAACTGACTCTCTTCAATCTGATAAAAATCTAGTATTATCTCCAAAAGCTGAAATTGATAGTAAACCTAGTTTATATATTTTTGTGGACGACATACTTGCAGGCCATGGAGCAACAGCCGGAAATATTGATGAAGAAACTGTTTATTACATGAGAAGCAGAGGATTATCTCTTGAAATAGCAAGCAAAATGTTAATTTCTGGGTTTGCAATGGAAATAATAGACAAAGTAGAAAACGATGTATTATTTAACTTTCTTATTGAAAATTACATAGACAAACTTCCTTCATACAAATTTGATTTTTAATACGATGAGTGATTTAGACGAAATATATCAAGAATTAATTATCGACCATAACAGAAGACCAAGAAACTTTGGAAAACCTTCGAAAAGTACAAATTATGCTAAAGGTCATAATCCTCTTTGCGGTGATGAAGTAGAATTCTATATTGATATAAACAACAATAAAATAATTAATATTCAATTTACTGGGATNGGGTGTGCTATTTCAAAAGGATCTGCATCTATGTTTACTGAAACATTAATTAACAAAAATATTGATGAAGCAATGAGAATTACTTCAAAATTCAAAAAAATGGTCACAACTCAAAACTTAAATGAAGATTTGCATGAGTTAGATGATCTTAGCCTTCTGTCAGGAATATCATCCTACCCGGCTAGAGTTAAATGTGCCATCCTTTCCTCTCATACTATTGAATCAGCCATAAATAATGAACAAAAGACTATTTCAACAGAATAAAATAATATATTCAATTCTGATAAAATAGATCTATTACTACATAATTTCTTAAATATTTTATAAAATAATATATATANAATCAAAAAATATTTTACACAGGTAAGCTAATGATAAATTCCNAAAATATTGCTAAAGATTTTCCTATATTAGAACGAGAAATAAATCAAAACAAATTAATTTATTTTGATAATGCAGCAACAACTCAAAAACCAAGGCAAGTAATAAGTACTATTACTGATTTCTATAACAATACTAANTCTAATATTCACAGAGGAGTTCATACACTNAGTATGGAATCAACATATCTNTATGATCAATCAAAAGATAAAGTTGCAGAATTTATTAATTCTCCTGATAGCGATTCAATAATATTTACTAGAGGAACAACCGANTCTATTAATTTAGTAGCAGAGACTTGGGGAAGATCAAATTTAAATGAGTCTAGNGAGGTTGTTATCACAGAACTAGAGCATCACAGTAACATAGTTCCTTGGCAAGAATTAATAAAAGAAACNAAATCAAAGTTAAAATATATACCAATCAANAAAGATGGTACATTAAATTTTAAAGACCTNGATCAAATTNTAAATTCTAATACTAAATTAGTTTCGGTAACGCATGTTTCTAATGGAATAGGTACTATNAATGATATCAAAAAGATAATCTCTAGAGCNAAAGCTGTTGGAGCTGTAACTCTAATTGATGCTGCACAAAGTGCCCCTCACATGCCAATTGATGTACAAGATTTAGANTGTGACTTNTTNGCTTTTTCNGGTCATAAAATGTTAGGACCTACAGGNATTGGAGTTCTTTATGGTAACAAAAAATTGCTAGAAGAAATGCCAGCNTACCAAAAAGGNGGNGATATGATTTTNGAAGTAACTTATGAAGAATCTTCATGGAACGAAGTTCCTTGGAAATTTGANGCAGGAACTCCAAACATAGCTGGAGCTGTTGGACTCAAATCTGCAATAGATTATTTGCANNATATNTCAATGGANGAAATTAGAGANCACGAAAAANATATAACTGAATATATGTACAATGAAATTAGAAATGTTGAAGGAATAGATATATTAGGACCTGAAAATATAGATGAGCGTGCTGGTCTGATTTCTTTCAACGTCCCANATGTACACCCACATGATTTAGGAACATTTTTAGATACCAAGGGAATTGCTATAAGNACTGGCCANCATTGTGCCATGCCTTTAATAAAAAAACTTGGTAGCCACTCNTCGGCTCGCGCAAGCTTTTACATATATAACACTAAACAAGAAATAGATGAATTTATAAATCAAATTAATAATTCAATATCGTACTTTAATAATGTCTGATCAAAAAGACTTAGGTTTTGTATATAAAAAAGAAATATTAAATAGATCAGCTAATCCTGGGTTNAGTGAACCAATCTCTAATCCTGACAAAATCATTAAAGGNCTNAATCCTTTTTGTGGGGATGAAGTCANCTTTAATATGAATGTACATAAAAACAAAATTTCTTCTATATATCTTGAAGTAGAAGGATGTGCTGTCCACAAATCAAGCTCNTCAATATTATCTGAAATAATTTTAGATNAGCAAATAAACGAAATTGAAGCATTATGTAACGAATTTATATCTTATTTTAAAAATGATAACAATAATTCGATAAATCCAAAATTACTACTCGCTGACCCTTTGTTTGATATAAAANCTAATCAAATTAGAATTAAATGTGCACTACTAAGTTGGAATACAATTTATAACAACTTGTTTAAAAAATAACTATGAAACAATTTCCTATTATTGATTCNCACACACATATATATAGTTACNAAGACGAAGAATTATCAGAAGTGTTAAGNAGGNCTTGTGATAATGAAGTAANATCAGTCATTGATTCTTCTGTTGATTTAAATAGCGCCACAAGNATAAATTTACNNTCTAAAAAANACANNAATATCTTTGGNGGAATTGGCTTGCACCCACAAAATTTAACAAGAGAAATAAATGNAAAAGACANAAGCAAAATATACGAATTAGTAACTAATAATAAAAAGTTGATTGTAATTAGTGAAATCGGATTAGATTTCCAAGAATCGTCTCCTGATAGNATGATTCAATACTCAGCNTTCAGAAAACAGATTGGAATAGCACGAGAATTAAATAAACCAATTATTTTTCATTCTAGACATGCAATAAAAGAAGTNTTAAAAATTTTAAAAGAAGAAAGAGCATTTGAAATAGGTGGAGCAATGCANTACTTTCAATCAAATCTAGAANTGGCAAAAGAAATTATTGATATTGGATTTCACATATCTTTTGGTAAACCATTATTGAGAAAACCTGATTTAGAANAAGTACTCAAAGTAATCCCTCTAAATAAAATAATAGTTGAAACAGATTCTGCTCCACAACCTTTTAAAAAAAATAGAGAAAAATGGACAGAACCTAAAGATTGTAAATTAATAATTGACAAAATTTCANAAATAAAACAAATTGAAACAAATNAAATTCAAAAAGAAATATTTTANAATACTTTCAATATGCTGAAAAATGGATCAAAATGGTTNGAAATCAATGATTTTAATTAATTCTATTAATTTCGGATTCAATCAAATTAAAATCTCTAGCNGAGAGTATATGCATACTATCTGAAAACCCTAATTTCCAATGCTCAGGNAACCANCTTTTTAAGTANTCTAANCTAGGNGCTATAAAAGAAGCATCGATACCAGANTCTTCATTCAATTTTCTATTTATATTTAAATCAACTTTATATTTATAATCCATNGACTCATCTTTCCANTTAGATTTAATTATATTTTTAACTTTTGAAGAAACTGTCGCTGTCATGATCCATTTACNAATATCTTTAATATAAATAACTACCCTATCTTCTAANTCAATTCTTTTTGCTCTTCNTTGATATTTTTTTCCAAATTCAATTTGTTTTTCTTTTTGATTATTAAATATATCAAAGTTTTCTTTTGAAATTGTAAACATCCAATAATTAATCAAAATTATACCTCTAAAAAGTTATTTCATAACATTATAATATAAGCAAAAGTTAAATAAAGGAAAATATGNAAACTACAGCTATATTATTAGCCGGNGGAAAATCTGAAAGAATAANNGTAAATGATAAAACAACTATGCTTATTAATAATAAAATGATTTTTGAGTATTCATTAAAACAATTTCAAANCAATAAGCACATCACAAATATAACAATTGTGTGTTCTGATNAAAACAAATATTTAATTGAAAGTGTAAAANAAAATTATAATAAGATAAACAATNTNATNNTGGGTGGNNAAAGTCGATTNATTTCAGTTTTTAATGGNTTTTCAGATTCTATAAAAANCGAAATAACATTAGTACATGATGCTGCAAGGCCACTTATAAATGAAAGATTAATAACAGAAAGTATAAANTATGCAAAAAAATATAAAAGNGGAATNCCTNTNATTAATCAGNCNGATTCTATGTANATAGGTGATGANAATAAAATAANTAANAGACTTAACAGAGNTGAAATTATNGGGTCACAAACACCTCAATCNTANNATACAAAGTTACTAAACAAAATTTTAAATAATTCAGAAATCTTAAATTCAAAATCNANNTATAATGACTTACCNGAATTATTACTNGCTAACAACATAACNCCNTATACCTTTATNGGTGAAAAATATAATATAAAAATAACTATTGATAAAGATCTNGAAATAATAAATAAAATTATAAATTAATATGAAAAACAATTTTGGAATAGGATTNGATGCNCACAAATTAGTTAATAATGGAAATTTAANTATAGGTGGAGTAGTAATAGATNAAAAANATAGCCTAGAAGGAGATAGTGATGGAGATGTANTAATACATGCAATTATAGATTCTCTTCTTGGNGCTGCAGGACTTGGGGATATTGGNCANTTTTTCAATAAAGATAATGTAATCAACTCNAGTNTTGAAATGTTAAAACAAATAAATNTAGTNCTTAAACAACAAAAATGGGATATAAATAATATAGATTCAACTGTAATATCCGAAAATTTTCACATAAAAAATCATTCACAAGAAATGAAAAATACAATATCCTTAANNTTNGGAATAAATTCTANTCAAATAAATATAAAAGGAAAATCCACAGATGGNTTAGGATACACAGGTGANAATCTAGGGATTTCAGCCTTAGCCATANCTAGCTTAATAAAAAGAAATTNAAATGAAAATACAAGACACTCTTGATAATAAACAAAAACTTTTAGAATTAGATATTTCTAAAGTGTTAAAAATATANGTNTGCGGTATCACTCCNTATTCTGAATCACATATAGGTCATGCTATGTCCGCTGTGATTTTCGANACACTAAGAAGGTATTTAATATCTCAAAATTNCAANATGAATTTTGTACAAAATTTTACCGATATTGATGACAAACTAATTATTGCAGCTAAAGAAAANAACACAACAATAGACAAAATATCAAATAAGTATATNACNCAACATGTTAATTCATTAAGTAAGCTTAATGTATTACCTGCTGATCATGCACCAAAAGCNACNGAAGAAATAAAAGAAATGATAAATATGATAAATGTGCTTATNTCAAAAGANATGGCATATGANATAAATGGAGATTGTTACTTTAGAGTTAATAAGTTTGAAACATATGGCAAACTAAGTAAAAGAAACATCGAAGAAATGNTNGCTGGAGCAAGAATAGATATAAATGAAAACAAAGAACATCCTATGGATTTTGCATTATGGAAAAAACAAATTAGCGACGAACCTGGTTGGGAAAGNCCATGGGGAATAGGAAGACCTGGATGGCATATAGAATGCTCAGCAATGTCAATGAAATATTTAGGACAAAATTTAGACATACATGGTGGTGGAAGAGATTTGATTTTTCCTCATCACGAAAANGAAATTGCNCAATCAGAAGCNTTTTCAGAAAATGTTCCTTTTTCTACAATATGGATGCACAATGGATTAATAAACCTNAAATCAGANAAAATGAGTAAATCATTGGGAAATATCATTTCAATTAATGANTTANTGAAAAAATACTCCCCNGCAGCTATANGAATGTTTTTTATAAGTGGNAACTACAAAAATCCACTAGAGTACGATGAATCAATCTTAAATGCTAATGAAAAAGCAATTCAANGGCTTAAACAAACNATACAANTAAAATCNTCAGANAGTGTGAATGANCTAAATTCAAANCAATTTGTTGATAAATTTCANAAATCNATGAATGCAGATTTAAATACATCTTTNGCTTTNGGATCAATATTTGAGCTNAGCAANTCTATAAATCAATCTTATAATCAAAATATNAATATTAATAAAAGNCAAAATAATTTATTAGAATTATTNAGCACACTAGGNATNGATATCAAATCAGAAAATATCAAACCAAAGCAAGAAATTGATACNAAAAAAATTGAAAAACTTATTAAAGATCGTAACGAATTCAGAAAAAACAAAAATTATNCNAAAGCAGATGANATACGAGATNAATTAGANTCAATGGGNATAACTATATATGATTCAGAAGATGAAACTAAATGGAGATCTTTGTAAATNAGTTAAGNAAGNGCNGCGTTGATTAATCCTANTGANACAAATAAGATCGAAACAATAATTGTTAACTGNAATAATACTTTTTCAAATCCTCTACGTGTTCTATAACTATCTCCNCCACCGCCAAATATATTAACACTTTGTCCGCGNACTTGTATAAGAATTATAAAAATCAAAAAAATTGCAGAAANTAATTGCAGAACTAAAAATACAGTATTCAAAAAATATCCTTTTATTTATTTTTAACCCATTGATTGTATAACGTTATTATAGAATTAGACAACTTTTTTGAGTCATGTCTCATTGAATGTTTTTCAGATTTCACATCAAATTTCATAATTTTAGGATTATCTAAATCATTTTTNCTTAGTTTAACTCGTTGTTCATCATGAGAGGTAATAGGNAGATCAAAATTTTTATCNACAATAATAAAATCAAAAATNCTAGCATATGTATGTTTTTGTATCGCTTNNATATGATCATTAACACTATANAAATCTGTTTCTCCNNTCTGGGTAGCGATNTTACATACATATATTTTCAATGCTTTAGANGATTTTACAATTTTTNCNATATCTTTTACCAATAANGGNGGAATTATACTTGTATATAAGCTTCCAGGACCAACAATTATCACATCAGCNTTAGANAANGAATTTTTTGCACTTTCAGANCCTTTTGNATTTGAAGGAATTAAATTAATTTCGTTAATTTTNCCGTTTTTAAGTGGAATCAATGATTCTCCCAATACTTTNGTTCCATCATCTAATNNAGCTTCNAANGTTATNTTATCTAGTGAAGCAGGAAGAACTTTNCCTTTAGCACCTAATATTTTAGCAGANAAATTTAAGCCACCNTCAAAGCTNCCNGTAATATCAGACATTGCNGTAATTAACAAATTACCTAAACTATGNCCTTTTAAACCTTCACCTTTTTNAAATCTGTAATCAAATATTTCTTTTAATANACTTTCTGAATCACTAAGNGCAGCTACNCAATTTCTAAAATCNCCAGGTGGAATAATACCTAANTCTTTTCTTAATATACCTGANCTNCCGCCATCGTCTGCAACAGTAATTATTGCTGAAAGGTTTTCNGTATAATCTTTTAATCCTCTNAAAATCACAGAAGATCCNGTTCCACCTCCNATTGTCGAAATATTTATNGTNNTAGGGATATTATTCATTTTTTAGTATNTTTANTATATTTAATTCAGCTTCATTAGGGTCGGCTTTNCCTTTGCTAAGTTTCATAACCTGCCCTATTAGAAACTTAANTGCAGTTTCTTTACCTGANTTATAATCATTTACAGCGTCAGGNTTNTTNTTTATTGCTTGCAANCATAANTCATTTAANTCTCCAGAATCAGAAATTTTTGCCAANCCNAAATCATCNATNAAANNTTTTGGAGATTTATTAGTTTTAATTAAAGAGGCAAGTATTTCTCNAGCAGAATTTCTATTTATAGTTTTAGAATTNGTTAGTTCNATCAATTCCAAAACATATTCANATTTAAATGAATTCTNTATTTCATNAGTTTTTATNTTATTTGAATCTAATATTTTTAAAATTTCTTCAGTAATCCAGTTAGCCAATTCTTGATCAGAAAAATTATTTTTTTGNTTTTGGTTTNATNTATATAAAGNNTTAAAATATTCATAAAGAAAATTNTCTGATGNTAAAAGTTGAATAACTTGNTCATTCAAAGAATNTTCNTCTGTTAAATATTTAACTCTATCTTTTTTTAATTCNGGNATANNTGATTTNAAATNAGCTAACAAATTGTCATTTATGTAAATATTTGGTAAATCNGGNTCTGGNAAATATCTNTAATCATGTGCAGATTCTTTTGATCTTTGTGANACAGTTACTCCTTTNGCCTCATTCCANCCTCTCGTTTCTTGTATNATTTTATTATCAGAATTCAACTCAATTGCNTGTCGTTCAATTTCGAAATTAATTGCTCTGAATACAGATCTAAAACTATTCATATTTTTAATTTCNACTTTTTCTCCCAATGTTTTNGAGCCTTTTGGTCTAAGGCTAATATTNGCATCACANCTNAAATGTCCTTGNTCNAGNTTACCTTTAGTCACTCCAATTTCTGTAAATATTGAATGTAATTCTTGTAGNTATTTTCTTGCTTCATCTGCATTAGATATTTCGGGTTCNCTAACTACTTCCATTAAAGGNGTACCNGATCTGTTAATNTCAATTAATGANTTTTNTCTTANATGTGTTAATTTAGCTGTATCTTCTTCAAGATGTATTCGATTCAAGGTTATNGTCTTTTCTTGATCCGTATTTATAGATACTTCGCCTCCAACNACNATAGGATATTTAAATTGTGAAATTTGATATCCTTTCATNAAATCTGGNTAATGATAGTTTTTTCTATCAAATCTTGTCATTTGATTNATTTTGCCNTTNAATGCTAATCCTGATTTNNCAACCATTTCAATAGCNTTANTGTTTATTAANGGTAANGTACCTGGNTAACCCATACAAATATTACATACATAAGTGTTNGGNGCACTATCNAANGGAGCAATNTNACATTTACAAAACATTTTACTATTGGTATTAAGTTGTACATGCACTTCTAATCCAATCACTGGNTCATATACTTTTTGT
Organism: Chloroflexota bacterium; assembly: GCA_002711005.1. GTDB lineage: Bacteria > Chloroflexota > Dehalococcoidia > Lucifugimonadales. The sequence continues at coordinate 63,238 of PAHZ01000014.1, forward strand.
TCNTGCATTAAAAAAACCTAATNGAATTAAATGGGTAATATCTGAAAATTAATTTACCAATAATCTGATCANANGNTATTGGTCCAAAATGTCTACTATCTTTGCTCATTTGNNCATTATATCCNAGNACATAAAATGTATTNTNTTCTAGTTTTGTTAGTTTANTTAAATAATTTTTGTTATTNTTATCTATCCATATTTTAGGTNGTNCTGAACTNGTATCTANCCAATCATTAGATTCAGCAAAGATATATTTAATCTTGTATTTANTATCAAANTTATCTNTAAATACTACAATATCTCCTTTATTATACTTTTTTTTCTGAGTAACTAATACATAATCACCATCAAAGAGTATAGGTTCCATNCTTTTTTGGTTAATTTTCATTGGCATAATTTTAAACATAATAATATATAATATATTGAAANTGAGATATTAAAAATGGAGATTTCAAATGAATTTAGTTAAAAATATAAAATCAATATTTTCACCAACAAATNTATANGCACATTGTGATATTCCTTGTGGAATATATGATCCTATAGCTGCCAAAATTGCAGCTCAAACAGTGTTGAAAATGGTTATGAAAATGGAAGATATAGACCTCAGCGGAGGAGTTTCAAAAGTAGAACAACCAAATACTGTAGCGAGATTTATTAGAGTTAAGGAAGATCATGCNCAAGAAGTGAAAAATGAATTAAACATTTTATGGTCTGATTATTTCAAACCAGAACATCTAGAAAAATACCCAAATTTACACGACTTATTNTGGAATGCAAATAAATTAGCNGGGGCAAACAAACAAAATGTAAGTTCTGAATCTGCTAAACAACTTGTAGAAGCTGTTGATGAAATTTCAANAATATTTTGGGAAAGNAAAGGNGTANCATANTCTGACCCAAATGCAGATGTTAGATTTGGNGCCTAAGNCTATTTTTCANTAAATTCNATATATTTAGATANAACTGTACTTATTAGATCCGTAAATGGANCTGGCAAATTATTTGTACTAGCTANATCNGAAACATANTTCTGTATAGCNTCTACTTCAATCAAATTNCCCTTCTTCATNTCTTCGTACATAGAGGATATTGAGTTGGGNTGATTATAATATAGTTCATCAAATACTTTTTGTATTTCAGATTCGTGTATATTAGCATTGTTTTTTATTGANGTATTATAAGTTTCGNTTATCAATTCTTTTAACAAATGTTGGCTAGTTTTATCANTTAAAATATTTTCNAGTGGTTGCCTATAAAGACACATAATNCCACTNAGTGAAGATATATACATTAGTTTTCNCCATATNACTGATTTGATATCTTTATTTAATTCAATAGCAAGTTCNTCAGAATTCATNAAATCAAATATTTNAGTNAATATATCTAATTNATTATTAAACATNGAACCTANNACTATTTTNGGATCTCCNCCTGTTTCAAACACTTTTCCTNTTTCACTTAATATCGCATCAATATAAGCTGCTCCAGTAAGTACTTTTTCACCAAAAAAATCATATANTTGNTCNGTTGCTCTAAANCCATTTTGTAAAGTTAGTATAAATGGNNCATTTNTTTTAAATAANTCAGATAAATAATCAATCGATTCTTTATTNTGATAGCTCTTCACACAATAAATAACNAAATCTGCTTCAAATNGAAANTCTTTTTGTTGTTTACTAAAATTAGTATCATAAATTTCAGGGTAAATCTTAGTATGAGTAAGCTTGCTGGTTTTTAATTCAAGTCCATTAGATTTGATTTCCGAAAATGTTTTCCCTCTAGAAAGAAATAAAACATTACAATTTTTTTCAAACAACAATGAACCAACAAATGCTCCAACAGCACCTGTTCCGTAAATATATATGTTCATATTTCAAATACTTTGTTAATCTATAATATAAGTACTATTAAAAAGCCATTATATATCAAAAGGTAACAAAATGATTAATAGAGAAAGATTAACAAAAACATTCTGTGATTTAGTAAGTATAGATAGTCCTTCAGGAGAAGAAGATAAAGTTAGGGATTTTATCGAAGAAAAGCTTTCTGCAATGCAGTTTCAAATTAATATAGATAATTATGGTAATTTAATTGCTACAACAAATGAAAGCTCCAATAACAATATAATATTATCTGCTCATATGGATACTGTAGAACCTGGTCGAGGTATAATTCCAGTAGTCGATAAAGATACTATATACTCCAAAGAAGACACAATACTTGGCGGGGATTGCAAAGCTGGCTTAACTGGTATATTAGAGGCATTAGATTCTCTTCATGAAAGTAATCATGAATTAAAAAATTTAACATTAATCTTTACTCGTGAAGAAGAAGTGGCTCTACTTGGTGCACGTCATCTTGATTTTTCACAAATATTAGGTGAAAAAGCAATAATATTTGATGGAGAAGGACCACCTAGTATAATAACGAATTCTAGTCCCACATATGTAAGTTTTGATATTGAAATTACAGGAAGAGCAGCTCATGCTGGGGTTGAACCTGAAAAAGGTATTTCTGCTATTAAAATTGCAACAACATTAATTAACAAGTTACCTCAAGGAAGACTTGATGATGAAACCACATTCAATATTGGTAAAATTGAAGGCGGATCTGTAAGGAATGCTGTTCCTGCAAACTTATATATAGAAGGAGAGTTTAGAACAAGTAGTATTGAAACCATGGATAATTTAAATCAAACATTATCCATAGCTGTAGAAGAAACTCAAAATGAGTTTGAAGAATCAAAAATAAATTTAAAATCAGAGATATTATTTGAAAAATATTCTTTGGATAACGAAAATTCAGCATTAAAAATAGTGGTCCAGTCTCTAGATAATCTTGGATTATCTCCTACATTAAAAGGATCTGGCGGCGGAACTGATGGCAATATATTTTTGAAAAATTCAATAGAGTCTGTAGTTATAGGTATGGGAGTAAAAGGAATGCATACTATTAATGAAACAGTGTCTATACCTGATTTAATAGATTGTGCGAGTTTATGCGAAAATATTATTCAACAAAACACATAAATAAAATTATGTGTTTTGTTGAATAATAAATAAAATTTTAGCTTAACTCTACTGTAGCGCCAGCTGATTCCAATTCTTCTTTAGCAGCATTTCCATCATCTGAACTTGCGCCTTCAAGTACAGGTTTTGGAGCTGATTCCACTAAATCTTTAGCTTCTTTTAATCCTAAAGAAGTAATCTTTCTTACAGCTTTAATAACGTTAATTTTATTAGCACCAACATCTTTTAGTACTACATTTACTGTAGCATCAGCAGCGTCTGCAGCATCTCCACCAGCATCTCCACCAGCAGGTGCAGCAGCAGCAGGTGCAGCAGCAACAGCTGTTACTCCAAATTCATCTTCTAAACTTTTAACAAGTTCAGATAGTTCCATTACTGATAATTTTTTTATTGATTCTAATATATCTTCTTTTTTATCTGCCATTATTTCCTCCTATTTGAAAAATGAGCATAATATAATTGATTATTCTTTTTTAGGTTCCTCTGCTTCCGCTTTTGGTTCCTCTGCTTCCGCTTTTGGTTCCTCTGCTTCCGCTTTTGGTTCCTCTGCTTCCGCTT
>PAHZ01000015.1 GCA_002711005.1 Chloroflexota bacterium
CTGCTGCTTCTGCCTCTGGCTCTTCTGCTGCTTCTGCCTTTTTGGATAAAGGATCATTTTTCAAACTCAAGCCAAGTCTTCTTCGTTCTGGGTCTAAAGATACAACAGTAACTTCTAATTCTTCATCTACTTTAACTATATCTGCAGGATTAACATCCGGAGTATCTGAAAGCTCAGAAATGTGAATTAGACCTTCGACTCCCATATCATTAATTCTTGCAAAAACACCAAACTCAACTATTCTTGTAACAACCGCCTTAACTTTGGTTCCCACTGGCATATTTTTGCTTATTTCATCCCATGGTCCTGGGGTCAATCTTTTTATACTAAGAGCAATTCTCTTATTTTCTCTATCTAAATTAAGTATATAAACATCTAATTCTTGACCAACTTCTACTACTTCACTTGGTGAATTTAATTTATTCCATGATAATTCTGAAATGTGAATTAATCCATCTGCTCCATTTATATCAACAAAAGCTCCAAATGAGCTTAAGCCAATAATTTTAGCCTTTACTATTTGGCCTTCAACCAAATCTGTCATAACTTTTTGCTTAGCTTTATCTTTTAATTCTTGCATCAGAGCTCTTTCTGATAATATTGCCCTATTTCTAGTTTGATCAACTTCTAAAACTTTCACAGATATTTTTGAATTAACATTTTTTTCTAAATTTTTTCTACCCGTAACATCAATTTCAACAGATGAGTCTTCTACATTTTCATCAGGCACAAAAAAGCTCATTAATTGAGATGACGGGATAAATCCTTGAACACCTTTGATATCGATCATCGCACCGCCTTTGTTAGATCCAAGGATAATTCCTTCAACAGGCTCATTATTATTTTGTGCTTTCTCTAATATATCCCAGCCTTCTCTGACTAATGCTTTATCATAAGAGTAGATAGGTGTTACATCGGAACCTCTAGAAAATCCGGTTTTTAAAACCATAACGATTAATTCGTCACCCACTTTCAGATTATCAAGTTTTTCTTGCTCTATATATCTCATCTCAGACTTAGGTATTAAACCTTCAGACTTCCCGCCTAGGTTAATTAACACCCCTTCATAATTAAGTTCCATAACTTTGCCTGACAGAACTTGCCCTCGATTTATCTTAACAACATCTTTTTCGTACTCTTCAAGTAATTTTGTTAATTCTTCTTGATTATTAATCTTTTTTTCCTTATGAAATTAAAAAATTGCGAACTTTATTATATGTACTGGTTTATCTGAAGTAAATACCTAGAAAGGGTATTTATTGATTCTAATTAAACCTGGCGATTACTTATTGTCCCATATCGTTGCCAATACAGTATCGTCAGCGCAAAAGCGTTTCACTTCCGTGTTCGGGATGGGAACGGGTGGGTCAACTTCGCCATAATCACCAGGAATTTAAAATTATAGATTCTAATAAACCAAATTGTCAATTATAATATTATGCATAATAGGTTAATAATGAAAACAAAAAACATATTCAAATTAAAAACTGCTTTTTTTTCAGGAATAATCCTATTTTTTATATTTTTAATTTCTGTCTTATTTTTCAATCAAATAAGAACCAATCCTGATATTTCTCTTATCGAGAACCCAAATAAAATAGCTCCTACATTTACTACCTCTCAAATCAATGGCGAAAAATACGTTTTTAACTTTGAAAGCAAGTTACCAACTGTAATCACTTTCTGGGCTTCGTGGTGTCCTCCGTGCAGAAAAGAAATGCCAATTTTAGATGAAATTCAAAAAGAAAACGATAGTATTAGAATAATTGGAATAAATATAGACGAAGATATAGGTGATGCCAAAGAATTCATTTCACAATACAATATATCTTTCTTATCGTTAATTGACGAAGAATTTATAACAATCAAATATGGTGTTACGAAAATTCCAGAAACCTTTTTTATTGATCCTGAGGGGAAAATAATTTCGCGAGTATCTGGAAATTTAACTAAAGATAAAATAAAATTACTAATTGACGATCTAGTTAATTAAAAAGTTCAATTCTTATACCATTTTTATCACTTTTTCTAACTGCTTCAACAAATTCCATATATTTTAAACCAATTTCAAAAGTAGTATGAGTAATTTTTTCTTCACCTCTAATAGAGTTAACAAACTCTTCCTCAACTCTCCACCAAGATTGAAACTCATTTGGAACAGATACTTTTTTGAAATCATTAGTTTCATCTGCAATATACAACTCATAATCTACACAATCCAATTGAATTGTACCTTTTGTGCCATAAATCCAAACAGAGTCTTTTGGAGCATTACCTTTAACTGTACTCATTTTAATATTATAAAGTCCTCCGATTTCTAATTCTCCAATCACATTTATGTTATCGGGAATCTTTACAAATGAATAATCATCGTTTTCTTTTTTTGTTTTAACTATTAAATCAGATGCTGACATAACATTCTTTGCTGACCCAACCCATCTCATCATTGCTTCGTACCAAATACCTAATTGCATTGTATTCATACCTGATAAATCTATATCGCTTCGCCAATGATTTTCCGAATTGAAATCAGGATATCCTCCAGAAAGGCTTATTGGTGTTTGGTGGTTAATTGATATATCGACCTGTATTACTTCTCCTATTTCATTTTGACCAATCAATTTCCGAATATATTTATCAAATTTCAATGTCATTGGAGCCGGTACAATCTGAGTTATCAAATTAGGTGACTTTTTGGAAAATTCTAACATCCTTTTGGCACTTTCATAATCAAAAGTCATTCTGGCTTCTGTCATTACATGTTTATTATTCTTTAATGATTCGCAAACTAAAACTTCATGCATATATGGCCACGTACCAATACATATAGCATCTATATCTTTATCTTCTATAAGATCCATCCAATTTGAATAAACATTATCTATTGAAAATTCATCAGCAACTTTCTTTCCAGATTCATAAGAACGATTGCAAACACCTACTACATCTACATTTTCTAATTTTTGAAAATTAGGAATATGAAATTTTTTAGTATTTTCCCCTGCTCCAATAACTCCAATATTAATCTTTTTACTCATCATCACTCTCTTTTCTTGATTATAGGATTTATATATTTCATTATATAATTTAAAATCTTAATAAATACCCGAAAATAATAAAAGTAATATAAATTAAAAAGAGGAGAAACAAATTGAAATTTGCAGCAAATCTAACAATGTTATTCACAGAATACGATTTTTTAAAGAGATTTGAAAAAGCTCATGAAAATAAATTTAAAGCTGTTGAATATTTGTTTCCCTACGCTTACGAATCTTCTGAATTAAAAAAATTACTTGATGAATACAATTTAATTCAAGCTCTGCACAATCTTCCCGCTGGTGATTGGGAAAATGGAGAAAGAGGAATAGCTTGCAATCCCGATAAAATGCAAGATTTCAAAGACGGAGTTCATATCGCTATAGAATACGCAAAAAAATTAGACTGTAATAAACTTAACTGTTTGATAGGAATTCCTGATGGTAATTTCTCAGATCAAGATATTGAAAATTGCATATTAGAAAATTTGAAATTTGCATCTAGTGCATTAGAGAAAGAAAACATTCAATTGTTAATTGAACCTGTTAACACAATTGATATTCCTGGTTTTTACCTAAATACAACAAAACAGGCAAAAAATCTTTTAAATAAAGTTAATTCAAATAATTTGTTTATTCAATACGATATTTATCACATGCAAATTATGGAAGGCAATTTATCGCTCACTATTAAAGAGAATTTGGATTTGATAAAACATATTCAAATTGCAGATCATCCTGGAAGGAATGAACCAGGAACAGGCGAAATTAATTATAGCTTTCTTTTTTCTTACCTGAAATCACTAAATTATGACGGATATATTGGTTGTGAATACAATCCTGAAACAAATACAGAAGAAGGGTTAAAATGGAAAAAAGACTTTTAATAAATTATTCTGATTTAAAAGTAAAACTTTATGATGAGAATGTGAAGAAATATGAGATTGATTTAAATTATGAATCTTCAAATTATTCTAGTTGCATAGTAGTTGTGAATTCAATTGAAGACATTAAAAAAGACGAAACAGTCTCTAAATTAAATAAAAACATAAAGAAATTGGCTTTGATCATATTATCAAATAATCCACTTCATTTAGAAAAATATTCAGAAAAGTCAAAATTTGAATCTATAATCTCAGGAATAGATAAAAGTAATTTGAATATTAGATTAAATGAAATTCTAAAATTGGTATAGATATGTCAGAATTCTTCGAAGTTGTTAGTCCCGCAGAAGCTATCTCAAAAATAACATCTCACAATGATTTCCCTTCATTAANAACTGAAACACTCGACACTATTTCTTGTCATAATCGTATAACCTCAGAAAATGTAACTTCGAACTCTGACTTNCCACATTTTAANAGATCGTCAATGGATGGATATGCAATCAAATCTANTGATTCAAGTGGGGTTTCAAGTTCTTCTCCCAATTATATTAAAGTGATTGAAGAAATAAAAATGGGATATACCCCAAACGAAAAATTGAAAAATGGAGAATGCTCAAGAATATTTACAGGTGGGATGATTCCAGAAGGTGCTGATTCGGTAATTATGGAAGAAGACACTGAAATTTTAAATGATGATTTTATCGAAATTAAAAAATCACTTTCTGTTGGAGAAAATATTATTTTTAAAGGAGAAGAAACAAAAAAAAATAATCTTATATTATCNAAAGGGCATAAAATAAGATCTCAAGACATTGGGAGTATGCTTGAATCTGGCATAACAAATTTAAAAGTTTATAAAAAATTAATAATTGGAGTTTTATCTTCNGGAGATGAATTACTTGATCCTTCAGAAGATTTNCAACCAGCTAAAATTAGAGACATAAATACTTACACAATTTCCACCTTGATAAAATCAATAGGACATAAAGTTAAAAATTTTCCTATAATGCCTGATAATTTCGAGTCTCAACTAGAGCAGGCAAAAAAAGCTTTCAATGAATGTGACATCCTTATATTTTCTGCAGGTAGTTCAATAAGCTACAGAGATACTACATCAAAAGTAATTAGTAATTTAGGTTTACCAGGAATTCTTGTACACGGGGTGTCAGTAAAACCNGGGAAACCAACTATACTTGCGATTTGTGACAAAAAAATAATCATAGGACTACCTGGAAATCCTGTTTCAGCAAGCATGATTTTTACTAATATAATTCGNCCCATAATATATAAAACATATAATTTTGAGCCATTAGAACCNTATATTTTATGCAAGTTAAACGATGATATAAGTTCNCATACAGGAAGAGTTGATTATGTTCCAGTAAAATTATCTGTCAAAGATGGGATATCTTATGCACAACCAATATTAGGAAAATCTAATTTGATAAATACATTNGTTCATTCTGATGGATATATNACTGTACCTTCTGAAAAAAGAGGGCTATANAAAAACAGTACTGTTAAAGTAAGTAATTATGAATAATAATACAAACAGAAACTATTATTTGGATGATATTCCTATTGAAATAGCTTTGGAAAAATATTTCAATTCTCTTAAAAACTATCTNAGTGTTATCGATCATGAAGAGATCCAAGTTACTAATTCAAATAANAAAATAACTTACGAACCTGTATTTGCAAAAATTTCTTCTCCNAATTTTAACCTGGCTGCAATGGATGGAATTTCAATTAATCACAAATCAACAATCGGAGCAACTGAAACTTCTCCATTAACATTAACACAAAAAGATTTTTNNTGGGTAGATACAGGGGATCCATTAGATGATANTCACGATGCAGTAATTATGATTGAAGACATATCTAAAATATCAGCTCAAAAAGTCAAAATCTTTTCGTCTGTACCTTCTATGCATAATGTAAGAGAAATAGGAGAAGATTTAATNCAATCTGAGATGATAATTCCTGAAAACACTAAAATAAATCATTTTGACATAGGNGTATGTCTTGCAGGNGGTGTAGATAAAATAAAAATAAAAAAACCTCTTAGNTCTAAATTTATTCCAACNGGGAATGAANTAATTAAANTAGGAGATGAATATTCCAAAGGGGATCTAATAGAATTTAATAGCTACGTTATCAATGGCATGTTAGATGAAATAGGAGTAATTACTNATACTTCTCCAATAATAAAAGATAATAAAANAGATATAAAAAATGAAATTTCTAAAGCTGTAGAAATTTTCGATTTAATAATAGTAAGCGCAGGGTCCTCAGCNGGATCTGAGGATTATACAAAAGAAATAATAGAAGAACTTGGAGAAGTAATAGTACATGGAATATCGATCAAACCTGGGCATCCAGTTATTTTAGGTAAAATAAAAGATAAGCCAGTAATTGGACTGCCAGGATATCCCGTATCAGCAATTCTAATAAANGAATTAATAATAAAACCTCTAATCGAAAAGAAACTAAAATATAANATATATAAAAATGAACCTTTAAAAGCAAAGTTAACAAGGAANCTTAACTCTTCAATTGGAGAAGATGAATATATAAGAGCTAGCGTCGGTAAAATAAATTCAGAATATGTAGCTGTTCCCTTACCTGGNGGAGCTGGTGTAATAAGTTCNATTCAAAAAGCAAATTGCTTAATAAAAATACCAAAAAATNTCGAAGGTTATCAAAAGAACGAAATTATAGAACTATCTCCATTAACAAATATGGAAAGTATAAACAATACAATCATATGCAGNGGGAGCCATGATCTAGTATTAGATTTGCTTAAATCTTTTCTTTTAAAGCAAGGATTAGGGTACGATATGGCTATAAANCCTATAGGAAGTTTAGGAGGGTTGTTAGCCATAGATCAAAATTTATGCCATATAGCAGGAACNCATATTTTTGATCCTGAAACAAATCAGTACAACACATCATATATAAATCAATTCATTAAAAACAATAAAGTAAAAACAATAACTCTTGTTGACCGAATCCAAGGAATAATAGTTCCTAAAAACAATCCTAAAAATATCAAAAACTTAGAAGATTTCAATAATTCTGAGTTAGTTTTTGTTAATAGACAAAAAGGCTCTGGAACAAGGATTTTACTTGATCACTTATTACAAAAAGCAAATATAAATCCTGAAAATATAAAAGGATATGATAATGAAAAAAATTCTCATCTTGCAGTATCATATGCGATTCATTCTAAAAACGCAGATTACGGAATAGGAATTATGTCTTCTGCACATGCGTATAATTTAGGATTTGTCCCACTAAAAGAAGAACGCTTTGATATTGTGATACCAGAAAATGTATATAAGTTAGATTACATGCAAAAATTATTAGATATTATTAACTCAAAAGAATTTATAAACTCTATAAATTCTATTGGAGGATATAATACAAAAAATACAGGTCAGGTAATTAAATGAAAAATTCGATACATGGAGTTATTTTAGCAGGTGGAAAAAGTGAGAGACTTGGAAGAGATAAAGCTTTGGAATCGTTTAATGGCAAACCATTAATATCAAATGTTATCTACGCTATAAGTAAACATGTTAATAATATAAGTATAGTGATTAATGAAAACACAAGAAAAAAAGATTTATCTTTTATTGATGATGTAAGTTTTATTGTGGATAAATTCAAAAATGCAGGATCTCTTGGTGGAATTTATAGTGGATTAGAAAAATCGCCCAGCCAAAATATTATAGTCTTCGCTTGTGATATGCCATTTATATCAGGGGAAATAATTTCATTTATGAAAAGTAATATCAGTCCAAAACATGACATTATCATACCTGAAACCAATGGATTTAAACATTCAACNCACGCTATTTATAGTAAAAATTGCTTACCTATAATTAAAAAACAATTAATAAAAAAAGAATATAAAATTTCAAAAATATTCGATAAATGTAATACAAAAATCCTTAAAGAGGAAAATATCAATCAAATCGAATTGAATACAAAAAGTTTTTTCAATATTAATTACGACACGGATCTAGATAAAGCAAATCAAATATTATCAAATGAATAAAATTAAAATTAAAATAGAATTTTTTGGGACAGCAAAATTAATTGCTAAAAGAAATCACATATATTTATGTATAGAAAAAAATATAAAAGAAAAAGATCTTGTAGAAACAATAGCTACAGCCATCCCTGAATTTGTTGATACAATAATTGAAAAGAACACCTGTGAGTTAAAAAAAAGCTATAATTTTGGAATTAATGGAATAAAAAACACAGCAAAACAATCATTTTCATTAAAAAATAATGATTCTATTCTTATATTTAGCAGCCAATCTGGAGGTTAATTTTTGCAAGGATATAATAACAAATACTTATTAATCAATTTAAACAACCATACTTCTGAAGAAAAACCAATAGATGGAGAAATACTTGCAAATTATATTGGAGGTACAGGATTAAGCACATATTTATTGTATAAATATTCATCTCCAAAAGTAGACTCATTATCGCCACAAAATCCACTTGTATTTGCATCAAGCCCCTTAACAGGAACAAAACTAACAACAACAAGTAAATTTTCCATTGCCACAAAATCACCAATTACTGATTTTATAGGAGACTCAATGTCATCAAGTCATTTTTCAGACAAATTAAAAAAAACGGGATTTGATGCATTAGTAATCATAGGTAAATCAAATAAAAAAGAATTAATCAAAATATCAAACTCAGATATAAATTTTATAGACGCATCAAAATTATGGGGAAAACATACAAGTGAAACAGAATTAATTTTGAATAAAAAAATCGGCAATAATTATTCTTATGCAACAATAGGTCCTGCAGGTGAAAATTTAGTAAGGTTTGCTGGAATAAAAAATGATGGAGGGAGAATGGCTGCACGAACAGGAGTTGGNGCAGTTATGGGTTCAAAAAATATTAAAGCAATTGCAGTAGGTGGNGATATAAACATTTCAATATCTGAGCCACAAAAAATTAACGANATAAGAAAAAAATTATCCAAAAAAAGTCTAGGAGAGAGTACAGAGAAATACAGAACAACGGGAACAACAATAAATATGTCATTATTAAATAGATTAGAAATGCTACCAACTAATAATTTTTCAGAATCTATATTCAAGAAATCAGAAAAGATTGAAGGTGAAAATTTAATTAAAAATCATTTTTCTGAAAAAGCTCATTGTGCCAATTGTACAATTGGATGTGAAAAAATTTTTGTAACAAATGATAAAAATGCAAAAATAAAATCAAGACTTGAATTTCAAACTACTGCAAGTTTAGGATCAAATATCGGAGTAAGCAATCCAAATTGGGTAATTAGAGCTGCNAGGCTTTGCGATGAATTAGGNATGGATACNATAAGCACAGGTGTGACAATAGGATGGGCTATAGAAGCTTCAAAAAATGGGCATCTCAAACACANTATAGATATTAGCTCGGAATCAAAATTATTAAAATTAATAAAANACATTGCTTATAGAAANTCAATTGGGAATTTATTAGCTGAAGGATCAAAATTAGCATCAGATATTACTGGAAAAAATTCTAATTTGTACGCAATGCATGTGAAAGGACTTGAAATACCTTCATATGANCCAAGAAATTTACCAGCTCTAGCTCTAGCTTTATCNGTAAGTACAAAAGGGGCATGTCATAACAGAGCAAGTGCTTATGACATTGATTTTAATAANAANCAAATATTCGAAGATCCGACACTTATTGCAAAAAAAACAAAAGAAAGCGAAGATTTGTCTGCTGTTATAGATTCAATGATATGGTGTAAGTTCCTAAGAAAATCATTTGATGATTTATATGCTGAAAGTTCCGATATATATTCATTAATAACAGGGGAAAGATTTACAGAAAATCATATTAAAATTGCTGGAGAAAGAATAAATAATTTAAAAAAATTGTTTAATATCGAAAATGGATGGTCAAGAATTGATGACAATTTACCAAAAAGATTACTTGAAAGTAATAACAAAAAAAATCAAATCATATCTAAAAACTTCTTGGATTCAATGATTAGTAATTATTATCATTTCAGAGAATGGGATAAGAATGGTAATATACCCAATAACAAACTTAAATCTTTGAATATAAGTTGAAATGCAAGACAATCAAAACAAAAATACAAAAGAATTATTAATCAGTAACTTTAAACCACAAAAAAGTTCTCTTCTTCAATCATTGCACATGATTCAAAAAGAAAATGGTTTCGTATCAGAAAATGACATGCTTGTGTTATCTAGATACTTAAAAGTTTCTAAAAGTGAAATATNTGGTGCCATAACGAGTTATCCAGAAATTCACACATCGATAAACTCTGAACTTCAAGAATGTACTGGCCTCTCTTGTTACATTAANAATGACAAAGTTAGTGATAATACAACAGATTGTAAATTCAAATGCTTTGAGGGNCCAATAGCAATTCAAAATCATAATTTATACTCTAAATCAAANGGGAAGTATACAAAGACAAATTCATTAAAAACGCCAATTATCGATTCNTCCGGNATACTTNATAAACCTGTGTTACTAGAGAATATAAATCAAAAAAAGAACTTTGAATCNTATAATTCGATTTATAAATTTGATGCTTTAAGAAAAACTTTAAATAAAAAACCTATGGACATAATAAATATTATAGAAGAGTCAGGCCTTAAAGGAAGAGGAGGCGCTTACTTTCCAACTGCCACAAAATGGAAAATGGCTAGTGGTAATAAATCAATTCAAAAATATTTAATTGTTAATTGTGAAGAAGGNGAACCTGGNGTATTTAAAGACAGATTGATAATGGAGANTATGCCTTATATGTTAATTGAAGGAGCAATTATAGCTGCATATGCAAACAATTGTAGNGATCTAGTATTTTATATTAATGGAGAAGCAGAGAAAAGTTTTCAAACATTAAAAAATTCTTTAATAAAAATGCAACAAAATAATATTATCGATAAGAATGGTATGATTTTTGATTCTGATTATAAATTGAAAATAAAATTAGAATCTGGAGCTGGGGGTTATGTTTGTGGTGAGGAAACAACTCTGCTTAACACAATGGAAGGTAAAAGAAGGGAACCAAGATTAAAACCTCCCTTCCCTACTGAAAAAGGAGTTTTTAGTTTACCTACTATAATTAATAATGCTGANACATTATGTAATGTTACTTATATTTTAAATCNNTCAGTAAGAGAGTATAAAAAAATTGGTATTAAAGATTTNCCTGGCACAAAATTATTAAGTGTGAGTGGACATTTCAAAATGAATGGNATTATTGAAATTCCTATGGGNATTACAATTAATGATTTGTTAGATAAAGCAAAATTAGAAAANCCTTCTGATAAAATTAAATACTTAGCCATCGGAGGTCCGTCCAGTGGATTATTGCCAAGATCTGAATTTGANACAAGTCTTAAAGGTGGNTTTTTGAATTCAAGTGGAATAATGATGGGAGCTGGAGGTTTTATTGGTATAAATTCAACAATTGATCCAATAGATATTATTATTAATTTAGCTGAGTATAACGCAGATGAATCTTGTGGGAAATGTACTCCATGNAGAGAAGGTACTCCAAGATTNGTAGAGCAATTAAAGCAAATAAAACCAATTTCAGACAAAGAAAAATATAAAGACGAATTGAATTTGTTAGCAGAAACAGTTAANCTAGCTTCACTTTGTGGCTTAGGNCAAGCAGCTGGAAATCCTATAATTAGCTATCTAAAATATTTTTATGATTAAAGATAATATGAAAAAAATAAATATAAATATAGATGGNAANAAAATATCTGTTCCACAAAATTATACTGTGCTTGATGCAATAAATAAGAATAAGCAATACATATCTCAGTTGTGTAAAGACCAAGATATGAAAGCCTTAGGAGCTTGTAGAACTTGCCTTGTAGAAATTGAAGGAATCAGAGGTTTACCAGCCTCTTGTTCACAACCAGTAAGTGATGGAATGAAAATAAAAACATATGGTGAGAATCTAGATAAAATAAGAAATAATGTATTGTCTTTAACTTCAAGTATGTTAACAAAAAGTAAATCTAAAAAAGATTATAAAGACTTAANTAAAGCTGTAAATCATTACGGAGTTAATGACAATAAATACTCTAGCAGAAAAAGAGAAAAAACTGATAACAGTAATACTGTATTTGATATAGCAATGGAAGATTGCATATTATGTGGAAGATGCACAACAGGTTGCCAAGAAGGTGCTCAATTTATTGGTGCAATAGATATTCTTGGAACNGGTAAAAATACAAAAATTGGTACTTTTAACGACGAACCNCTAGCGGATTCTGTATGTACAACTTGTGGTCAATGTTTATCAGTTTGCCCNACAGGTGCTATAAAGAAAAAACCTGAACCAAAAAATGTTAAAAAATCGGTAACCACAACATGTCCATACTGCGGTGTAGGTTGTGGTATNAATATAGAAGTTGACGAAAATAACGAAATGGTAAATGTCACTGACGACCCTAATAACAAATCAAGCTTAGGCATGTTATGTGTAAAAGGNAGGTTCGGATATAGATTTGTTCAACATAAAGACAGAATAAAAACACCATTGATAAAAAAAGATGGAATATTTTTCGAGTCTTCATGGGAAGAAGCTATAGATTTGATAGCTGACAAATTAAGTGGATATATTGGTAATTCATTTGCTACATTGTGTTCTGCGAAAGCAACTAATGAAGACGGTTATATACAACAAAAATTTTCAAGAGTTGTAATGAAAAGTAATAACATTGATCATTGCACAAGACTATGCCATTCTCCTTCAGTGGAAGCTATGCTAAAATCTTTAGGTAGTGGAGCTACTAGTAATTCTTATATAGACTACGAGGAGGCTGGGTGCTTGATTATTGCAGGATCAGATGCAAATTCAAACCATCCTGTCGCTGCTTCAAGAATGAGGAGAGCTGTAATTGAAAAAGGAGCTAAATTAATTATTATCAATCCTCGAAGAATTGAAATGTGTGATTACGCTGATTTATGGCTTCGCCCAAAGCCAGGAACAGATGTTGCCTTACTAAACAGCATAGCAAAAGTTATTTTAGATAAAAATCTACAAAATAATAAATTTATTTCAGAGCGAACTGAAGGATATGATGAGTGGAAAAAAATAATAAATGAATACAGCCCAGAAAAAGTTGAAAAAATTACTGGAGTAAAAGCAGAAGATATAATCCAAGCTGCTGAGTATTACGCAAAACCAAAATTTGGAGGGTCTTGTTTGATTTGGGGAATGGGTATTACTCAACATACAAATGGAACTGCAAATGCTCACTCTCTTTTAAATCTATCATTGGTAACTGGAGAATTGGGAAAACCAGGATCAGGGATATCACCTTTAAGAGGTCAAAATAATGTACAAGGATGTGGAGATGCAGGTTGTCTGCCAAATTCTTTTTCAGGTTATCAAGTAATTGATCAAGAAACAGTAAATAAATTTAAAAAAGAATGGAAAACTGACGAACTGCCAATCAAACACGGATATGTAGTAACAGATATGATCAAAAAGATTGATGAAGGTATAGTAAAAGCAATGTACATTACNGGAGAAAATCCATTATTAAGCGAACCTGATTTAACTCATGCTGAAGAAACATTTAAAAAATTAGAATTTTTAGTTGTTCAAGATCTGTTTTTACATGAAACAGCTCAAATTGCAGACGTAGTTTTACCTGCTTCTAGTTTTGCTGAAAAAGAAGGAACTTTCACTAATAGCGAAAGAAGAGTACAAAGAGTAAGAGCAGCAATAAACCCTGTTGGAAAATCAAAGCCTGACTGGGAAATAATTCAATTAATAGCAAATAAAATTGCTGAAAAACTCTCGATTGATTTACAAAAACAATTCAATTATGAATCTCCATCTGAAATATGGGATGAAATGGCTAATTTAACTCCAAGTATNTCNGGTATCAATTATCAAAGACTTAACAATGAAGGCGGGATCCAATGGCCATGTCCTGACAAAAATCATCCAGGAACACGATATTTGTATGAATCTGACTTTCCTAGAGGAGAGAGAGCAAAATTCTTTGGATACAAACAGGGTCCAAGAGCAGACGAAATTCCAACAAAAAAATACCCTTTAACTTTAATAACTGGGAGGATTTTGTACCATTGGCATGGTGGAACTATAACAAAAAGATCCGATTATTTACTATCAAAATCTAATGAACTTGAAGTATCAATGAACCAAAAAGACGGGGATAAATTTGGTATTAAAAATGGTGATTGGATAAGTGTTGAATCAAAACGTGGAAAACTAGAAGCAAGAGCCTATATTACTGACAATATGTCAGATGGTGAAATTTTTGTCCCTTTCGTAAAATTACAAAATCATGCAGCCAATTTTCTCACCAACCCAGCTGTTGATCCAGATTCTAAAATTCCAGAATATAAAGTTTGCGCTGTGAAAATATCCAAAGTTCTTTCAAAAGTTTAGCTAGTCACTTACTTCAATTCTTAGCCTCTTATTGTTTTTCCCTTTGCTTTGATGCCCTGTCATTTTAATATACCCAACTTCTGAAGTATTATGAACATGAGTTCCACCATCAGCTTGTAAATCTAATCCTTCGATATCAACAATTCTGATTTCATTTATACCTTTTGGTAGTAAATTAATTTTGGTTCTAATTAAATCAGGAATCTGAAATGCTTCGTCTCTTGGTAAATCGTATACTTTTATATTCCTTGATAACTCAATTTCTTTATTTATTTTTTGTTCAACTTCTTTAGAAAAATTAACAGACATTTGATCAAGTTCAAAATCCATTCTTCCAGATAAAGGTTTCATATCACCTCCAGTTACTGACGCACCATAATCTCTCCAAATCACACCACATAAAATATGTAAAGCTGTATGAGTTCTCATCAGTTTATATCTATGATCCCAATCTATAATTGAATCAACTTCTAATCCCACCTCTGGTTTTGGTCCTTCAATAACATGAACAATTTGACCATCGATTTTTTTTAAATTTTTAACAACAAATTCATTGTTGTCAATTTTCAACCTACCTTTATCTGACGGCTGCCCTCCCCCTCCGGGATAAAAAACAGTTTGATCTAAAATAACACCATAATCATTAACCTCACTAACCTTTGACTTACATTGCTTCAAATAACTATCTTTGTAACATAAAATATCCATATATTCTCCAAATAATAAATTACATATTCTATAATATTACTATAAAAGGATGTTTATGGAAAAATTTGATATTAGCATTGTTGGCGGAGGTATAGTTGGTTTAGCAACAGCTATGTACGCTTTAGAAAAGTACCCTGACAAGAAAATAGGTGTATTTGAAAAAGAAGATGTGTTAGCAAAACATCAAACTGGAAATAATAGCGGAGTGATCCATGCTGGAATTTACTATCAACCAAGCTCACAAAAAGCAAAGTTTTGTTGGCCTGGATCATTACTTTTAAGAGAATTTTGTGACAAGAACGAAATCAATTACGAAATGTGCGGAAAACTAATTGTTGCTACAGATGAATCTGAAATAGAAAGATTAAATAATTTGTACGAAAGAGGAAAACAAAATGGTGTTACAGGATTACAATTAATTGATAAAGAAAAAATTAATGAAATAGAACCCTATGTAGATGCCATTAAAGGTTTATGGAGCCCAAATACAGGTATTATCGATTATAAAGACTTAACTGTAGCTTACTCAAATATATTCGAGAATAAAGGTGGGACCATATACAAAAATCAAGAAATACTAAGTATAAATCAAACACAAAATAATTTAATTTTACAAACAAATTCACAAGAATATGAAACAAAATATTTAATAAATTGTGCAGGATTATTTGCTGACCGTGTAGCAAAAATGATGAAATTAGACTTCGATGTTAGAATTGTCCCATTTAGAGGCGAATATTACACATTAACAAACGAATCAAAAAAAATGGTTAATGGGTTGATATATCCTGTTCCTGATCCAGATCTGCCGTTTCTAGGTGTTCATTTCACAAAAAGAATCAATGGAGAAGTTGAAGCAGGTCCTAATGCTGTCATGGCTTATTCAAGAGAAGGATATAANAAGTTTGATATAAACTTAAAAGATATGTACGAATCATTNTCATATCCAGGTTTTTGGAAAATGGTTAAATCAAATTGGAAAACNGGATTANCTGANCAATACAGATCATTAAATAANCTGAAATTTGTTGATTCTCTTAAAAAATTAATACCTNCNATTTCNTCAANAGATTTAAATAATCCTGGAGCTGGAGTANGAGCTCANGCNATAGATAAAAACGGAAATTTATTACAAGATTTCAGNATAGTNAAAACAGAAAATTCANTNCACGTATTAAGTGCTCCTTCTCCAGGTGCAACCTCTTCTTTNAAAATTGCTGAACATNTAATGAAAGAAATAGAAATTTAATTTATAAAATTAATAATTCCTGTATTCCCGTCTATTTCTATNAAATCATTATCATTAATTATGTTTGTTGCATTATTTACGTCTAATACAGTTGGNATATTATACTCTCGNGCTACAATTGCNGTATGNGAAAGAGTCCCGCCATTTTCACTTATTATTCCAGATACNATTCCAAATAACGGAGTCCAACTAGGATTTGTACTAACACAAANCATAATATCNNCTTTTTNTAATTTATCCCAATCNTCAAAACTTCTAATTATTTTTGCNATNCCNGTAACTTTNCCAGNNGAAGCTGCGTTCCCTTTTAGTTGNTTAGGTTTTTCTATTAATTCTTNTTTNTGAANANAATAGNTNTCTTTATTTAAATTCCCNAGATATTTTGGTGGNGTTAAGTTTTTATAATGTTCTCGTTGTTTTTTGTTTTCAGAAATTANAGTCATCAAACCAGATGTGTTTTGGTGGATATNAGTAAACGATTTGTAACTCAAATAAAAAATATCAGAGTTTTTCTCAATTAAGCCTTTGGTAACTAAAATATCTCCTAATTTTAGTAATGCTAAACTAATTAAAGCATTACTGTATTGGTCAATNTAAAAAGAATGGTCTTCTTTAAGGTACCATATTTGANATAGAACAGAATACATTTTGTAAATTTCTTTTTCATCTTCCTTATTTGTTACATTTGAAACAAGATTCTTCAAATAAAATTTACGATCCGAATCATTTGTCTGAGAAATTTTNTTTTCAAANACAGAAATAGGTATGTTTTTNATTANATTCAAAATTATCGAACTATCATTAATCCAAATTTGATCAGACAAATCAAAACCGACTAATCTATAGCCATATAATTGGTTAAATTTATCAACTTCACTTAAAAGTTTTTCATCTTTAATATTTTGACCTGAAGAATTATAAATCAATTTTAAATCATACAAATTTTTATCTATTTCTAAAGTTTTATTATCAATNCCNTGAAATAANTTATATAAATCAGAGAGATTTANTGTAGGGTTAAATGTTTTTANAAAATNAAAAAATTTATCTGCATAATGNTGNAATGGAATNACTACAAGCATATGGATATACCANTGTTTTTGGTTAATTNTCAATAATTCTTCGANTATTTTTTTCCCATNTTCTAATTCCGTAATATCANTTATTTTATTTTTCATTAAATTCAAATCTTTTTCTATTTCAGGTAAAAATTTGTTTCTCCATTGTATATCTAAATTTTCACAATATGAATTTTCAATTTCGTTGTTAGTATTCTGATTATTTATGGANGCATAATATGTATAGCCATTAATTATTTTTTTTTGTGAATTATTTGTTCTTCCAAAATAATTATTAGCATCAATTATTCCTTTACCNGAAAATAATTCATTAATNTCAGATGACAACGGAGTTACAGGGAGAAGNTTATGNCCNCTTTCCCACGTCCACATCATTGATTTTTCTTTATCNGAAAAATTTACAGGAAACCAATCAGGTAAAAATAAACTTTCNGAATTGTCACTCATAGGTANGATAGAATAAAAAATCATTATACCTTAATTTCANTTATTTGATAATTTGAATGATNGTNTGTATCCTATGTTAAGTGAAAAACAATATCGATTCTGAAAGTAAAAAAACCAAAATAAATTTCTCAAACCCTTTAACTTCTATTAAATCAAGTACTGATTTCAAGTATCTNTGGCTAGGTCAAGGTGGGCAAGGATTTGCTATGTGGTCAGAAATGATTGCAAGAAATTGGCTAACTTATCAATTGACTGGATCTGCANTAGCAATTGGTATAGTTAATTTATTTAGAGCAATACCTTTTATAACAATAGGCTTGTTTGGTGGTGTTATTGCAGACAGNTTCCCCAAAAAAAAGACNTTGATGATTATTCAAATATGGTCATTATCAATATATTTTGTGATGCTTATCCTNATTTCAACTGANTTGATAAAACTTTGGCATGTNTATGCTACTGCNTTTTGNCTNGGATTNGGNATGGCTATAAATCAACCANTACGTACNTCATTCATACCNCAGATGATTGAACAGAAAAATTTGCTAAATGCTTTGTCATTAAATTCNATGGCTATGGGTGTTACGCGATTAATAGGNCCTGCAGTAATTGGTTATATAATAGCAATTTCTGACAACAATGTTGCACCAGCATATTTAGTTTCGACAATATCATATTTGTTTGTAATATATACAACTTTGAAAATAAGTTTAAAAGGAGATCCCACAGAAAAACATACAAAATCTCCCATGAATGATTTTACTGACGGTATAAAGTACATGATATTTGAAAACAGAACAGTTTTATGGTTAGTAGTACTTGCCCTAGGGCCACTAGCTTTTGGTTTTAGTTATATAAGTCTTTTGCCAGTATATGTNGATGAAAANCTAAANCTTGGAGCCGATGCATTTGGAGGTATTCAATCTATATCNTCNATAGGAGCTCTTTTAAGTACTTCTCTNTTAGCATCCTCAGGCGANATAAAGATAAAAGGNAANCTGTTANTTATAACTACAATCATTTACGGATTAGGNGTAATATTGATGGGATTTACTGGNNAAATATTNATAGCATTTGGTATTGCAATATTTATTGGAGGCTCACAATCTGTTTTCAGGACNTGTGTTTCAAGTACAATAGTTTCAGTAACAGAAGANAAATACAGAGGAAGAATGATAAGTATGACTATGCTAGACATGGGAGTTGCCTCAATTGCTTCAATATTAGCTGGTAGAATAACTGATTTAATCAGTGTTTCATATGGAATGCTATTCTGTGGAGTTATGTGTACCNTGATTGGAATAGTTACATTTACAATTCATAAAAAATTAATTAAAATTTGATAATNTTCAAANCCATATATAGTGATGGCTCATAANATTTTTTAAAANTGGATTNATATTACTTTGACATATNAAAATCAGATAATGTATATTATTAAACAAACTAATNAGGTATAAAATGAGTTCTTATAATTATGANAGCTTCCCACTAGATTTTGATATGCAAGCATTTATAGATTTNCCTAGTATTGCAAATGCTGGAACAAAAGCACCTGAAGGCAANGTATACAATGTTAANGAAGAANAATGGGAAGAACTTTCAACATATTGGAAAGAAAAAACTACTATCATAGAATTTGGTTCTATAACCTGATCTGANTGTGCNCTGGCGGCGCCAGGATTTNATAAATTAGTNGAAGAATTNGGAGACAAATTTAATTTTNTATTTNTATATACCNGAGAAGCNCATCCTGGTGAAAAAATACCNCANCTAAGTTCTTTTGANCAAAAAATNGAACATGCAAAATTAATGACAAAAAAATANATTAACAGAACGATGNTAGTNGATTCTNTAGAAGGNGANNTTCANNAAGCTTATGGAAGGCTTCCTAATATGACATATATAGTAAACAGGTATGGGAATGTTATCTACAAATCAGATTGGACAGACCCATCTACAATAAAAATGGCTTTAAATCATTATCAAGAAGAACGAAAAATGATGGAAGATAAAATTAGAGTTACTCCTTATTACGTTGAATGGCAACCAATGAGAAAAAATGATACTGAAGAATTCATGACAATATTATTAAACGATGCTGGACCAAAAGCAATTAAAGATTTCATAAATTCNGCAAATCACTATACAGGNCCAATACAATCAAANTCNAGTTTAGGAAAAGCNATGGGTAAAAAATTNCAAGATTGGTTAGANAAACAAANNTACTAANANAATGGAAGAAGGTAAAAATTTGAATGACAATNTAAATANAGGNATGAAAAACAAATTAAANCAATTATTCAAAAANTTTAGTTTGATANTATCTGCTNTACTTGGNTTNTTNNTATTAATCTATATACTAGTTTTNANTTTACTNGNTTAAGAATTGTTTTCNGTNAAAAAAGTATAAATCATTGCTACTATTGAACCAATAACAACNCCNAAAACTAAAANCCAAAANGAAAAAAANTGAATATTCCACATAAGTTTATTTATNGTNGNAATAATACTTAAATCGTAAGAACCCAATAATCTTTTATCTGTAGCTANTCCGAAAATTGTNGTCAGNATACAAATAACACCATTAATTCCNAGTAATACCAGAATATAATTAATTATATTTTTAAATTTACCATTTTGATCTTTTGTCATCNTAGCCNGTATGTATATCAATCAAGACTGTATTGCCTTTTTGGTTTTCTGNNATNGCATNTTTGATGGATTCNCCAACTTCATNNACAGATTTTACTACAATACCTTTTGCCCCCATCCCTTCAGCAATTTTAGCATAATCACCTTTCATATAAGAAACACCAAAATTTTTCCTTGCATTGGGAAACCCNCCTGGATAAGTTGCCATTCCNCCATTGTTTAAAATAATAGTAGTGATTGGAAGTTTAGCTCTTACTGCAGTCTCNATATCCAAACCAGACATTCCGAAAGCTCCGTCTCCCATTAAGTTTAAGCANAATTTATCAGGNTTTGCCATTTTAGCGCCAATCATTAATGGGATACTAAATCCTAGATGAGTAGTTTTACCCCACCCTATATAACTATGAGGAACAGTAGCATTAAAAAACGGGACGATTTGATCTCTTGGAGCTCCTGCGTCATGTGTAACTATTGATTTTTCAGGGATAATGTTTTTATTAATTTCATTTATAACTCTGTAAGGATTAATAGGGACTTCATTTGAATTTAAATGAGATTCCCATTCNCTAAGCCATTGTTTTTTCATATTACTAATTTTGCTTTGGATATCATGATTTAGTTTTTTATCTTTAATAAGATCCGTCACTTCATCAATTAATAGATCTAAAGTTAATTTAGTATCCCCATTTAATATTACATCAGCATAATGNTCCTTATTTATATCTTCATAATTATCAGAATTATGTATCAAGAATTTTGATGCAGTNTCAATAGTTTGTCCGTATGGAGTGTCAGTCATACTACTACCTAATGCGAGAACTACATCACATTCGTCAAGAAAAGTTCTAGCTTGAAGAGTTGTAGTTTGAACTCCTGCACCTAAGGCTAATGGATGCATTTCATTAATTGCAGATTTGCCGGGCATAGTTGTATAGACAGGAATATTTGTCAATTCAGCAAAAGATTGAAGTTCTTTAGTAGCTCTTGCAAACAAAACTCCTTGGCCAGCAATAATCAAAGGGTTTTTTGCTTCAAGCAGTTTTTTGACTGCGAGTGAAACATCTGTTTTTGATGGTGAATGATATCCTTTTGCAGGAGGTTTATAGGAGTTTATATCAATGGATATTTGTGAGGCAGAAATATCGGAAGGAACCTCAACTACTACAGGGCCAGGTCTGCCATTTTTAATATTATGAAAAGCTCTTCGCATAACATCAATAACTTGATCGGGTTGGGTAATACATTCAACATTTTTTACAATACCTTTGTAATTTGATGACGCATTAAAGTTAGGCCTTACAGACAATTGATTTAGTGGAGG
>PAHZ01000016.1 GCA_002711005.1 Chloroflexota bacterium
CTTTACCAAATACTGGGAAAGTTTTTTTCCTGATTGATCTTACTTCTATTTGATTTGGTTTTGATTTCACTGATTGATCAGGGACAGCGAAATAATACCACCATCTAGGTGGACGATCCTTACTTCTGTCTTGTTTTATTATGTTAATGAATTCAATAGAGGATTTAGAATTGATTTTTATAACCCCCAGACTTTTACGATGCCAAGGATTTTGAAGTTTGTCAGCTCGAATTCCTCTTTCAGACATATCGCAATCTATTCCTAAATCAATCAAATTTTGACATAGATTATCCCTAGTTTTATCTCTAAAATTTTTGAACATATGTTATTATTTATAATTCTTTTTTCGAATTGTAAGTATACCCAAGGCTACATTAGTTATTGTGAATCCTAGCCAAAGGGGTAATTCTAATATTGAATCTTCTTCAACTCCTATTATTCCCAAGAAAACAAATCCATAAACTCCCAACAGCATCATTAATCCTGATAGCCAGGTTGGAAATGTTTTTTGAACATAGTAACCCATTCCTGTAATTCCAAATCCCATCATCATTGCCGGCCAGAATGTTGATACCATACCTGCTCCCAAATCTCCCATTTGTGAATTTGCAGCGATCGCATCACTAATTGATCCAGCAGTGTATGAAATTATTAAGATTAATAAGCCGGCTTTAGCATATCCGTGCCCTGAGCCGCCACTCATTGTATCAGCAGTCATCATATAGGCTATTGGAAGGCTAAGCATAATCCAAAAAACTATTTTTTCAGCTGTTGCCACATCAATTATGTCACCGCCGTCTGGTCCTAACCCCAGGTAAACTACGATTGGAGCTATTGCACCAACTATAAATAAAATACCGTTAACCATTTTTGTACTCATAATCATCACCTCTGATTTTTGATGATTATAACATGGGCGTAAAGTAAAATAAAGTTATAATAATATCATGAAAAAAATATTTTACTTTTTTAATATCATTAAAGAAGTTATTAAAAATAGAAAGTTAAAAAATCGTACACAGAACCTGCCGCAAAAAATAAATTATTTTGAAGATGTTTCTAGACATGAATTTTATGGCAGAGATAAAAAATAAATTTTGACTTAATGGTTATAATTAAGTATAAATATTTTTTAGGGGGCAGTCATGACAAACAAAAAAGAACAAGACTTAAAAGACAAAGCAAGAAAATTACATTTTGATTCAATAGTAGTAGATACACATGCCGATACTATTAGCAGAATGATTGATCCACCAAATAATACTCATGGAATACACGATGATCCTGATAGAGCAAGAGATCATTTTCCTATTGAAGACCAGGGAGTTGATATATCAAAAAGACTTGAGGATGGACATTTAGATTTACCCAGAATATTTGAAGGCGGACTTGGTGTGCAGTGGTGGTCATGTTTTGTATATTCAGGATATATTGCCAAAAAAGAAACTGTAGATAGATCTCTTGTTTTGATTGATGCTCTAAAAAGATTTGAAAAAATGCATCCTGAGCAGATTGGACTTGCGTTAACTGCTGAAGATTGCAGAGAAATGGTTAAGCAGGGCAAGCATGCAGTTGTTCCTTGCATAGAAGGAGGTCATGCAATAAATGATAATTTAGCAGTATTAAGACAATACTGGGATCTTGGAGTAAGATATATTACTCTTACTCATTTCAATACAAACAATTGGGCTGACAGTTCCACCGACGCAGCTAAAAATAACGGATTAAGTCTTTTTGGCGTAGAAGTTGTTAAAGAAATGAATAAACTTGGTATGGTTGTAGATGTATCCCATGTTTCTGATAAAACTTTTTGGGACACTATTGAAGTTGTAAACAAACCACTGATGGCTTCACATTCGTCTTCATGGGAAGTTTGCAAACATCCAAGAAACATGAAAGACGATATGCTTAAAGCAGTTGCCACGAATGGTGGAGTTGTATGTGTTAATTTTTGCCCCCCATTTGTGAGTGAACAATTAAGAGTTGAATCAAATAATTTAAGAAATCAAATGTGGGAAGAGATTGAAGATTTAGAAAGAATGGCAAAAAGATCACGAAGTGGTCATTATGATAGATCAGCAGAGTTTATAAAAGAAGAGACTTCAAAAATTCAACAAAGATACAGAATTATTATGAGCGATTTAGAGCAACCTACTTTATCTGACACAGTTGATCATATTGATCATATGGTAAAAGTGGCAGGGATCGATCACGTAGGATTAGGCTCTGATTTTGATGGAATAGCAAATGGTCCTGTTGGATTAGAAGATTGTACAAAATTTCCAAGTATTACAGAAGAGCTTATGAGAAGAGGTTATGCTGATGGAGATATCCAAAAAATTATTGGCCTTAATACCATGAGAGTAATGGAAGAGAATATTGGCAAGTAATACTTGGCATTAAAATATCTTAAAACTTGACAATTAAGATAACGAATAGTTAACTTAATACTATTATTTATTATAAGTAAGGAGGACATATGTCTCGTTACCTTTTTCAAGTATCTTATTCACAAGAAGCATGGAAATCTATGATTGCAAAACCTCAAAATAGATTGGATTTAGTAGGTGAAATGTTATCTTCTCATGGAATAACTATAGTTGATGGTTATGCAACTTTTGGAGAATATGATTTGATCGCAATTTTTGAAGCACCCGACGACAAAACAGTTGCGGCAGCTTCTATTTTAGTATCGAGTTCTGGGTCAGTATCTGCTTTAAAGACGACTCCATTGATGCCTGTAGATGACTTGGTAGACTCAATGAAAATTGCAAATGACATGAGTTACAAACCTCCATCAAGTTAGATAGATTATCAATACATGTTTTAAATCAGATCTGTATACAGATCTGATTTATGCATTAAATTCAAGTCGCAGGGATAAGTAGAAAAATCCGTAGAACCAGTATTGGTAATGACTATATTTAATATATTTTAAATAAAGCTTACTTATATTAGTTAGCAATTTTTTTAATTTGAATTTTTTCATATTTATAATCTTTTTTAGTTTTTATTCTACGTACAAAATGTAGTGAAAATATTAAGATTACAAATGTGCTGACAATTTATGATATAAGTCTATAAAATCTTGTGCTACCAAATCAAACTTGTCTAAGTTTTTAGGTTTTTTATAATAAGAAAATTCATTTTTTCTTTCTACATAAAAAGTTTTCAATCCAACATTTTTTGCTGCTAACAAATCATTTTCATGAGCAGCTACCAGTGCTACTTCTTCCACATCCAAATCAAGATAAGAACATGCTTCTTTGTATACCAATGGATTAGTTTTATATTTTTTAAATATATCTCCAGAAAAAATAAAGTCCCATTTTAATTTTGAGTATTTGCTCATATTAAGTAACAGAGAAAAATTCCCATTCGATAACGTTCCTATTGAGAATNTGCTTTTTAGTAAATTTAGGCCTTCAACAGTATCAGGCCACGGATTTAATTTATGCCACAATAAATTGATTTCTTTTTTTTGTGATTCATTTAGCAATTCAAAGTAATTTTCTTGTTTTAAAATTTCAATAAGTTTTGAATAATGTACATCATCTATTTTTTTCCATTGCTCCTTNCCTAAATTAAAATCTTGAATGAATNCTGTATATCCNTTTCTCCATTCTACGGCAAATGATTCTAAATCTTNTTCANTNAGGATATTAGGCATTAGTTCTTTTAANCCATTCTTTATGCTACCTCTCCAGTCAACAACTGTACCGAANACATCAAAAATAAGAGCTTTAGNATTATTGTTTTTCATTGATTAGTTTTAGCACCTTTTTCTTTTAGAAAACTTATTATCATAGATCGATTTTTTTCACTTCCCATAAATGGAGAAGACAGTGCTNCATCAAGAGGAGTATTACCATTTTTATCAATAGTATTAACACTAGCTCCTTTTTTNACTAATAGCTGAACCATTTCTAATTTNCCAAAATATACTGCCCANGCTAAAGGAGTAGCTTCATCTTTATTAGTGGCTTTTATTTCAATATCTGCTCCACTTTCTAATAATAATTCAATTACTCTTGTGAAGATTTTTAATTGTTCAGAATTTGTTGGGCTAATTGATGCTATATGTAATGAAGATGCCCCTTTCCAGTTTTCTTCAGTTATAAATGTGGAATTAATGTCTGTTCCGTATTCAATATGTTCTTTTATCATATCAAAATTGGCTGTTGCTACTGAACTTANCAGGTCTGTTTTAGGTTTTTTGGAATCAGANTCAGTNCAACNTAAAATAATTAAGAAAGGAATTATAATAATAAAAATTTTTTTAAACATATTGATACACCTTAAATTAGTTNCAATCTTTACATTCTGATTGGCTACATTGCCCGCCACCAAAATTAGATATTGANTCAGCATCTGAAAAATCATATTCAAATCCAGCTACTATTTCTGCCAGTAGTTTTTCAAATTCATTTTTCTCGTANGGATTGTCTGTTATTGGTTTGTTTTCATCTAAAAATCTTTGAAGAAAATAGTCTCGTTTAGGTTTATATTCATGCCATCCACCTAAGCTGTCATCACCAAATTTGAAAGTTGGCTTGTCACCTAAAAATATTTGTTTGGATTCATCATCCATTTGTTCCCAAACTTGTCTATTATGTTCAATTTTAGTTTTTAATTTTTGTTTATCCATNTTGTTATTGTAAATTAAATTTTTAATAAAATCCAAATGTAGTATTTACTTTGACTAACCATTTATAATTTAAATATCATTAATTTGAAAGTTGGAGGAAGCGAATGATTTCAAGTACTGATTTGAAAATATTGAAAAATTTGGGCGAGGGAAAATCAATCTCAAATATTATCGAAAACGAATTTAATACAGAAAAAGAATTTTATGATTGGTGGAATAGTTTGGCAAAATCAAACTATTCTCAAAGGACAGAAATTTTATTAAATAATTGCGAAGGATTTCAACTAGAAAGAAAAGATCATGGGATACCTAAAATTAAATCTGCAGATGATAAAAATTTATTTTTTGGCTATGGCATGGTTCTTGCTCATGATAGATTGTTTCANTTAGATTATCTCCGAAGGAAAGCCATTGGTTCTTTGTCTGAAGTTATGGGGAAGAAAACTTTGGATATTGATATAGTTGCTAAAACAATGGATTTTGTTTCAATTGCTAAAAAAGAATATTCCGAAATGCCAAAATGGTCAAAAGAATTATTAGACTCTTTTACAGATGGAATTAACCANTATATAGATAAAAATAGAGAATTATTACCCTTGGAATTTTCTATACTCGATTATAAACCAGAAAAATGGGANGCTATTGATAGCTTGGCAATAATGAGTGAATTCAGATATTATTTGACAGTAAGAATTCCATTGTTGATAATGCCCGAATATGCCAGAAAACATATTGAAGATAAAGATTTATTAGATATTTA
This sequence comes from Chloroflexota bacterium, assembly GCA_002711005.1. GTDB lineage: Bacteria > Chloroflexota > Dehalococcoidia > Lucifugimonadales. The sequence goes on from PAHZ01000016.1 coordinate 5,409, forward strand.
TGTTGGAGGGGAGGCAGATGATGAAACGATTTTATTTGATAATGAATATACTCCAGGAACTCCAAATTCAAACTTAAATGGAAGCTCTACATCTTCATCTGAAGATGGAGTGGGAAGTAATAATTGGGTTGTAGGCCCCGAAAAATCTAAAACAAAATATCCTCTTTTAGCTAGTGATCCACATATTGCATTTGGTGCTGTATCTTGTTGGTATCAAATTCAACTTGAAGGTGACAAGTTTAATACGATGGGAATGTCTTANTCTGGAGTTCCTGTAATATTTATGGGTAGAAATAAAAATGTTGCGTGGGGAATAACAAATAATATTTGCTCTCAAAGAGATTTGTATTATGAGAAAGTAAATAAGAATAATGCAAATGAATATTTGTATGATGGCAATTATTTTCAATTTGAAAAAAGAAGCGANACTATAAAAATCAAAGATGAAGATGATTACACAATAGATATCAAATCAACAAACAATGGGCCAGTTGTAAATAAACTGCTACCTAAGTGGGTAGATATAAAAGANCCAGTAACTTTNAATTGGCTTGGATTTGAATACTGCAGTTTTATTACTGATGTTTTTAATATAAATTTAAGTAATAATTCAGAAGAATTTTTAAATAGTTTTAAAGATTGGAAAGTTCCTACTCTCAGTTTGGTTTATGCAACAAAAGATAAAGATTTTGGATATCAATCTATGGGTAAAATTCCAACTAGGGATTTACATTTCAAAGGTATAAAACCGGGATGGGATAAAAAATATACTTGGCAAGGTTTAATACCTAATGAAGATATGCCAGGTATTAAAAACCCGCCAAGAGGTTGGATTGGAACTGCAAATAATAGGCCGGCAAATGATGATTATCCATATCCTCTTTATGGGACCTGGAGTAGTGGGCATAGAATGAGAAGAATAAGAAAAAGACTGGAATCTGCAGACACAGTAGATATGGACGTAATGAAATCAATACAATATGACATGCACTCTGAAAGAGCTATAGAATGTTTGCCAAATTTATTGGAAACAATTAAATCTGAACCAAATTTGGAAAAAGCGTATTCTATATTAAAAGATTGGGATTGTGATACTAATGTAAACAGTATTGCTACAACAATATTTGAAATGTTTTTTAATGAATGGTCTTTGGTTTTAACAAAAGAATGGTTCCCAAAAAATATAGCTCAAGAAATTTATCCTTCTGCAGCTGCTATATCAAATTACTTGTTAGTTAATACAGATGATAAAGGCTGGATAAAATCAAAACCTCAAAAGGAATTAATAATTGAAACAATGAAAAAAGTTATTNATGATCTGAACAAAAATTTTGGTGAAAACACTGAAAATTGGCGGTGGGGTAATTTGCACAAGATTAATCTTAATCATCCAATATCAATAATAGGAGATTTAGGAAAACTTTACGATAGAGGCGGATTTGAAGTTGGAGGAACTGGGGTAACAGTATGCAATACAGGTTTTGATCCAAATTATCTTGCCCCAATGGGAGCAAATCTAAGATTACTTGTTGATATGAATGATGATGGAATGTGGATTATTGATTCTCAAGGTATTTCGGGAGATCCGGGATCTGAAAATTATTGCGACCAATCAAAATCATGGGTAGATGGAAACTTTGTACATTTGAAATTTGGTGAATAGCGTTTAAGTTATTATTCAATTTTAAAATAATTATTAATTATTTTATTCCATCTTTTTTCTGATTGCTTGTTAATAAAAANCGGTTTGAATCCTAGTTTTAAATAAACTGCAATAGCTGGTATTCTCCAATCGTCAGTTTGAAGTATTACTTTTTTATAATTGTTTTCAATAAAATATTTTATTACTGCTACACAAATATTTTTTCCTAACCCCTTCCCTCTGTGCTTGGGATGTGTCACTACAAAATCTAATCTTCCAACTTCTTCATTTTCGTGAATTGATGCTGATGAAAATGTTGCCGCAATAGCTTCGTTATTATTAAGTATTACTTTTGAGCCAATTTGCCTTTTAACAGGAGACATAAAGTTTTTGAGGGAATCAATATCCCATGCTGGATCAAATTCTCCTAAGTTCAGTAATGTAATCAAAGATTTATCTAGATCTTTAGAATAATTATTTAACGAAAATTCTGTAGGTATATCAACTNCTACATTATTATTTATGAATTCATTTAAATTTAATTCCATTAAAAGTTGTGATTTAACAATCGGNCTAACGAACACATTTTTATTTGAGTTACTCATGAAATTATTATCTCATATAACTGATGAATAATTTTTAGCTTAATTGTTATAATTTAATTATGAAAGTAATTTTGGTAGATGCAATTAACACTTTAATAATTCCTGAAGAAGGAATATATGTTCCGTTATTTGATTTACTAGAAACCTACCCAAANAGAAAGATAATTTTAACCGGAGCAAACGANCAAGAGATGGAATATCATGGACTAGACAATTCTCCATATGAAGTTTTTACAATGAAGCATAATCCTGAAAAATCAAATTCGGATTACTATAAAATTCTGATTGATCAATTTGATTTGAAAGTAGAAAATCTAATTTATATAGAACATAATTTGGAAGCTGTTCATTCTGCAGAATCAATGAATATAAATGTTTATCATTACGATAAAGATTCGAAAGATCTTGAAAAATTAAATGAGTTTTTAATAAATAATTTACACTAATATATTGTAAATATTTATCTTTGCATTGCACCATTCCTAACAAATTATTTTCTCAAAAATGTAAATTTAACATTTTATTAATATTTTATTGTTAANATCATTNTGAAAATTCTAGTCATAGGAGGACAATTATGGATTTTGTAGCATTATCTTTTTGGATTGCAACAGCTGCGATGTTAGCATCGACTGTGTTTTTCTTTTTAGAGAGATTTGACGTGTCTCCAAAATGGAGGACTTCAGTCACAGTTGCAGGACTGGTAACTGGTGTTGCCTTCTGGCATTATTTATACATGCGTGGTGTTTGGATAGATACAGGGACGAGCCCAACAGATCTAAGATATGTGGATTGGCTAATTACTGTTCCNCTTCAAATTGTAGAATTCTATTTAATTCTATATGCGGTTACNAAAGTGAAAATTAATTTATTTTGGCAGTTATTAGGAGCATCGTTAGTGATGTTAATTTTTGGCTATCTAGGTGAAGCTGGTAATCTAAACGAATATATTGCATTTGGAATTGGTATGCTCGGATGGTTATATGTGATTTATCTAGTTTATTTTGGAGAAGCAAAAAAAATCAATTCTTCAAGTGGTAATGCATCAAGCCAAATGGCATTTAAGGCTATTAGATTGATTGTATTAGTAGGATGGGCAATTTATCCAATTGGTTATGCATTAGGTAATTTTGGGGATTTGGGAGTAGATGGTATGAAAGCAATGAATATCATTTATAACCTNGCCGACCTNGTAAATAAAACAGCATTTGGATTAGTTATATGGGCTGCAGCTAAGCAGGACAGTGATAAACAACAATTGGATTCCTAACTTTGTTAAGAATTAGANGAGCAAATTACTGCTATATTATTAANGGTAATTTGCTCNTCTGAATTGAATTTTAATTTAACAATAATTTAAATAAGATATATTTAGTTTATTGTNTTATAATTTANTTATGAAAAAATCAATTATATTCTTAATACTTCTTTTACCATTATTAATTTTGAGTTGCTCTTCGAGTAATGATGATGAAATAAATCAACTTCAATTACAAATAATAGAATTAGAAAACCNAAAAATACAACAAGAACTTGATGAATTAAAAAAAGAAAAAGCTGATGCTAATTCAGAGGATTTAAGTGTTCGAAAACTTTTTGCAATACAAAACCCCATTGATACCAACNTTGAAAATTGTGATTCTTTATTTTCAAATTCAAAAAAAATTGATGCCAAAGATTTTTTTATTGGACTTGATGATAAATTAAGGGATACACATGAGATAGGTAAATATTCATTCGTATCATTTGAAGGAGATATTGCAAGAAATGGTCCTTTTTCTACATGGGTCTATGAGATGTTGATAGAATATTCGAAAAAATACAATCCAGGGAAATTTGAAAAAATTAAATTTGCTGATATAGAAATAACTTTAGATGATTACTTAGAATATAAAAATAAATTATGTGATACTTATCGGAATCAAAAATTTAATGGTACATTAAGACAATTGATGATAGATATTAATGTTTTATTAAAATTTCGAACTGACTGGCCTGGGCATGCATCTAAGTGGCTGCCTTTTCCTTATATTGATACTGGTCCCAAAGTAATTAAATCTCCTAGTCCTAAAGGTTTGGAGTTTTATACTAAATATATAACTGGAGGAGGAGTAATAATTGTTAGCGGACCAGAAGTGGATGACGGAGCATTATTACAAGGAAGAAAATCTGTAATTTATATGACTTCTAAAATACCAGAATTAAGAAAAATATTACAAGATAATGAAGTGAGAATATCTGTTTTCACTGGCACTGCAGGATCATTACCTGAATATCCTGGCAATACAGAACCTGGGGGATTTGCAATGGGAATGACTGATGCTTCTATGACAGCTAATGCAGATTGGTTATGTAGACCAGGGAATTATGATAGAGGTGGCGATCCAGTTATACATGAATTAGTCCACACAATTAATCATGTGGTTTTTGAGCAAATTAATGAAATTTATTTTTATGAAAGAATATACAAAATTGCAGAAAACTCAATTAATAAAGGAATATTTGATACTGGTTATTCTCAGAACTTAGAAAAAGGGCAGACCCAAAATATGTCGCATTTTGTAGGAGAATTCTGGGCTATGACGGTAGAAGGATATATGATGGACAAAGATAATTTTAAAAACCCTCCATATGACAGAAGACATAAAATTAAAAAGGTTGATCCTGAGTTATACGATCTTATAACAAGATATTTTCCTGAAACCAAATGGGATTTTTGCAAATAATAATCATTGGTATAATAAATTATTAACGGTAGATTTAATTAATTTAAAGAAAAATTATGTACAAAATAGCAGTTATTGGTCGAGGTCTTATTGGCAGTGCGGCAGGTCGCCATTTATCTATGATAAGTGATGGCGTAGCAGTTATTGGACCAGGGGAACCTAAAGATACTGTAAAACATGACGGGGTTTTTGCTAGTCATTATGACGAAGGTCGTATGGTGCGTTTTGTTGACCCAAACATTCCATGGTCTATAACTGCCAAACGATCAATTGAAAGATTTTCACAATTAGAAATTGATAGTGGGGTTAATTTTTTTACGACTTCAGGATATCTTGGATTACAAGGGCCTGAATTTTTAGATTATCTTGAAGGATCAGAATTTTCAGCAAAGACTGTTAATGCAAACTTTAAGCGAATTAATGTGGATGAAATTAGAAAAGATTATCCATTTTTGTCAATTGATGATAATACTGTTGGATTGGTTGAATCTGGACTTGCAGGCCATATAAGCCCTAGAAATATGGTTAAGGCTCAAACAAAAATAGCCAGTCAATTTGGAGCAGATATTATTGAACATGAAGTGAAAAAAATTTCTTTAAACAATAAAGCTGTGGAAATCACACTTCAAAACAATGAAAAATTGCTCGCTGAAAAAGTTTTGGTTGCAACTGGAGCATTTACTGACGCGTGCGATTTGTTACCAAAATCTTTAAATTTAGTTGTATATGGGCGTACAGTTGTATTGGCTGAAATTGATGAACACATAGGAAAAATATTGTGTAATATGACAACTATGTATGTGGCAGACAGTAATGCTTATATTTTACCTCCTATAAAATACCCTGATGGTAAAACCTATCTAAAAATTGGAATAGGGAGTAAATCAGATAAAATATTGAACAGTCGATCAGAGTTAATTGAATGGTTTCAGGGGAAGGGATCTGATAAAGATTTTCGAGAATTCCGAGAATATATATCTAACTTGATTCCTTCTTTACAAGAATGTGATAATTGGCACACAAAAAGCTGTGCGGTTACGCAAACATCAACAGGATTACCATATATTGATTATGTAGTCGAAGATCGTATCGCTGTGGCGACTGGGGGAAACGGTAAAGCAGCTAAATCAGCAGATGATTGGGGTTTGTTCGCAGCACAAATGATTGTAAATGATAATATGGATCACCCTGTTTCTCATGAAGAGTTACAATTACCAAAAAGCGAAGGCAATGTTCCTAGGGATTTATAGGCACAAAAGTAAATATTTACTCTTTATTTTAAAGTCCAAGCAGATCTGGTAACCCACTTAAATCGCCTATTTCATGGTAATCAAACGGAGATACAGTTGCATTCTGATCCACCCATCCAAATCCACGATTGACGTATACTTTTTGTGGAAATCGTAGTTGATGGACTGGCATAATATCATAGAAAAGACTTGCTGACACGTGGAGAATTTCTGTTCTATCACAACCGAGTTTTTCTACCATATATTCAAACGGCTTAAATTGAGGTTTGTATCCTTTTGCTTGCTCGCCTGTGAATACGGCATGGAATGGAGCACCAAGCTTGTCAACATTGGAGTAAATTTGATCTTCTGAAGCATTTGATAGTATTACTAGAGGATAATGTTCAGCAAGTTTTGATAATGCCTCTGGTACTTCTGGATATGGTCCCCAAGTTGGTATTCCAGCTACTATTTCGTCACCATCACTGTCTCTATATTCAATGTTCCAACGTTTACAGGCTCGTTTCAATGAGTCTTTAATAATTTCAGGATACAGCTTGAAAGCTCCAAGAACTTCATCGCCACGATATGCTGCAAAATCACCTAAGAATTCATCCATATTCTTTTTGTCTATACGATCAGAAAAAATTTCTATAGTTGGAGGAGTCATTTGCCAATGAACAAGTGTACCGTATGCGTCAAATGTAATATATTTTGGTTTTTGTATTTTTGGTGGCATAGCTTTTTCCTTGTGGATGAATTTAGTATGATTAGTTTAAATCTTTATTAAATTTATAACATAAATTGAATGACCAGTACAATTAAAATACCTAAATTTGGATTAAACAGACATAATAAGAAGTCTGTTGCAGAATTTGCTGCAGATGTTTTACGTGCCGAACACCTTGGATGGGACTGTGCCTTTTTACCAGACTCACAATTAAGTAGTAGAGATACTTATGTTTTATTAGCAGCAGCTGCACAAGCCACAAAAACAATAACATTAGGTACTTTGCTGGTCAATCCTGTCAATAGACATCCATCTGTTACCGCATCAAGTATTTCTACTGTTGCAGAATTAGCTCCTGGCAGAACGGTATTAGCTATGGGAGCAGGGGACACAAGTGTTAGATTAGTTGGATTAAAACCTGCGAAAATCAAAGAACTTGAGAGTAGTGTAAATTTAATTAAATCATTATTGAATGGAGAAGATGTTGAAGTGGGATCAGCATTACCTGCGTATCTTGAGTTTGCTCAACAAGTTCCTGTATGGATAGCAGCAGGGGGACCAAAAACTTTAGAAATGGCCGGGGCATGTGCAGATGGAGTATTTATAAGAGTAGGAACAGATGTGAAAAATATAGAACTTTCAGTTAACAAAATTAGAGAAGGTGCTGAAAAAGCAGGCAAGAATCCAAGTAGTGTAAAAATTGGTGCCGTTTTTCATACTGTTTTTTCAGAAAATGAAGAAGAAGCTTTACTGATGAGTAAATCTATGGCGGCAGGATATTATGAGTATTCTCCAATGCTAATTAATAATCTTGAACTTGGATGGAATGGCGATCATCCTGATGAGTTAAAATCAAAAGGATTAGTTTGGCCAGATTTTCATCATTCAAAAAACTTAGTTGATAGTGGAAAGGCAGTTGATTTTTTAAGTGAAAAACATGCTGACGCTTTTTCTTTACGCGGAGGTCCAAATCAAATTGCTGATCAATTAGTTAAAATAATTAAGGATAGCCATGAGTTAAATATTAATTTTGAATATTTTGTTTTGCACCCAATCCCTAATCCTCCAATGCCAGATCCAGGTGAGCAGGCCTATATCGAAAGAATACCAAGAGAAGTGATACCAAGGGTTAAAGAATTGTTAATGAACCTTTAATCCGTTTTTATTTTTCTTCTGCGTTGTTATTTATTAAGCCCTCTTATCATTCCTCTAATGTATGAAATTTGACCTAGATGTTGAGAAAGTTCTGTAACAAGTCTTCCAACTACAAAAAAACCAGTTACATTTTTTTTACCAAACATGTAACTTTTTGATAAAGTTTCATCATTAATTTCTTCAAGAAATATGTTTGTTATTTTTCTTAAAGAATTATAGTAGTTCATTAACCAAGAGAGTTTCATTTCTGGAAAACTATCAAGTTGATTTTGAGAGAAACCAAAACCGATTTGATTTTTCAAGTCAGGAAAGTCCTCGTAGTATTTTTCTTTTATCCATAGTTTTTCATTTTGCAATAAAACTGTATTAATAAGATTATCTTCAACAAGTATCATGTGCCAAAGAAGAAATATTATGTTATTTGAATGCGGATTAGGTTTCCAACTAAGCTCTTCATCGGTTAGCGAATTGAGAGATTTTCTTAGTATCAGATCATATTCATTTAATCCACTTTTTATAGATTCTTTAAAATAATTCATAGATTTACTCAGACCTCCTGATTCCTACTCTAACAAAAATCTTAACCTTATTAAACCAAAGGGTTTTTGTGACTAACAATTGACTTAGATGTTAAAATAATTTGATCATGTTAATTTATATACTAAATAATAATTGTTGTTGTCACGTTCCATAACGGGGCTCATTATATATTTGTATTTACAATTTAAGGGGGATTTACAATG
>PAHZ01000017.1 GCA_002711005.1 Chloroflexota bacterium
TATTGTTATGAGCAGTAAATATCTATTAAGTGATTTGAATTATGCATGGCCGTCAGCAGAAATTGCTGTAATGGGGCCAGAAGCAGCTATAAAATTAATTTATAGAAAAGAACTAAAAAACTCTAAAAATCCTAAAAAATTAGAAGAAGAATTATTGAAAAAATATAAAGACGAAGTATTATCCCCTTATAGATTAGCAGAAAAAGGTTATATTGAAGATATAATAAACCCTAACGAAACAAGAGAAATCATTATTCAATCTATTGATATACTAGAAAACAAAAGAGAAATTTTACCTCCAAAAAAACATGGCAATATACCCCTATAAGTTATGAATAAAATAATAATTAACAATAAAACTAATATAAAGTTAAATAAAAAAGAGATATCTTTGTTAAAATTAGCAATTGAAAATCTTATTAAAAAAATATCAGTCAAACCAGAAACTGAACCAAAAACTAAAAATTTAAATAAATGGAAAACTCAAAAATGGAGTCTTTACAGATAAGTGAATTATGTCTTCAAAAATAATTAAAATAACTGACACAACTCTAAGAGATGCTCACCAAAGTCTTTTTGCAACAAGATTTAATAATGATACTATTTCAGAACTTGCTCCGCTTTTAGATAATGCCGGATATGATGTCTTGGAAGTGTGGGGGGGAGCAACTTTTGATAGTTGTATTAGATATCTTAATGAAGACCCTTGGGATAGATTGAAAATGATCAACAGGCTAACACCCAATACAAAATTATCCATGTTACTAAGAGGTGCAAATCTAGTAGGTTATAAACATTACTCTAATGAAATCATTAAAGAATTTATAACTGTTTCAGCTGATTTTGGAATAGATGTATTCAGAGTCTTTGACGCACTAAATGACATCAACAACCTTAAAGATGTAGCCAGTGCAGTTAAAAATACAGGTAAACATTTACAATTAACACTTTGTTACAGTATAGGAGAATCTGGCAAATTAGAAAAATCTAAAAATGAAATATACACATTAGATTATTATTTAAGCTTGGCGAATAAGTTTGTTGAAATGGGAGCTGATTCTCTTTGTATTAAAGATATGGCAGGTTTACTTTCACCGTATGACGCATCAATATTAGTATCTGAACTTAAAAAAACAATAGAAATACCAATACAACTTCATAATCACTACACAAGTGGATTAGCTTCTATGACTCAAATTAAAGCAATAGAATCTGGTGTGGACGGCGTAGACACTTGTGTTTCCACAGTTTCACAAAAAACTTCACAACCTGCTATAGAACCGTTGGCAAAAACTTTTGATTCGCTAAATAGTAACTATAAGATAAATATTAATATGGATGTGGTAAGCAACGTTGCAAAAAAATTAGAAAATGAAGTAACAAAATATACCAAGTTTAATGTGTCTACAAAATTTTCTCCTGTTGATGCTGACGTGCTAAGTCACCAAATTCCTGGAGGTATGATTTCAAATTTAGCTTCACAATTAAAAGAAAATAATAATTTAACAAAATTACCAGAAGTGTTAATAGAAATTCCTAAAGTACGTAAAGATTTAGGAATGCCTCCTTTAGTAACTCCTATTAGCCAAATGGTAGGAGCACAATCAGTAAGTAACGTGATGTCAGGAAGATACGAGAATCTTTCTCAACAAATGCTTGAATATCTGAATGGAGGATATGGAACACCACCAGGTAAGATTAATACAAAATTATTCAGTGAAAATATAAAAAATAAAAAAACCAAGCCTAAAATACAATCTCTAAATGATTATGCTAAAGAAATAAAAAATCTAACTAACTATAAACCCGACATAATAACTTATGCTATGTTCGAAGAAGTTGGTAAAAAGTTTCTAGAAAACAAATTATTAATTCATGATAAAACTGAAGAATCAACCCTTGAAATTAAATCAAAAACAGATGAAAATAAAAAATCTGTTCAACAAAACAACACTATTGATTTAACTTTAAATTTTGAAGGTAAGGAATACAACGTTTCTGCCGAACTAGGTAATGATAATGTCATCACTAATATAAATGATATAAGTAAATCTAAATCAAAAAATACAAAAGACAATAATGGTTTTGTTGCTAATAAAAATTCTATTGATAAATCTCTTTCAATTTTGTCTCCCATATCCGGGACAATATTAAAATACTTAGTTAAAAAAGGGGATAAAATTTCCAAAGATCAACCATTGATTAGCATAGAATCAATGAAAATGGAAAATACAATAAAGTCTGACAAAGAAGGAATAGTTAAACAAATTAACTACAAAGTAGGGGATTCAATAAATTCTAATGATCCCATAATAAATTTAAGCTAAGAGGTACCAAATGATAGACTTAATGAAAATAGCAAAAACTGAAGCAAGTGGCGGAGATTTATTTAATACATTATCCCAGCTTTTCGATAATGGAGATATAAAACCTGAAGGATATCCTGATGCTATTGTATGGAAAGGTGGAAATCATGATAAAAATATTAATCCTATAGCTCATTCGCTTACTGATGCATACGCCTTATTAGGAACTATTGCTGCAGTAGATATATTAGGATTACCTTTTTATGCTGTTCCTATGTGGTCACAATACAGACATGATACAAAATTAGAATGTTTATCCTGGTTTGGTAATATGCCTTGTACATCCATAAAATGGTCTACAGCAGGTGATGCATATGTTAATGATGGGAATGGAAACAAAGTGGTTGTAATGGGAAAATCTGGAAATGCTCCTCTTAGGACTCAGGCTGGGGTTTATTGTAATGTAAGACCCTATGGTCCTATCACAGTAGTAAGAAGTATGCCCTGCTTGCCATATTCACAAGACAAATCTTTATTCGATGTTGACGACAATGGAATTGTTCATTCAGAAATGAATACTCCAGGAGTACAAATGGCTTATGCAAACAGACTATTTTTGCAATTAGTTAATGATACTGGACATGTAGGAAGAGTTGCTACGAAACCAACACAAGCAATGGAAGATGGTATAAATGCAGGATTACATTCATGGCTTTTACAAGGTACGAAATTTGAAGTAGGAAGAAAATATGCAGTTGATCCTTATGAAGAGCATAAGGATAGAATTGATAAAATAATCAAACTTTTACCTGATGATTTCAAAGACGGAATGGAAAATTGGTCTGGAAAAATAGAACAACATATTGCAGATACAAACTACGGGTTGCTAGTATGGGATTTGATTAATAAGCAGAATACGATTGTACTATCTACAGATTTAGATGGTGATAGGCTGACAGATTTATTAGCTGATATATCTGATCCATTAAGAGAATTCGGTGGAATGGTGGCAAGTCATATAGGTAAAAAAATAAATATGAGAGATGTGTGGACTGAAATGGGATACACTACTGGTAACGGAAGAGATATGACATCAGTTATGCATAGAATGGATGGACCTCCTATTCATGAACAAACTCTTGGTTCAGCAGACGCTATGTTATTAAGACTGCTTGATGGAGACGAATGGGTTGGAGGGACTAAACAACCATATGACCCTAGAATTCATTTTGTTCTTATTAGAGATGCGTATATTGATGCAAATCCTGATAATAAAGAACTCCATAAATGGTTAGATGATTCTTTAGAAATTTTTGATGAAGTATATTCTGGTGACCGCCCTGGATTTCTAGACGGATATAAATTACTCAAAAATTCAATAAAACCTTGGGGTAATTAAACAATCAACATTGATGGTAATTTAAATGATAAGTATAATCTAATAATACTTATCATTTACACAATTATTAAAGGTCTTAAAATATGAATAAAAAAATATCTGTTATTGGAGCTGGAAATGTTGGAGCTACAACTGCACAAAGATTATTTGAAAAAAACTATTCAGAAGTAGCATTGATAGACATAGCTGAAGGTATTGCTGAAGGAAAAGCTTTAGATATATTGCAATCAGGCCCTGTCCTAGGATTAGACAATTATATAAATGGGTCTACAAATTATGACATCACAAAAAATTCAGATATCATAGTAATAACTTCTGGAATTGCAAGAAAACCTGGAATGTCAAGAGATGATTTACTTAAGATAAATATGAATATAGTATCAGAGGTTACTGAAAAATCACTTGATGCTTCTCCTGACGCTTTGGTAATTGTAGTCACAAATCCTTTAGATGCAATGGCAATGCAATCTTATAAAGTTAGCGGCAAAAAACCTAATGAAGTATTCGGTATGGCTGGAGTTTTAGATTCCGCTAGGTTTACAACTTTTATTTCACAAAGTCAAAATACATCAGTAAAATCAATTTCATCTAATGTGTTAGGTGGGCACGGTGACACTATGGTTCCTTTACTAAATAACAGTTTTATCGGGGGCAAAAGCCTTTCGGAATCAATAAAAGAAGATGAATTAAATGATTTAGTAGACAGGACTAAAAATGGTGGAGCAGAAATAGTAAATTACCTTAAAACTGGCAGTGCATTTTATGCACCGTCTGCATCTATAGTTCAAATGGTAGACGCTATTAGCTCAGATTCAAAAGAAGTTTTACCAACAACAGCATACCTGCAAGGTGAATACGGAATAAACGACTTATATTTCGGTGTTCCTGCTAAACTAGGTAAAAATGGAGTTGAAGAGATAATTCAATATGATTTATCAGATGCTGAAAAAGAAGATTTAAATAAATCAGCAAAAGCAGTTAGAGATACTGTGATTGCCATGGAAAATTTATCTTAGGAGAATTTATGAATAACAATATTATGAAAGAAAAATTAAGATCAGGTAAAAATGTAGTAGGATTATTTCAAAATGTTATTAATCCTAATATAACTGAAATAATGGGGTTACTTGGTTTTGATTTTGTGATTGTAGACGGAGAACACACAACTTTTAATCCAAATTTAGCAGAAGAGCATTTTAGAGCAGCTGAATTAAGAAATATATCATCAGTCACCAGAATTGGACAAAATGATCAGCAGGTGATTCAAAAATTTCTAGATGCTGGATCACAAGGAGTTCTGATGCCTCTGATTAATAACAAAAGTGATGCATTAGAAGTTGTAGATTCGGTTAAATATCCACCAATAGGAAAAAGAGGTTTGGCAAGTGGAAGAGGGTCATCTTACGGGATACCTCAGTCTGTTAAAGAACACGTAGATCACTCTAACAAAGAAACATTAGTTGCAATCCAAATAGAAACAACAGAAGCAATGGAAAATGTAGAAGAGATATCTTCAATAGAAGAAGTAGATGTACTTTTTTTCGGTCCTTCTGACATATCTTCCTCGTTTGGAATTCATGGCCAAATAAATGATCCAAAAGTAAGAGATACAATATCTTCATTGAGTAAAATTGCCATAGGAAATGGAAAATCATGTGGAACTATTGCTAGAGATGCAAATGATTTCAAATTCTACAAAGAAGCCGGTTTTCAGTGGTTCTGCTCTGGTGTTACGAACATGATGCAAACTGGAATGAAAGAATATCTCTCTGAGTTAAAATAAATAAACAAAGGATAAATAAATGGCACAACATAAAGCAAACAAACCATCACATGCATTTGCTGGATTAGTTTCATTTTTAAGAGCTCCAATATGTAATGATTTAGACCAAATAAATGCTGATATTGCTGTTATGGGAGCTCCGACTGATGAAGGTTCCCCATTTATGCCCGGATCAAGACTTGGGTCACGTTCTATAAGAGAACATTCATTACGATTTGGTGATGAAGGATACTTTGATCATGATTCAAATAAAGAATATCTGAAATATGAGCTTAAAAATAAAAAAATAGTTGATGTAGGTGATGCTGATGTTATACCTGCAGATGTTGAAGGTACTTTTAAAAATATAACTGATCTAACAAGAATGGTGCTAGACTCAGGAGCTATGCCAGTAGTTCTAGGTGGCGACCACGCAATTACTTTTCCTGTTGTAAGAGCGTATGAAAAGCCTCTGCACGTAGTTCACTTTGACGCTCACATAGATTACTCTCCTTTTATACATGGGTATAAATATACTAATTCTCACGCATTTCGTCACATTCATCACATGGATCACGTCAAAAGCTTAACCCAAGTTGGTATTCGTAGTGTTAGAAACAAAAAATCTCAAGTAGATGACTCTTTAAATGACGGCAATCGTGTTATTGGAATGAAAGAATTTGGAGAGATGGGACCAGAAGGAATGGCTGATTTAGTTCCTAAAGATGCACCAGTATATGTAAGTATAGATATTGATGTTCTAGATCTTCCGTTGGTTCCAGGATGTGTCTCTGCAGAACCAAACGGGATGACATACATAGAATTACGAGATTCATTAGCTACTTTAGCAAAACATTCTGAAATAATAGGATTTGACTTAGTGGAAGTAAATCCACAACTGGATGTTGGGACAGGTATCACTTCTTACATGGGTGCTCACACAATAGTTGAGTTTTTAGGACAAATCTGTGATCAACCTAGGTGGATCTCTAAACGTAGTAAATAACTTAACTTTTAAATTCTCTTAATTTTGTCGCATATCTGAATGTTATTAATACTAGAAGAATTAATATAAATCCATTTAAATTTAATGCCAATTGAGGGCCAGGAGCATTATAATATTGATTAATTAACCCAGTAAAATCATATGTGTTAACAGCAGTTATAATTAATCCAATTATTAAATAACCTAAAGGACCCGATCCTAATGCAAAGGTCCAAGCACCTAAAGCTTTCCCTCTATCTTTATTAGATACAGATTTTTGTGCAATTATTTGATACAAAGAATCACATGAAGAAGAAAAGATATTAAGAGAAAATAGTACAACAATAAATATTAAATTATTATTAGAAAGACCTAAAAAGAAAACACAAAAAGACATGCCTAGAGCTGAATATAATAACCATAATCCTTTTTTTTGAGTATTTCCAAAAGCGATAATTAATAAAATTCCTATAATTCCACCTAATTGCCTCAAAATCATCATAAATCCTAAGTCATCTGCATCACCTCTTAAAACATCTTTTACAAGAATTGGCATAATACTATTATGTGAAAAACCAAAAATTTCAGTTGTTATAGTTAAAATAATTAATACAAGTAAAACATTGTTGTTTTTTAATATATATAAAATTTCAGATATTTTGGGTTTTTCTTTATTATTACGAACTGGGGAGTAATTAGCAATTTTAGAATTTGGAAGTATTAAAATTGAAGAACACAAATGATATAAAGCTGATAATAAAAATGGGATATGAAAATAATTAGAAACTAATTTACCCGAAAAATAGCCTGCTACTATACCTCCAATTCTATCAGCACCTTTAGTTAATGCAGTTCCTTGAGAAACAAATTTAGGCCCAACAATATCATACGAATAAGATTGTTGAGTAATCATTACAGCCGACCATATACACCCACTATAAAANACAAAANTCATAATAATNGNATAATTATAAATTTCAAAATACATCAANAATGAAAAAAGAAACATTCCTATTGANCCTNAAAACATAANTATACTNAGTAATTTTTTTCTATTNATTAAATCAGCTATATAACCNATATAATTTGAAAAAANTANTANTGGNATTACTCTAACTGNATACATAANAATCACGTGAATTTCAGAGTTTGTTANTTCATAAANTATGTANCCTACTGANANTTGTTCTTGATATNTTCCTGCNGNAAAAATNAAGACNGCAAACCATAGTCTGAAAAAATCTTTTTTAAAAAAAGGTANGGAATGGTTATNAGTNNTAAGGNGCATAATATTAATAATTTATAGTTTGTGTAAGNCCTTGTCCAAATNCAGAGGAATTATCTATCGTATTNAAATANTTATAAGTTTCAGANCTNATTTTAGAAATAATATCTGANCCATTGTATTCTCCATTCAAANAATTTTGAGGNATTTCACTTTGNCCNCCGTACGATGTCATTACCGTTAATATATATCNTNTATTNTTNAGNTAAACTATAGCAGTTTCACATCTTACACCTGGCATTCCTCCNGTTTTACCTGCAACTTTAATATTTTCAGGAAGAGGCTGTGAAATAGGAGTACTTTTGTTTATGGCTAAAATATCTAAAGTTTTATTAGATACAGATTCATTAAATAAAGATTTATTATCTAACATCTGTAATATCATGTTCATTTCTTTAGGAGTAGCAATATTTTCTTTGCCTTCATTAATTGCTTGATAATCTTGCATTTTCCTATTTAATTTCATAGTTCCAAAATCATAACTAGATAACATTTCGTTTATCTCTTTTTGATTTGCTATATCTATGCATAAATTAGTTGCTGTGTTATCTGATAGATTAATCATTAAGATTGCTAGATTTTCAATGGTCATTTTTACTGAACCTGTCATTTTATGAATAACACCACTACCTCTTGATTTCATTTCTTCAGTAATTATTATTTCATCTGACAAATTGACTAATTTTTTATCAGCATCAGATAGTAATTTTATTAATATTGGAATTTTAATACTAGATGCAGTAGGAAAAATCATTTCGTCATTAATTCCTAAATACCAGTTTGTATCAGGATCATAAATTGAAACTCCGCATAAACCTTTAAATTCATTAACAATATTATTAACAGAAAAATTAAGTTTTTCCAAATATGTATTTTGATTAATACCTGACATGTAAGCACCTTAATATAATAATGTACTAAAAGTATCTTTTATAATTTATATAATTACTAGTAAAATGAATTAAATATTTAATATAAATTATGAAATTATCAAAATTAGTTAATGTGAATTGTACTTGTTGTTGTGGAAACACATAACGGGGACTCTTTTGTAAATTTTTAAAAAAACCCCCAATNATATATTGGGGGTTTTTTTTTGGGAGAAAAAATGAATAAAGTATCTGAATTTAAATATAGTAAATTTTTAAATTGGAATGAGTATATAGATTCGATGAGTGAAAACAAAGAAAATTTCAAAAAGCTCACGAATAAAATACTTAATGATAAAGATCTAATTAATAAAATAAATAAACTAAATACAAAGTTAAATAATAAGGAAATAATAGTACTAACTGAAGATTTTTGTCCAGATTCACTATTTAATATTCCAATATTAATTCTCATTGCTGAAAATTTAGATTCAGTAACACTAAAAATTTACAGAAGATCAGAAAATGAAGAATTAAATAAAATATTCATTAAAAATGGATTAAGTAAAATTCCTGCCATATTCGTTTTAGATAAAAACAACATTAAATATAAGTGGGAAGAAAAACCTGAAAAAGCATACGAAATTCAATCAAGTATCATAAATAAATTAAAACAAAATCCCGAACTGGATGACAATGAGAAAAAGAATAGTTATTTAAAATTAAGCGAATGCGAATACGAAAAAAATCTATGGGAAGAAACAATCAATGAAATCTATAATTTAAAAGAATTATAGATTAATCGTTTCTAATTTCTGCATCAACTACTAATCCTCTTCCAAGGTCGTACAAATCCCAAGGTTGGAAGCTTTCTACAAACTCTCTTCCTGCTTCTACAGAATTTAGTCCTTTGATTGCTCGACCAGGGTCATAACCAAAAGTTTTTGCCCATGCATCAAATCCATTTTTTGTTTTGCGAACTCCGCCAATTTCTTCTCTGTTCTCACCATCAGAAAGAATTAGTTTTATTCCTTTAGACCAATTTACCCAAAATAATTCCAAAATTATTTACCATCATTGAATTAATATTATTATTATTTATAATGATAATATTTTATTTAATAAATATAAAGATGAAATCATGTCAATTAAAGAAATCATAACTTACCCTATAGAAGATTTATTAAAAATACTAAGAAATAAAACTATATCAGTAGAAGAATTAACCAAAACTCATATAGATCAAATCAATAAAGTCAACAATTCACTAAATGCTGTGGTTCAAAGTACTTTTGAGGAAGCAATAAAGAATGCTAAAAATTTTGATACAAATTTTGATAAATATAAGTCCTTACCATTATTTGGAATCCCATTTACATTAAAAGACTCATTTGATACAAAAAATATAATTAGTACTTGGGGAACTGAAGGAAGAAAAAATTTCAAACCTGAAAAAAATTCTTCAGTAGCAGAGAGACTTTTAAATTCAGGTGCAATTCTTTTAGGTAAAACAAATACACCAGAATTTACTATGGGTGGGGAAACCGATAATGTTGTATACGGAAGAACTAACAATCCTTATAATACTTCATTGACACCTGGAGGAAGTAGCGGCGGAGCTGCAGCAATAGTTTCCTCATGTGGTTCTGTATTTGATATAGGAACTGATACAGGTGGTAGTATTAGAATGCCAGCTCATCATTGTGGGATAGCAGGTTTGAAACCCACTTTTGGAAGAGTTCCCAGGACAGGACATGCAATATCATTTGATGCAGGACCTAGTGATCTTTTAACTTCAATAGGACCTTTAGCAAGATTCGTAGATGATTTAGTACCATTAATAAATGTCATATCAGGCTCTGACAATATTGATCCAACTGTTCTTTTAAATAAAATAAATGACCCAAATACAATTTCAATAAAAGAGTTAAATATAGGATATTATCATTCAACCAAATCAATATCNTCTGATACTGATACAATTAAAGTGATAGATAATGTTTGTAAAATTCTTGTGTCTAAAGTTAATTCAATAAATGAAATAGACACAAAAATAATTGATCAAGGAGATACTATAGCTGGAAATATAGCCAACTATGACAAGCGTAATTATCTTAAACAACTTCTAGAAAGATCTAATACAAAAAAACCTCACAAATGGACTGAAGCAAGATTTAATATAGCTAAAGAATATGAAAACAAATCAGCTGTAGAAATGTCTGAATTAATACAAGATCTAAATAACTATCAAAGTAAATCTCTTTCATATTTTAATAAATACGATGTGATAATAGCACCAGTGCTCCATAAATCAGGATTTCCTCATAGTGAAATAATGGATGCAAGAGAAAATGATTGGAATTATGTAACTAAAGGCACATTTTTACGTACTTATAATGTTACAGGTTGGCCAATCCTAACTTTGCGATGTGGTACAAGCAATGAAGGTTATCCTATAGGACTTCAAATTATTTGCTCTCCAACAAATGACCACGTAGCACTAAAAATTGGGCAGGTATTAGAAAAAGAATTAGGAGGATGGATTCCNCCAAAGGATATGCTTGCTTAACTGACTATAGGTAAGCCTAAGCCTTCAATGAATTCTACATTTGGAATTTTTGTTAATTCAGAGGTAGGTAATTTAATTTTTTGAGAACGCGTGCCACCTCCAATAATTATATATTCCAATTCTTGTATGTTGTTATCTACATAAATTTTTAAATCTTTTGGCAATCCAACTATAGTAACGCCGCCAATCATCATGTTGGTTAACTCTTTAGTTTTTTCAGCTGAAGCAAATGAAAGTCTCTTTACACCCATTAATTTTCTAACCGTTTTATTAACGTCTAATTTATACTCAGCTGTTACCAAACAAGCACTATAAATAAAAGGCTCTTTTTTTGATGCAACTATAATTGCATTTCCAGAATTTGATTTTGGAATATTATAATGATTGCAAAATAATTCAGTATCAGCCAAATCAGGATCACATTCCATCATTTCGTGGTTTATTTTATATAATTCTAAAAATTCTGTTATAGATTTTTCTATCATATATCAACTATCGGTGGTTGTATTAGAAGAATCAATTTTTTGAACATCTTCAGAAGTAATTGATTTCCTATTAAATGAATTTGGTGCAATGATTCCTCCTGAAAGAACCATGCTCATAGCTTCTTGAACTGATAAATCTGTATCTTGAACTTCTTTATATGGAACCATAACAACAAAACCTGAATTAGGAGTAGGAGCTGTTGGTATATATACGGTTGCCATAGTTTGTTCTTTAGAAACTTCAATTATTGATGTAAGGAAACCTAAACACCACATTCCTTTTCTAGGATGTTCAATCATAACAACTCTTTTAAATCCTGTAGAAGAATCTTTAGTTCCTGCCAAAGATTCAATTAATCTTCTAGCTGATGAATACAAAGAGCCTACAACAGGCATCCTCATCACAAAATTTTGAATTATATCNCCTAATTTTTGTCCAAAATATCTGGTACTTAGTAAACCAACTCCATATATAAGAACCATTAAAACTAAAGCTCCTAATCCAAAAATTCTTTTTCCGCCAAAAAATAATGAAACATAAGGTGCTAAAACTCCATCAATTATATCAACTAAAAAAATAACAATTGTGTAGGTAACAATCAATGGAATCATAATTAAAAAGCCAGTTAAAATCATTCTTGAAATATGCTGATAAGTAATATTACCTGCATATTTCCAATTTGATTTTTTACCTATAGGAACAAAAATATTTAATAACGAAGCAATGAATATTGAGTAGAAATTAAAGATCGAGTTTTTTGTATTAGAAAAGGTTTTTTTTATCATATTAATTATTTTCCATATTAATTGAATTTGTTAATCCAATAGTAATATTATATATTTTATTTTGAATATCTTTATCATAAGAATTTTCGGAAGATTTGACAATCTTTCCTTCCGAAAAATATTCTGATGTTATTCTTTCAGATTTACATTTCAGAATAACTTCCATAGTTTCTTTTGCAGCTATTTTTGGTGATTTACCATAAAGCTTTAAACCATATTTAATAAACGATAACCACCCATAATTTGATAACAATCCTGTAGANACAACTCCAGGATGAATTGCATTGACTAAAATATCATCATTTTTAAATTGATCAGCTAAAATATATGTCGTACACAAATTAGCTAATTTAGATTCTCTATAAAGTTGAATTCTGGATAAGTTTTGATAATCATTAGAATCATAAACATCAAAATCACCTAATGCTTTATAGTGTGCAACAGAATTGTTGTTCAAAATAAGAGCGTTTTTTTCAAACATATTATTATTATAAAGTTGAGTGCTTAATAAATATGGGGCTATGTGATTAACAGCAAATGTTAATTCAACTCCTTGCTTAGATATACCTCTTTTAAGTGGCAACACCCCAGCATTATTTATCAAATTATCAATTTTAATGTTTTTTTGTTTGATATAATCAGATAATTTTAAGATTTCATTTTGATCCGACAAATCAGAAATCAAATAAGAAGCTCTAGTAGAAGGATATTTTACTAAAAGTTCTTCTAAAATTGGAATTGTTTTATNTTCGTTTCGNTTAATNACNAAAATATTTTGGTAATTTTTTGCAAGAAGATCTAATANNTGAAGTCCTATTCCNGAAGAAGCNCCAGTCAAAATAGTGACAGATTGATTAGATAATACNTCTATATTATCTGAAACTTTCATGCACATTCCTTGTTTAAATATANGTAAACTTAATTTATAATCATTTGACTATTATTAAATTATAGATTAAAAAGGTTATGGAATACAGAGATAATTCAATTTTGATAGAAGCTAAAGAAGTTTTTAACAAGCTAGGNAATGAAAACCTAGTAATAATTGACTGTGACGTAAGTGAATTATATCAAAGAGCTCATATTAAAGGAGCCATTNCTCTTCCAGTACACCACTACATTAAACAATCAGGTTACGAAAAATCAGCAATAGAATANCCTCANATTATGAATAAANCTGAATTTGAAGAANTANTTAATANNTTAAATATAAANTCNAAATCAGAAATTATTGCATANGATAATTCAGGAAATTTATACTCTAGTAGATTTTGGTGGTGTTTAAATTATTTTGGNCTTAAAAATGTNAAAATACTTAATGGAGGATGGAAAGAGTGGTTACATNATGATTATCCAATAGANTCAGGATTTAATTACGCTTTCAAAAAAACTTCTACTCNAAATTTAGCTAAGTCAGATATANAAATAAAACAAAATGAAAATTATATNTGTAAATTAGATGATTTAAAAAANTTAATTAATGATCCAAATTCTNTAATTTTAGANACAAGAAATATNGACGAATACACAGGTTCAAATTCTAGAGGNAACAAAAGAGTTGGNCATGTGCCTGGATCTGTNAANATTGAGTGGCTAGAATTTATTGATGNAAATAATAACAATAAATTNAAATCACAAAATGAAATTGAAAGTATNCTTAANAAACAAAATATTACCTANGAAAAACAAATAGCAACTTACTGACAAGGTGGCATACGTGCGGCGCATGTATTTGTTGTATTAAAATTAATNGGNTATNAAAATATTAAAGTTTATGATGCTTCGATGGGAGAATATGCAAATCTAGANAATACNGAANTAGAAATTTAACAATCTATATNATTNACTTTTTCTNGTAACAATAAGAAGAAGTGATGGAAGTATAAGAATGGAAGACAGCATAGCAAAAGAAATCATAAAAGCTGACAGCACNCCATAAGTTGAGAACAATGGCATGGGAGCAAAAGAAAGTATAGTAAAACCAGCAATACTAGATGCTCCTGCCCCTAATAAAGCTAACCCTGTTCCTCTCATTGAAACCTTCATTGCATCTTTCTTGTTTTTTTGTATTTTTAATTCCTGCTTAAATCTTTCTGTCATATGAATAGAAAAATCTAGTCCTACCCCAATTGATACTGCACCAATTGTTGCCGTAACAAAATTTAATCCAAATCCAAAAANATACATAATTGCATATAACCAAACCACAATTAGTAATAAGGGGAAAACTGTCACTAACGAATAGAAAATATTCCTGGTGGCTATCAGTAAAAGAATTAAAGCACCTATAGCAGCAACTGGTATTGATTGACGCAAGGAATCTGTTGCAGCTGAAGTTTGAGCCTCTCTTACAAAAGGTGATCCTGTTATCCCGTAATCTTTTAAAGTATCATTTTCAAATTTGTCAAAAATTGTAACATCTTTATTTAACTGATCATAAGCTGAAAGTATAGTATCAAAATTACCAGTACCAGGTATTCCNACNTGTTGTCTCATATAAAAAATATCGTTTTTCTGATCATATCTTAAAAAAGTACTTACAGAATCTGGAGTTAGCAAAAATTCATTTTGATTTTTTGGAATTCCAATCAAAGGAGCTATTTTAAATAATGATTCCAATTGTTTTGAATTNTCGAATATTAAATTATTATCAATATCAGTGATTATTTCTTTTGTGCCGAGTTCATGTGTTGAATATACATTAAGTGCAAATGGATTTTCTAAAATTGCTTTCATAAGATCAAATATTGTTAGATCATAATACTGAATAGATCCATCGACATTTTTTCCAACATATTCATTTTGTTTNAGCAATGAAGAAAATTCATTTAATGAATTAACAAAGTTTTCNGAGTATAATAATCCTTCAAAATATATTTCAGCTGGCTCTCCNGCTGATTCATAATAATATTCATCAAGTTTGTCTAAGCCTACAACAAAATCTGAGTTGGGATCAAAGAAGTCTTTAACATCAAATGAAGGCTCTAACTTTAAAGCATAGTATCCTGCAAATACAGTCAAAAGAACAGCAGATAAAACAACAGGATATTTATACTTAGTTATTCCAGAAAGAATAGTTACTATGTCAAATTTTGCAAATAAAGATATTTTGTCTTTATTTTTATTAGAGGTTGCTGGGAAAATTCTAATATTGCCGAAAGTTTTTATAATAGTAATTGGTAAAATTATAAATAATAACAAGTAAGCTAGTAATGCAAGGCCACCATACCCAGGATCTAGAACAACAGTTAATATTACAGAAGTTCCAGCTAAACTCGCTGCTAGTATCCCAAAAATTATTTTTATAAACACATTTATGTCTTTGTCATTTTGATTGTACTTAATTAATAATTGATCAATTTTCATATATGCTACAGGTGCCATTATTCCTAATAAAATAAATGAAGAAACTGTGGCTGTAGCTGCAGCAAATCCAAAATGAATTAAGGCTTCAATACCAGTAACTGTATTTGCTAAAAATGCTAAACTATCACTCATTACTGCAAGTATCAACGCTCCAGAAACTGCAGTTAATCCTACTGATAAAGCTTTTTTTACATTATTACCAAATATTTCTTTTGATTCTTGATATCTTCTTATAGCATGAATAGCAAAATCTACGCCTAAAGAGACCATAGAAATAGGAACAATAAAATCAACTATTAATCCTCCTTTTAATCCTAGTATACTAATCATACCTTTTAGCCATATTATTAGAGCTGCTATCCCAAAACCTATAGTTGCAACAGTATAATATGATCTCAAACTAAATCCTGAAACAAGAATTGCCGCAATTACTGTTAATACTAAATATGTTCCTGAAACAGCTCCTTGTTCTTCGGAATATAAATTAACATCCACTGCAATTGGCCAAACTTTATAATTAGTTTCTTCACCAGATAAAATTTTTACAATTTCTCTTCCAACTCGTTCCTTATCAATTGTAGCTTGATCAGCTCCCAATCCGTAATCTACATTACCTCCTCCCATCTTATTGTTATCAAGTAAAACGCTAACTAATAATGCATTAGAAGACCATTGTTTGTATTTTCCATACTCGTTTTCAACTTCGATATAATTTGTGTGTTTATCATCACGTGGTAGCCATTCTAAAACACTAGTTGATTCTGAATATTCTATTAATTGTGCAATAGCAAATTTCAATTGATCATAATCAGCACCGTTTACGCCATCTTTTATCATCAATTGTTCTTTTAAAAATGTATCAACAGTATCTACTAAAGTTGATATTCCAGATATTTTTGTACCAGTAGTCAAATCATTATAACTAAATAATAGTTCTTTATTTTCTAATCCTGCACTAGTTGCTAATTGCCCTAATTTGTCTGTTTCAAGTAATTTATTTTGGTTGGCAAGAATTTCTTTAAACACTATTGGTTCTAATAAATCATTATTTTTGGACTCAACAATGACAGATGTAACATGAACTGGAGATTGAAAATTACGGTTAATTTTTTCATTCAAATCAAAAACATCACCACCAGTATCGAAACTTACTTCATCAATACTTGTGTCTTCTGAAGAAACGTAAGAAAAAATTCCTGTTAACATGATTGTAACAGCTATGAATAAAAAAGGTTTTCGAGATAGAAACCTAGTTATTTTATTATCCATACAAAGCGCTTAACAAATAAATCCATAACATAATACATAATATAAAAATAATTTGTAATATATTTAGTGATTTAATTCACATAGCAAAGGGTTATTTTATAATACGCCCATATATTGATTTGGATTATCAAAAAATTTAACAAAGAAATATTTAGTTAATTTAGGATTGATTTTGTTTTTTCTGACAAATTCCAATTTATACCCACATTTTTCATAAAATGTAGGTGCTTGGAATTCGCTTGTGGACAAATTGATATTGTTATATCCTTCATTCTCAAATTTGTCTTCCAAAAATTTCAATAATTTTTTTCCATAACCTTTCTCTCTGTAGTTTCGATGAATCACTATATTTTCAACATAAACTTCAGAAAACACTGTATAGCCTGATAATACTCCTACAATTTGATTGTCAGAACTGATAGTGATAGAAAATTCAAAATATTTATCAGAAATACCGTTTGATTGTTCATATTCTTCGTGTACCTGATTAAGAAATGTTTTAATTTTCGAACTAGCACTGCCCTTCTGAAATTCAATCATAGTCGACTTACCAGTTCTAAAACAGATGATTCAATCATTTCAATTTTTCTCCATCCAGAATATTTTTCTTTATATTTGTTTATCAATTTCTGGTCAGGTTGTTTGTTTTTNAGTTGAACACAATCATTTATTATTTCATCAACAAAATTATTAGCATCAATCATGTCACTATAAGTACCTATTTTNCCNTGCCCTGCAACAAATGTAGTTGGTTTAGTATTTAGTATTTTTTTAGAAGTCTCCATCCAATCANTTGGNTAGCTATCACCGAAAAATGGAATNCCTTTATTTTGTATTACATCACCTGTAAATAAAATATTTTCCTTTGGTAAATGTATAAATATATCTCCACTAGTATGTGCTTTTCCAAAATATTTCAAATCAATTTTTCTATCATCTAAAAATAGTGTCATTTGATCATTAAATGTCATATTTGGAGGAGTGATATTAACAATCTCAGCTTCNTTNGACCACGGATCTTTTGCTGATACTATTTTATCAAGCCATTGTTTATTCCAAGAAGANTCTGTCATTTCTTTATAGCAATTACTATGACCAATGATTGTTGAATTAAGAAATTCTTCGTTTCCCCATGAATGATCCCAATGCGAGTGTGTATCTATAAGGTACTTAATTGGNTTATCAGAAATGCGTTTTACATCATCAATTAATTGTCTGGCGTGACTNGGTACTCGAAGGCTGTCAATTACCATAATCTCTGAAGAGCCAACAATAATCCCTGAGTTTGTCAAACCCTCAACTATTCTAGCGTAAACNCCATTATCTATTTCTATTATTTCAGNCATAATTTAATCTTAACATATTTTTTTTGTAAGCTATAAAGTTTTCCTTCAGTCTTTTATAATCTGGTGTTANAAAATTGTCACAAAATTGTCACNCTTTAGTGTTTCTAGTTANACTAAAGCCACGCAGCTCCCCGTACACCACTTGAATCTCCATGAACTGCTTTGATGATTTGNGTGCTTATTGAATCTGATAATACATATTCATCTAATAGNATTGGAACTTTATCATAAATTCTATTTATNTTAGANAATCCNCCTCCTAAGACTATCATGTCTGGNTCTAATAAATTAATAACTATTGATAAACTTTTTGCTAATCTTAATTCGTATAACTCCATAGCCTGAATAGCAAACTCGTCTTCTTGATCTACTAATTCTACAATTTTCTCTGGGGAGATGTTCTTATTTGTGATATTAAAAAATGTTTTTTGAAATCCTTTACCAGATAAAAATGTTTCAATACATCCTAATCTTCCGCAATAACAAGGATTAGATTTCAATTCCAATTCACTTGACCAAGGCATTTGATTATGTCCCCACTCGCCACTATTTGAGTTTAATCCCTCATGCAACCTGTCATTAATAACTATACCTCCTCCAACGCCTGAGCCAAGTATTACACCAAATAGTGAATCAACATTTTTTCCAGCTCCATCTGTATATTCAGATAATGTAAAGCAATTAGCATCATTTTGAACATTTATTTTTCTATTCAACAAATTTTCCAAATCGGAAATCAATGGTTTGCCTATTAGGTAAGTACTATTTGCATACTCAATCAATTCATTTTTTTGTGAAAGTTTACCAGGGATTCCTATTCCTACTGTAGCATCAAAGTTGATCAATTTTTCAGCCTCAAAAACTAATTTTGAAATTAATTCCAATGTAAGACTATAGCTATTTTGCGGTGTTTTAATTCTTTTTCGAAATAGTTCAGTTCCGCTTTTATCAAGCAGTATAATTTCAATTTTTGTACCACCTAAATCTATTCCAATTTTATAGTTGTCTGAAGCCATAAATAAGTTGTTAAATTAGTTATAGTGTTTAATTAATCCAGGTATTTTTGTCTTATAATGGCATAATTAGATTTAAAGAAAACCAAAAAGTAAATAACACCCATTCCAGTTACTTGAACATTCATATTTCTTGTACAAATCAATAATATCAGATATCCACCAGGTACACTTAATGTGGATGAATACTTAAAAAATCTAGCTAAGTAGGTTATCATGCTAGCTCCAGCAAATGTAATAAAACCAGCAACATTAAATAATGAGAGAGTAATTCCTGCTAACGTAGCATAGCCATCCCCACCCTTAAATCTTATAAAGATAGATTTCCAATGCCCTACTATAGTACTCATGGCCAATACAATAACTATACTATTATCAAAACCTAGAGATCTTGCAGCAATCATAGTTCCTGAGCCTTTTGTGAAATCCGCTGTAAAAGCCAAAAGAGCTGGTTTTAATCCAGAAGTTTTCAAAACATTGGCAGCACCTGATTTCCTGTTACCTTTTAGAAACAAGTTTTGTTTATATTTGGATCCTATCATAAATGAAAATGGGATCGCTCCAATAATATAACTGGCGAATATAGCTGTAGCAATTCTGATCATAGTAAAATATAGAGATTATTGTTACATACTATACGAACTAGTATAAAAAAGAAATTAAAATTAATATTAAACAATGATTTTCAAAATAATAAAAAATATAAACGCAGATCTAATAAGACTGATTCTTGCAATTACTTATGGTAGTTGGTTTATATACATAGGAATACAACATTTTTTAGATCCTGATTGGTTTGAGCCAATAGTTCCAAAAATTATCGGATATCCTTTATTTTGGGTATATATAAGTGGGCTTTTTGAAATCATGTTAGGAATTTTGATAATAATACCTTCATCAAGAAGAATTGCAAGTTTAGGGTTTATTCTTTTTCTTATAATTGTATATTGGGCAAATATAAATATGTGGATAAATGATATTGAAATTGGTGAAAACAGACTTTCACAACAAGGGCATGTTATCAGAGCAATAATTCAGATCATATTAATAACAATTGTTGCTTGGATAGGAAAATTAAAGCCATTAGCTAGGAATTAGTGAAGGAAATGAACCGGGTGAGGCTCGAACTCACGACATCAACATTAAAAGTGTTGCGCTCTACCAACTGAGCTACCGGTCCTTAAAATTACGTATATATTTTACAACTTTAGTTTGCAGATTGTTACTAATTTTATTATATTAATATAATTATTTTTAATAATCTATTTCTCCGAGAGAATTTTGCATGAGTAATTTTAAAAAAATAAATCTTATTTTAATTTTATTAATTTCCCCTATAATAGCTTGTGGAGATAATAACACAACAAAAACCACAGAAAATAATATTCAATTAAGTCAAACTGACAGTCAGAGTATTAATTCTTCAAAGCCAGTACCTGGGCCCAAACCCACTCCTTCACTTAAGTCTAATCCTGTCCCGAAGTCAGACGAAACTAAACCCGTCCCTCCTTCCACATCCAATTCTAAAACCAAATCTGACTCCAAAGATTCTACTGATCCTAAAACTGTTAACTCTATACCTCCAGTTTCTCCCCCTCCAATTGTGTCAACACCTAAAACACCTATACCTCCAAAAGCTCCAATCGCAAGTAGTAAGCCTAATATTGTAACTCCTTCTCCTGCGCCTAATATTTCATCACCAAATGATCTAACTAAATTTATTTCTAATGCAATTCAATCAGCTATGATTTCAGGAACCTTGGATAAACTGGACCCAAAAGAACTTTGTTCTAGTGCTCCTGACTTTTCAAAAAATATGTGTATACAAAAAACAACTTCCGACATTCAAATGGCTACCCAAATGATTAACTCATCAAATAAATCAACCACACACCAAGCACCTCCTAATCAAATTCAAAAAGGTGATAAATCTAGTGTAGATATGAATTCAAAAAACCCATGTGCAAATGTTCCTGCTGTGGCAAGAGATGAATGTTTAAAAGGGATAGCCCAAGCAAAAAAAGACAATCAAGGTAGTGGCGGAGAAACCAAAGATTTTTGGGACAAGCTAAAATATGCAGACAGCTTTGATCCATATAATCCTCTTAAAATAGCCAAATTTAATTTTACTGAAATTGAAAAGTTTTCAAAAATATCAAAAATCAGATCTGGTGTTGGTCACAATTATACGCCTAGTACTGATGAACACGATCCCACAAATAAAAATTGTAAAAGTATGAAACACTATCTAATCCCAGTTGGAGTCCCTAATTCTAGTGATTTGTATGCCAAAACTCCTCATACTTTTGAATGGATGTCAATTAAATATTTTTCTCCGGTAGATGGCTATATTATTGGTGTTTCATATAAGGAAAATCCATATGGAACTGAATCTAATTTTAAAATTGTGTCGAAAAATAATCCTGGTTATTATTTTGGATATTTTCACGTTGCTCTATTAGATGGATTGAAAGAAGGCTCAGAAGTAAAAGCTGGGCAACAGATAGGAACATTTGGTGATGAAAACACTTGGGGTGAAATAGCAGTTGAAGTCCAAGTAAAAAATGGCAAAACCTATGCTCCTTCATTTTTAGAAGTATCAAGTGAAGAAGTATTTAAACAATTTGAAAATAAAGGTGTCAATTCTTTTTCTGATGTGATTATTCCAAGAGAATATAGAGATGCGAATCCGTTAGCTTGTGATAATACTGATGCNGGATGGTTTATTGGAAGTGGCAGATCTGGAGTTTCTGATAGAAACTTTGAAAGATGGCAATTTGAAAGTGGAGATAATTGGTTTTTCTTTAAAAATTAATTAAGTGGCCAATATTTAATCATTGGTTCACCAATTATATAATCATAACTTAGTTCTCCCCAATTTCTTGAATCGTTACTAACCCANCTATTATCNCCAAGAACAAATACATGCCCTGTACTTATTGTTACAGGGCCAAAATCAGACAGATCCTTGTATTTATCGTTATCTAAGTATGNTTCNTTAATTNGACTGTCATCAAGGTANATTTTCCCTTTTGAAATTTCAATAGTATCNCCAGNAATNCCAATTACTCTTTTGATAAATTTACGTTNGGGATTATTAGGATAATTAAATACAACAACATCACCTCTTTTAGGATTAAAAGGTTTAATATACTCATCAGAATTCGGGNTTTTTAAATATGAAAATTTTAATAGAAGNAATCTATCACCTTGATTGTAATTTGGAACCATGCTATCNCCAACAACTTCNTAATTTTGAAGTGTTAAATTTANCAAAATAAAAAACAAAATTCCTAATAACAAACTTTCAGAAAGTTCGTTTATTCCTTTCCACATTTTNTAAAAATATTTCATAGACTTCATTTTGTTATAAATACTTATTATTATTTTAGTATTATTTATGTAAACTATAATTAATTGTTTAGGATTAATATAATATTATGAAATTGTTATCAAAATATATAGTCACAGTACCAATTATATTATTTTTAATTTCCTGTGGTGCTGATGAAATAAGTAACTCACAGGAGAATCAAAATAATACCCCTGTAAATGCAAAGGTTTATCAAGATTCAGATATAACTAAAAGTATGTCCCCCCAAAATAGCACTATTATTTCTAGTGCACAAAACGGAATAACTGTTTCAGGATCTTCATCAGTAATGGTGGAAGCCGATTTAGTTGAAATTAACTTGGGAATTGAAGCAACAAATTTAAGTGTATCTAAAGCTGTAGAAGAAGTGTCTGGTGCTAATCAAATATTACTAAACGTATTGGATAAAAATAAAATAATAGAAAAAGAAATAGTAACTACTAGATATACTATTTCTCCTCAATACCAATATAGCCAAGGAAAGTCAAAGTTAACAAGCTATAAAGTCACTCACAACACAAAATTTAAATATAGAGATTTGGAAAATGTGGGTTCACTAATAGATCAGTTGTCAACCGGTCCAAATTCAGTTGGAAATAATTTAAGAATAAACAGCATAAACTTTTCAATCGAAAACCCTACAAAATATGAAAACGAATTAAGAAAAAATGCTGTAAATAATGCTATACAAAAAGCTCAAAGATTAGCTGATTACGCAGGAGTTTCTCTTGGATCACCTTTCTATATATCTGAACACTCCCCTACTAATTTTACGCAACCTTTACCTGAGTCAGATATGATGATGACAAAAATGGCTTATGCAGCTCCCTCTACAGAAATAAATTCCGGGCAATTAACTATTACGTTTAATGTAAATATGGGGTTTAGTATTAAATAATTATTGGAGTATAAAAAATGGTTTTAAGTGATAAAAGTATTAAAGAAGAATTAAAAAATAAAAATATAATAATAGAACCATTGGGTGAAAATGCAATTCAGCCAGCAAGTATCGACGTCAGGTTAGATGAAAATATACTTGTATTCAGAAATACAGATATTCCATATATTGATGTAAAAAACATATCACATAATCTTACCTCTTTAGTTAAAGTAGATGATAAACATCCTTTTATCTTACATCCAAATCAATTTGTTCTAGGTAGTACATTAGAATATGTAGAAATACCAACAAATTTAGTTTCAAGATTAGAAGGAAAAAGTTCACTAGGAAGAGTCGGATTACTAATACATTCAACAGCAGGATATATTGATCCTGGATTTAAAGGTAATATAACTCTTGAATTAAGTAATGTATCCAATCTTCCAATAACTTTATATAAAGGTATGAAAATTGGCCAAATGTCTTTCAATAAATTAACAACTCCTGTTGAAATTCCTTATGGATCTGATAAATTAAATTCAAAATATCAGGGACAAAGACTTCCTACTGCGAGCTTATTTCATAAAGATTTCAAAAAATAACTATGGACTTTATGCAGGAAGCAGCAAATGAAGCTTTGTTAGCAATGGGAAATTGCTCTCCTAATCCTCCTGTTGGAGCAATTATAGTATCTAAGGATAATAAAATTATTGGAAGAGGGCACACTCAAAGATTTAAGCATAATCATGCAGAAATTGAAGCTATTAATAGTTGTAATGAAGACTTAAAAGAATCGACACTATTCACAACATTAGAACCATGCAATCTAACTTTAAATACTCCTCCATGTACTGATCAAATAATTAAAAGTAAAATTAAACATGTGGTAATTGGATCGAAAGATATAAATCCTAAAATTAATGGAGCTGGAATCAATGAGTTGATTAAAGCTAATATAAAAACAGAAATGTCAAAAATAAACAAAACAATAAATTATTCATTAGAAGCCTATAATCATTATGTGAAAACAAAAACTCCATTTCTAACTCTCAAAATGGCAATGTCTTTAGACGGGAAAATTGCCACTAATTCTGGAAATTCGAAATGGATATCTGGAAAAGAATCCAGAAAATTAGTGCATGAATATCGATCTAATTCAGATGGTATTTTAACAGGAATTAATACTGTTTTAGAAGACAATCCGATTTTGAATGTAAGATTAAAAAACAATAAAAAAGGATATCAACCAAAAAAAATTATAATAGATACAAAAGGTAAAATTCCTTTAGAGTCAAATTGCCTTGATTCCAACTGTATTATTATCACCTCAGAAATGAGTGAAAAAACAAAAAATGAATTAATTGCCAAGTCTGTACTAATAGAAAAAGTTCCATTGAATAAATCTGGCAGAGTTGATCTTACTTATTTAAACGGGATTTTACTAAAGCATAACTTAACAAATATATTAATTGAATGCGGTAGCACACTTTCAAGTGAACTTTTAAGACTTAAACTAATTCATAAAATACTGATGTTTATTAGCCCTAAGATTATTGGGGGATCAGAATATGTTCCGTTTTCAAATATTGAAAGTGATAAAATGACTGATATAGTAAATCTGAAAAACATAGAGCATACTAAAATTGGAGAAGATATTTTAATAAAAGGTTGGTTTTAAATGTTTAGTGGTATTGTTGAAAAAATAGGGAGAATAGTAGAGTTCAAAGATAATATTTTAGTTATTCAAGAAGAAAAATTATCAAAAGAATTAAATATTTCTGAAAGTATCGCAATTAACGGGATATGTCTTACAGTTATTAGTAAAAATAAAGAAACATTTAGTGTTGAAGTTACACCTGAAACAATTAATAGAACAAACTTAAATGAATTGTCTGAAGATGAATTAGTTAATTTAGAAAAACCATTAAGATACAATGGTTTAGTAGGAGGTCATTTGGTTCAAGGGCACGTAGACTGCGTTGGTGAAATTATAGAACAAGAAACAAATGTAAATGCCAAAATATTTACAATATCGATCCCTGAAACACACTCTAAATATGTAGTAGAAAAGGGATATATTTCAGTAGACGGGATTAGTCTCACAATAGTAGAATGTGCAGGTAATTATTTTTCCATATCAATAATACCTTTTACCCTTGAAAATACAAATTTAAAAAATAAAACGATTGGGCAAAATGTTAATCTTGAATTTGATATTACTGGAAAGTATATAGAAAAACTGTTAAACACAAAAAAATAAAACTATGTTGAGCAATATTGAAGAAATAATAAAAGACCTTAAAAACGGTAAAATGATAATTATTGTTGATGATGAAGATAGAGAAAACGAAGGTGATTTGGCGTTTGCAGCAGATAAAGTAACTCCTGAGATGATAAACTTCATGTCTATTTATGGAAAAGGACTAATCTGTGTACCTATGTTAGGAAGCAGATTAGACTCTCTTGATATTACACGTATGGTTACAGATAATACTTCTTCCAATGAAACAGCATTTACCATTACTGTTGATGCTATTAAAGGTGCAACTACTGGTATATCAGCCGATGATAGATCAAATACTATAAAAATGCTTATTTCTGATAAAACTTTACCTGAAGATTTGGCAAGACCAGGTCATATATTTCCATTGAGATATGCTGAAGGTGGAGTACTAAAAAGAGATGGGCAAACTGAAAGTATAGTAGATTTATGCATATTATCAGATTTGTACCCTGCTGGTGTAATATGCGAAATAATAAATGAAGACGGAACTATGGCAAGAAGAGATGATCTTGTTAAGTTTTCCAAAGAACATGACATCAAAATTGTGAGTGTAGAAGATATCATCAAATATAGAAAAGAAAACAATTTGGTAAATATTACCCCTGACGAACCAACTGAAACTTTTATAAGAAAAAGTGCTGAATATCCGTCATTACCAACTTCATTTGGAGCATTCAATATCAAAAATTACAAATCTTATCCTGACGGATTAGAGCATGTTGTTTTACAAAAAGGTAAACTTAATAAGAAAACAAAAACACCTATTGTACGTGTACATAGTGAATGCTTAACAGGCGAAGTGTTTAAGAGTTCAAGATGTGATTGTGGAGAGCAATTAGATATGTCATTAAATGAAATATCTAACTCGGAATACGGTATACTAATATACCTAAGACAAGAAGGCAGAGGTATTGGATTTACCAACAAATTAAAAGCATACATTTTACAAGATCAAGGATTAGATACAGTTGATGCAAATTTGCATCTTGGCTATTCTGCTGACCCAAGAACTTTTTCAGTTGCAGCAGAAATATTACGTGACTTGAATGTTTCAAAAATAGATTTAATGACAAATAATCCAAAAAAAATAAA